>JAAWAV010000009.1 GCA_022792335.1 Lachnospiraceae bacterium
CCCTGCATTGGGAGAAATACTTTCAGCACATTTGCGAGAAGTACAACAGTATCTATAAAGTGCAGATGCCAATGGTCACGCCCCATGTATGCAGGCACACCTTTTGTTCCAACATGGCGAAAAGCGGAATGAACCCTAAAACGCTTCAGTATCTTATGGGACATTCTGATATTGGAGTAACGCTGAATACCTACACGCACATCGGTTACGATGATGCGAAAGAGGAGCTGGAACGGGTGGCAAATGCCGAGTAGTAAAATGGCATGATTCCTCTCAATTTACTACTTTTTTTACTACTTTTGAGGTCAAAGATATGCCAATTTAGACTACAATATGCCACGGACGAAAGACTAAAGCAAGACGCAGGAAAAGCCGATAAATCAAGGAAATACAGTAAATACAAGGAGTTTTTGAGATATGATTAAAATATTATTCGTCTGCCATGGGAACATCTGCCGTTCCCCAATGGCTCAGTACGTTTTACAGGATATGGTGAACAGGCAGGGGCTGTCGGACATGTTCGAGATTGATTCGGCGGCGACCAGTTATGAAGAGATTGGAAACGGGGTTCATCATGGCACCAGAAATAAACTTCGTTCCTGCGGGATTCCCGTAGGGAATCACAGAGCCAGGCGGATGGAGAAGGGCGATTATAAGAAATACGATTATCTGATTGGGATGGAGAAATACAACCTGTCCAATATGTACCGGATTCTGGGGATGCGGTCGGAGACGGGCGAAGAGCATAAGGTCTGGCGGTTGCTGGACTTTGGACAGAGGCCCAGGGACATTGCGGACCCTTGGTATACGGGAAATTTTGATGCGACCTACGAGGATATCGTGGAGGGATGCGAGGCGCTTCTGGAGTACCTTTTTCCGGATGATTGACGGGAGTGCATGGAGTGTGGAAGATATCTGTATAGAGGGATATAGCCGGGCCGGCGATATCCGGCCGACGGACTTTCGCTGATACAGACAGAAAATCTTAAGAAAAAGAGAATAGAGGAGCAGGTGAAAAATGCCTGAAAACAGGGATTTCATGTGTGGTTTTACGGAAACTATGCATGGAATCTTTGCTTTTTGGGGAAAAATTATTAAGAAAGAGGGGATACCGGTAAGAAAATTTTAAATCTTTGGACACACAATGGACATGGTTTTTTTCGTATACTGGCAAGGACGAAGGGGGAGGAACAGAAGAAGAGGATGAAAGAGCAAAACAGATAAGAAAAAGCGGAGGATGAAATGACAGGAAAGGAATGGACAGCTTATGACGGGACTGATTCGGAGCTTTAATTTTTTTGTGTTGGTGGTTCTTAGTCTTTCTTATTTTTATCAGATGATTTATGTATTTATCCGATGGTTTTTAAAGCCGGAAAATGTGCAGGAGGCAACCCCCCGCCGCTATGCAGTGGCAATTTCTGCACGGAACGAGAGCGCGGTAATCGGAGAACTTCTGGAAAGCATCCGAAAGCAAAATTATCCCTCGGAACTTTTGGATGTTTATGTGGTGGCAGACAATTGTACGGATAATACGGCGCAGGTGGCGAGAAAACACAGAGCCGTTGTTTTTGAACGATTTGATCGGGTACAGGTGGGAAAAGGATACGCGCTGAATTATTTATTTTCCCAGATTGAGACAATGATGGGAATTGAGGCCTACGATGGCTATCTGGTCTTTGACGCAGACAATGTACTGGATGAAAATTATATAAAGGAAATGAACAAGGTGTTTGCCAAAGGATATTCGGTGGTGACCAGCTACAGAAATTCCAAGAATTATGGCTCCAACTGGATCTCCGCCGGGTATGCGCTCTGGTTTCTCAGAGAATCGAAGTATCTGAATGGAGCGAGAATGCAGTGTGGTACAAGTTGCGCTATTTCCGGTACTGGATTTCTGGTATCCAGCGGGATGATACGGGCCAATCACGGATGGAAACATCACCTTCTTACAGAGGATATAGAATTTTCTGTAGACAATACCATTCAGGGGGAAATCATCGGTTACTGTGAGAAAGCCGTACTTTACGATGAACAACCAGTCAATTTCCGAGATTCTTGGTACCAGAGACTCCGCTGGACCAAAGGATTTTATCAGGTATTTAGGAAATATGGCGGAGAATTATTTCGCGGCGCTGTGAAAAGACACAGTTTCCAGTGCTACGATATGCTGATGACGGTGGCGCCGGCGACTCTTTTAACCCTGTTTACCCTTTTTGGAAATAGTATCTTTGCGATAGCCGGTCTGCTTTGCGGCAGGCCGGAATGGACAGAGATAACGCTGAAAGCAGTTGGGGGTAATTTCCTGGGCATTTATCTGTCCCTGTTTTTCTTTGGATTTGTAACCACGATTAGCGAGTGGCGGCAGATTCACTGCGAGACCAGAAAAAAATTGCTTTATATGTTTACCTTTCCGGTTTTTATTTTCACCTACATTCCTATTGCAGTAGCCGCCTTGTTTAAAAGAGTTACCTGGATTCCCATTCACCATAATATTGTAAAGAGTGTGGGGCAGATACGGGGATAAAGCTCTTAGCTTTGCAGGTTTAAGTTTTCTGATAAAAAATCAACAAACTCAGAGAAATATATTGACATATGCTAATAACAGGAGTAAACTGTTTATAAGCATATGTCAATTATGCATTAGATAAGAAGATGAATATTAAGAAAAGAAAGGATTTCCATGCCCAGACCAAGTAAATGTAAATGTGTCAGCCGAATGCCTAGATTCCTGGAGTTTTCTCCGGTAGGACGGAGGAGTTGGCCTGCAAAGATGGAAGGATCGGAGAAAGAAAGCCGGATTATTTTAAATATTGAAGAATATGAAGTCTTTCGCCTACTGGATTATGAGGGGTTGACCCAGGAAGCGTGCGCATTGCGGATGAAAGTGGGGCGGGGCACAGTCCAGGCGCTTTATGCGGAGGCCAGGAAAAAAATTGCCAGATTTCTTGTGGAAGGCGCCAGCCTCCAAATTGAAGGAGGAAATTACTTTCTGGAAGAACGTGGAAATGAAAAAGCGGAAGGAGAATTTCGGATGAAAGTTGCAGTTACTTATGAAAACGGACAGATTTTTGGACATTTTGGACATACGGAGCAGTTTAAGATTTATGAGACAGAAGGCGGAAAGATTGTAGCCTCTGAAATTGTAGATACTAACGGGACGGGCCACGGCGCCCTGGCCGGATTTTTGAAAGAGCGCGGAGTAGAAGTCCTGATTTGTGGAAACATCGGAGGCGGCGCGAGAAATGCATTGGCAGATGCGGGGATTCGTCTGTTTCCCGGTGCAGCAGGCGACGCAGACGCTCAGGTAGAGTCTTTTCTGGCCGGCTCTTTGGCCTATGATCCGGATGCCAAGTGCAATCATCATGGGGAAGGACATGTATGCGGAGGACATGGGCGCCATGAAGATGGCGGCTGCAAAGGACATGGGCACCACGGGGAAGGCAGTTGCCTGGGACACTGAGATTGCCATAGGGAAGGCAGTAATCGTTATGAAAGAATAGAAAAGATAGACAGCGAGAAAGAAAACAGGGCTGTTGGAGAACTTTTAGTTTTCCAACAGCCCCGTTTTTGATTATATGGCAGGTATGTTTTTATTTTAAGAGCGCCTGCATGGAATCTGCGATGGAGGTCAGCATCAGGTAACAGCTTGTGGCGCCTGCATCCAGTACGCCGCGGCTTCTCTCGCCCAGGCGGCTGGCGCGTCCAATCTTGGCAACCATATTTTCCGTAGCCTGCCAGCCTTCCTTGGCGGCAATCTTTAAATCATCCAGAGCGGAGGAGAAATCCTTACCCTCCTCAAGAGCCTTGCAGTAAGCGTCTCTGGCAGGAACCATAGCGTCGAGGAGACATTTGTCGCCAGGCTTTGCTCCACCGATATCCATAACACCGTCCACGGCATTGCAAATCATCTCTTTGAATACGCTTTCGTCAATGTCCTCAGCGTCCTCACAGGCCATGGACATCTCATCGAAGAATACACCGTAGAGGGGACCCATGGAACCACCGATATCTTCCAGAAGCGTGGAGCCAAGGATACTTAAGCCCTCGGACATGTTGTACTCTTTCCCGGCCAGCTTTTCGCCGGTCATAGTGAAACCCTTATTCATATTAATGCCATGGTCGCCGTCTCCGATTTTCCCATCCACCTCGCTTAAAAAATCCTTGTTGGTCTGGATGGTTTTGATCAGATCCAGGACGACAGAAGCGGCAGCGCTATTTTTAAATGACATATTCTTCTCCTTTTCGTTCCTTCCCTTTTAGAGCTGCTTTAATCCTACGGAATCAGCGGGCATATCGATACACTCCTTTAACTCGTCGTCCAGTTTCATAACCGTCAGAGTCACGCCCATCATTTCCAGGGAAGTAAAATAATTGCCAACATAAGCTTTGTACACCTTGATCCCTTTTTCTGCCAGCAGTTCTTCCACCTTGTTGTATACAATATACTGTTCCATAACAGGGGTAGCGCCCAAACCAGACAAAAGAACCACCACCTCGTCGCCGGAGGCGAAAGGCAGGTCAGGAAGAATGATATTGACCATCTCGGCAGCCATTTCGTCAGCTGTTTTTAAAGGCTCCACCTTGATACCAGGTTCGCCGTGATGGCCGATACCGACTTCCATAGTACCGTCCTCAATGGTGAAATTGGGATGTCCCACAGCAGGGATGGTACAGGGAGCCGTACCGATACCTACGGAACGGGTATTGTCAATGGCTTTCTGAGCGGCAGCAATAACGCCGTCCAGATCAGCGCCCATAGCGGCCTTTGCTCCACCGACTTTCCACATCAGAACTTCGCCGGCCACGCCGCGCCGTTTCTCCAGCTCCGTTTTCGGTGCGGAAGCACAGTCGTCGTTGGCCACAACTGTCTTGACAGTAATACCTTCTTTTTTTGCGCTGCGGATGGCCATCTTGACATTCATGTTGTCGCCGGCATAATTACCGTACAGACAGGCGACGCCCTTTCCGGAATCAGCGGCCTTCATGGCATCCAAGAACGCTTTTGCAGTGGGAGAGGAGAAAATCTCTCCGGCAGCCACAGCATCGCACAGATTTTTGCCGATGTATCCGATGAAAGCAGGCTTATGGCCGGAGCCGCCTCCGGTTACGATACCGACCTTGCCCTCCACGGGAGCGTTTACATATTTTAACACTCTGGGATTGTCTGTGGCGGCAACCAGATTAGAATTGGCTTTTACAAAGCCCTTTAACATATCCTCAACTACAAAATTGGGGTCGTTTACGATTCTGTTCATAAGGTACTCCTTTTTCTTGTTCTTTTCAGAATCAAATCCGTAAAGATATGATTCATTCCAGCAGGAAACTTGTTATTTCCGGTAAGAAGCGTCCACTTCGTTGATGCGTGCAACCTTGGGAGTGGAGCCGCCGCCGGCGAAATCACATGTCAACCAGATATCCACCAGATATTTGGCCAGCTCTACACCGATGACGCGCTCGCCCATACACATGATCTGGGCGTCGTTGCTTTTTCTGGAACGTTCCGTGGAGAAGGGATCATGACAGACCGCCGCACGGATGCCGGGAACCTTGTTGGCAGTAATACACATACCGATACCGGTTCCACATACCAGAATGCCTCTGTCATATTCTCCTCTGGCAACTGCCTCAGCAGCTTTCTGCGCCACATCGGGATAGAGGATCACCTCTCCTTCCGCAGCCCCGAAATCATGGTATTCAATCCCTTCTTTCGTGTCCAGATGCTTCATAATGGCTACTTTCAGAGAATAAGCAGCCTCGTCACAGCCGATTGCAATTTTCATTGTCAGATCTCACTTTCTTTTTATAATTCAGGCAAGACAGATTTCTCTGTCCAGAATGGGGAAAACAGTAAATGTACCATTCCCTACCCTGTGTTTAAATGGCCCGCGGGATGCCGCGGGCCAATATTGCCGGTTATGATATCCCGGTTTGCTTACATGGCATCAGCGATGGCTTTTAAGTTGGCCAGACCATCACGGGCCAGGTCCTCGCCGGTGGGAGCAAAACTACGCCAGATAGCACAGTTACCGGAAAGCTCCTCAAAGCTGGGATCGAAAGATTCAATGACCAGAGGGCCGTCGTAGCCGATCTCATGAACTGCCTGGAAAAATTCTTTGAAAGGCACCAGACCGGTTCCGGGGATACCACGGTCATTTTCATTTACATGAATGTAACCTAAATATTCTTTGCCGCAGGTTTTCACTGCGCCCGCAAAACTCTTTTCCTCGCGAATCATATGGAAGCAATCCAGATGGACCTTGATGTTGTCGCCGCCGACGTCCTTGCAGAACTTCACAGCGTCCTCCGCAATGTTGAGGAAATGGGTCTCAAACCGGTTGACACATTCCACACAGATGGTTACGGTTCCGGTTTCTTTCGCATAAGCTACATTTTCCTTCATACACTCTACGGCCCAGGCCCATTCCTGCTCCGTGCGGGGTTTCTTGGTCAGATATCCCCAGCCGGCGTAATTGACGCCGCCTAAAATCGGAGCCCCCAGGTAATTGCAGATGTCCACGCATTTTTTCATGGCGGCTACAGAAGCCTTCCGGATTTCCGGATCAGGAGAAATCGGATTGGTCTCGGGAGTCAGAGTCGTCGTGCATACACAATCAATACCGACCTTGTCCAGCTCTGCTTTCACGGCTTCGACGGGGAAGGTGAACGGGTTGGAAATAGCGAAATCAATCACCTCAAAGCCCATTTCCTTGGCTTTGGGAATGATCCAGAGATCCTTTTCGCTGAAATTTTCCGCCCAGATAAAACTATCTACACCAAATTTGAAATACATAGAATATCCTCCAATATTATGTCTGCTTATTCCGCCCATATCCTTAAACGGATAGGCGTCTATGAACTGGTATAGGTTTTGCGATTAAACAGTTGCAGGTACGTCAGGGTTGTTATTTGCGAAGTTCTGAAGAATGACCAGGGGTTCATAAGAACTTCCGTTGGTGATCTTGATTCCTTTTTTCGCTGCGGACTCGGAAACAAAAAATTCATCCGCAGTCAGGTCCTCATAACGAACCAGCTCAGGAGCCTGGCATTCAAACTTTCCGAAGGTTCCATGACCCTGGGAAATCACTGCACAGTAGCAGGCGGCATCTGTCAACACATAGCTCTGTCCGGGAAGAACCGTAACTTCTTTGGCAGCAACCCAGTCGTTGGCATAGGCAACCCACTTTTCAACAGCCGCGTCAGATTCGGAACGAACCTTCGGAGCGCGGAAATAAGTTTCTTTGTAATCAGGACGGGTACTCTCTTCCCAGTCGATCTGATTGAAGATGGCCTCCAGATCGTCTTTCTCCTCCTCCGGAGCACAGTCTGTCAACATGTTGTGAGGGTTTACCTCGCCCATGGTAACATTCTCCATAATGGTATTGACATCACTGTTCCACTGAGGTTCGTAGGTCACCAGGGAAGCAGGCGCGTGGATAACTCCTGCAGGAGTATACCAGCCGGTACCAAGCTGGATTCGATAAGCTCTGGAAAGCTCCGTGATCCGGGTGTCTTTTATATCATAGTTTTTCAGGCACTCCATAACCTCTTCCTTGGTGGTGGAGGGATCGAAACCGAAATAAGTCAGAGGAAACCTTCCCAAGTAAGAAGCATTGTACTGAGGCGGGAAATAATAAGCTTCGGGCTTTCCATGCATACCGATCTTATTGGCTTTCTCTTCCGTCAGGTGAAGATGATGGAACAAGGGCTTGTCATAGTCATATAACTTGGCAAAGGTAGGCCATGTTCCGTACTTCTCCATCAGAGCGTCACCAATGAGATCCGCGCCCAGTTCTTCCACGAAATCTTTGAACAGTTCTTTTGCCTTGGAGGCCCGGTCTACAAGAACGTAGCTCATACCTTCCGTTTCACCGGTCTTGGGACCGTTTAAAGCCTTGGCCAAAGAACCAAGCCACCGCTCGCAGATGCCGCCGCGGTCCATACCCAGGGCGAAATAATCGTCGGGATGCAGTCTCAGCCTGCGACCAGGTTCGTTGAACCCACGGGGAACCCAGGTGGGAGTAAGCTGAAGAACGCCCTCACCGTTTTCAAACACTTTGCGAATCGTTTCTTTTGACAAAACAGTACCCTCCTTATTAATAAAAATTTCACTGTAGACATCAAAAAACAGGCGGCTGTGCAATCTGCCGATAATGCAGAGCAACCTATCTATAGATTACACGGTGGGTGGAAAAATGTCAAGTTAGAACGGTCATTTTTCACATGAAATGGAGAGAAAAATTGTTGATAATTACTAATACAATTATATATTGCATAAAATGAACTTTAGAGGTATGATATAAAATAAGAAACATTAGAGAGCCACGTGGCATAGGTAAGTAAAAAAGGTAGAAAGGTGGAAGCAAAATGATAAGGTTATTGTTACTTGGGATCGCCAGTGCTTTGTCTGTGGGAGTAGGAGCAGCTGCTTTGCAGACAGAGGCAGATCAGCTGGAGACTCAGGTAATGGCTGTGGCGGAAGAAGGGACAGAGGAGCAGATTGTATCCCGTCCGGAGGCACCGGCGCCTACGGAAGCACCCGCAGAGACGCAGCCGGTCGTTCAACCGGAGGCACCAGCGCCTACGGAAGCGCCCACAGAGGCACAGCCGGTCGTTCAGCCGGAGACCTCGGCGCCCACAGAGGCGCAGCCGGTCGTTCAGCCAGAGACACCGGCGCCTACGGAAGCACAGCCGGCACCGGAGACTGAGGCGGCTCCTGAAGTTCAGGCCCCTTCTAACAATTGGGGAAGCGGCTACTGCACCGGTTATGTCGATGCAAATGGAGACGGCTATTGCGATTACTGCCACTATGAGCAGGCGCATGCCTGCCATGGCTATCAGGGCGGCCATCACGGGAGAGGCCCGGGACATCATGGACATGGAGGACATTGCTGGTAGAACAGCGAAGAGGGGGAATCCGAGAGGATTCCCCCCTTAATTTTTCCCCTATAAGATTCCGACGTCAAAAGCCGCCTACTGGTTGGCCGTCGGAAACCCTGTAAGAATTTTTATTCGTCTCTGGGAGGCTGTTTCATAATCCGCTCCATATCGATCAGAGAATTTTCCATATGTTCCGTCATAAGGCGAACACCGGTGGAAACGTCGCGGTTTAAAAAGGCGTCGATGAGTTTCCGGTGAGATACGATGGCCCGCTTAATATTTCCTTCAATGGTGAAGGTCTGAGCCCGATAATCAATCAGACATTCAGAAATAATCTTTTCGATTTTTATCAGAAGCCCATTTCTGGTGATGGCGGCAATCCGGAGATGAAATTCCTGGTCGTAGAAAGCCATGCCGGCCTGTTTTTTTTCAGCAGCGTCCTGGATAAAGGAAGCCTGAATTTTTTCCAGGGCGGCAATTTCTTTTTCGGAAGCGCGCTCGATGGCCAGACGGATAGCCATGGTTTCGATAGCGGAACGGACTTCCATATAGTCTGACAGGGTCTGAGCGTTCTGTTTAAACCAGGCAACCACGTCGTTTTGCCTGTTTTCGTCGGGAAAGGAGATGAAATAGACTCCTTTTCCGCGGCGAACTTCTAAAATACCGAGCGCCTGCATCATCCGATAGGCTTCGCGGACGGTGGAACGACCGACGCCAAACATTTCACAGACTTCTTTTTCCGTGGGCATCTTGCTGTCAGAGGCCAGTCCCTGCTCTCGGATATATTCATTCAAATTGTTCATTACCTGTTCCACGATGGGAATGCGTTCAATTGGTTTCATAAAATCCCCCTGAGTAATTACTGATAAAACGGTCAGAAAAAAGTAATAATAAAAGATATACGAAAGTTGTCTGAACATTGCCTGTAAAAACCACTTGACAAGACATCAGACAATATGATTATATTATATCAGGCATATGAATATGTGTCAACCGTCAACAAATTTTGACGAAACTTGAAGATCAATGATTATGCAAAAGGGAGGAAGGTATCATGGAAGGATATCGCTATTTAAGTTTTGAAAAGATGGATGCATTCTGCCAGAAAGTTTTCCAGAATCTTGGCATGTCAGAAAAAGACAGCGCCACCATTGCGGAAGTACTTTTGGAGAGCGACCTGATGGGAATCGAATCTCATGGACTTCAGCGTCTTATTATGTACTACGGGGGGATACAGGTAGGACGGATCAATCCGAAGGCGCAGATAAAAGTGACCCGCGAGACGCCGGTTTCCGCCCTGATTGACGGGGACGACGGATTTGGACATGTGGCCGGGAAAATGGCCATGCAGATGGCCATTGACAAAGCGAAAAAATCTGGCATCGGCCTTGTACTGGTAAATAATTCCACACATTATGGGATTGCCGGGTATTATTCCATGATGGCCGCAAAACAGGGAGTTCTTGGAATGTCAATGACCAATACGGAAGCTCTGGTAGTTCCCACGTTTGGAAAAACTCCGATGGTTGGAACAAACCCCATCGCTGTGACCATGCCGGCAGAGCCGTACCCCTTCCATGTGGATATGGCGACCAGCGTCGTACCGGCAGGGAAAATGGAAGTTTACAACAAAAAAGGCCTTTCCGTTCCAGAGGGATGGATTGTAAACAGCGAGGGAGAGGTGACTACGAACCCTGGCGAATTTATCGAAATCAGAAAGAACAAGACAGACGGCGGTCTCCTTCCACTGGGAGGAGAGGGCGAGCTGCACAGCGGCCATAAGGGCTATGCTCTGGGAGTGATCGTGGAACTTCTCACAGCAGTCTTAAGCGGCGGACATACCAGCAATCATGTGCGGGCTGTTCCGACCATCGAAAAGTGCTGCCATATGTTCTTGGCGATCAATTATGAGATATTCGGGGAAAGAGAAGAGATCGAACGGGGCATGAGCACTTACATGGAAGAGTTGCGTGCTTCCAACAAGGCGGCAGGCCATGACCGTATCTATACACACGGCGAAAAAGAACTGAGCAATTATGAAAATGTCCGAAAAAACGGCGTCAAGGTCAATCAGAAAACCTATGAGGAACTGGTGGACATCTGCAAGAAGATCGGTGCAGATGAAGCATATTATTTCGGATAGAACAACCATGAGTGACAAGAAATAACAAGAGAAGATAAAAATCGGTAGAAAAACGTCCCCCCTGTGTCAGTGAAACCCATGGACACAGGAGGGACGTTTGGTTTATGGAGTACTGCTTTTGGTATTGCTTTTGCAAATGGCAGTTTTGCAAAACTAAGGAAAGAAAAACATAAAAAATCAAGAAGAAAATCAGAAAACGGGAGACGCTCAGATTCTGGCGACCCCAGTCTCTCTTGCGGCCTTCGCCACGGCAGCGGCCACCGTTTTTCCGACTCTGGGGTCAAAGGCTTTGGGAATAATATAGTCCGTTGATAACTCTTCGTCGGAAATCAGACCGGCCAGCGCATAGGCGGCAGCCAATTTCATCTGGTCATTGATGTCTCTGGCCCGTACATCGAAAGCGCCGCGGAATACTCCGGGGAAAGCCAGAACGTTGTTAATCTGGTTGGGATAATCGCTTCTCCCAGTAGATATAACCTTTGCGCCGCCGGCTTTCGCATCATCCGGAAAAATTTCCGGAGTCGGATTCGCACAGGCAAAGACGATGGCGTCTTTTTTCATGGTTTTTACCATTTCCGTTGTGACCATACCGGGGGCGCTGACTCCGATGAATACATCTGCTCCGACCAGTAGATCAGCCAGACTTCCAGCGTTCTTTTCCGCATTTGTCACCTTGGCCATCTCATCCTTAATGGCGTTCATGCCCTCTTTCCGGCCTTCGTAGATGGCGCCGTGGCGGTCGCAGAGGGTGATATCTTTGATACCGTCTTTTAAGAGCAGACGGGCGATGGAAATAGCGGCGGCGCCGGCGCCGCTCATCACGACCTTGACATCCTCTTTCTTTTTACCCACAACCTTTAGGGCGTTGGTCAGCCCTGCCAGAGTGATGATGGCCGTTCCGTGCTGATCGTCGTGGAAAATCGGGATATCGCAAGTTTCTTTTAATTTCTTTTCAATTTCGAAGCAGCGGGGAGCGGAAATATCTTCCAGGTTTACTCCGCCAAAAGAACCGGAAATCATAGAAATCGTATGGACAATCTCGTCCACGTCCTTGCTTTTGATACAGAGGGGGAAGGCGTCCACATCGCCGAAGGCTTTAAAGAGTACACATTTCCCCTCCATAACCGGCATACCGGCCTCCGGACCAATGTCGCCGAGTCCCAGTACAGCCGTTCCGTCTGTCACGACTAGACACATATTGTGACGCCGGGTCAGCTCGTAGCTTTTTTCCACGTCCTTTTGAATCGCGAGACAGGGTTCGGCGACGCCGGGAGTGTAGGCGAGAGACAGATCGTCCTTTGTCTCGACAGGCACAGTAGCGACCACTTCAATTTTTCCCTTCCATTCGCCGTGAAGGCGCAGGGATTCTTTTGCATAATCCATAAGAGATCCTCCTTGAAATAAAGCCGACATCATATTGTCTGATGACTATCATAAAAGATGAAATGGATTTTGTCAACCGGAAATATTTTGAGTCTTGACGAGAAGGAAAAGGTCCGTTATACTGAACAAAAACAGATGTCAGACAACATGATGTCATAGAGAAGGGATGGAAGTATGAATATTTTTGAAACCTTGTTTGAAGAAGTGGAAGTACCGGAACTGATACCGGTCAGGTTCCGCCTTCCGGTGGGAAGAATCCGCAGGGAGGATATCCGCCCGGCTATTGAACGGAGTCTGGCAGAGCGGGATCTTCTGAAACGGATTTGTCCGGGCTGGAGGGTAGCTGTGGCAGTGGGAAGCAGAGAGATTCCACATATGGATGAGATCGCCCGCTCAGTGGTAGAACTTATCAAAAGACAGGGAGCAGAACCGTTTATTTTTCCGGCCATGGGAAGCCATGGAGGGGCGACTGCAGAGGGGCAGAAGGAACTTCTGAAAGGGTTCGGTATCACAGAAGAAACCATGGGAGTGCCCATCATAAGTTCCATGGAAACGGTTCGGATTTCCACGACACCGGGCGGCCTTCCGGTGCATATTGACAAAAATGCCAGTGAGGCGGACTGTATCATTCCCCTTGGCAGAGTCAAACCGCATGCAGATTTCAGAGGCAAGATTGAGAGCGGCCTGATGAAGATGCTGACCATTGGCTGCGGAAAGCAGTACGGCGCCAATCTCTGCCATTCTCTTGGTATGGAGCATATGTCCGAAAATGTAACGGCTGTGGCGAAGGAGATTATCCGCCACAAGAAGATTCCTTTCGGTATTTCGATTATGGAGGACGCTCTTCATACCCTGTACAAACTGACTGCCGTTCCCGGAGAAAGGATTGAGGAAGAAGAGCCGGCGCTTTTAGTAGAAGCCAAAAGCATGATTCCGGGAATCCCCTTTGAAAAGGTGGACGTACTGATACTGGAAGAAATTGGAAAAGACTGCAGCGGCGCAGGGATGGATCCCAATGTGACAGGGCGCTCCCAGTCTCTTGGAATTTGGAAACCCTTTATTGAGCGAATTGCCATTTTGAACCTTTCGGAAAAGTCCCATCACAACGGCGCCGGCGTAGGCGGGGGGGATGTGACCACAAAAAGATTTCTGGATAAGATGAATTTTGATATCACCTACCCCAATGGAATTACCAGCCATGATTTACAGGGCATCAAGATTCCGGCGGTGATGCCAAACGACAGGACCGCCATTAAGATGGCGCTTGAGACCTGTATCCACGCGGACTGCCGGGAAGGATATCGGATGGTATGGATGAAGAATACGCTTCATTTGGATTCCTTTTCGATTTCCCCCGCCCTTTTGAAAGAGGCAGAGCAGAATCCGGATATTGAGATAATCGGTGAGAGACGGAAGATTGAATTTGATGAGAACGGGAATATACCGGGGATTTTGTGAAATTCCCAGAAGGTGAGGAGAAATAGAAAACAGGCTTTCCCATAAGACCATGCCAATCAGTAAAGACAGAGAAAAAGAGTGAGTACAGGGTACCCACTCTTTTTCCATAGGAGTCCGGCGCCGGAGTCTACTGAAAAGAGTTATTCCCAGGAGTATCTGGGATTCTGGACGCAGAATTTTCCTCCGGTGATTTCGATATTTACGCCATTGATATATTCCGCCCGGTCAGAGGCCAGAAAAACAAGGGCGTTGGCGATATCGGAAGGAGTTCCGAGACGGGGAAGCGGGATGTTATCCTGCTGCTTGGTTTCTACCATCCAGTTATCCACTTTTGCCATGGGAGTTTCAATGACGCCGGGAATATAAGTGAGAACCCGGATACCCGTGGAAGCAAGTTCACCTGCAAAAGAACGGGTCAGACTGCATACGCCGGCCTTTGCGGCTCCGTAAGGGCCGGATCCGGCGGCGGGGAAAAAGGATTGGAAAGAGCCGGCATTTAGGATGACTCCGCCACGACCTTTCATGCGGCTGGCGGCCGCTTTGCAGCCATAAAACACAGAGGTGAGATTGGTGTCGATCAATTGACGCCACTCCTTCGCTTCGATATTCATCATACCTTTGTGAACCGGCATTCCGGCGTTATTGATCCAGACGTCGATGGTCCCAAACCGCTCCACTACGGCGTCGGCGAAGGCCTCTACTTGGGACGGGTCAGTGACATCGGCTGTCATGCAAAACACAGGATACCCTTTCTCTTCCAGCTTTTTTTCCGCTTCTTTCAGAACAGACTGCCTGCGACCACAGAGAGCCAGAGAGCAGCCTTCTGCTCCGAACAAAGCAGCAGTTTCAAAACCCATTCCAGTGGCGCCTCCCGTAATAACGACGGTTTTACCGCTCAGATTCAGATTCATAAGAGTTCCTCCTTTTTTGCAATAGTATAGCATGAAAATAGATATATGACAATATGACATCATAAAATCAAAGATTGGGAAAAACAGAGAAAATCAAATTGACGGGAACAAGGGGACCCAAAGGCCTGAAATTCTAAAATTGTTACAAGAAAGAGGAATGGAATATGTGGAAAATAGACAAAAAGGAAAAAAATGTGGGGAAAAAGTTGACAGTATCGATGATGCATGATAGTATAATAACATGACATCAGACAATAATACATGAGTTGTCAAAGGAATGACGGAAGGAAATGAAAAAGTTAGGGAGGAAAGAAATGAAAAGAACAGAATTTACACAGAAGTATGGAAGAATCCTGTTGCCGCTGGTGACTCCGTATGATGCCAATGAGGAGATTGACTATGGCAGATATGCGGAACTGATTGAGTACCTGATTAAACATGATTTATGCGATTCCCTGATCGTGACGGGAACCACGGGAGAGGCGTCTTTGCTCCGTTTTGAGGAGAGAGTGAAGCTGATGGAGACGGCTGTGAAAGCTTCCGCCGGAAGAAAGCCTGTGATTGCAGGTACTGGCTGCGCTTCCACGAAAGAAACCATTGCACTGACAAAAGAAGCAGAGAAACTTGGAATTGATCTGTGTATGGTTGTATGTCCTTTCTACAATAAGCCTACCATGGAAGGCGTATACGCTCATTATAAAGCAGTGGCAGAGAGCACTTCTGTGAACATCCTGCTTTATAATATTCCGATTTTTGTAGGAATCAATATGGAGCCTGCAGTTGTCGGTGAACTGGCAAAAATTAAAAATATTATTGGTATTAAAGATGAGGCAGGCGTAAATCCCACTCAGGTAACCGATTATTTCCTCGCGACGGAAAAAGTCAATCCGGAATTTGTCGTATTTAACGGGGACGATGTGATGCTGCTTCCTACCATCGTACAGGGAGCGATGGGAATCGTGAGCGGCGGCGCACATATTTTCGGACATGAAATCAGAGCCATCTTTGACGCTTTTGAGAAGGGCGACAATGCGAAGGCAAAAGAACTGTTTGTACCACTTTACAAATTCTGTAAGTCCTGCGGACAGAATGGAAGGATTCTTCCAAACTCCATCATGCGTCCCGCCATTGAGCTGGTGACAGGAATCAAAGTGGGACCTGCAAGAAGCCCCCTGGCTCCGATTACGGAAGAAGAGAAGGAAGTACTGGTGCGTGTACTGAAAGAAGTTGGAAAACTTTAATAAAAGAACGATAAAAGGGAGGTATTTTTTATGAAGCGTTTTGCAGGTTTATTCTTAGTACTGGTGATGGCGGTATCCATGCTTGCAGGCTGCGGATCCGACGGCGGTTCAGATGAAAAGAAGGAGACGACGGCAGCGAAAGCGGATAAGGACGTAGAGTCTGATACAGAAGCGCCGAAAGAGAGCGAGAGTGCAGGACAGACGCCGGTGAGCGACGGAGATACCATTACCTTTGGCCTTAGCTGTGCCATTACCGGCAATTTCCCTTTGGCAGGTGAGAGAACTCTTCAGGGTGTGCAGATGGCTGTAGATGAAATCAATGCCGCCGGCGGCGTCCTTGGAAAGAAGCTGGACTTTATATATGAGGACGACGGAAACGATCCGACTCAGGCTGTGACAGTTGTGACGAAGCTGCTCAATGAAGATATCTGCGGTTTGATCGGACCTCATACCACCACAAACTGCCTGGCTGTTCAGGAACTGGTAGGAGAGGCCAAGATTCCCTATATCACAGGCGGTTCCGGAACCAAGATTGCCGCTGCGAACAATCAGTATGTATTCCAGTGCCGTCCTTCCGACGGAATGAATGGTGTGGTTGCGGCTGACTTTGCAGTCAAAGAGCTTGGCGCAAAGAAGATTGGCGTGTTTTTCAACAATAATGACTTCGGTGTCGGCGGACGAGATGCTGTGACGGCAGAACTTGACAAGCTGAATGCAGAATACATTACTCTGGGACATAACTCCGGCGATACGGATATGACCAGCCAGCTTATGCAGTTTGCAGCAGAAGAGATTGATACCATGATTCTCTGGACAGACGATGCAGAGGACGTGGTAGTCGCCCGCCAGGCTTACGAGCTGGGTCTGGAAGTCAATGTGATTACTTCTGCAGGCGTTGTGATGGAACAGGTACTGAGCCAGATGGAGCCTGAGTATGTAGAAGGCTGGTATTCCGTGACAGACTTTGTTCCTGCCAACGACGATCCGGTGGTTTCCAAATTCGTGGAGTCCTTCAAGACAGAATACGGCATGGAACCGGAGCTTTACGCTTCCGCATATTATGGAGCTGTGAAGTACCTGGCGGCAGCGATCGAAAAAGCAGGCTCTGACGATCCGACGGCAATCCGCGACGCTATGGCGGAACTTTCTGATATCGAGGCGCCCACCGGCGTTCTGGGCTGCGCTTCCGACAATACGCTGGTTCATAGCTGTGTTGTGACGCAGATTACAGATCTGAAGGCCTCTGTGGTCAACACTGTTTCTGCTGAGTACGAGTAAGCGGCCGAATAAGCAGTCGTATTTTGGCAAAGATTTGATTGACAGATAAATGAAATGGCACGGAATGTTCGGGAGGAATCCAGCTTCCGTGCCATTTTTAAACAAGAGCAGGAGGGAGAGGTTCCATGTCATTTGCGATGATTATGCAGCTTATCATAAGCGGCATTGCCCTAGGCTTCATCTACTCAATGGTCTCCATTGAGTATACCCTGATTTTCAATTCGACAGGGCTTTTGAATTTCAGTCATGACAAGCTGATCATGCTCGGCGCCTATGTATTTGCCGGCCAGTTTGTCTTACGGATGGGCTGTGGCTATGTGGTGGCTACCATTGCCACGATTTTGTCCATGTTTATTACCGGTATTCTGATTGCAAAGGGGATTTTTAATCCTCTAAGAAATATGGCTTCACCGATTTTTGCAGTCATCGGCACAGTTATCATGGGAAGGATTATCAAAGAACTCTGCCGGATCATCTGGGGAGCGACGGCGTTTAATATTCCCGGGTTTATGAAAGGAACCTTTAAAATCGGAGGGATTGTGATCACAAGAGCAAACACCTATATTATCATTGTCGCCGTTTTGCTGGTGGTTGCATTGCAGCTTTATTTTAACCATACGAAGTCCGGAAAGGCCATGCGCTGTGTACAGCAGAACAAAACGGCGGCGACTTTGATGGGAATCAATGTTTCACAGAACATCAATGTGACCATCGGAATCAGCGCGGTGGTGTGCTCCATCATCGGCATCCTGGTCATTTCCCTTTTTTCCGTCAGCCTTACGATGACAAACATGATCGGAATCAAGGGCTTTGCGGCAGGCGTTATCGGCGGTTTTGGATATTTCCCCGGCTGTATCGTCGGCGGAGTACTCATCGGTATCCTGGAAAATTTAAGCACGCTGGTGATTCCTTCAATTTATAAGGACTGCGTGGCGTTTGTCCTTATGATTGTATTCCTCTTGGTGCAGCCGAAGGGCATCCTTGGGCATAAGAAATAGGGGGAGAATGACATGAAAGAAAATAAGAATGTAAAGATCGCTCTGCTCGCTGTTTTGGCTGTCGCGTTGCTGGTATTCCCCATCGTGGACAAAAATACCTATCATCAGCTTGCCATGGCGCAGACGCTTGTGAATATTATTATTGTTCTGGGACTGAATTTTATCACGGGCCTTACGGGGCAGATGAATCTGGGAACGGCCGGTATCATGGCGCTGGGAGCCTATTCCGGACAGCTTATGGTACAGAAACTCGGTATGGCCACGATTCTGACCATTCCGGTGGCAATCCTCATGGGAGTCCTGATTGGCTACGCCCTTGGGTATCCGTCCCTCAGGCTGAAAGGCGTTTATCTGTCTTTGACCACCATCGGTTTCAGTGAGATTGTCAGACTGGTGATCACCAACTGGGCGGATTTTACAGGAGGAACGACAGGCGTTCAGAACATTAAGGCGTTAAATCTGTTCGGCCTTAAGCTGGACGCTACCTGGAAACTGACTGTGTTTCTGGTCGTTGTCTGTGGGATCTTGGTGTTTACGGCTTATCGGATTGTAGGCTCCAAATACGGACGCGTTTTTAAGGCAATCCGAGACAACATTGAGGCGGTGGAGGCCTGTGGGATTGATGTTGCCAGTTTAAAAATCAAAGCGTTCACACTGGCGGCTATTTTCGGCTGCGTGGGCGGATGCTTTTACGGATTTTTGATGACCTATTTAAATCCCACACAGTTTACGCAGGATCTTTCGGCCAACTATCTGTTAATGATGATGTTTGGCGGAATCGGTTCCGTACCGGGGAGTGTCATCGGGGCGACGGCAGTGACGCTTCTGCCTGAGGTTCTCCGGTTCACCAAAGAGTATTACTGGCTGATTTTTGGAATTATTACCCTTCTGTTTGCGATTTTCCTGCCCTATGGATTTATTTCCCTGTTCCAGAAGGAAAAGCGGGAGGAGGCGGGTATCTTTAAGATTCTCAATGACCGGAAAGGAAAACGGAAGGTCACAGCGTCTAAGTCTGGAGGGATGAAATAAAATGGCAGAGGAAAAAAGGAGCGTACTCAGGCTTGAGAACATTACGAAAAAATTTCAGGGCCTGACGGCAGTCAATGACGTCTCTTTCGATATGAAGGAACGCAGCATTTATGCCTTAATAGGTCCGAACGGAGCAGGAAAGACGACGACGGTCAATATGATTACAGGTGTGTTTCCCCCTACCACGGGAAATATTTATTACAGAGATAAACGAATAAACGGCATGAAAACGTTTGAGATCGCCCGCCTTGGCATCGGTAGGACCTTTCAGAATCTGAAGCTGTTTCATTCCATGAACGTACTGGAAAACCTGATGATTGGCGGCCATGAGATGACAAAAATCGGTCTGGTGAATTTCTGTTTTAATTTCGGCGGCAGCAGGAAAGAAGAAATCATGTTAAAGGAACGGGCCGAGGAAGTCATGGAATATCTGGGAATCCAGGATCTGGCAAAGAGGAACGTGAAGAATCTTTCCTACGGCCGTCAGAAGATTGTGGAACTGGGACGGGCCATGATGACAAAACCGGAACTGCTCCTCTTAGACGAGCCGGCGGCCGGATTGATTCCCTCAGAACGCAAAGAATTTGTGGACATCGTTCTTCGGATGTTCGAGGAGGGAATGGATATTTTCCTTATTGAGCACAACATGGATGTGGTTATGAATGTGAGTACCTATATTACCGTGTTGAATTTCGGCTCCAAGATTGCAGAGGGGACGCCCAAGGAGATCCAGAGCAATCCGGAGGTCATCAAGGCGTACCTCGGTGACAAATATCAGGAAATCGTCGCAAAAGAGAGGAGGGGCTGACATGCTGAAGGTATCGGATATCAATGTGTTTTACGGGAAGGTCCAGGCTCTTTTTGATGTTTCCATAGAGGTCGGAGAGAATGAAATCGTCTCTGTTATCGGGGCGAACGGGGCAGGAAAGACGACACTGATGAAAAGCATCATCGGAATCAACAAAACTCAGACAGGGGGTATTGAATTTAACGGAAAAGATATCACCAATCAGAAGCCCCATATCAGCATTTATGACGGAATTGTATACGTTCCGGAAGGGCGTGAAGTATTTCCGGAAATGTCTGTGGAAGTCAATCTGGAAATGGGGGCTTTCAGCAAAAAATATTCCCAGTCACAGATGCAGGAACATAAAGAAGAAGTCTATCAGCTCTTTCCCAGACTGAAAGAACGGGCGAAGCAGAAGGCTGGAACTTTGTCCGGAGGTGAACAGCAGATGCTTGCCATCGGCCGGGGGATGATGAGCGATCCGGCGCTGATTCTGTTTGACGAGCCTTCTTTGGGGCTGGCGCCGGTTATTGTGGATGAGATGTTTGACGCCATTGTGGAAATCAATAAACGGAAGAACACTCCGGTTATTATCGTGGAGCAGAATGCATTTATGGCCATGTCTATTTCCAACAGGACTTATGTACTGGAAAATGGAAAGGTTTCTCACAAGGGCCTTAGCAGCGAGCTCCTGGAAAGCCCGGAGATCAAGAAGGCCTATCTGGGAGGCTGATATCCGGGAGGTAGAGAGAATGAAACTGGTTCGGTTTGTGTATCAGGGAGCGGAGGCGCTTGGAACTTTGAAGGGGGAGGAGATTTCTCTGTGCGAAGGTTCCCTGTTTGGAGAATTAAAAGAGACGGGAATGGTGATAAAGGCTGCGGAGGTTCATTTTCTGCCGCCGGTGAAGCCGGAAAAAGTCTTATGTGTCGGCCTGAATTATATGGACCATGTTGTGGAATCCAAAGTCGAGAAGCCGGAACTTCCTGTGATTTTTTCCAAAGGGCCGGGAACCGTCATCGGCGCGCGAGACGAGATCCGCTACCCGGTTAAAATGTCAAAGCGGGTGGATTATGAGGGAGAGCTGGCAGTGGTCATCGGAAAAACGGCGAGGGATGTGGAGGAGGGGGAGGCTGCAGCGTATATTCTGGGCTATACCTGTGCCAACGATGTGACGGCCAGAGATTTGCAGACGGATATTAATCAGTGGACGGTCGCCAAAGGGTTTGACACCTTCTGCCCGCTTGGACCGTGTATTGCTACGGATCTGGATCCGGGAAATCTGGAGATTCGTCTGACCCTGAACGGAGAAGAAAGACAACATTCCAATACGCGTCATCTACTGTTTAAGCCGACCTATCTGGTCAGCTATCTTTCCCATATTTTTGAATTACATCCGGGAGACGTGATTTTAACCGGGACGCCAGAAGGCATCGGCCCCATGGAAATTGGGGATATGGTCACGGTGGAGATTGAAGGAATCGGCGCGCTGACCAATGTGGTGGGAAAACGATAATTTATAAAGAATGAAAAAGGAGGATTTTTTTGCAACGGGCTGTGAAAAAAACCTCCTTTTTTCGGTTTGCTCTGTTTCTTCCCTTAAATTCCTTGACGGAGAGCATTTGAATATACTATAGTGGTTATGGTTAGAGACTACCGTCGACTGACAAGAGCATATAGAGTAGGATGGAGATAAAATTCTCAGGAAAGAAAGAGACAGGAGCAGAAAGGTTATGAAGGCGATACATAGAGTATCCATTACGGATGCGGTCGTGGAAAACATCAAGGAGTCCATTGAGACAGGAGAATACGGGGTGGGAACGAAACTTCCCACGGAGGCAAGTCTGTGCGAGGAAATGAAGGTCAGCAGAACCAGTATCAGAGAGGCCATCCGTGTCCTGCAGGCTCTGGGATATATTACCATTAAGCCGGGAAAAGGAGCTTTTGTATCAGAACAGGCGCTTCTTCCGAAAAACGTAAAGCCCTGGTATGAGGCAGAGGGAGCCGAGTATTCGGATTTTATGGAGGTCCGATTTGTCCTGGAGACGCTGGCTGTGCGGCTGGCCGTGGAACGGGCCACGTCGTCCCAGGTCAGAGAACTGGAGGAAGTACATCATTCTTTTTGCGAGGTCAGTAAAAAGCGGGATATGACAAAATTGATCATATTGGACGAAACCTTTCATACGAAGATTATGTCCTATACGGGAAATCCGCTTCTTACCAGCATCAACAGACAGCTTCTGGACAGTTTTCGGAAATACAGAGGGGAGTCTTTTACCAATGAACAGGTTTACAGCAACGCAGTAGAACCCCACGGCAGAATCCTGGAGTGTTTTAAGTGCAGAGACGCAGAGGGCGCCGTACGGGAAATGGAACGCCATCTGGAGATTACCCATCAGGATATGATTCATATTCATAATATAAAGAAAAAATAGAGTGGTGAAAAACGCCCGGCGCCAGCCAGCCGTTTTTTGTACAATATTTTATTCGCGAGGGGAGTTTGCCCTTGCTCCTGGTTTCTGTTTATTATATAATATATAGAAATCATTCACAGGCAGAAAAAGCCCGGATGAAAAAATGAAGCAGAGGGAGGCGGTTTTATTTATGTTAAGAGTGGGGATGTTGACGAGCGGCGGGGACTGTCAGAGTCTGAATGCAACCATGCGCGGCGTGGCAAAGGCGCTTTATCAGATGTACGACGATGTGGAGATCATCGGCTTCGAGGATGGTTACAAAGGTCTGATCTACATGAATTACCGGATTATGCAGCCGTGGGATTTCTCCGGAATCCTGACGGAAGGCGGTACGATCCTGGGTACTTCCAGACAGCCCTTTAAATTGATGCGAGTCCACGATGAGAACGATCTGGACAAGGTGGAGGCCATGAAGCACACCTACAGGCAGCTTCGTCTGGAGTGCCTGGTGGTGCTTGGGGGCAATGGAAGCCAGAAAACAGCGAATCTGCTCAGGGAAGAGGGGCTGAATGTCATCGGACTTCCAAAGACCATCGACAACGACCTTTGGGGTACGGATATGACCTTTGGCTTCCAGAGCGCGGTTGATATCGCTACCAATGCCATCGACTGTATCCATACGACGGCAGCGTCTCACAGCCGCGTATTTATGATTGAGATTATGGGCCACGGAGCTGGTTGGCTGACCTTGAACGCTGGTATGGCCGGCGGTGCCGATATCATTCTGATTCCTGAGATTCCCTATGATATCAATTCGATCATAGGCGCTCTTAAGAAGAGGGAGAAGGAGGGCAAGGAGTTCTCCATCATTGCAGTGGCAGAGGGCGCGGTTTCCAAGGAAGATGCGAAACTTTCCAAAAAGGAGCTTAAGAAAAAGAAAGAAAAGGCGAAAAAAGACGGAAAGCCGGTGTATCCTTCCGTCGCCTATGAGATTGGCGCGCAGATTGAGGCGGCCTGCGGCATTGAAGTCCGGGTGACGGTCCCTGGCCATATGCAGCGGGGAGGGGTTCCCTGCGCTTATGACAGAGTACTTTCTTCCCGCCTGGGCGCGGCAGCGGCCAGGATGATCAGCAAGAAGCAGTATGGTTACATGGTAGCAGTCAAGAGCCGCGAGATCTCCAAGACCCCTCTGGAAGAGGTGGCCGGAAAATTAAAGACGGTATCTCCTGACGCGACCATTATCGAGGAAGCAAGGCTTCTTGGAATCAGCTTCGGCGACGAGTCTTTCAAGGAGAAATAACAGCCAAAGGGGATAGTTTATCCATCCAGGCGGCGGATTCTTCAAAAAAACGAGACGGGCGGGTCGTAGGACCCGCCTCCTTATGTGTACAAAAGCACATAAGGAAATGCACAGGGCAATGAGGGAACTTTGCAGGAAGGAATGACGGCATGGCGGCATATACGGCATTATACAGAAAATGGCGGCCCGGAGTTTTTGAGGATGTGAAGGGTCAGGATCACATTGTAACCACTTTAAAGAACCAAATCAGAACGGGGCGTATCGGACACGCGTATCTCTTTTGCGGGACACGCGGGACGGGGAAAACCACGATCGCGAAGATTTTTGCGAGGGCGGTCAACTGTGAGCAGCCGGTGGACGGAAATCCATGCGGGGAGTGTGCGGCCTGCCGGACCATTGCCGCCGGAAATTCCGTCAACGTAGTGGAGATTGATGCCGCTTCCAATAACGGAGTAGACAATATCCGGGAAATCCGCGAGGAAGTTCAGTATTCCCCTGCAGAGGGAAAGTACAGAGTCTACATCATCGACGAGGTTCATATGCTGTCTACAGGAGCCTTCAATGCACTTTTGAAAACATTGGAGGAACCGCCTTCCTATGTAATTTTCATTCTTGCCACTACAGAGGTGCATAAGATTCCCGTGACAGTCTTATCCCGATGCCAGAGGTACGATTTCCGGCGCATTGCCGGAGATACCATTACGGACAGACTGGCCGAGATGGCGGCGGCTGAGGAGATTGACGCCGAGGAGAAAGCGCTTCGCTATATTGCCAAAAAGGGCGACGGCTCCATGCGGGATGCCATCAGTCTGTTTGATCAGTGCGTGGCTTTCCACTATGGGGAATCGCTGACCTATGAGAAGGTATTGGGAGTACTGGGGGCAGTGGACAATGAGGTGTTCAGAAATCTCCTTCACATGGTGGTAAAGGGGGATACGGCAGGAAGTCTGCGGGTGATTGAGGAAATCGTCCTGCAGGGGAGAGAGCTTACCCAGTTTGTTCTGGATTTTACCTGGTACATGCGGAACCTTTTGCTTTTGAAAGCCTCTGGCGATGAGGAAAGTCTGGATATGACAGCGGAGGACATCGAGCGGTTAAAAGAGGAGTCAGGGCTTTTGGACGAGGGCGTTCTGATGCGTTATATCCGCGTGTGTTCAGAGCTTGCAAACCAGATGCGTTATGCGGTCGGGAAGCGGGTACTTCTGGAACTGGCGGTGATTCGTCTGACTAGACCTCAGATGGAAGAAAATATGGATTCCGTTTTGCAGCGGTTAAAAGAACTGGAAAAGCGTCTGGATCAAGGGGATTTTTCGTTACCTGAGGGGGCTGGGGCAGCCTCTTTTCAAACTGCAGGCGGGGAAAACGGGGAAGGAAACGAAGCTTTAGGAAACGGGGCAGAGTCAGGAAGCCTGGGAGGCGGCAGGGGAAATCCGGCAGATAAAGGCAGAGAAGAGCAGGTTGTGGTTCTTCCCAGAGGGCAGTATGAGGATCTGCAGCTCATCCGGGAACAGTGGAACAGGATTGTCCGGGCTCTGGGGGGCTCTAGTCGTTCGGCGCTTTTGGAGGCAGAGCCAGAGCCTTTCGGGGAAGGCAGTATCATGCTGGGATTTCGGGATGAGACCTATTATTTAATCGGGAGCAGGGAATCGGTGTTTTCAGAGCTTTCCGATTATGTGCGGGCCAATTATCAGAGAGAGATTACTTTTAAAGCACGCCTCCTTACCTCGGGCGAGGTTAAGGACACCCGCTATATCAGCGACGAGGAGCTGAAGGAAAAAATTCATATGGACATTGTAACCGAAAATGGTTAGAATAGTAGAAGATTTGCAACAGCAGTTGAGAGATGAAGGAGGATGTTATCCATGGCAAAACGCGGCGGATTTCCGGGGGGAATGCCCGGCAATATGAACAATCTGATGAAGCAGGCCCAGAGAATGCAAAGGCAGATGGAAGAGGCACAGAAAGAGTTTGAGACAAAAGAGTTTACAGCCAAAGCAGGAGGCGGGGCAGTCGAGGTAACAGTCTCCGGGAAGAAAGAAGTGACCTCTGTGAAACTGGCGGAGGAGGTCGTGGATCCGGATGATATTGAAATGCTCCAGGATCTGATCATGGCTGCGGTGAATGAAGCGTTCAGACAGATGGAGGAGGCTTCGGCGGAAAATATGTCCGGTCTTACAAGTGGATTGGGCGGTTTGGGCGGAGGATTTCCCTTCTGATGGATTATTACAGCAGTAAGATTACGGCGCTAATCGAAGAGTTTTCCAGGCTTCCGGGCATCGGGGCCAAATCTGCGCAACGACTTGCATTTCATGTAATTAATATGCCGGAAGAACGGGTGAGCGGGCTGGCTACGGCCCTTATGGAGGCCAAAAAAGGGGTCCGTTACTGCAAAGAATGTTTTACCCTGACCGATGAGGAGCTCTGCCCCATCTGCGCCAGCGAAAAAAGGGATCACAGTACCATTATGGTGGTAGAAAATACCAGAGATCTGGCGGCCTATGAAAAGACAGGACGTTATGAAGGGGTATATCATGTACTCCACGGGGCCATTTCCCCGGCCCTGGGAATCGGTCCCGGAGATATCCGCCTGAAAGAACTGATGATGAGGCTTCAGGGTGAGATAAAAGAAGTGATTATCGCCACAAACTCCAGTCTGGAAGGGGAAACTACGGCGATGTATCTGAGCAAACTGATCAAACCAACGGGGATCCTAGTGACCAGGATTGCCAGCGGCGTGCCTGTGGGCGGGGATCTGGAATACATTGACGAAGTAACGCTGCTTCGTGCACTGGAGGGGCGGACGGAATTATAGGAACCCGTCGCCCTTGGCGCGACAAAGCCTGTGCGGAGGAGACTGGAATCTCATAAAGTCAGAAAAGTTTTAGGAAAACACAGCCTGTACGAGAAGCATATAGAGAACGGTCCCGCCGCCGATACTGAGGAGCAGGTTGTGTTTCCATTTATGAGCCAGGATTACAAAGAGACTGGCCAGAAGTTCTGGAAGGCCGCAGGGCCAGGAGAGGAAATCCACGTCCTTGAAACAGTAAATGATCAGCATGCCCATAATGGCATAGGGAAGCACACGTCCGAGATAGAGGATAAAGTCGGGCGTTTTTTTGTTGGCCGGAAACAAAAGAAAAGGAAGCAGCCTCGTAAAAAAAGTGGCGGCGGCAATGGTGAGGATTGTGAATACGACGGGCATTACAGACGCTCCTTTCTTCTGAGTAAGGTCAGAGATAAAAACAGGCAAGCCATGGCCACGGGGATAAACCAGTCTACAGAAAAAAGCAGACGGCAGATAACCGTGACAAAAAGGCCGAGAAGAGCCGGCAGATGGTTGCTGCTGCTTTCCCACTGTTCCACAAAAATCACCAAAAACAGAGCAGTCATGGCAAAATCGATCCCTGTGGAATCAAAGGGGATCAAATGACCGGCGAGACAACCAATCACACCGCCTAGAATCCAGTAGCTGTGATCCAGAAGGGCAATGAAAAAGAAGAACCATTTCTGGTCCACATCTTCCGGCGCCTTGACAGAACAGAGCAGGGAATAGGTTTCGTCTGTCAGAGAAAAAATCATGTAGGGTTTCAAAGGGCCGCTCTCTTTAAACTTTTCTAACAGAGAGAGGCCGTAAAATAAATGGCGGGCGTTGACTGTCAGAGTAATAAAGGCGGTGGAGAGGAGGCTGAAGGGGGCGGTCAAAAGGGGAATGGCCACAAACTGCATAGCCCCGGCGTAAATGGTCACGCTCATAAAGATAGCCCAGCCCACATGGAATCCTTCGCTGGCCAGGAGAACGCCAAAGGCAATCCCCAAAAACAAATATCCCATAAAGACAGGCAGCGTCAGAGGGAAGGCCGCCCGGAAGGCTTTTTTGCGCATAAACAGGAAAACTCCTTTCTCTTTGGTAGCCGGAGCAGGAATTTTTTCCCGCCTGGCAAAATAGTTCCTTTCTATTATAGCCATTGTTGCTTTCCTATGCAACCATTTGAAAGAAACAGAAAAAACGTCGGATACTGTAAAAATAGTCGAAGCAATCCGGAATTTCCATATCCTTGAAAAAGTACAGAAACTCACAGTGGACAGGCTCTTGAATAATGGGGCAGATTATGATATGATAGCGAAGGATTGGTTGGAGAAGCTTGTCTCTGACCGGAATTTGCAGGGAAAGGGAATTGTCGTTATGAGTCAGAAAAAGGTAGATCAGTATAAAGAGCAGAAGGCAAAACGAAAAGAGCTGGTGGAGAAAGAGCGGAAACAGAAGAAACGCATGAAAGCATTGCTGATCGCAGTTGTGATTGTGGTGATAGCCGGAATCGGAACGGGGATTGGTTTCACCATTCGCAACCAGTATATTAAAATTCAGAATGCAAAACCGGATTATTCCAGCAGTTCGCTGGTGGTTCAGGACATGGCGGGTATTTTGCAGGAAGAAACGACCCAGGCGGCCGGAGAAGAGACTGAAACGAAAGAGGGAGAGACAGAAGCGGCCGGAGAGACAGAAACAGCAAGTTAATGGTGAATGGAAAGCGGAGGAACCCACAGGGCTTCCTCCGTTTGTATGTGGTACAAAATTTTTTCACGGTTATAACACAGTTTCGTCACAAATTACTGGTATTCTAAGGGCATCAGATGAAAAGAAAAGAGAACTTTGGGAACATACCAGATAAAAGAAAGGACAGGGTAATATGAGCGATTATTATGGAAATGACAGTTTTCAGAAAGATTATGGCCAGGAAACAGATTCCACTTCTCCTATCTACACGTATATTCCGACGGATCCGATTGAGCCGGATATGATTAGAAAACCGGAAAAAAAGAAGAAAAAGAGCGGCGGCTTTTTAAAAAAGCTGGGAGTATTTTTCCTTTGCGGCGTGCTCTTTGGCGGGGCAGGAGCAGGCGCTTTTATCGGAGTCATGAAGGTCAGCGGTTATGAGAAGAAGCTTCAGGATGTCGTAGATGTGGCGAACCGGTCAGAAGAGACAAAAACGGCCAAGATCGAGACGGCAGAGACTACGCCTACCAGCACGGGAGGGGCTGTTTCTTCCGGAAATGCAGTGGCTGATGTGGCAGAAAATGCAATGCCTTCCATCGTGGCCATTACCAATACCAGAATGTATGAAACCAACGGCTGGGATTATTTCTTTTATGGAAATGGAAACCGGGAGATGAACGGCAGTGGTTCCGGCATTATCATCGGGCAGAACGAGACGGAGCTTCTGGTGCTGACCAATTATCATGTGATTGACGGAGCCGATTCTCTGACTGTCACCTTTACAGACGGCAGCACGGCGCAGGCTCAGATAAAGGGAACCGCGGAAAACAACGACCTGGCGGTGATCGCCGTTCCTCTGGAATCACTCAGCACAGAGACCCGGGACGCTATCAAAATTGCAACTATGGGGGATTCCAACAATCTGCGGGTAGGAGATGAAGTGATTGCCATCGGCAATGCGCTGGGCTATGGCCAGTCTTTGACCTACGGACATGTCAGCGCCCTCAGCCGGGAGGTGACGATTGACAACAGAACTCTCACTCTGCTTCAGACAGACGCAGCGATTAACCCAGGGAATAGCGGCGGCGCGCTGTTAAATATGAAAGGAGAAGTCATCGGAATCAATTCGGCCAAATATTCCAGCGAGGATGTGGAAGGGATGGGCTTTGCGATTCCTGTATCAGAGGCGCAGGAGATTATCGACGGTCTGATGACAAAGCAGACCAGATCCGCCGTGGCGGAAGAAGACGCATCTTGGCTCGGGATTAATGGAGTCGATATGAACGGAGCCGATGCAAGACAGCTCAATATGCCGGAAGGCGTATATGTCTACAGCATCGTGGAAGGCGGACCGGCAGAAGCTTCGGAACTTATGGAGCGAGATATTATCACGGCTGTGGAAGGAAGCAGAGTTTCTTCTATGGATGAACTGAAAACTATGCTTTCCTATTATGCAGGAGGAACGGAAGTGGAGCTGACCATTGAGCGGCTGGAGAACAACGAATATGTAGAAAAAAGCATCAAGGTTACGCTGGGATATCGAAGAGATTATCAAGGAGAACAGGAGGGACAGGAAGAACAGAATCCGAACAGATAAACTGTAAAGAAGCAGGAAGGCAAAGCCTGCGGCATCCAGACAGGGGTGTCGCAGGCGCTTTATTTGTACGTTTATATTTGATTCATAAAAAGTTTACTTGTCCTGTATGTATATCTCATATATAATAAAGCAAGAGCGCAGAAAAGAGGAGAATTTCATGTCAGATAATTATGATGAAATAAAAGAGAAAGAAAATTCGGAGGAAAATCCGGAAGAGGAATATGAAAAAGTCTGCTTTGTATGCAGACGTCCGGAGAGCCGGACGAAAAAAATGATCACTATGCCCGGAAATATCAGCATTTGTCCGGAGTGTATGCAGAAGGCTTTTGACAGTTTTGATCAGAATGGAGCAGGAGCAGGGCTTCCTCTTCCTGGAAACGGACAGGCTGGCAGCCTTGATCTGTCGGCTCTTTCGAATCTGCCGGGAGTAGGATTTATCAATTTGGCGGATTTAACTGGCGGAGAGCGGGAGATTCCCAAAAAACAGAAGTTGAAAAAGAAAAAAGAGAAAAAAGAAAAGGTTCCTTTTGACAGAAAGGCAATCCCGGCGCCCCATGAGATTAAGCGAATGCTGGATGAATATGTGGTCGGGCAGGAGCAGGCGAAAAAGGCGATTTCTGTGGCTGTTTACAACCACTACAAGCGAGTCGGTTCTGACAGCGGCGACGGTGTGGAGATTGAAAAATCCAATATGCTTCTTTTGGGACCTACCGGAAGCGGGAAAACATATTTGGTAAAGACTCTGGCGAAGCTTTTAAACGTGCCGCTTGCTATCGCGGACGCCACTTCTTTGACGGAGGCGGGGTATATTGGCGATGACATTGAAAGTGTGGTTTCCAAGCTTTTGCAGGCAGCCGGGAATGATGTGGAAAAGGCAGAGCAGGGAATTATCTATATTGACGAAATTGACAAAATAGCGAAAAAACGTAACAGCAATACCAGAGATGTCAGCGGAGAATCCGTACAGCAGGAGCTTCTTAAGATGCTGGAAGGCAGCGAGGTGGAGGTTCCGGTGGGCTCCAACAGTAAGAATGCCATGGTACCCATGACCACAGTGAATACCAACAACATTCTGTTTATCTGCGGGGGTGCGTTCCCCGATCTGGAAGAGATTATCAAAGAGCGGCTGACGAAAGAGTCGTCTATCGGTTTTCGTGCAGAGCTTCGGGATAAATATGACAAAGATGAAAACCTTCTGTGCAAAGCGGAGGTGGAAGATCTGAAGAAATTTGGTATGATTCCCGAATTTTTAGGGAGACTTCCGATTCTGGTATCTTTGGAGGCGCTGACAAAAGACTTTATGGTCCGGATCCTGAAGGAGCCGAAGAATGCTATCTTGCGCCAGTATGAGAAGCTGCTTCGGATGGATGAAGTCCAGCTCGTTTTTGAGGAGGAGGCGTTAGAGTCTATTGCTGAAAAGGCGTTGGAGCGTCATACGGGAGCCAGAGCGCTTAGGGCTATCCTGGAGGAGTACATGTTGGATATTATGTATGAGATACCAAAAGACGATAACATCGGCCGGGTAACGATTACAAAGGCATATATTGAAAAAACAGGAGGCCCTCTGATTGACATGCGGGGGGTTATGAGGCTGGGCGTTCAGGCATAAGATGATATAATAAATCCTGAAGGTTTAGGTAGATGGAAAAAAGGACGGTGCAAAACGAACGATTGTCACAGACGGCGTTGCCCGAGGAGAAGCCTTCCGAAGCAACGGAGGAGTGTCGCAGACGGATCCTGTCGGAGGACTATGAGGACTTTATCTTTCCGGTAGATCGGCTTGACCCGGAGATGGCTCTTTCCAGGATTTTTTGTGTGGAGCAGGTTTCTGATACCATGTCGGTGATTCACGTCGGCAAAGAACTATTACCGCCTCTGTCCGTGCAGTTTTATAATTATGCGGCCATTCCGAGGCTTTATGGGTTGACGGATGTGACGAATATGGAGGCCTCCGGGATATTGCGGGCCAGGAACCAGCCAGTACTGAGTCTGGACGGCGCAGGGGTATTAATCGGTCTCATTGATACGGGGATTGATTACGAAAATCAGGCGTTTATGGATCCGGCAGGCAAAACAAGAATCTTGCGTATCTGGGATCAAACAGTACAGACAGGAAAATTGCCAGAAGGATTTCAGTACGGCAGTGAGTATACAAAAGAAGAGATTGACGAGGCGATTGCTTCGTCAGATGCTCTTTCACTGGTGCCGTCGGTGGATGAGGAAGGTCATGGAACCTTTCTGGCTTCCATAGCGGCCGGCAGCGATTTGCCGGAGGAAGAGTTTACAGGAGCGGCTCCTGGCGCTTTCATTGCCATGGTGAAACTGAAGCCGGCCAAAGAATACCTACGACAGTATTTTTTGATCAGGGAAGATGCGGTTGCCTATCAGGAGAGCGATCTGATGATGGGAGTCCGTTACCTGATGGAGCTAAAAGAACGGCTTTCCATGCCCCTGGTGCTCCTCCTGGGAGTGGGGACTAACTGGGGCGATCACGCTGGAAATGCACCTTTAGGCTGCATGCTCAATTCAGCGGCGAAACTTATCGGAAATGCGGTGGTGATTGCGGCGGGGAATGAATCCAACCGCGCGCACCATTATTTTGGGAACATCAGCGCTGAGGGTGGAAGTGAGTATGTGGAAATTCGCGTTCCCCAGAATGAGAATGGGATTACCATGGAGCTGTGGGCGGAGGCACCGGAAGTATACAGCGTGCAGGTTCTCTCACCTACGGGAGAAAGTACTGGACGGGTGGTGCCGAGGCTGAATTTAAACAGTGTCTTTCAATTTACCATGGAAAAGACAGTGATTTACGTGGATTACCAACTCATTGAGCAGGAGTCAGGAAGCACGGTGGTACGGATGCGCATGGCGGATCCGACACCGGGGATCTGGACTTTAGTGGTTTATAATGAACAGTATACGGATGGAAGGTTTCATATCTGGCTGCCTATGGAGGGATTTGTAGAAGAAGACACCGCGTTTTTACGGCCGAACCCGGATACGACCCTGACAGTGCCTTCATCGGCGGAGGGGCCGATTACGTTTGGCGCCGATAATCACAGACAGAACAGTGTCTATATTCATTCCGGGCGGGGCTATACGAGAACCGATCGCATCAAACCGGATTTGGTGGCGCCAGGGGTGGATATCTACGGAGCGCTGCCCGGAGGAAGGTTTGGAACGAAGAGCGGAACCAGCGTGGCGGCGGCTCATGGAGCCGGCGCCGCCGCCCTCCTTCTGGAGTGGGGCATTTTGCAGGGGAATTATAGAGGAATGAGAACCAAAGATATCAAAAGCCTGATGATACGCGGGGCGATTCGGAGCAGAAGCGCATCCTATCCGAATCGTGCCACCGGATATGGGGCGTTGGATGTTTTTCGTATTTTTGAAACGATATCGCTTTAAGAGATGTATTAAGGGATATATTTGTACCAGGGATAAGGAGGACTGCCTGTGGGAGAGAAAAAATTTGTGCCGGTGATCGAGGGAAACTTAAGAAAGCACATGGTACTTTTGCCGGAAATCATTGAGGAAGCCAGTGGAATCCGCATTTTCGGAAAGCTGATTAAATCGCTGGTTTTTACAACAGATATTGCCATTATCAGAAACTGCAACGCCAATGCAGTGATGGCGGTGTATCCTTTTACGCCGCAGCCGATTATCACCCACGCGTTGATTACTTCTTCCGATCTTCCGGTATTTTGCGGGGTGGGAGGAGGTACCACGACAGGGAGACGCGTGACCAGCCTGGCAGAGGACGCAGAATTTCAGGGGGCTCACGGGGTTGTGGTAAATGCGCCCACTCCGAATGAGACGCTGGAGTATCTGAGGAAAAAGGTGGAGGTTCCCATTGTAATCACCGTAGTTTCCGGAAAGACGGACATTGGGAAACGACTGGAGAGCGGCGCTTCCATCCTGAATGTATCAGGGGCAGAAAAGACGCCTGAGATTGTGGCGAAAATCAGAAAAGAGTTTCCGGAAGTGCCGATTATCGCCACAGGGGGAAATACGGATGACAGCATCAGAAGGACCATTGCTGCAGGCGCCAACGCGATCACCTATACTCCACCCACAAATGGCGAAATCTTTAAAGACATGATGAACAAATACCGGCAGGAGAAATACATTATTTAGTAAAAAAACTGTAAATAGCAGTCAGTACTGCACCAATCAGAAGAAAGAAATCCGCGATATTGAAAATAATATGGCGGATTTTTTTTCTTTTACGGAAAAGAGCAGGCATCCGGAGATAGTCCACAACATAACCGCGGGAAAAACGATCATAGAGATTGGAAGCAGCTCCGCCGGCAAGACAGGCGATTCCAAATCGTTCCAGATTTCCGGACTTTTTCGTCAGAAGTCGGAGAAACCAGAGGAAAAGTGGAATGGCCGTCAGACAGCAGATAATCCGCACCACTTTCGGATGACGGTCAAAGCGATTCAACATGAAACCATAGTTGTGATGCTTTTCCAGAAGGACGCCGCCCTTTAACCGGATAGGAAAGACGGCGTCATTTTGGGCTTCTACTTGTTTTTTGATAAAAAGATCCAGGCTGAAAATGCATATGGCAAAAAACAGACAGATCATAAAGACTCCTTTACAAAGTGGCGGCCAGGTCCTTGATATAGGAAGCGACGGAATCGTGGAGATCTTCTCTGTGAAGGGCAAAGTCCAGAGTGGCCTGGATAAAACCGAATTTATCTCCTACATCATAGCGATGCCCTTCAAAATCATAGGAATAGACGGCCTGTGCATACATCAATCGCTTGATTGCATCCGTAAGCTGGATTTCCCCGCCTGCTCCTGCTCCCTGAGTCTCCAGATAATCGAAAATTTCCGGTTTCAGAACATACCGTCCCAAAACGGCCAGGTTGCTGGGGGCGTCCTTCAGATTGGGCTTTTCTACCATATCATATAGTTTTTTCAGACGAGTCGCCTCCGCAAACTGGTGAATGGAAGGCGCGACGATGCCATATTTATGGACCTGACTATCCTCCACTTGTTGAACGCCCACAACAGATGCGCCCATTTTTTCATAAGCATCGATGAGCTGTCTGAGGGCCGGCTTGCCGCCCTCGTTGATCACTACGTCGTCGCCCAGAAGCACAGCGAAGGGTTCGTTTCCAATAAAAGACTTTGCACAGAGAATGGCATGTCCCAGGCCCTTGGGCTCTTTTTGACGCACATAATAGATATTGGCGAGGCCTGCGATGCTGTCAATTAAATCAGCCTCAGCCTGTTTTCCGGATTCCAGAAGCCTGGCCTCCAGTTCATAATTTTTGTCGAAATGATTTTCCATACAATGTTTGTTGGAATTGGTAATAATCAAAATTTCTTCGATCCCACTATTCACTGCTTCTTCCACAATATATTGGACTGTAGGGATATCCACAATAGGAAGCATCTCTTTAGGAATGGCTTTCGTGGCAGGAAGAAAACGGGTGCCAAGGCCGGCGGCAGGAATTACAGCCTTTTTTACAGGTAGGTTTTTCATGGCAAAGACTCCTTATTCATAGTGTATTCATAATATTTGATAGGTCTATCATAACAGTCAGAAAGTGAAAAGTAAAGAAGGGCTTAAAAATTTAAAAATGTCCTTGACAAACCATATTCTGGTATGATATATTGAATACCCACGGCAAGAAACACAGAAAAAATTATGAAAAAAGGCCTGGAAAAAAATTAAAAAAGTTGTTGACAGAAAATGACAACTGTGCTAAGATATAGAAGTTGTCGCTGAGAACAACAACGAGAACAAAACAAAGAATCAAAAAGAACCTTGATAACTGAACAGTATATTCCAACCCCTGAAATTTCTTAAAAGA
>JAAWAV010000010.1 GCA_022792335.1 Lachnospiraceae bacterium
TGCGATCAATGCGGTCAATAGTTTTCTGTTGAATATGGAAAAGGCGTATAATAAAGCACATCCAGAAGAAGCGATACCGCACCTGTCAGCACATATTTTAAGGCATACCGGGTGTACCTTGCTTGCATCCGCAGGAATGGATATAAAGGCATTGCAGAACGTCATGGGGCATTCTGATGCAGGTATCACAATGAATGTGTATAACCATAGTAGCTTTTAGAGAACCGAAAAGGAAGTACAGAGAATTGACAATGTAATCAATTTTTAATATCCAGAGAACCGCCGCCAATGATTGGATGGCGGTTTTCTATGTGTAAAAAGCAAAAAATGTGTAAATGGTATGTAAATCAGATAAAATATAAAAGCATGAATAGCCAGAAACCGCATAAAACCGCCACTTCATAAAAAATTCACACAAAATCAGCACTCACCTCTTGACATTGCTGACAATAAATGTTATATTACGAATAGAACAGAAGGAACAAAAAGAAACAGGTTCCGGAAGTTTAAAATAGAAAGGAAACGCTTATAATAAAAGCAAAATGAATGGAGGAATGCATGATGTTGTTACCTAGCATTTTTGGAGAAAACCTGTTTGACGAGATGATGGATTTTTCCTGGGATAAAGATTTCTGGGGAAGAAAAAATCCGATGTACGGAAAAGGTGAAAAAAACTTGATGAAAACGGATGTGAAGGAGACGGAAGGCGCCTACGAGGTAGCTGTCGACCTGCCGGGATTCAAGAAAGAGGAGGTAAAGGCTTCCCTGGAAAACGGATATTTGACCATCTGTGCGTCGAAGAATGAGAGTAAGGATGAAAAAGACGGGAACGGAAGATATATCCGTCGGGAACGTTACTGCGGGAGCTGCTCCAGACAGTTTTTCGTGGGAGATTCTGTGAAAGAAGAGGATATTCGGGCGAAATTTGAAGATGGCATTTTGAAACTGTCAGTGGCCAAGAAAGATCCGAAGCTTGAAACAAAAAAAGGATATATTGCGATAGAAGGATAAGAGTGCTGACAGAGCAAAGCGGTCTGTACAAAATTCTAGAAAAAAGGCAGGAAGAAAAGAGACTCTTTCTAAGCGGAAGCATGTTCCGGCGTGAAAGAAGTCTCTTTTCTTTCGTTATTTTTCTGTGGAAAACTTCTCCTTATTTTGTTATAATACCGTCGATCGGCAAGAACATATACGGACGAATAAAGAGGGACTTCCACAGGGATGCGATTGCTTTTCAGAGGATATGTCCCTGCCGATCGGGAGTAAAAACTGAGATTAAGTTTGAGAGGGAAAGGAGTCCTATGAAACACAGAAATCTTATGGTATGTTTTTTGGGCGCGGCGCTTATGCTTGGCCTGGTTGCGGCAGGATGCGGGAAAAAAGAAACGCCTTCTGAAAGCTTGGAGACAGGAGAAACAAACGGCAGCCAAGAGGCTGGCTTGGAAGAGGGGAGAGAGGAAAACCAGGAGCAGTCAGAAAGCTCGGAAGAAGAGGTCCGGCCGGGACTTGGAACTTTTGAGGCAAAAACACTGGACGGAGAGACCTTTACTCAGGAAGAGATTGCCAAAAAGGACGCGACGCTAATCAATTTCTGGACAACATCCTGTGGGCCTTGCATTGAGGAAATGCCGGAGATTGCAAAGCTGGCGGCAGATCTGCCAGAAAACGTACAGATCGTCACAGTTTGCCTGGATGGCGTGACTTCGGAAGAGACTGCAAAAGAGGTTCTTCAGAAGGCCGGTTTTGAGGGCGCGACCCTGGTAAGCGGAAACGGCGGACTGGCCGGGCTGGTTAGCGGAATTATGTATACGCCCACGACAATTGTTGTGGATGCAGACGGAAACATGGTTGGCGACGCTATCATCGGCGGGCAGAAAAATCTGGGCGAGACTTTTGTGGCGGCCATCAACGAAGCCTTGAAATCCGCGGGAAAATCGGAGATTGTATATGAAGAAGAATAGGAAGGCGGTTTCTTTTGTGGTGCTGGCTCTTTCCATCCTGTTTATCGGAATCGGCTTGATGGAGAAGGAACATCTGGAAGTTTTGCAGAAGGCGGTGAGGATATGCTTGGAATGCATCGGAATCGGGTAAAGGCTGGAGAGGCAGCCGGAGAAGCATCAGAAACGAAAACAGGAAAGGCCGGGAAAGCGTCTGAAGGAAAAAACAGGGGAAAGGGAGGCAGGAAACTTTCTTTCCAGAGAGGGATGCAGCTTCTGTCAGCCGCTCTGTTAAACGGTTACGCAGTCGGGTTTGCAAAAGGCAGGATTTTTACGGGAAAAAGCAAGGCCGTCTGTGTCCCGGTCCTAAACTGCTACTCCTGTCCCGGTGCGTTTGGAGCCTGCCCCATCGGATCTTTACAGGCGGTGCTCTGTGGAAAGAGGCATTTTCCTTTTTATGTCCTGGGTACGCTGATGCTTTTTGGCATTGTCCTTGGCCGGCTGGTCTGCGGTCTGTTATGTCCTTTCGGTCTGGTACAGGATCTGCTCCACAAAATTCCTGTTCCAAAGATTACCGTGCCAAAAAAAGTCGACCGCCCGGCCAGATATTTGAAATATGTGGTTCTTGCGGTTCTGGTTTTCTTGCTTCCTGCCTTTGCCGTGACAAAAAGCGGGGTCAATTCGCCCTATTTTTGCAAATACCTCTGCCCGGCGGGGACTCTGGGCGGCGGGATTCCTCAAATGGCGGCAAATGCGCAGTTACGGGAGCTGGCGGGGATCTTGTTCCACTGGAAGCTTCTTGTACTGATACTGATTTTAGCGGCGTCCGTGGCGATCCACCGGCCCTTTTGCCGGTATCTGTGCCCGCTGGGCGCATTTTACGCTGTATTTAACCGGTTCAGTTTTTATCAGATGCATCTGGATAAGTCAAAATGCGTGGATTGTAAGGCGTGTGAACGTTCTTGCCCCATGGCGGTGGAGGTGACCAAACAGGTCAATGGTCCGGAGTGCATCCGCTGTGGGAAATGTAAATCTGTCTGTCCTACAGGCGCCATCTCTTCAGGGTTTATTCAGAAAATGGAAAAAGGATCCGTTTCTGCCGGGGAAAATACAAAACCTGGTGGCGCGAAAGAGTTGACGAATAAAAGCGGACTTATTATAATAGGGAAGAGAGCAAAAAAGACTTAAAAAGAGGCGGATGAAGCAGATGAAATGCTTGCTGGTGGCGATCAACGCCAAATATATTCATTCAAATCTAGCTGTTTACAGCTTGAAAGCCTGCGCCGATGCCGCCATAGAATATGGATATCTGACGTCTGGCCTTCAGGTGGAACTTGCTGAGTATACGATTAACCATCGGGCGGCAGAGATTTTGGATGACATCTATATGAAGAAAGCGGATATCCTCTGCTTTTCCTGTTATATCTGGAATATTGAGTATGTAAAAACGCTGGTGCGAAATTTGAAGCGGCTGCGGCCGCAAGTACCTATCTGGCTGGGAGGCCCGGAGGTTTCCTTTGACCCGGAGGAGCGGCTTGTCGAAATCCCGGAGGTTGACGGGATTCTCTGCGGCGAGGGAGAGCAGAGTTTTCCAGAACTGCTTCACTTTTATGAAGCTACGGAATCTGGAACATCCATCTCTTCGGGGCTTCCGAAAGGATGTGCCTGTCGGGAGGGCGGCGGAACGGTGATTGCCCCGCCGCCCCGCGCTCCTGTCTGTATGGATCAGATCCCTTTCGTCTACCGGACCATGCCGGAGGAATCCTTTAAAAACAGGATTCTTTACTATGAAACCAGCCGGGGGTGCCCGTTTTCTTGTAGTTATTGTCTTTCTTCTGTGGACAAACGGCTGCGATTTCGCTCCCTTTCTCTGGTTTATGAGGAATTAAAATTCTTTTTGGAGCGGAAGGTTCCTCAGGTGAAGTTTGTGGACCGGACATTCAACTGCAAAAAAGACCGGGCGATGGCGATTTGGACATTTCTTCGGGAACATGACAACGGCGTAACCAATTTTCACTTTGAGATCGGCGCGGATCTACTGGATGAGGAGTGTTTTGCACTTCTTGAGACCATGCGACCGGGGCTTTTGCAGCTTGAGATTGGCGTCCAGTCTGCCAACCCCAAAACCCTGGAGGCTATCTGTCGGGCGACAGATTTCGGGAAACTTCGCCTGGCGGCAGAGCGGACGGGAAGAGAGAAGAACATTCACAGACATCTGGATCTGATCGCCGGTTTGCCTTATGAGGATTATGAAAGCTTCGGCCATTCCTTTGATCAGGTGTATTTTATGGAACCGGATGAGCTGCAGCTTGGATTTTTAAAGGTATTAAAGGGAACGCTTATGGATAAGGAGGCGGATCGTTACCGGATTTTATATCAGGCAGAGGCGCCATTTGAAGTCCTGGAGACACTGTGGCTTTCCCATGAAGATATCATTCATTTGAAGCAGGTGGAGGAAATGGTGGAGATCTATTACAACAGCCGCCAGTTCCTTTTTTCCATGAAACGGTTGTCGTCGCTCTTTGATCGGCCTTTTTTGCTGTATGAGAGTCTTGGCCGGGCATGGGCGGCACAGGAGATGGGAAAACGAAAGCATGTTCGGGCGGCGCTCTACCAGTTCCTGCTTGATTACGCCAAAAAGCAGTTTCCGGAGGTGGCAGAGGGGCTGAGGCAATCGCTGACCTTTGACTATTATCTGAGGGAACATGCAAAAAAGAGACCGGAATTTGCACTTTCCCAGGAACCCTACAGGAGCGAGATCAGAAACAGACTGTCGGCTCGTTTTCCAGAAGTTCCAATCAAACAGCTTTTGAAAGAAATTCATGTGGAGGTGGCCTGCTCTTCCCTTTTGGAGAAAGAATACTGGATGTTTGACTATAAAGACAAGGACCCGCTGACGGGGAACGCAGCGCTTATCCGGCTGTAGGAGAGAGGGATTATGACAGAAGAAGAACGGGTAAAGGAAATTCTGGCCCGGCTGGATGAACATTATACCAGAGAGTATAAATGTTATCTGAACTATGAGACGCCTTGGCAGCTTTTAATTGCCGTGATGTTAAGCGCTCAGTGTACGGATGCCAGAGTCAATCTGGTGACAGAGAATCTGTTTCAGAAATATGATACGCTGGAAAAATTTGCAAACGCCGATTTGAAGGAACTGGAGCAGGATATCCATTCCACCGGGTTTTATCATAATAAGGCGAAAAATATCATTGCCTGCACAAAGGCATTGCTGGAGAGGCACGGCGGAGAGGTGCCAAGGACGCTTCCGGAGCTTACGGCTTTGGCAGGAGTTGGAAGAAAGACAGCCAATGTGATACGGGGAAATATCTATCAGGATCCCAGTATCGTGGTGGACACTCATGTGATGCGGATTTCCAGGAAGCTGGGGCTTGCCAAGGGAAATACGCCGGAGAAGGTGGAATTTGAACTGATGAAGGTACTTCCCAAAGACCACTGGATTTTGTACAATATACAGATTATCACCCATGGACGGGGAATCTGCCCGGCCAGGAACCCAAAATGTAGAGAATGTTTTTTAAAAGAGCTCTGTCTGGCGGCAAAAGGATGATAAAAAGGCCGGGAGCCTGTCATAGACGGAGGAGATGGAGAGTATCATATACGGACGAGGAGGGAATGTGAATGCTGAACGTAAAAAATCAAAAAATAAAGCGGATAATTGTTGGCGCGGTAGCCATTGTCCTGGCGCTTGCCATGGTGGTGCCGATGGTCTTAAGCGCTGTTTTATAGAAATAGATAAAAACCTGAGAGGAAGGAACTGATTTATTATGAAAAAAAGATGTGCATGGATGCTCGCGGCCGTTCTCCTTGCGGTCCTTTTTGTTCCGAAAATGGCGGCAGTTGCATCGGAAGAGAGCGGAGAGACGAGGGAAACGGAGGAAACAGAAACGCCGGACGGGACAGAGGCAGGCAGTCCGGAGGAGGCGGCGAATCCGGATGGGACCACAAATCCGGAAGCGGCAGTGCAGCCGGAGGAGCAGCGGGAGGCGCTGAAGGCGGCGCTGGAAAAAAGCTCTTTTGAAGAGGACGAGGTTATTGCCGACGGTGTATTCATCGGCGCGACAGATGTGGGCGGCATGAGCGCAGAGCAGGCATTGGAAGCGGTGCTGGCTTACACGGATGAAATCGGAAAGAAAACGCTGACGGTGACTCTGGAAGGAGCGGACGATTTGGGACCTATTCAGACGACGGCGGCGGAGCTTGGGCTGCATACGGATGACATTTCCGGACTTGTTATGGAGGCGCTGGCCCTTGGAAAAGGCGGAAATCTGATTGTCCGGTATAAAGCGGAAAAGGATCTGCAGACCAGCAATCAGATATATGAATTTGGGATGGCGATTGACGAGAACAGAGTGAACCAGTTCATCACAGAACAGACGGCCGGCCTTTCCGTAGAGCCTGTCAACGCAGAGATTAGCAAAGTGAGCGGAGGCTTCTCCGTCAGTGAAAGCAAGACCGGAGTCAAAGTAGACGTGCCTGCGACGGTTTCTGCCATTGTAACGGCCTTTAAAGACTGGAACAGAGAAGATCTTTCCATGGCGGCGGTGGCAGAGGTGATTCAGCCGGAGCGGTCGACGGAACTGCTTTCTCAGATTCAGGATCCACTGGGGAGCTTTTCCGCATCCACCAGCGACAGAAGCAGAGGAAAGCTGCAGAATTTGAGCCGTGGCGTGGAGCTGACCAACGGGATTTTAATTATGCCGGGAGAGAGCTGGTCCATGCATGACGCGCTGGCGCCTTTTTCTGCAGGAAATGGATACACTCAGCAGATTGCCTATCAGAGCGGCGGTTATGTACAGGAGTATGGCGGCGGTATCTGTCAGCTTGCCACGACCCTTTACAATACGGCCCTTCGGTCAGAGATCAATATTTCCAAACGTTCCAACCATTCCATGGTGGTTTATTATACGGATTTTGGACTGGACGCGACCATCAACGACGGCGGAAGCAAAGATCTGGAACTGACCAATGACTTTGATTTTCCGGTTTATATCGAAGGATATCACAACGGAAGCGGAGAAGTTACCTACACCATCTGGGGGAAAGAGACCAGACCTGCCAACCGTACGATTCGGTTTTATGGAAAAACTCTGAGCAAAGAATCCGTACCGGAACAGATTATTGAGGATCCGACTCAGCCGGTTGGATATGAGCATGTGGAACAGGCCAGCTCCTATCCGGCGGTAACGGCGGAGGCCTATAAGGAAATCCTTATAGACGGCGAGGTGGTTGATCGAATCCGGCTGCATACGGACAAATATATTGCCTCTCCCAGGAAGGTAATCCGGGGAACGGCGCTGCCGATCGATCCAAATACTGGCCTGCCGATCGACCCCAATGCGCCGGCGACGCCGGAGACTCCGGCACCGGAGACTCCGGCAGAGACGCCCGCGCCGACTCCGGAAACCCCGGCGCCCACGCCAGAGACGCCCGCGCCGACTCCGGAAACCCCGGCGCCCACGCCAGAGACGCCCGCGCCGACCCCGGAGGCTCCGGCGCCTACACAGGAAGCTCCGGCCGCTTAAGATGACTGAGGCGAGGCAGAATCATTCAGGAAACATGTTTAAACCGTAGTTGATACTGGTGAAAGGGTTTTCATCCTGTCAGAGGGATGAAACCCTTTTTTCATTTCACAGGATCATGAAGAAGTTATGAACTTTATTGCAATACTTTTAAGATTCTGTAACGGTGCTTGAAAATCAAAAAACATGTGTTACAATGGATTGGACGTGGGGGGAGATTACCAGTTAAGAGAAGGAAAGGGAGCGTTTTATGAAAAAAAGATGGACAAGGCTACTCGCAGCGACTGTACTGGCAGCGCTTTTGGCGCCGGGGATGGTCTATGCCACGCCGGAGGACGGAGCGCCGGAGGGAACGCCTGTAAACGAGGCAGAATCCTCTGTAGAAGAGGGGGCGCAGACGGACGGGGAGGAAGAAAATGAAGTGCAGGCAGGGCCGGAAAGCGGCGGGGAAAAGAAAGAGCCGAGACAGGCGCTGAGAGAAGCACTGGAAAAAAGCCCCTTTGCGGAAGATGAGCTTATCGCAGAGGGTATCTATATCGATAAATTTGACGTGGGTAAAATGACGGCGTCAGAAGCCCTGGAAACGCTTCTGTCTTATGTGGAGGAGACAGGAAAGAAAACTTTGACTGTGACTCTGGAAGGAGCGGAGGATATAGAACCAATTCAGACAACAGTAGGAGAACTGGGGCTTCACACAGACGACCTTGCCGGGATTGTCATGGAAGCTCTGACCCTTGGGAAGGGAGGCAATCTGATCGTCCGCTACATGGCGGAGAAGGATTTACAGGTGAGCAACCAGGTGTATGAATTTGGGATGGCGATTGACGAGAATCAGTTAGGCCAGTTTGTGACGGAGCAGACAGAGGGGCTGTCTGTGGATCCGGTCAATGCAGAGATTACCAAGACGGGAGATGGTTTTTCAGTCAGCGAGAGCAAAGTGGGGATTCAGGTGGATGTTCCCGCGACCGTGTCGGCGGCCAAGGAAGCCTTCAAAAACTGGAACAGAGAATCTGTGGCTTTGACGGCAGTGGCGGAGATCATCCAGCCGAAGCGGTCGACGCAGCAGCTCTCTCAGATACAGGATCCGATAGGAAAGTTTTCCACGGAAAACAAGGACAGGACTAGCGGAAAGCTCCAGAATCTACAGAGAGGAGTGGATCTGACGGATGATGTTTTGCTGATGCCGGGAGAGAGCTGGTCCATGCACGACGCCCTGGCCCCGTTTACGGCGGAGAACGGATATACACAGCAGATTGCTTATCAGGACGGCGGCTATGTGCAGGAATATGGCGGCGGTATCTGCCAGCTTGCCACGACCCTTTACAACGCGGCGCTTCGGGCGGAAATGTATATTTCCAAACGTTCCAATCATTCCATGACAGTAGGTTATACCATCAAGGGACTGGACGCGACCATCAACGACGGCGGGAGCAAGGATCTGGAGCTGACCAATGATTTTGATTTTCCGATCTATATTGAGTCCAGCCATGACGGCAGTGGGACAGTGACGTACACCATCTGGGGAAAGGAAACCAGACCTTCCAACAGAACCCTTAAGTTTACCAATGTGATTCTAAGCGAGGAATATCTTCCGGAAGAGGTGACGGTTGATCCAAACATGGCGCCAGGGACACAAAAAGTCAAGCAATCGACTTCTTATCCGAAGGCGACAGTGGAAGCGTACAAGGAGATTTATGTGGACGGCGTTTTGCAGGAGAAAATCCGGCTGCATACGGATAAATATGTGGCGTCGGCCAGAAAAGTAGTGAAAGGTCCGGATGTGTCGATCGATCCGAGTACCGGGTTGCCTGTGGGGGCGGAGCCGAGCACGGAGCCAAATGAGCCGACTACGCAGCCGCCGGAATCAGGTGAAAGTCAGCCGGAGACATCGGCGCCAGAGACACAGGCACCGGAAGGATAAGGGAACAGGCGCTTTCACATCTGTACGCATAATAGAGAAAAGCAGAAAAACGGCTTTTATTCCTTTCGGGGAATGGAAGCCGTTTTATCGTATAGGATTCAAAAGTCGGAGATTTCTGACTTTATCTGTCTAAGAGTGCTTTTTGCGGAAAAGAAGAATCTACCGTCGAATGGCAAGAGCAAGCGTGCTCTCGTCAAGCAATGGTATCATAGTTGTTGCAATACTTTGAAGATTCTGTGAGGAAACTTGAAAAGCAAAAAACTTGTGATACAATGAATGGAACATGAGGGGGGACGAGCGGATAAAAGAAAGGAAGGGAATCTGTTTTATGAAAAGGAGAGAAGTACGTCTGCTTCTTATGTCTGTGTTATTGATGATTTTTCTGATGCCTGGGGCAGCATCCGTATCAGAGGCGGAAGAGGATCTGGAGATGGTTTTGAGAGAAACGCTGAAAGAAAGTCCGTTTGCGGAAAACGAGGTGATCGCAGACGGCGTTTTTATTGATAAAATTGACGTAGGTGGGATGACAGCCAAAGAAGCGGCGGAAGCAGTCCTGGCCTATGTGGACGAAATGGGAAAAAGGACACTGACTGTGAAGCTTGAGGGAGTAGATACGCCGGAAATTCAGGTCACGGCGGCGGAACTGGGACTTCATACGGACGGGCTTTCTGAGACGATTCTGGCAGCTTTAGCCCTTGGAAAGGGGGGAAATCTGATTTCCCGGTATAAGACAGAGAAGGACCTACAGGTCAATAATCAGCTCTACGAGCTTGAAATGTCCATAGAGGAGGCCCAGGTAGAACGTTTTGTGGAGGAGAGACTTTCTGCTTTGGATACAGAACCGGTTGACGCAAAGCTTACCCGGGCCGGGAGTGGATTTTCCGTCAGTGAAAGCAAGGAGGGGCTTGAAGTAGATGTGTCCGGGACCGTATCGGCAGTACTGGAAGCCTTTAAAGACTGGAAAAGAGAGGATTTGGTTCTGACAGCGAAAACGCAGGCTCTTAAACCGAAGCATACAACGGAACAGCTCTCCCAAATCCAGGAAGAGCTGGGGACCTTTTCTGCCTCCACCCATGACAGAAGCAGCGGAAAGCTGCAGAATTTGCAAAGGGGCGTGGATTTGACCAACGGCGTTTTGCTGATGCCGGGGGAGAGCTGGTCCATGCATAGTGCTTTGGCGCCGTTTACAGCGGAAAACGGTTATACGAAGCAGATCGCGTTTCAGGGAAACTCCTATGTGCAGGAGTATGGAGGCGGCGTTTGCCAGCTGGCGACAATCCTTTATAATGCGGCATTGCGGGCGGAAGTGCATATTTCCAAACGTTTTAACCATTCTATGGTAGTAGGATATACGGACTGGGGGTTGGACGCCACCATCAATGACGATGGAAGTAAAGATCTGGAGCTGGTCAATGAATTTGATTTCCCGATTTATATTGAAGCTTATCATGATGGAAATGGAACTGTAACTTATACTATCTGGGGAAAGGAAACTAGAGCGGAGGGGCGAACCCTTAAGTTTACCAACGAGATTCTCAGCGAAGAATACGTACCGGACGAGGTGATTTTGGATTCTTCTATGGCTCCGGGGACTCCGGATGAAGTGGTTCAGGCGACCTCCTATCCAAAAGCAACAGTTGTAGCTTACAAAGAAATTTATGAGGATGGAGTATTAAAAGAGCGGATAGAACTACATACCGATCATTATCTGGCAAAGGGCAGGACAATCCGAAGAGCTCCGGAGGCCGCTGCAGTACCGGACCCCGGCCAGCCAGGAGAGACGGGGCCAGAGGCCGGGGGAGTAGAGCCTGGCGGAAATGAGACGGATCCTAGTGGGACGACAGCAGAGCCGGGCGCCGGAGAAGCAGGTTCGGGTGGGAATGCAGCAGAGCCGGGCGCCGGAGAAGCAGGTTCTGGTGGGAATGCGGCAGAGCCGGGCGCCGGGGAGACAGGTTCCGGAGGAGGGCAGCAGCCGGAGAGTCCAGGTTCCGGAGAAAATCCGGTTATACCGGAAGCTCCTGCCACGCCGGAAAGCCCTGATACATCGGAGATAGAGTCGTAGGAAAAAATCTGGTGCAATCCTCAGAAAAGTGTGTTATACTAAGGGAACTACGTTTTCGGGGAATGACCGGAGACGGATACGGAGGAGACAGATATGAAGCCGGGGCAGGATCTGGTCATCGGAGGATTCATAGGGCTGGAAGGAACAATATACGCGGCCAGACAGCTGGAGGGACGCCTGAGAAAAACGCTTCCCCAGGATCTTCTGGATGCGGCCAAAGACTTTCGGAATTATCTGAAGAGAAGTCCGGAGGCCGCAGTCGCGCGACGGCATGGTGAAATAGCCATGCAAGAAGTGAGGGAAGGCGGTATTTTTGCGGCTCTCTGGGATATGGCGGAGCAGTATCAGACAGGTTTTACGATTTTTCTGCGAAAGATTCCAGTGCGTCAGGAGACCATTGAAATCTGTGAGGCTCTGGAGTTAAATCCATACGGGCTTTTGTCAGGAGGCTGTGCGCTTCTGGCGGCAGATAACGGAAACGATCTGCTCTGGGAGCTTGAAGAAGAGGGAATCTGCGGAGCCGTCATTGGAAAGGCCACAGACAGCAACGACCGTCTTATCCTGAACGGAGGAAAACGCCGGTACTTGAACCGGCCCGAACCCGATGAGATTGAAAAATTGAAAAAAGCGGAGATCCGGGACCCTGGATTTCCGGATACGGAGGGTAGAGATATATGGAAATAAGAAAGAATATACTGGCTGCAATCGAGAAAAACAGCAGGCTGGACGTCAAGGATCTGGCCGCCATGCTGGGAGCAGATGAAGTTTCTCTGGTCAACGAGATTGCGGCGATGGAGGCAGAGGGAATTATCTGCGGATATCATACACTGATTAACTGGGATAAGGTGACAGATGAGAAGGTGACGGCGCTCATTGAGGTCAAGGTTGCCCCTCAAAGAGGCATGGGATTTGACAGCATTGCGGAGCGGATTTTTAATTATGATGAAGTCCATGCGACGTATTTGGTCTCCGGCGATTTTGATTTCATGGTGATTCTGGAGGGAAAGACCATGAAGGATGTGGCGCAGTTTGTATCGGCGAAACTGTCTCCCTTAGATTCCGTTCTGAGTACGGCGACCCATTTCGTACTGAAAAAATATAAAGATCACGGAACCATTTTTGAAAAGAAAAATACGGATGAAAGGATGCTGGTGACACCATGAGAAATCCATTATCAGATAAGGCGGTCAGCCTGGAGCCTTCAGGGATCCGAAAATTTTTTGATATTGTAAGCGAGATGCCGGATGCGATTTCCCTGGGAGTCGGCGAGCCGGATTTTGATACGCCCTGGCATGTGAGAGAGGAAGGAATTTATTCTCTGGAAAAGGGCAGGACTTTTTATACTTCCAATGCGGGACTTAAGGAACTGAAACAGGAGATTGTCCGCTATCTGAAGCGGCGCTGCCTGGTAGAATACGACGCTGACCATGAGGTTATGGTGACGGTGGGAGGCAGCGAGGCCATCGATCTGGCGCTCAGGGCCATGATAAATCCCGGGGATGAGGTACTGATTCCAACCCCCTGCTATGTTTCTTATTATCCCTGCGCCGTGTTGGCGGACGCCACTCCTGTGACGATTGAACTGAAAGAAGAAAACGAATTTCGACTGACGGCAGAGGAACTTCGGGCGGCCATTACGCCGAAAACCAAGATTTTGATTTTGCCTTTTCCCAACAATCCGACAGGCGCCATTATGGAGCGGAAGGATCTGGAAGCCATCGCGGAGGTGGTTATTGAGAAGGATCTGCTGGTGATTACGGATGAGATTTATTCAGAACTGACTTACAGCGGAGATCATGTGACCATTGCCTCTCTGCCCGGAATGTGGGAGCGGACAGTTCTGATCAACGGCTTTTCCAAAGCCTATGCCATGACCGGATGGCGTCTGGGATATGTGGCGGCGCCCAGGATGATTCTGGAGCAGATGTTAAAAATCCATCAGTATGCCATTATGTGCGCGCCGACTACCAGCCAGTATGCGGCGGTAGAGGCCATGAGAAACGGAGATAAGGATGTGGCGATGATGCGGGAATCCTACGACCAGAGGAGACGGTTTGTTCTGGCCACGCTGGCGGAGATGGGACTTCCCTGCTTTGAACCGAAGGGGGCCTTCTATGTCTTTCCCAATATCCAGAAGTTTGGAATGAGTTCTGAGGAATTTGCCGAGACGCTTTTAAGAGAGGAGAAGGTAGCAGTGGTGCCGGGCAGCGCTTTCGGGGCCTGTGGAGAAGGATTCCTTCGGATTTCCTATGCATATTCCCTGTCAGCTCTCAAGGAAGCTCTGGGACGGGTAGCCCGTTTTGTAAAGCGGCTGGAGGAGAAGAACGCATGATCTCCCGTCCCGTCAACATTGTTCTGCTTGAGCCGGAGATGCCGGCCAATACCGGAAACATCGGACGTACCTGTGTGGCGACCGGCAGCCGCCTTCATCTGATTGAGCCACTGGGATTTCGGGTCAGCGAAAAAACAGTGAAACGGGCAGGACTTGACTACTGGGAGAAGCTGGATGTGACAGTTTATGACTGTTACCGGGATTTTCTGGAGCAGAACCCACAGGCAGCGAAAACGCTCTATATGGCGTCTACCAAGGCTCCGAAGGTCTATACGGAGGTTTCTTATGAGCCGGGGGCCTATATTATGTTCGGAAAAGAGAGCGCCGGGATTCCGGAGGAACTTTTGGCAGAGCATAAGGAGACGACAGTGCGGATTCCCATGCTTCCCGGAATCCGTTCCTTAAACCTGGCCAACTCTGTAGCAGTGGTGCTCTATGAGGTCCTGCGGCAGAATGGATTTTCCCATATGCAGCCTACAGGAGAGCCCAGAAGTTTTTCCTGGGAACAGGTATAGAGTAACTATGCAAGGATAGGTGATTTTGATAACAGGGGCTTTTCGGCTGCAAACGAAAAGCCCCTGTCTGTACAGGAAACGTTTCCCGGGAACAGGTTCCGGGAAATGGAATATCGCCTTATAAATGAATGAGTTCCCGGGAGGTATCCGTTAAAAATTCGGCGCCGTCCTTCGTGATGCGGACCGTATCTTCTACCATAACGCCGCCCCACCCAAGTTCATAGTAAGGAGTCTCTATGCAGAGAGTCATATCCTGTTCTATCAGAGCAGGATTTCCGGCACAGATGGAAGGGAAGTCATAGGAGGCCATTCCGATGCCGTGTCCACAGTGATGTCTTTCAAAATGGGGGATATGCTGTTTTACCGTATTTACGGCGATGTCGAAAATCTCGCCGGCTGAAATCCCGGGGCGGAGGGCCTGGATGGCGGCTTCCTCTCCGGCCAGGACTCCGGCGTAATAGGCTTCAGCCTTTTTGTTTTCTCCCACGATGACCATACGGGCAATATCAGAACGGAAGCCCTTGTAAATGCAGCCGAAATCGAAACGGAGAACGGAGCCGTTTTTTACTTTGGAAAAAGGCTGTGGATAAGTATCCACAAAAGCAGAACGTTCGTCTATGGTGATGGCGCAAAAGTAAGGAGTGGCGCCCTCCTGGATAATTCCTTCATTGAAATGCCAGTAGAGTTCTGCCTCACTGACTCCTTCTTCGATAAAGGGGAGCAGCCTTAAAAAAGAGGACTCCGTGATATTGGCAGATTTTTTTAGCAGAGCGATTTCTTCCGGATGCTTGATACGCCGGATTTCCGGGAAGATGGAGGCGGCTGACAACAGTTCGCACGCTGGGAAAGCATGCTCCAGTTTCCTCCAGGTGGTGACAGGCATACGGCTTTCGTCTATGGCGATCCGGGCCTGGGCCTGATTCATGGAGCAGATTGCCGCCTCCAGAGCGTCGCTTACAGAAGCGTATCGTTTCTTCAGGACAGAACGGACGGAATCGGACATGCGATCCCCGTCGATATAGGTGAAACAGAAGCCGCCGACTGGATAGATGTCGCCCGAAAAGCCCAGTTCCAGCAGGGTCGGGGCGTCAGCCGCCGCGGTGATGACAGCCTTCTGGCCGCTGGAGGGACAGAAAACCAGGTAAGCCTCTGTGGAATAGAGGGAGGCGACGCCCAGAGGGAAAAAGCCGGACAGATATTCGATGTTTTCTGCCACAGAGGCAATCAGCAGATCCACGGAATGCTGATTGCAGACTTCTTTCGCGCGATTTGTACGGAAAGCGCTCAGTGCTGTTTGAGTCATAAGTATTTTCCTTTCTTGTAAGAGGTGGACGGTATCCTTGCTAATCAATGGTATATAAACAGCATATAGAAAGAAAGGACAAATTTCAATACAAAAATAAAAAAGACCTGATAAATGAGAAAAAGGAGGATTCGGGAATGATTGATGTGAGAAGTGATACAGTGACGAAACCGACGAAGGAAATGCGGGAGGCCGCTTTTTCCTGTCCGGTGGGGGATGACGTATACCGGGACGATCCGACGGTCAACCGGCTGGAGGAACGGGCGGCTGAAATTCTGGGAAAAGAGGCGGCGTTGTTCCTTGCCAGTGGGACCCAGAGCAATCAGACGGCCATTATGACCTGGACAAACAGAGGAGACGAGATCATTGTCAGCGACTCGGCTCATATCTATGAACACGAGGTGGGGGCTGTGGCAGTGCTTTCCGGAGCCAATATGCGGACCCTTTCTTTTCAAAACGGGATACCGGACTGCAACAAAATTGAGGAGGCCATCTGCGAGGAGGATATTCATCGACCGGTCACTTCTCTGATCTGTCTGGAAAATGCTCTGGCAAACGGGAGGGTGGTGCCTGTTTCCGTTATGAAGGAAATCTACGATATGGCGAAGCGTAAAGAAATCCCGGTTCACATGGATGGGGCCAGATGCTTCAACGCGGCCGTTTCTCTGGGAGTAGATATCAAGGAGCTGACCCGTTATGTGGATACTGTGTCCTGTTGTCTCTCCAAGGGACTCTGCGCTCCGGTGGGCAGCGTGCTGGCCGGGAGTCGCGCATTTATTGAGCGGGCCAGAAAGAACAGGAAACTTTTGGGCGGCGGAATGCGGCAGGCGGGGATTCTGGCGGCTCCGGCTCTGATTGCCATCGAAGAAATGCCAAAAAGGCTTTCTGTGGATCACGACAATGCAAAACGTCTGGCAAAAGGACTGGCAAAAATCCCCGGAATTGTCTGCGACGAAGCTGCGGTGGAGATCAATATGGTATTTTTCCGTCTGGAGACGGAGAAAAAGATACGGGAAGAATATCCGAATTATCTTCTGGAACATGGCGTTAAAGTAAACGGAGAAACTCATGGAATGTTCCGGATGGTAACAAATGCGGACGTGACCACAGAGGACGTGGACAGAATTGTGAAAGTTACGGAGGAATATCTGGAGACAGCGGGCCGGTAATCCCTGGTCTGGAGGCAAAAATTTGACAAAGTAGAGAACAGTTTCTGTCTGTGCGGTTGAAGAGATGACAAAACAACGGCATGGACAGAAATTTTTTATTTCAGAAAATGGAGAAATCCTGTTGACATTCATGTGTTAATATTGTATATATTATATATATACAATATTGTGTACCCATGGGAGAATTACAGATGAATATTTTTATCAGCAACGCAAACGGCGAACCGATTTATCAACAGATCGTGAACCAGTTTAAAGCGAAGATCCTTGCCGGGGAGCTTGGAGAGGGAGACGCGCTGCCCTCCATGCGACTTCTGGCGAAAGAGCTCCGGATCAGTGTGATTACCACAAAGCGGGCCTATGAAGAGCTGGAAAGGGAGGGGTTTATTGTCTCCTATACCGGAAAGGGAAGCTTCGTAGCCGCCCCCAATCGGGAGTTTCTGAAAGAACAGAAGCTCAGAGAAACGGAAGAATACCTGGAAAAGGCCGTAGCCGCGGCCAGAGCAGGAGGACTTTCGACGGGAGAACTTCTGGAAATGTTGCGCCTCCTTCTGGAAGAGTAGCTCTCTGGAGGGAGAGGATATCTTTATGAGAGAGGAAATCGAGGAGAATGCTATGCAGAATGCATTGGAGTTAAAAGGAGTATCGAAACAGTACCGGGGGTTTGCCCTGAGCGACGTCAATTTTACACTGCCTTCCGGATGTATTATGGGCTTCATTGGAGAGAACGGGGCAGGAAAGACGACGACCATCAAGCTGATTCTGGATATGATCCGGCGGGACGGCGGGCATATCGAGATCTTTGGGGAGGACTGTAGGACCATGAAACGGGACGCCTGGGAGAGCATCGGCGTGGTCCTGGACAGTTGTGGTTTTTCAGAAGAACTGACTGCCGTCCATGTGGGGAAGATTATGGCGGGAATCTATAAAAGCTGGAAAAAGGAGGAGTTTGAACGGCTGTTAAACAACTATCATGTGGATCAGAACAAGAAGGTGAAGGAATACTCCAAAGGAATGAAGATGAAGCTTTCCCTGGCGGTGGCCATGGCCCATGAGACCAGGCTTTTGATTCTTGACGAGGCTACAAGCGGTCTGGACCCGGTGGCCAGAGAAGAACTTCTGGAAAGCTTTCAGGAGTTTATCCAGGATGAGAGGCGCAGTATTTTGATTTCTTCTCATATCATCAGCGATCTGGAAAAAATCAGCGACTATATTACCTTTATCCACAGGGGAAACATTCTTTTCTCGGAGGAGAAAGATATGCTCTTGGAAAACCACGGAATCTTCCACGGAACAAAGAAAGCGCTGATGGAACTTCCGGAAGATGCGGTGGCCGGAATCAGGGAAGGCGCCTTTGGCGTAGAGGCGCTTGTGAAAAGAGACAGAGTAGCGAGAGGGATGGCTTTGGACCGGGCTGGTCTGGAAGATATTATGTTGTTTTACAGCAGGGAGGAGAAGAGATGAGAGGACTGATCAAAAATGAATTTTTAACCTTGCGGCGGGTGATCCTTCTGTATGCCGGGGTGCTATTGTTCTATTATTTTCTGGGAGCGTTCGGTATGAAGATGTCAGGAGTTCAGATATTTTCCGTATTTTTTGCTACCATGCTGGTGATCAGCTCTTTCTCCTATGAGGAAAAGAGTGGATGGAGCGTCTATGTGAATGTACTTCCTGTGAGCAGAACTCAGATTGTCATGTGCAAATACCTGTTTTCCATGATCTGTATGATAACGGCGTCTGCTTTCGGATTTCTGATTCAATGTGGTATGAATCTGCAAAAAGGCGTTTCTATGTTTCAGGATAGCTGGGCAGCAGGGGCGGCTGCTATCATTGCGTGTCTGTTCTTATCCGTCGTACTCCCGGTGCTCTTTCAAGTGGGGGCAGATAAAAGCCGGGTTATCCTGGTTCTGCTCTTCATGATTCCCTTTGCCGTGGCTCTTCTGATTGAGAAGAGCGGAATCAAATTTCATATTTCTCTGGAGCAGCTTCCCTCCCTCCTTCCTGCAGCAGGACTTGGGACCGTGGCGCTGCTGCTGCTTTCCTGTGTGGTTTCCATAGAGATTTACAAAAGGAAAGAATTTTAAAGAGAATACAAGTGCAGGCCTGTGCTTTTCCGGGGAGGGGAACACAGGTCTGTATTTTTGCCTGCCAGGCGGCAATCTGGTATCAGGCCCCTGTTTTATAAAAAGGATATCGTTTCAGAGGGGATTACAAAAAACGGGGCATTGTGATAAAATGGAGGGAGATCAGGGACACGGAAGGGGAAATCCTGAGATGTGCAGGTTGTAGGAAGGGAGAAAAAGAGAATGACAAAAGAAAAACTTGCGGAAATTGTGATAGACAGACTGAAAAAGGAGTATCCGGACGCCGAGTGCAGCCTGGATTATGACCAGGCATGGAAACTTTTGGTAGGCGTGCGGCTGGCCGCTCAGTGTACGGACGCCAGGGTCAACGTGGTCGTGGAGGAGTTATATGCGAAGTATCCGGATGTGGACGCGCTGGCTGAGGCGGATGTGGCCGATATTGAGGCCATTGTACGACCTTGTGGTCTGGGAAAGAGCAAGGCCAGAGACATAAGCGCCTGTATGAAAGTTTTAAAAGAGGAGTACGGCGGACGGGTGCCGGAGGACTTTAAGGCTCTTTTGGCGCTGCCGGGCGTGGGGCGAAAAAGCGCCAATCTGATTATGGGAGATGTGTTTGGGAAGCCGGCGATAGTGACAGATACCCACTGCATCCGCCTGGTGAACCGGATCGGACTGGTAGAGGGGATAAAAGATCCGAAGAAGGTGGAAATGGCTCTGTGGAAGATCATTCCACCGGAAGAAGGGAGCAGTTTCTGCCACCGCCTGGTATACCACGGGCGGGAAGTATGTACGGCCAGGACGGCGCCTTTTTGTGAGCGTTGCTGTCTGGCCGATGTATGCAGGAAGCAGATCTGAAACATGGATGAGTGCGAAACTGGAATTTTCCGGGAGACGATACTGCCGTATCGCTGTCATAGGTTTGGGAAACGGAAAATAAGATGGTGGAAAGGAGAGAAGGAGGCGGCAGGATGGCCGGAACAACGGTGAATGTCAGTATCCGCATGGATGCAGGACTAAAAATGGAAGCGGAGGAATTATTTTCCGAACTGGGTTTAAGCTTTGGGGCGGCAGTCCAGGTATTTGTCCGTCAGGCGCTTCGGCGGGGCGGACTTCCTTTTAAGGTAACGCTGGGGAAGTCGAGGAACGGAGATCTACAGGCGACAAAGAACAGACAGACGGCGCAGGAGGCGGCAGGGAGAGAGGCAGGGCAGAGCTCTCAGGGAACACGGCTGACAGAAGAAGAGACCCAGAAAGAATATGCCAACCTGGAAGAATTTTTTGCGAAGCTGGATGCAGGTTAAGGTTAGACGGCATAATAAAGACAGGCAAAGGACGGAAGGGAAGCGGAAAGGACATGCCGGGACAGACGGAGACAGAGAAATATTTTGGATACGCCAGAGGCAGACAGATCGCCATGGAAGAAGTGAAAGACGACGTCTTTGGGAAGAAGATGCTGGGGGACGGCGTAGCCGTTTTGCCGGAGGAAGGAAACGTCTATGCGCCGGCAGACGGGACGGTCGTCCATGTCTTTGATACAAAACATGCCATTTGTTTTGTCAGCCGGTACAAAACGGAAATTCTGATCCACATCGGGGTGGATACGGTGAAGCTTGAGGGCAAGTATTTCACAGTTCATGTGGAGAACGGGATGTTCGTAAAGAGAGGCCAGCTTCTGATAGAATTTGACAAGGAACAGATGGAAAGGGACGGATACGATACGACGATCCCCATGATCTTTACAGCCTTACCAAAGGAGAAACGACTGGAAATTCCGGTATCGGCCAGGATGAGTCCAGATAAGACAGCGGCTCTGGTCCATCGTTTAGAACAAACAGAGGAACAAATATGAGACAGTTTTCAGGGAAAACAGTATATAAAGGCATCGCACTGGGACCGGTCAGAGTGTTAAAAAACCAGGATAGTCCAATCCGGAGAAAAAAGATTTCAGATGCAGAGGCGGAAATTTGCAGAGTCACAGGAGCGAAACGACAGGCGAAAGAGAAACTTCAGACGCTCTATGACAGAGCGCTGAAGGAAGTGGGAAAAGTCGGGGCCGCTATTTTCGAGGCGCATCAGATGATACTGGAGGATGAAGATTATCTGGGATCCATCTGCAATATGATCCAGACAGAAATGGTAAATGCAGAATATGCCGTCGCCGTGACAGGAGACAATTTTTTCGCCATGTTTGACGCCATGGAAGATGGCTATATGAAGGCGAGAGCGGCAGATGTGAGAGACATTTCCAACCGTCTGATCCGTATCCTGGAAGGACAAAAGGACGACGAGCCATTTTCAGAAGCTCCGGCCATTCTTGTGGCGGATGACTTTACTCCGAGCGCGATGATCCAGATGGACAGGAAGAAGGTCCTCGCCCTAGTGACAGTCCGCGGCTCCGCCAATTCCCACACGGCCATTCTGGCGCGGATGATGAATATTCCGGCGCTTGTCAGGGTTCCGCTAAATCTGGAAGAGATTCCGGACGGCGTGCAAATGATTGTGGACGGGTTTATGGGAAGCATATGGGTGGAGCCGGATGAGGAAACCTGCCTACGCGCCGAAAACCGGATGAAGGAGGAGCGGGAAAGGGCCCGCCTTCTGGAGCAGTTTAAGGGAAAAGAGACGGCTACAGTTGACGGAAGAAAGATCAGGCTGTATGCGAACATCTCAAATGTCACTGAGATCGGACATGTGCTGGAGAATGACGCGGAGGGGATCGGACTTTTCCGAAGCGAATACTTATATCTGGGGCGGAAAGATTTTCCTGGAGAGGAAGAGCAGTTTCAGACATACCGTCAGGCAGCGCAGACCATGGGGGGAAAAAAAGTGATTATCCGCACTCTGGATGTGGGCGCCGACAAACAGGTAGATTATTTTGACATTGGAAAAGAAGCGAATCCGGCCATGGGCTACCGCGGGATCCGGATTTGCCTGAAGGAGCAGAAGATGTTCCGGACACAGCTTCGGGCGCTGTTTCGGGCGGCTGTGTTCGGAAATATTTCTGTGATGTATCCGATGATTACTTCTGTGGAAGAGGTTCAGGAGATCTTCAGAGTGATAAAGGACGTTCAGGAGGAACTTGAAAGAGATGAAACGCCTTACAGATATCCGGAACAGGGAATTATGATTGAAACCCCGGCGGCAGTTATGATCAGCGATGAGCTGGCAAGACTGGTGGATTTCTTCAGCATCGGGACCAATGATCTGACGCAATATACACTGGCTGTCGACAGGCAGAACGGGAGACTGGACGCCTTTTATAATCCCAGGCACAAAGCAATTTTCAAAATGATCCGGATGACGGTGGAAAATGGCCACAGGCATGGGAAATGGGTGGGAATCTGCGGAGAGTTAGGATCAGATCCGGAGCTTACGGAAACATTTATCCGAATGGGCGTGGACGAGCTTTCCGTGCCCCCCTCCATGGTACTGAAAATCAGGAAAAAGGTTCGGGAGATCAAGGATGTATGACTGTTTGATTGTTGATGATGAAAAACTGCTGGCGGACAGTACGGCGGAATATTTTAATCTGTTTGGAGTGAGGACAGCCGTCTGCTATGGCGTTTCTGAGTGTGAACGTTTCTTGAAAGAGAACACCGTAAAGCTTCTTTTGCTGGATATCAATCTGGGCGACGGAAGCGGGTTTGAATTATGCCTGAAATTGCGGGAGAGGATGGAGATTCCGATTCTGTTTCTCTCGGCGCGGACCAGCGACGACGATCAGATTATGGCTTTTCATACCGGCGGCGACGATTATATACAAAAGCCCTATTCTCTGGGAGTTCTGCTGGCAAAAGTCAAGGCAGTGTTAAAACGTCTGGGGCAGGGAGAGACGGCCGGATATTCCGACGGCTGGCTGACCATTGACGTTCCCGGAAAGCAGGTAAGCGTCGCCGGAAAGGGACCTGTGAAACTGACGGCTCTGGAGTTTCGGCTGCTCTCCTATCTGGCGGACCATGCAGGCCAGGTGATTTCCAAGCAGGAACTGTTTGAAAAGGTCTGGGGAGATCGGTTCACAGGGGATGGAACCTTGAACGTACATATTCGGAAAATTCGGGAGTCCATTGAACCGGAGCCAGGAAATCCCAGATATATCCATACAGTCTGGGGAGAAGGGTATAAATTTATAAGACAGGAAAATTAGATTGTCTTGTGGCAGAGCCCATTTTAGGAAGGCGGGGAACTGTGAAAAAACGTTTGCTTTTTATCAGTCTGCTTTTGCTTTTCGCGGTGGAGGCCGCCGCTTTTGGAGCAGTATTTTTTCAGAGACAGGAGGTGCCTCAGGATACAGTCGCAGTCAATGAAGTACTACAGTCCGCACAGACCGGCTGGAGATATGGAACGGTTGGAGGAAGCGATGTAGACGGCAGTGAAATGAATGCAGGGAACGGAAGGAATGCGGCGCATGGGCTGGATTACGTGGTATTGGATCTGGAGGGAGCTGTTTTATACAGAAGCGGACCGGGATTTAATGAAAGTATCAATGAAGCTATACGCCATAGAGATACGATTCTGGATGTGAAGGTAGACGGCAGAATCGTAGGGAAACTGATTGTTTACAACGACAGTGCAGACGCTTTCCGGGAGGATAAGAAGCGGACCCTGCTTTTTTTGGCAGGATCTACGTTGGGCCTGTGTCTTGTCTGTAGTGGATACTTCTTCTGGTTAGAGCGGACAGTACTCAGGCCCTTTCAGAAACTGAAGAGATTTGCAGAGTATGTCGCCGGTGGAAACCTGGATATTCCCCTGGAGATGGATCGAAACAATCTATTCGGCGCTTTTACAGAGAGTTTTGATCTGATGCGGTCGGAGCTCAAACGGGCCAGGCTTGCCAAGGCAAAGGCAGATGCGGAGAAAAAGGAACTGATTGCAAAGCTCTCCCATGATATCAAAACGCCCGTCGCCAGTATCAAGGCGGCCGCCGAGGTGGGGGGAGCGCTTGTGGAAAAGAACCGGTTCTCTGATGAGATGTGCTGGAAGGGGAGGGAAAGACTTCAGGAAAACTATAAGCAGATCGTTCAGAAAGCGGATCAGATCGACGCCCTGATTACCAACCTGTTTACTGCTACTCTGGAAGAACTTAGCCGGCTGTCCGTGACACCGAAGGATATGGAAAACAGAGAACTTTCCGTAATTCTGGAAAACGCCGATTATATGCGCTGCGCCAGGATTTCGGATATTCCGGAATGCCTGCTTTATGCGGACAGGCTTCGTCTGCAGCAAGTATTCGACAATCTTTTCGCCAATGCCTATAAATATGCCCTTGGTACTCCCAAAGACAGAGCAAGTTCAGGCGCAGAAAGACAGCATCTGAAGGAGGGGGTTCATTTGGGGATTGAAGTGACGGCGGAACGGGAATTTGATTTTCTTACGGTGATTGTCGAAGATTTCGGGGGCGGAGTCGGTGAAGAGGAACTACCGCTTTTAAAGGAAAAATTTAAGAGAGGAAAAAATGCGGAGAATCGGTCCGGCGCGGGCCTGGGACTTTATATTTCGGATTACTTTATGAAAGAAATGGGCGGGGAGTTGGCAGTTGAGAATGGGCGTCTGGGGCTTAAGGTGTCTGTAAAAATTCCCTTAAGCGGCCGATGCGTTCATGAAACAGCCGATATGTTCATGAAATAGCGTCAGAGTACCTTTGCAACCGTCGATTTAAGAATCCTTTAAGGATCCCATAAAGACATTTAAGGTTTGAACCGGTAGAATAGGGCTTGTGAAAGGAGGATTTTCATGAAAGAAGGATTATTAAAGACGGAAAACCTGAGCAAGTCTTTTTCTAATGGAGGGACGTTGCAACATGTTTTGAAAAACATTGACCTGGAGCTTTACAGAGGAGATTTTACGGTGATTATGGGGGCCAGCGGCGCGGGGAAATCCACGCTGCTTTATGCCCTCTCTGGGATGGATACCCCTACTCTTGGAACCATTACCTTTGGCAACGAGGTTTTGTCAGGAAGGAGCAGCGACGGGCTGGCCGTGTTCAGGAGAAGGCACTGCGGTTTTGTCTTTCAGCAGATTTATCTGATTGACGGGATGAGCGTCATGGACAATGTACTGGCGGCGGGACTTCTGGTCAACAGGAACAAAAAGGCTCTTTTGAAACGGGCTAGGGAACTGTTTTTCAAGGTGGATATTCCGGAGGAAACCTGGGGAAAGTTTCCGGCGCAGCTTTCCGGCGGGGAGGCACAGCGGGTGGGGATTGTCCGCGCGCTGATCAATTCTCCAGAGATTCTTTTTGCCGACGAGCCGACGGGAGCGCTCAATTCCAAGACGGGGCTTGACGTTCTTGATACGCTGACTGCCTTTCATGAGCAGGGACAGAGTGTGGTGATGGTAACTCACGATATGCGATCCGCCAGGAGAGGAAATCGGATTCTGTATCTGAAAGACGGTACAGTTCTGGGGGAATGCAATCTGGGACCTTATGTCCACGGAAGTGAAGAACGACACAGGAAACTCAGAAGTTTTCTTGCAGAAATGGGGTGGTAGTATGCAGAAAAGTATACGCATCGCCTGTGCCAATTTTCGCAGGGCCAAGGGGCAGACTGTGGCGATTATCCTGCTGGTTCTTCTGGGAGCGATGATGTTGAATCTGTGGCTGATGCTGTCGACAGACTACAAACAGAATTTTGAGCGTTGCCATGACAGGCTGAACGGGGAGCATGTGACTCTTGCCTTAAACGGCGACGGCGAGGAACTTCGGGATTTTCTTTCCGGGGTTCTGGAAGAAGATGAACGTACGGCGCAGTACTGTATGGACGATGGCTTTTTTATGGTCGGATCCTTCGCCTATCATGGAGGAGAGGTCAATACGGAGTTTATGATTCTGGATAAGGAGACGGCGCTTGGCCGTCCTGTAGGGGCGATTGAGCTGGTGGAGGAAGGCGAGGAGGAAAGCGGCGTCTACCTTCCCATGCTTTATAGTTCGGACGGCCGTATTTCAGTGGGAGAGACCATCGAAATTACCATTGGGAATCAGACGAAGAGCTACCTGGTCTGCGGCTTTTTAAACAGCGCCATGGCCGGCTCTCATAACTGTTCCATGAGTGCGCTGGTCTTTACAAAGGATCAGTATGAGGAGCTGAAAAAGCAAGACAGCCTGCTCCCATCCACACTCGTGTCCGTGCGGATCCATGATAAGACAGAGAGTCAGGAGTTTGAAGCGGATTTTAAGGAGGCAGTGTCGGCCAGATATCCGGAAATCCAAACGCAGAGTAATTCTTATAAACTGGTATCTTCCTCCCGCTATATTTCCCAGATGATCTGTTCCGGTATCATGAGCGCCATGGCGTTTTTGACGACGCTGATCGCTTTGGTAGTGATTGCTTCCAATGTCGTTCATTATATTCAGGAAAATATGAAGAACCTTGGGGCGTTAAAGGCCGTGGGATATGAGAGCAGGCAGATAATAGGGGCTTTACTGTTTCAATTTTCGAGCATTGCCCTGGTGGCGGCTCTGATCGGGATTGGACTTTCCTATGGTCTGTTTCCGGCAATTAATGTTATGATGATTTCTCAGACAGGGATTCCCTATGACGTGCGGTTTTTGCCGTTGCCTTTTTTTCTGACGCTTTTTTGCAGCGTCGGGACAGTTTCTCTGACTGTGGGGATTGCCGCCTGGCGAATCCGGAAAATCGAGCCGATTACGGCCCTCCGGGAAGGAATCCGGACTCACAGTTTCCGGAAAAACCACGCTCCTCTGGATAAAACCGGCCTTCCGCTTCATTTGGCTCTGTCGTTGAAAACCACTTTTTCAGGGGTAAAACAGAATGTCACCATGTGTATTACCATGTTGGTGCTGTCTCTTATCATCACCTTTTCCGGCCTGATGGTGGAAAACGTGATTGTGGACATGGATCCCTTTATCAATATGGTGGTAGGAGAGATGGCGGACTCCTGCATCAATATAAAGACGGAGGCAGAAGAGGAATTTTTGCAGCGGATGAGAGCAGACGGTCGGGTGGAAAAGATTTATCTTTACCATACGGAAAATGCGGTTCATGTGGGCGGAATCGGCCTGATGGCTACAATGACAGAGGACTTTGCGGACGTAAACAATCAGGCGGTGTGCATCGAAGGGAGATATCCAAAATACGACAATGAGATTGTGATCGCCGTGAAGTATGCCAGGGAACGGAACCTGCACATCGGGGACGAGATTGTGATGGCGGCAGGTGGAAAGGAAATGAAGTATCTGATCTGCGGCTATACACAGATCTCCAACAATCTGGGACGGGACTGTATGTTTACCAGGAGTGGCTACGAACGTATGGGAAGTATTCAGAATGCCAGCTATTATATAAATTTGGCCGAGGATGTGGATATAGAGGCGTTCCAGGAAGAAGTAGGGGAATGGATGGGAGAGCGGATGAATACAGCGGTCAACATTCAGGAAGTTATAAAAGGAACAGGCAGCGTTTATGTCTCTCTTATGAGGGTGATTGTAGTTGCCATTCTGATCCTGAGCGGAGCGATCGTCCTGTTCGTCCTGTATCTGTTGGTGAGGGGAATGCTCAGCAGAAAGAAACGGGAATACGGGATCCTAAAAGCCCTGGGATTTACCACAGGACAACTGATCCTTCAGACGGCTCTGAGCTTTATGCCTGCGGTAACGCTGTCCATGATCGTGGGGTTAGTCTTAAGCATACAGGTGATCAATCCGCTGACGGCTCTGTTTCTGAGAGGAATTGGAATTGTGAAATGTACCTTTCAGGTGCCTGTCGGGTTTACGGCGGCAGCCGGAGCTGCTCTATGTCTGTTTGCTTTCCTGATCGCCAGTTTGCTGTCCTTAAAAATCCGAAAGATTACTCCGAAGGAACTGCTGACGGGAGAATAAACGAGGATGAGAATCTATGGAGGTTCATTTGCAAATAAATGGAGGATAATTGCATTTAAAATCATAAAGCCATTGCCTTTTCCTGTCGGTTAATGGTAGAATGGAAAAGGCATATATGCCGGGAAGGCGGTAACAGTTTTGGAAGAAAAAAAACCAGAAGATAGAAACGAAACACTTAAGGACGAGACCTTACATGACGGGGGAGTTGGCAGTGAATCAGCGTCAGACAACCTGTCAGAAGGCGGGAGTGTCCCGGAGGTGACAAAAGAGCAGGAGTCAGAAGAAAAAGAGGAACGCCGGGGACTCTTCGGCGCGAAGAAGAGAGAGCGCAACGACAAGATGGTGATGGGGCTTTACGCCATGGCCGGCGTCTATCTCCTCTATACGGCGTTTATGACGGCAAAGGAGCTGATTGAGGGGAAGATAGAACCTGGCCGGGATACGATTATCAACATTGCCTTTGTGGTGATCTTTGCGTCTGCTGCCGTATGGATTCTGATCTCAAGCTGGCGACTCAGGAATATCCTGAAAGCCCAGGAGAAGGAAGAGGCAGAACGGCTTGCGGCAGAGAGAGCAGAGCGGGGCGAAGCGCCGGAGGAGCCTGCGAAAGGCGGACTTTTTGGCGGGATTCTCGCAAGACCGGAGATGAGTCAGCCTTCTGTGGCTTCCAGGGCTTCCGTATATTATAACCCTGCGGACGAGGAGGAAGAGGAAGCGATGGAGGAAGAAAGGATGGGGGCCGAAACAGAAGTGACAGATGAGGATTAGGCTTCAGATTCTGAGGAAGATTAAAGGGACCTCCCGGATGATACGGGGAAGTATTGTCCGGGAGGTTAGAAAAATCGCCGGTTTCCTCTGGCAGGCTGTTCAGAATATCGAAATTTTTGAAAGCGCTTTTTCTAGGAATCGCGCTTTTTTTATTTCACAGGAGCTTACCGTCGCTTGACAAGGACATACACGCCCTGAATTTCCCCTTTTTCGACCGTGTGTGCTCTTGTCAAGCGACGGTGCGTCCTATGAAACAAAAAGGTTCCGCGGGGATCGCACTGCTTGGGAGGGATTCCTTCTGTCTGGCGGGGCGGTTGACTTATTTGGGGGAATATTATATGATTAAACCATACAGACTGGATCAGAGAAGATAATTATGCGCGTAGCAAAAAGATAGAAATAGGATGTGAAAGGTCGGAAAGGAGCAGAAGAGGTGGCAAAGAATGTGATTTCGGATGAGACGATTGAATATGTGGGCATTCTGGCCAAGCTGGAATTATCCGGGGAGGAAAGGGAGCAGGCCAAGGAGGACATGGCCAATATGCTGGATTATATTGACAGATTAAACGAGTTGGATACGACGGGAGTAGAACCCATGTCCCATGTATTTCCGGTACACAATGTATTCCGGGAGGATATTGTGGGGAACGGCGACGACAGGGAAAATATGCTGGCCAACGCACCGGAGAAAAAAGACGGCTGCTACAAGGTACCGAAGACGGTGGAATAGACTGAACGAACGGGCGGAGGGCGAAGCCAGGATCAGGATATGCCGACCCGTATGATATATAAGGAGGAAATACCGTGAATTTGATGAGTCTGACAGCCGTAGAGCTGGGAAAGAAGATAAAGTCCGGAGAGATCTCCGTGAGGGAAGCCGCCCAAAGCTCTCTGGCGGCGATCCGGGCAAGAGAGGGATCCGTTCACAGTTTTGTGACGGTGGTGGACGAGGAATCTGTTCTTTTGAGGGCTGACGAGGTGCAAAGACAGCTCTCGGAGGGAACGATAGAGAGTCCCCTGGCCGGAGTGCCGGTGGCGATCAAAGACAATATGTGTACGAAAGGGCTTTTGACCACCTGCAGCTCTCGAATTTTAGGGAACTTTAAGCCTACGTATACGGCAGAGGCAGTTCTCAATCTGGAAAGGGCCGGGGCCATCCTTGTAGGCAAGGCCAATATGGATGAATTTGCCATGGGGAGTACCACGGAAACCTCCTATTTTGGCGTGACAAAAAATCCCTGGAATACGGAACACGTACCGGGCGGTTCTTCCGGCGGCTCCTGTGCGGCTGTGGCGGCGGAAGAATGCTCCTATGCGCTTGGCTCTGATACGGGAGGCTCGATCAGACAGCCCAGTTCCTTCTGCGGCGTGACGGGGATTAAGCCCACTTACGGGACGGTTTCCCGTTATGGGTTGATTGCATATGGATCTTCTTTGGACCAGATTGGACCGGTGGCCAAGGATGTGACGGACTGCGCCGCTATTCTGGAAACTATTGCTTCCCATGACAAGAAGGACAGCACCAGTGTGGCCAGGGAGGATTATCGGTTCACGGAAGCCCTGCAGGAGGATGTGGCAGGTATGAGGATCGGGATTCCCAGAGACTATTTCGGAACAGGCCTGGACAGCGAAGTGAAGGAAGCTGTCCTTCAGGCGGCGAAAGTTCTGGAAGAGGGGGGCGCTGTGGTGGAAGAATTTGATTTAAGCCTGGTGGAATATGCCATTCCGGCTTATTATGTGATTGCTTCTGCCGAGGCCAGCTCCAACTTGGCCCGGTTCGACGGAGTGAAATACGCGTATCGCAGCGAAGATTTTCTGGGACTTCATCAGATGTATAAGAGGACCCGTTCCGAAGGCTTCGGCGCAGAGGTGAAGCGGCGAATCATGCTGGGATCCTTTGTCCTTAGCAGTGGTTATTATGATGCCTATTATCTGAAAGCTCTTCGGACAAAGGCGCTGATTAAGGAGGCGTTTGATAAGGCGTTTGCAAGGTATGATCTGATCCTGGGTCCGGTGGCTCCGACGACGGCTCCGAAGTTGGGAGAGAGCTTAAGCGACCCGATCAAGATGTATCTGGGCGACATTTATACGATATCTGTGAATCTGGCGGGACTTCCGGGGATCAGCGTTCCCTGTGGCCTGGACGGGAAGGGGATGCCCATCGGTTTGCAGCTAATCGCCGACTGTTTCCAGGAAAAGAAGCTCATACGGGCGGCTTACACCTACGAACAGACCAGATCTTATGGACATTGCCCGCTGGCGCAGAGAGGAGTGACTGAATCATGAGTAAACAGTATGAAACGGTTATCGGCCTGGAAGTTCATGTGGAGTTGGCGACCAAGACCAAGATTTTTTGCTCCTGCAGCACTCAGTTCGGCGGGGAGCCCAATACCCATACCTGTCCCGTCTGTACGGGAATGCCCGGTTCCCTTCCTGTCCTTAACAGACAGGTGGTAGAATATGCGGCTGCAGTGGGCCTCGCCACAAATTGTACGATTACCAGGAACGGCAGATTTGACAGGAAGAATTATTTTTATCCGGATAATCCGCAGAATTATCAGATTTCCCAGCTGTATTTTCCTATTTGCCGGGACGGCGGCGTGGAGATCGAGACGGCGGCGGGAAAGAAAACTATCCGGATTCATGAGATCCATATGGAAGAGGACGCAGGCAAACTGATCCACGACGAATGGGAGGACTGTACGCTGGTGGATTTTAACAGGAGCGGCGTGCCCTTGATCGAGATCGTTTCTGAGCCGGATATGCGTTCGGCCGAGGAAGTCATCGCTTATCTGGATAAGCTCAGACTGATTATTCAGTACCTGGGGGCTTCTGACTGCAAGCTTCAGGAGGGCTCCATGAGGGCCGATGTGAATTTGTCTGTGCGGGAGGTGGGAAGTGAGACCTTCGGCACCAGGACGGAGATGAAGAACCTCAATTCTTTCAAAGCCATTGCCAGGGCCATCGAGGGGGAGAAAAACCGCCAGATCGACATTCTGGAGGAGGGCGGCCAGGTCATCCAGGAGACCAGACGGTGGGACGACAACAAGGAGTGTTCTTATGCCATGCGCTCCAAAGAGGACGCTCAGGATTACCGGTACTTCCCGGAACCGGATCTGGTTCCGGTCCTGATTGACGACGAATGGCTGGAAGAAATTAGGAAAAGGCAGCCGGAGCTTCGGGACGAGAAGCGGGTTCGCTATCAGGAGGAATATGGGATTCCTGAATATGATATCGATATTTTGACTTCGGAGAAGAGGCTGGCGGATATTTTTGAGGAAACGATTGCCGCAGGCTGCAAGCCGAAGGAGGTTTCCAACTGGCTCATGGTGGAAACCATGCGGTTATTAAAAGACGAGGATATGGACGCCGCCGATATCCGGTTTTCTCCCGCCCATCTGGCGGCTCTTATCGGCCTGGTCGATCAGGGGAAAATCAACCGGACGGTGGCAAAAGAGGTTTTTGAGGTTATGTTTCGGGAGGATATGGACCCAGTCCCCTATGTGGAGGAAAAAGGTCTGGTGATGGTGCAGGATGAAGGAGCGCTTCGCAGTACCATTGAGGAGATTGTGAAGAATAATCCCCAGTCTGTAGCAGATTATAAGAGCGGGAAGAAGAAAGCCATGGGCTTTTTAGTGGGACAGACTATGAAGGCTATGAAGGGAAAAGTAGATCCGGCCATGGTCAATCAGATCCTTCTGGAGCTTCTGGCGTGAAGAGCTGGAAATTTTGATGCAAAAGGCTGAGTTTTTTGCATAAGAGAAAAGAGGAAGAGCCTGTTATGTGGGATGCAAAAATATTTTCAACAGATGTTTATCACTTTTTAAACTGGCTTCTGCTGTACAGCATGTTAGGCTGGCTGGTAGAATCCATTTATATGTCTCTCTGTAATAAGCGGCTGACCAACCGCGGCTTTGTCCGCGGTCCCATCTGCCCCATTTACGGAGTTGGCTTTCTGGGCGCTTATTTCCTGTTTGGACCCATCGCCCACAACTGGCCGCTGCTCTACGTGGTGGGGTGCATATCCGCCACGGCGCTGGAGTTTCTGGTGGCGAAAGCCATGATCCGGATCTTCGGGGCTGTCTGGTGGGATTACAAAGATAAGCCTTTCAATTATCAGGGGATCCTCTGTCTGGAGAGCACCCTGGCCTGGGGACTTTATGCTATCTGTCTCTTTGCCTTTGTACATAAAGGAATCTCCTGGCTGGTGGACAGCTACAGCATGACGGTGGGAAAGATCCTGGTCATTGCGGCCACGCTCTATTATGTCTCAGATTTTATTTACTGCGTGATGAAGGCGAAACGCAATGAGGGGCTTGAAAAAGACGGGATTTTAGTGAAATCGAAGTAGAAAGAAGAGGAGCCCCCGGCCCGTATGAGTCCGGGGGGCTCCTCTTTTATGGAGAAAGCGCTAAGGCTCCAGTGTATAGATGGCAGTCTCATCCGTTTCCCGGTTTGCGGCCAACAGGAAGTCTTTTCCATCCCGTTTAAAATGCATAATGTTGGCCGGGCCGGCTCCGGAGTCGATGATTGTCGTCGTATATCCCTTTTCCCGATCATAATAGAATAGCAGAAGTTCCCTGTCGCCCTCCCGGTTTCCGACTGCGGCGACTGCTTTTCCCTGGAGGGAGAAGCCCCAGATGGCATGGAGAAAGGGCAGCTCTTTGGGGTGCTCATAGATCTGTTTATAGACACCGTCCTGTTTTTTGTATATCAGCAGGCGATTCCCGTGGAAAGGAGTGAACACCAGAAGCTCCCGCTCGCCGTCTCCGTCAAAGTCCAGGTGCAGCATATCGCTGGCAGGATCCGGAGTCAGACATTCATGGATCCATTCTCCGCCCGGATTTTTGGGAGGCGAAATTTTGTAAATGCCATTTTCCGTTCCAATGAGCGCGTAGGTACAGTCCCCTTCGCTTACCTTGCAAAAGCCGTGGTTTTTGAAAAGGCCGCTCAGAAGAGGCGCGAGCGTAAGGGGATGCTCCTCGTCATAGTGGGATAAATCTTCAGGGAGGGGGGCTATCCAGACGCGGCCTGGACAGGTCCAGTCATTTTTGAAAGCATGGGCCGATTTTAAGGTACAGGCGATCAGATAATGGAAACCGCCCTGAAAGAGGATTCCGAAACGGTGCACAAAAGGCAGGTTACAGAGAACCCGCCGCTTCCAGGCACCGTCTTTTTTTTCAACGATCACAATCTGCGCGGCCCCGGAGTCGTTGGGAGAGAAGAATCTCCTGGTAGAGAGGAATATACCGTCTGTCCCAGGAACCTGTTCCATGGTCATAACGCCGCCGTCCGTTTCCCAGACGGTCTCTAGGAGTCGTCCCGTCCCGTCAAAGAGATAACAGGGGGCGTTTTTTTCAGCGGCGGCCAGGAGACAGTCCTGGCCGCCTTTCTTCAGTTTTGCCAGGGCATAGCATTTTTCCAGCCTGGCGATTACTTTTTTTTCAATCTTCATAGTCGCTCCTGTCGCTACAGGCAGGACCGGAAGGGAATGTTCTGAGGAGCGTCAAAACAGTCCTCAAACCCTCTCCGATGGTGATAAAATAGCCTGTCTTTGTCTGCAGGGTAAGTATATTTGCCTCCTACCTGCCAGAAATAGGGATGGAACTGGTAGTCGTTCCTGTCTTTTTTAAACTGATACAGCAGTTCAATCTCACCGCAGTCCGGCTGGAAATTGGTCCAGACATCCCAGTGGATAGGGATGACGACCTTGCAATTTAAATTTTCGGCCATCCGTAGTACATCGACGGAGGTCATTTTATCTTGCATACCGATGGGATTTTCTCCAAAAGAGGCGAAGGCCACGTCGATGGGATAATCCTTGCCGTGTTTCGCAAAATAAATGGAAAAGTGGGAGTCGCCGGAATGATAAATGCTTCCGCCAGGAGTCTTGAGCAGATAATTGACTGCTTTTTCATCCATGTCTGTAGGGCAGATTCCGGTGAGTTCTTCCCGGTCCGGTCCCTGAGAATCTGTAGTTACAATACAGGTCCGATCAAAGCTATCCAGAGCCACAATTTCGATATCTTTGAGTTTTATCGTATCGCCCGGTTTTACAGTGATACACTGTGATTCCGGCACGCCCCACTTAATCCAAAGTTCTACGGATTTTTTGGGGCCGATAAAAGGAACGGGGATTTCCTGACCCGTTTCATCCCTTGTTTTCATCCCGGAGTGGATGACATGGGCGGCCCATTCGGCAGACATATGGTCCTGATGGTAGTGGGTGGCCAGCACGGCATCTACCTTTTTAAAGGCAAAGGGATCGATGACAAAGGGAATATTACGCAGGTTTGGCTGCATGGCGCGGCCGCCGCACATATTTGCCATCTGATGTCCTTCTTTCATTTTTCCGTTTCCATGAGTTCTCTTACCGTTTCCACACCACAGATCAATGGTGATATTGGCGTCCTGTGGAGTTTTCATCCAGATGCCTGTACATCCGAGCCACCACATAGCCACATTGCCAGGGGTCACCACTTCATTTTCGATGTCCTCTACCAGCCAGGTCCCCCATTCCGGGAAGGTGCTCATGATCCAGGATTCTCTTGTTATTTCACTGATCTTACTCAAGTCGTTTTCCTCCTGCCGGTCATTTTGGCTGTTTCATATCTGTATAGAGTTCCCTTTGCCAGGAAGGGATCTCATTCTTTTCTTCTTTTTCGATCATTTCACGGGCCATATCCTTTGCCAGCGTTATGAGCTGTTTCCACTCTGCTTTGTCAATAAACGGATTCGGTCCCTCCGGATGTTCTTGTCGTTTCGCCAGTTTTTCCATTGTATAATTTTGCAATACATGGCTTCCGAGATTGATATCCACCGGCCAGTCGACGATTCGGTCAAGCTGTCGGAAAAAGTCCTCTCTGGCTTCCGGATAACCGGCCAGTTCCATAAATTCTTTGTGGAGCGTATTGATTCCCACACCCCCATGAAGCGCAGCTTTTTGCTTGGAACCATCCTCCATGGTCACGTCAAAGAAAAAGGACTGGCATCCCCTGGTATGTCCCGGAGTATCGATACAGGTTATGGTCACATTGCCAAGCGTAAAGGTATCCCCGTCGCGAGTGTAGACATCCGGTATAAACCGGAGAGAAGGATTTCCAAAAACAAGGCTTTGGTCGGACCTGCCCTCCACCATCCCAGCCAGCGCTTTTCCGTCCGTCTCGCTCATATAAGTGGCAGCGCCGGACATTTGCACCAGAAGATTGGTGGAACCGATATGGTCCTCATGGTTATGGGTGTGGAAGATCATTTTCACATCCTGAGGACGAAAACCGAGTTGCCAGATGTTGTTGAAAAACTGGCCGGCGCAACTATTGTATCCCGTGTCCAGGACGATCAGGCCCTCGCCGGAATCAATGAGATAACAGCCGATTTCTTTGTTGCCGATGGCATAAAGATTTCCGGCGACCTGAAAAGGCGGGATCCAGTAGGTGTGGGGATTTGCGACAAAGTCTGCCCGGTATTCGGGCGGCATTGCATCCAGTCTCATAGTCTCTCCTTCCTTTTATCAGGCCTTTTCTGCTTTATTTCTCTGAATGGCGTCGATGGACAGCGCCATCAGAAGGATCAATCCCTTGATAATCTGCTGGAAATTGCTGTCAAAGCCCATGAGCAGCAGGCCGACTCCGATCATGGCGATGATGACGACGCCCAGCATGGTGGTGATGATATTTCCACTACCGCCGCCCCAGCTTACGCCGCCCAGTACGCAGGCCGTCATGCAGTCAAAGGGATAAGTGGCGCCGGCGGTAGGGGTTGCGCTGTTGGTACGGGCCAGCAACATGATACAACCGAGGGCAATGAAGCCGCCGGAAATCATATAGGTAAATACGCGAACTTTAAACACATTGATTCCGGCCAGTCTGGCAGCTCCCTGATTGCCGCCTAGGGCATAGATCTGACGCCCAAAATAGGTTTTGTGGAGAATGAACCAGCCGATGAGAACCGCCAGAGCGAGGATCAGGACAGAAAAGGGAAATACACTGCCGATATTGCCCTGTCCGATAAAGAGAAAGCTCTTTGGCATGTCGTAAATCGGATAACCGCCGGATACCACCACTGCAATGCCGTTTAAGATCAACATAAAACAGAGTGTGACGACTAAAGGGGCGACCTTCAGGCTGGCAATGAGCGTACCCGTGAGGACCCCAAAGGCCATTCCGCTTACAATTCCAATCAGGATGGCGACTGGGATCGGTACGCCGTGCGTCAGCATATAAGCGATGAGAAGGCCGTTGCAGGCGACCTGTCCGCCGACAGATAAATCTGTACCGCCGGAGATCATAACAATGGTGACGCCTACCACCATCACGCCATAGACCACGGACTGTCGCAGAATGTTCATCAGACTGGGCGTATTTAAGAAGCCTTCTGCCGCGATGGAAAAGAAGGCGAACAATACGACCAATACTACAAAAATACCGTATTTTTTGTAAAATTTAAAAAATTTGTCCATTTCTATCTCCTCGTCATTGCTCACCGGATGCCAGTTCCAGAATGTGTGCCTGGTCAAAAGCCTGCCGCTCTACAATTCCTGTCTGTTTTCCTTCACAGATGACCAGAACCCGGTCCGCCATGCCAAGAAGTTCCGGCATGTCTGAGGAAACCATCAGGATGGTGTGTCCTTCCTCTACAAGTTCGTTCATCAGTTTATAGATTTCCTGCTTGGCGCCCACATCGATACCTCTTGTGGGCTCGTCGAAGATGAGGATCTCCGTGTTGGCGGCCAGTGTCTTGGCCAGCACAACTTTCTGTTGATTGCCGCCGGAGAGGCTTTTTACCAGATTCTCTCCGCTGGGAGCTTTGATTGCAAACCGTTTCCGGTATTTTTCCGCTGCCGCCGATTCCTTTTTCCGGCTGACGATGCCATACGTACAGACATCCTTTAAAGACATGATGACAGTATTCCAGTTGATGGAGAAATTTAAAAATACGCCGAGATTTTTCCGATCTTCCGGAATCAGACCGATGCCATGCCGGATGGCGGCCGTCGGAGAGGAATTGTGGACTTCTTTCCCGTGGATAAAGATTTTTCCGCTTTTTGCCTTTGCCTCTCCGTAAATAACATTCATAAGTTCCGTGCGCCCGGCCCCTACCAGCCCTGCAAAACCGAGGATCTCTCCCTTTTGAACGGAGAAGGAGATATCTTCCACGCCGTTTCCGGTCAGATGCTCTATCCGGAGGACTTCCTCACCTGGAGTCACTGTTCTTGGAGGATAACTTTCCGTAAGTTCTCTTCCCACCATCAGGTTGATCAGTTCTTTTCTGGTGATATTGCCGATATCGTTGGTACAGATGTAATGGCCGTCGCGGAATACGGATACCCGGTCTGCAATGCGGAAGATTTCTTCCAGACGGTGGGAGACATAAATGATGGTGATTCCCTGAGCTTTTAAGTCCTCGACAATGCGGAACATCAATTCCACCTCGCTGACGGTGAGAGGGGCCGTCGGTTCATCCATGATGAGAATCCGGATATTCTTGCTGATGGCTTTGGCGATTTCCACGATTTGCATATAGCCGGGGGTGTAGGTGTTCACTGGACGGTTCGGGTCGATGTCCACGCCCAGACGGTCAAAAATTTCTTTTGCCCGTCTGGCCCTCTCTTTAAAATTGACGATGGGCTTTCCGCCGGAGGTATTCTGATTTAAAAAGACATTTTCGGCGCAGCTCATGCCGCCGATCAGATTAAATTCCTGATAAATGACCTCAATACCTTTCTCTTTTGCCTGGGCAGGAGTCAGTTTTGTATACTCCTGCCCGTCAATCAGGATGGTGCCGGAGGTGGGTTCTGCCGCTCCGGCAATCATCTTGATCATCGTCGATTTCCCGGCGCCGTTTTCTCCGACGATGGCGTGGACCTCGCCCTGATGAAAGTCGATGGACAGATCGTCCATGGCTTTCACGCCTGGATAATATTTGCACAAATGTCTGGTGCTGAGAATGATCTCGCTGTTCACGGGATGCCTCCTTCCGTTACTGTGTTTCCAGCCATTTATAATAATCTTCGTAGTAGGTATCGACGTTATCTCCATTTACCACATAAGCGGGAGCGTAATCCCAGTGAGTAATTTCTCCGCCGGAGAGCAGAGACAGAACCACATTGGCATACTGTTTGCCCTGGTCGCCCATCCAGGTATCTGACACGTACATACTGTCAGGATCCGCGATTTCGATCTGTGACTGAGCGGTCATCTGAGAACCGAACACAAAGAACTCGCCGGCTTTGTATCCCATGGATTTGGCAACCTGAAGAGCCGGAAGGGAGAAATTGGTATGCCAGGTAACGACAGCTACAGTCTCCGGATGCTGGGAGAGAAGCGTTTCTACCTCATTGGTGGGATCTCCTGCAGTAATAATCTGTCCCACACAGGTACCCTTCGGGTAATATTTCTCCATACCGTCCTGGATACCCTGGGTTTTCAGAGTCTGAAGTTCGACTGCCTGAGCGCCAATAGTAAGATAGGCGGCATCATCCCCGTAGTTTTCCGTCAGCCAGTCTGCCGCCATTTTTGCAGTCTGCATACCGATGTCGTAATAATCCTGACAGCACCATACATGGTAACTCTCAAAGGTAGTCGATCCGAGAACAACTAATACGCCGGCTTCCATTGCCCTCAAACATGCCTGTTCACAGGAATTGTCCGTCGCCATTACCACCAGCGCGTCGACGCCCTGAGTAACCCAGGTATCTACCGCGTTGACGGCTGCTTCCGTATTGCCGGAGATTCCGGTCCAGACAAGCTCATAACCGGCCTCTGCAAAGATTTTTTCCGCCGTATTGGCGATGCCCACATAAAACTCATTGGTTCCGTCCGGCACCAGCATACCGATTTTTTTGTAATCGTTGGGAGCATTCCATTTGACAATATCCTCAGGGGTCAGGTTGGCCCAGTACTCCAGCTCATAAGTATGATCCTCTCCGTCGGCTGCCGGATCCTGAGTTTGTCCTTCTGTTTCCCCGGCCGATTTTGTTGTCGTTTCTTCCGTCTGTTTGGTCTCTGCCTGTTTTGCTTCCGTCTGCGCTTTCGGCTGTGTTTCCTTTTTGTCATCAGATCCACCGCAGGCCGCAAGACTCAGGACCATTGCCGCCGATAATACTACTGCCAGAAATTTTTTCATTTTAAAAACCCTCCTTCTTTTTTATGATTGCTTTTTATCTTTACGCTTTTGCCAAGCGTTCAAAACATATCTATTTTGTTGAAAAATATGCTTAAAAACAAGAAAGTGAGAAAAAGGTTCAAAATTTAGAGCTGTTTATGATTCAATACGCTCTGTTTCTAATAGAATAATCGTTTATATGACAAAAATCAACCGTCAAAATAGATAGTATTTGTGCAATATTATTGTATATATTGATGAAATAGTTCGTTTATTTAAATTTATGATTGAATAAAAACATAAAAGGGACTACAATGAAAGGCGAGAGAACACCAGCAATCAAAAACACAATAAAGATTCGGAGGGAGGAAGATGTGAGAAGATGTTGTCTGAGAATGAGAAAAGGAAAGAGAGGAATATCAGAGAGGTGGACGGGAAAGACCTTATCCTGGTGATTGATACAGGTTCCTCCAGTATGCGGGGGATTCTCTTTGACAGAGAAGGAAAGATTCTGGCAACAAAATCCCGGACTTATTTTATGAGAACAGGACCTGGCGGAGTGGCAGAACAGGATCCGGAGGACTATCGCTTTGCTCTGACAGAAATCTGCCAGGCTCTCGCTGCTTTTTGCAGGGGGAAGGAAGCAAAAATCAGGGCCCTTTCTTTTACCTCCCAGCGTTCTTCCATCCTGCCCCTGGGGAAGGATGGAAAACCTCTTCATTCGATTATCACCTGGTATGACAAGCGTTCCGTTTCTGTCTGTGAGGAGTTTGAGCATGCATATGGAGAGGAGTTATACGAACTTACTGGAACAAGGCTGACTCCCGTTCTATCTGCTCCCAAAATGGTGTGGCTTAAGAGACAAGAACCGGAACTTTATAAAGCGACGGATAAAATTGTGGGGATTCATGATTACCTTCTCTATCTGTGTACCGGTAAACTGGCGACGGATGAGTCCCTGGCCAGTCGTACCTACCTGATGGATATTCGAAAGCGTTGCTGGTCGGACCGCCTGCTCGCGATTTTCGGACTGGAGAAAGAGAAACTGTGTCAGCTGCTTGTACCTGGCGCGGTGGTTGGCTCTGTGACAGACTCTTTTGCAGAGCGAACAGGGATTCCTGCAGAAATCCCCGTGATCACGGGAGGAGGCGATCAACAGTGCTCCATATTGGGGCAGGGATTGATTCTTGGAGGGGATATTGGGATCACAGTCGGTACGGGAGCTTATGTGGCCATGGTCTGTGACCACCCGGTGTTTGACAACGCAGGAAAACGTATCAATCTAAATGCAGCCGTTGTTCCGGGAAAGTGGATCGCCGAGGCCAGCACAATGACCTCCGGATCGGCCTGGGATTGGTTCCGGAAAAATTTTTATGGGGATTCGGATCCGACTGTTTCCATCCGTCAGATCAATGCGGATGCCGGGAAGAGCCCGGCGGGGGCAGGAGGATTGCTGGCCCTTTCCTCTCTGGCGGGAAAAGGCTGTCCGGACTGGGACGATTATGCCAGGGGAGGATTTTTTGGAATCACGCCTTCCACGAAAAAGGAGGATTTTGCCAGGGCGCTTCTGGAAGGAATTGCCGCAGAGATCGCAGAATGTTATGAGACGCTGTCCTCCCTATATCCAGGAACAGGTCGCGTATCTGTCACCGGGGGAATGACAAAATTCTTCGTATTCGACCAAATTTTGGCAGATATGATTGAAATTTCTATCAAAAAATGTACAATAGAAGAAACTACTGCAATCGGAGCTTTTTTAACTGCGGCGGCTGCCATGGGTTGGCAGGAGTCCCCGGAGGCGGCGGCTGTTTTTTATGGCCTGTCTGATGATAACGCCATGCAGACCTTCAGACCGGACCCTTCTTGCAGCGCAGTTTATCGGCGCTTCAATCAGGCGCGTCAAAATCTGTACCATTCGCTTCCGACCAGAGAGGTTTCCACGCTTTAACAGATATCTCACCGATAGTCCCAAGGAGGAGCCGCATGAAGAACAATAAAAGGGCAATTCAGAGCAGGCAGATGAAACTTCTGCAGTATTTAAAGGAACAGGGGTTCGCCGAAGTCGCACAGCTTGCCAGACTTTTTGACATATCGCCTGTCACTGTCCGCAGGGATCTGGATGCTCTGGAGAAACAGGGCTATGTAACCCGTTATTTTGGCGGTGCCAGACCTGCGGCTATGTTGCAGGAAAACGACGAACCGGCCTATATGGAAACTATTGGACAGAACCTGGCGCAGAAGCAGGCCATTGCCCGTCGGGCGGCTGCCATGTTGGAGGATAATGATACGGTTTTTATCAATTCCAGCTCCACCGCCCTTCTGATCTATCCTCATATTACAGCCCGCTCCGTGGTAATTGTCACCAACAACGGGAGAAGTCTGATGATTCAGCGGCCAGACAATGTGGAGCTGGTGCTGACCGGGGGAGAGGCCTATGGAAACAAGCAGTCTTTAGTAGGGGAATTTGCACTGGAAACACTGTCCCATATCACCGCCACAAAATGCATCCTGGGGGTCAGCGGCATCAGCGTCCAGGGAGGTATTACCAGTCAGGTTATCCAGGAAACTGCGATCAACCGTATGATGCTTCGGCGCAGTAACGGACCGAAAATCGTTGTGACAGATTATACAAAAATTGGGATTGAGCGTAATTTTTCCAGCGGCTCTATTCACGATATTACCCATTTGATTACCGACAGCGGCGCAGATTCCATTTCTCTGGAACGGATCCGGCGGGCCGGCATCGCTGTGGAAGTGGTAGAACCGATGGCTGAAGAATAAGTTCCTAAGGAGGAGATGTCCAAAAAGAGAGTTTCCATATAGAACAAATTCTTCGATTCCAAAATCTTTGCTCAAAGGTCTTTACTCAAAAAAGAAAAATAAAAATTGCAATAAAAAAATATTGCATACTGCCGGAAACTGTGTTAAGGTAGACTTAATAAAAGCAGTGGTTCTTTGAGGATGAAGGAAGAGAGGGGGATTTTGAGGATGTATTATGCAGTCTATGTGGTTGGAATGATTTTTTATATCGTCTATGCAATTGGATTTTGGGGAGATTTCAGAGTCTACGCGGACAGTGGAACGGCGCTTTTTATCCTGGTTCCCTGTGTACTGCTTTTGTTCTGCACCAGATCTTTGAGGGCTTTTGGGAGAAGCGTTTTATTTGCTTTTGGCAAGAGGGACTATGGGCCTTCCGAATGCGGGGAGAGTTTCCAGGCTGTTAAAATGACTTTGTATGCAGTCCTTGTCCTGGGCGTTTTGGGGTTTCTAATCAGCATGATCAACAGCATACGGGGATGGAAGCTTCAGTTTCTTTTGGATGGAGTTTATGATCAGTTTCAGAATCTGGCTGTGGCTATGCTGGCGCCTTTTTATGCGCTTCTTGTCTGTGCATTTCTGCTTCCTATTTTTTTCATACTGAAAAAGCATCTGACCGCCCAGGGGCATGAGGAAAATGGGAAACATCTGAAGTGAAAAAAGAAAACTGACGGTATATTCGGAGGGGGAATTTTAGAAGGGCAATCGGAAAGAAATGGTTGGAGAGGGGGAAATATGAAGGAGAGGGATATGACGCCTTCTGAGCTGGAAGTGATGCGGGCTGTCTGGGAGATTACGGAAGAAGGAGAAATAGCGACGACAAAGACGGTACGGAAACGGGTGAACGAGGGGCGTGAGGAAAAGCTGTATGGGCAGATCATTTACGTACATATCGGGCATTTGGCAGAAAAGGGATATGTGCGGATTGAGAGAACAAAGGAGGACAAAAGAGTTTATATTCCGCTGGTAAAGAAAGAAGATTATGTGGCGAAGCAGGCAAAGAACTGGGCGAAATTCTGGAAACAGAGTACGGCCTCCTATGCCATGATGGCGCTTGGGAAGAATATAAAAAAAGAAGAAAAAGAAGAGCTCAGGAGATATCTGGATGAGATGGACTAGTATGGGGATTTTGATTCTGATATCATCGATGGTGGGAAGTGTTTCCTTTGGCCTGTGGAAGTTTGGAAGCCGGATTCTGGAACGTCAGGGAAGGATCCGGGGGATCCGAGCAGGATTGACGGTTGCGCTTCTTTTTTTTGTATTTCCAATCCTGCTATGTTTCCGGCAGGGGGGACTCGCAGGCCTGTACGGAGAACGTTCGCCCTTATCTTTCTGGAAATCGCCGTCGCTGGCCCTTGCGGCAGGTTTCTTTTTTATACTCTGGGCAGGCGGGGCGCTTCTGGCTTTAGCCAGGTATTGGAGGGAGAAAAGGATGGTCCGCTGCCTCCTTGGATGGAGAAAGCCGGCAGAGGAGGAAATCCGGAAAATGGCTGAGAGCTTGAGAAAGAGACTTCACATCCGCAGGAAGATTCCGGTTTATACTGTCCGGGGATTGTCAGGTCCATGGATTGCGGGAGTCTGGCGCTGCCGTATTTTTCTTCCGGAAAAGCGCTACAAAGAAGAGGAGCTGCAGATTATCCTGGAACATGAACTTTGGCATTATAAACAGGGTGATCTGCTTTTGAAAATTGTTTGTACCTGGATTTCCTGGATACAGTGGTTTCATCCACTGGCGAAACGCCTTCCTGAGGAGGTGGATAAATGGGGGGAGATTCACTGTGATCTGCAGATGTGCTATGGACAGAAGAGGTCCTGGAACAGGAAGCAGTATTTTCAGGTGGTGATTGATCATGCGCCGGAAGAGGAAGTCGTCTCTTCTTCGGGAATGAGACTGAAAACAGGCAGGGAAGAGCTGGAAGAACGGATGAAAAAAATGAAGGAATACCGTCCGGAAAAAGAACTTGCCCGATTTACGGTATTCCTGTTTCTTTTGTGCTTTTTATGTACCGGGGCAGTGACCTGCCTTGCAGCTACCAAGGGAGCCACAGCTTTGTATAACCTTGCTTGTGAGACTTCCGAGAAGCTTGTCGGTGAAGGCCACCTGACGCTATCTGGGAAAAAACGAAATGGTGAAATCGTCGAAACCTATCTCTGGACACTGACAGGCGGCCAGGAAAAACAGACCGGGACTTTTTACGGGTCTGCCGGGAGTCAGGTAGCAGTTCTGCTCTCCCCTGATTCGGAAGGAGGCGCTACCGGATTCGGACTGGAGGAACCGGATGGAGCCTTGCGGGGCGTCATGGGGGAAGGTATTTGCAGCTACACCTTTCTCATCCAAAAAGACGGAGCCCACAGGGTTTATGTGAGAAACGAGGGAAACAGCCCGCTCGATCTGTGGATCACCATTGTACGTTCCGCTTTTTAGTCTGCTTCTGCTTCTTCCGGTTCTGGTAAATACATTTTCACCCATTCGATTCGGTTCTTGTTTATGGATTCCACCACAAACCGGATCCCCTGGTTGGTGATACTCTCCTTGGCAGCAGGAAGATGGTCCAGCTCGCCGATGATCAGACCGCCCACGGAGTCATAATCCTCCGAGGAAAGGGAAAGCTCCAGAGCGTCGTTGATATCGTCCAATTTCATGGAACCTTCCACCCGGTATTCCCGCTCCCCGATTTTCTGAAGGCTTTTCAGCTCATCCTCATCGTATTCGTCGCGGATTTCTCCGACAATTTCCTCCAGCAGATCCTCCAGGGTCACAAGTCCCGCCGTGGCACCGTATTCATCCAGCACAATGGCAAGGCTCATGGAATTTTGGCGCATATCGATGAAAAGCTCAGAAGTCTTTTTAAATTCATAGGTAAAATAGGCTTCCCTCAGGTAATCCTGAAGTCTGAAAGGGGAGCCTTTTTTGTAAAAGAGCAAATCTTTCATATTGATGATACCGACCACATTGTCGGTGGTATCACGGTAAACGGGAATGCGGGTAAACATGCTTTCCCGGTAAATTTCCAGAAGTTCGTCGTAGGAAGCGTCCTCGCGGGCAAACACCATGTGAATACGGGGGACCATAATATCCTTGGCCTGAGCGTCGCCGAAATCCACCACGTTGTTGATCATCTTTCGCTCTTCACTCTCGATAACCCCTTCTTCATGGCTGACATCAACAATGGTGCGAAGCTCTTTTTCAGTCATGACGTCGGCTTTGGCGTCGGGATCCACCCTCATCAGGCGTAAAAATCCTCTGGCCAGCAGATTGACAATAAAAATCACCGGCGTTAAAAGCTTCATCAGGGCAGAAATGGTACCGGCAATCCGGAGCGCTACGGACTCTGCCTTTAAAGTGGCCATGGTTTTCGGAGAAATTTCACCGAAAATCAGAATAAGCAGGGTGATCACACCTGTGGCGATTCCCACATAGGCATTGCCAAACTTTTTGATAACCAGTGTGGTAATCAAAGAAGAGGCGCTTAAATTCACCACATTATTTCCGATTAAAATCGCACTGAGCATTTTGCCTTTGTTGCTGATGACCCGTTCCAGGGTCGCCGCCCGCTTATTTCCCTCTTCGATCAGGGTGCGGATCCGTACCTGGCTGACGGTCAAAAGCGCCGTTTCTGCAGAAGAAAAAAATGCCGATAAAAATAACAAAAGAATCAGGCTGACAATCTGTATGGCGTCACTTGGGTCCAAAAAATATCACTCTCCTAAAAAATATTATATGAAAATGATTGTACAATATTGCGGAGAGACTGTCAAGAAGCGGATTTGTTTACAAAATCTTTAGCAAAAATAGGCTGAAACTTTAAAGAAGCTGTGTTATGATGATAGGCAGAAGATGACAGTGACAGTCGGCAAAAGGGGGGAATGGGTCCTATGACAGTCAGACTGATTGCGCTTGATTTGGACAAAACTGCCCTGAAGGCCCACAGGGAGCTCACAGAGCGGACCAGACAGGCGATCCTTAAGGCTCTGGCGGCAGGAATCCTGGTGGTTCCGGCTACGGGGCGTTCTTATCGGGATATTCCGGAAGCAGTTCGAAGTCTCCCGGGAATTTCCTATTTTTTGACCTCAAACGGCGCAAATATTCTGGACGGGGCGGGGCAGGAAAGCATATACAGAGATTTGATTCCCTGGGAGCAGGGTGCGAGGGCGCTTCGGATTCTGGAGACATACGACGTACAGCCCTCCGTACATATAAATGGAAACAGCGTGAATCTTAAGACAGCGGATCCGAGAATTGTAGCCAGATATGGAAATACGGATTATTTTAAGCGAAGCAGTGTGGAAAATCTGGCCGATTACGTGGAGGAGCAGAGAACGGACGTGGAGAAAATATTTGCCGTTCTTTTCGACAGAAAGGTGAAAACAGAACTGACGGCGCGGATTACTTCGGAGCTTCCTCTGGCTGTGTCGGCGTCAGGCTCGGATAATGTGGAATTAAACAGTCTGACGGCTTCCAAAGGTCACGGCCTTTCCATGCTTTGCGCCCGTCTTGGAATCGGGGCGGAGGAGACGGCAGTTATCGGAGACAGTATCAACGATATTTCCATGTTTACCTTTGCCGCTTGCTCTGTCGCCATGGGAAACGCCGAGAACTGTTTAAAAGAGCTTGCCCGCTATGAGACAGATACCTGTGAATGTGACGGAGCCGCCAAGGCGCTGGAACGGCTGACATCCGGTGAGTGGAGATAGAGGATCGCCGGAGGATGAGCAGGGGTAGGAGCCGCCGGAAGGCGGGCAGAAAACTGGCGGGCGACATGGGAAGAGAGTGAAGGAGGAGGCCGGATGGCGGCATTCGTAGAGTTCAAGGGGGTAAAAAAGACCTATTCGATGGGGGAAGTTGTTATCAAGGCAGTGGATGATATGAGCTTCTCCATTGAAAAGGGCGAGTTTGTCATTATTGTGGGACCAAGCGGGGCTGGAAAGACTACGGTTCTCAATATCCTAGGAGGGATGGATCAGGTTTCGTCAGGGCAGGTGCTGGTGGACGGCGTGGATGTGGCTGCTTTTGACAGACGGCGGATGACCAGATACCGCCGGGAGGACATTGGCTTTGTCTTTCAGTTTTACAATCTGGTTCAGAATCTGACGGCTCTGGAAAATGTGGAGCTGGCGCTTCAGATCTGCCGGGACCATTTGGATGCGGAGGAGATTCTTCGAGACGTGGGGTTGGGCGAGCGGATGGACAACTTTCCGTCTCAGTTATCCGGCGGGGAGCAGCAGCGCGTATCCATTGCCAGGGCACTGGCCAAGAATCCGAAACTCCTGCTCTGTGACGAGCCGACAGGAGCGCTTGATTATCAGACGGGAAAAGCAATTCTTCGGCTTTTGCAGGATACCTGCAGGAGGCGGGGGATGACGGTGGTGGTCATTACGCACAATTCTGCTCTTGCGCCTATGGCAGATCGGGTGTTTAAGATCAAAAACGGACAGATTTCATCCATGAAAGTGAACGAAAATCCAGTTCCTGTGGAGGAGATTGAGTGGTAACTCCGAGAGGACGATGCAAAAATGAGAAAAGCTCAGCGTAAAGATTTTTTCGTGGAGATAAAAAAAAGCCTGAATCGCTATCTTTCTATCCTGTTTATTGTGGCCCTGGGAGTGGCGTTTTTCTCCGGTATCCGGGCCGCGGAGCCGGATATGCGACTTTCTCTGGACACTATGGCAGACGAGGCGGATTTTATGGATATCCGTGTACTTTCTACCATGGGACTTACAGAGGGGGATCTGGAACGTATCCGCGCGATTGACGGAATCACGGCGGTGGAGGGAGAGTATTCTGCGGACGTACTCTGTATGTATGAAGAAAAAGAACTGGTCTTTCATATGACATCTTTGACGAAAGAGGTCAACCGGCTGACGGTGAAAGAGGGGCGGCTTCCGGAAAAAACGGGAGAATGTTTCATTGACGAACAGATTCTTTTGAGGGCTGATTATTCCATCGGGGATGTGATTACGGTTGCGTCCGGGACCAAAGATCCACTTTCGGACACTTTGAAGCAGGATTCTTATACAGTGGTTGGGATCGGGACCAGCCCTTATTATCTGAATTTTAGGAAGGGAACTAGCCGTATCGGGAACGGAGAGATTCAGGGTTTTGTGGTGATTTCTGAAGAAGATTTTGCCCTGGAAGTATATACACAGGCTTACGTGGTGGCGGAAGGACTAAAAGACTTTATCACGGCCAGTGAAGCGTACAAAAAAGAGACGAAAAAGCTTGTGGAGGCAGTAGAGGCTATTTCTGAAGAGCAGTGTGCACTGCGACTGGCAGACATCCGGGCGGAGGCAGAAGGAGAGCTTTCCGAGGCAGAGCAGGAGCTTTCTGAAAAAGAGGCGGAGGTAGAAGAAGAGCTTCGAGACGCCTGGCAGAAGCTGACTGAAGCGGAGGCAGAGCTTTCTGACGGGCGAAGAGAAATCGAAGAAAATGAGAGAAAACTGTCGGATGCCGGCGAGGAGCTCTCTGACGGGGAAAAAAGACTGGAGGAAGGCCGGAGAGAGCTTGCGGCCGGAGAGAGGGAACTTGCGGCCGGTCGGGAGAAGCTTGCGGCCAGTGAACAGGAGCTTTCCGGGGCGAAAGCGCTTTTGGCCGAAAAGCAGGAAGAGTTTTCTGAAGGGGAAAAGAAACTTGTAGCAGCCAGGGAAGCCTACGAGGCGGGAAAAGCAGAGGTAAATCAGGGACGGGAGAAGCTTTCTGAGGCGCAGGCAGCGCTGTCGGTTTCCGGAGAAGAGCTTTCCGCCAGATGGGAAGAGCTTTCGAGAGGGAAGGCGGAGGCGGAAGCTGCAGGAGAAATGTTGGATGCGCAGGAAGCTTCTCTGGAGCAGTTGAAAGCTTCCCTTCAGGCCGCGGGGATGAACCCGGAGGAAGATCCCCAGTATATGGAGGGGATGGCAGCTCTTGCCGCCGCCAGAGAAGCGCTTTCCAGGAATCTTGCCGCCCTTGCAGAAGGAGAGCGAAACCTGCAGGCCGGACAGGCGGAATATGACCAGATGAAGGCGATTCTTTCTGAGGAGGAGAAACGGCTTTCTCAGGCAGAAGAACAGCTTTCCGGGGCAGAGGCAGAACTTTTGGCAGGCGAGGCCTCTCTTTCAGAGGGAAGAGAGGGGCTTCAGAGACTGGAACAGGGAATTTCTGATGGGGAGGAAGCACTTCGTTCGGGAAGAGAGGAGCTATCTTCGGCCGAAGCCAGGCTTGTCTCGGCCAGAGCAGAGATCCGTTCCGGAGAGGAAGAACTGGAACGGGGACGCTCAGAGCTTTCTGACGGGGAGAAGGCGCTTTTGGAGGCCAGGGAGAAGCTTGCCGACGGAGAACAGGAGCTTGCCTCTGCCAAAGAGGAATATGAGGAGGCCAGAGCCGAGGCAGAGGAACAGCTTTCTGACGCCAGAAAGGAAATTTCTGATGCCAGGGAGGAGCTTGAGCTTCTGGAGGAGCCGGAATGGTATGTTCTTGATCGGGATTCCGTCCAGTCTTATGTGGAATTTGACAGTGACGCCGATCGGATCGGAGCCATCGGCAAAGTATTTCCGGTCGTGTTTTTTCTGGTGGCGGCTTTGGTGAGTCTGACGACCATGACCAGGATGGTGGAAGAAAAACGGACGGAAATCGGAACCATGAAGGCATTGGGTTATGGGACTTTTTCCATTGCCTCCAAATATGTTTTTTATGCACTTTCTGCGACTCTGGCCGGGAGTGTTCTTGGGTTTTTGGTGGGAGAAAAAGCCCTTCCATGGGTCATTATTACTGCTTATAAGATCCTTTATGGGAATCTGAACATCATTCGGATTCCTTACAACTGGGAGTATGCGCTTGGGGCTACTGGAATTGCTCTTTTGTGTACAGTGGGAGCGACCTTATTCGCCTGCTATAAAGAGACGCTGGCAACTCCTGCAAAGCTTATGCGCCCGGCGGCGCCGCTAAAGGGAAAGAAAATCCTGCTGGAGCGGATTCGCCCGGTGTGGCGGCATCTGAATTTCAGTCAGAAATCAACGCTCCGGAACCTGTTTCGCTATAAGAAGCGGCTTTTGATGACGGTGTTTGGGATTGGAGCGTGTATGGCGCTTCTGATTGTAGGCTTTGGTCTGCGGGATGCCATTTATGCCGTATCAGATACCCAGTATGGAGAACTGTGGCAGTATGACGTCACGGTCGGAATCGAGGGGGAGAGCAGCAGGAGAGAACGGGAAGAACTGAAAGAAGCGCTTAAAAATGAGGAGAACGTGGAGGAATTTCTGACAGCCTGTACGGAGACCATGGAGGGCCAGGCAGGATCTGTTACAAAAGAAATCAATGTGGTGGTACCGGAAGAGGTAGGGCGTTTTTCTGATTTTTTCTGCCTCAGAGACCGGAATACGAAAGAATCTTATACCCTGGACGATACAGGAGCCATAATCAGCGAAAAGCTGGCGAAGATGCTCGGAATCGGAGTGGGGGACAGTCTGGTTTTGAAGAAAGAGGATACGAAAAGCGTATCTGTGACAGTATCACATATTGCGGAGAATTATGTCTATCATTACGTCTACCTTTCGCCGGATCTTTACCGGGCTGTTTATGGCAGAGATCCGAAATACAATATGGAATACCTGAAGCTTAAGGAAACGGGAGAAGAGAGAGAGCAGGAGTTGGCAGAACGTCTGCTGAAGTACGACGCAGTGTCGGGAATCGTACTGGTTTTTGACATGAACCAGACTATTCTGGATATGTTAGGCAGTTTGGATACGGTGATCTGGGTATTGATCATTTCAGCAGGGCTTCTGGCTTTTGTGGTGCTTTATAACCTGAACAATATCAATATCACTGAGCGACGGCGGGAGCTGGCGACGATCCGCCTTCTGGGTTTTTACGACATGGAACTGGCCATGTATGTATACCGGGAAAATATCCTTTTGACAGGGATTGGGATTGTTGCCGGTGTATTTCTGGGAAATCTTCTTCACCGATTTGTCATTGAGACAGTCGAGGTGGATCTGATTATGTTTGGCCGTGTGGTCCATCCGGTGAGTTATCTGTGGGGTGCGGGGCTGACAGTCCTCTTTGCTGTGTTGGTGAATGTGACCATGTTCTATAAGCTCCGGCAGATTGATATGGTGGAGTCGTTAAAGAGTGTGGAATGATGTTCAACGGATGATTTTCCCGGAGAGAGATACCAGGGCCTGTGAGAAGGGAAACAGAAGTAGTGCGGTTCCCAGATTGAATATGGTATGAAATACGGATATCTGCGTGCCGGAGATGGGGGACTGTGCCAGGTCCGGATTGGTCGTAAACAGCAGGAGGAGAAGGGCGCCAAAGAAGGCAGTCCCGGCTAGATTAAAAAGGAGATGGATGAGGGCCGCCTGTCTGGCGGTCCTGTTTGTACCTGCGCTGGCAAGAAGCGCCGTCACGCATGTACCGATGTTCTGGCCCAGGGTAATGGAGAGGGCACAGCTTGTGGTCACGGCGCCGTTCATGGCCAGAGTCTGTAGGATTCCCACAGAAGCAGAAGAACTCTGGATAATAGCCGTGACAGTGATACCGGTCAGGAGGCCGAGAAGGGGACTTTTTCCCAAGACAGTGAAAATCTGTGTAAAACCTGGCGTATTTCGGTAAGGTTCGATGGCTCCGGACATAAAACTTAAGCCGACGAACAGGAGGCCGAATCCTACCAGAATCCTGCCAACGACTTGTGGCCGTTCGCTTTTGGAGAGGAGCAGGAGAAAGGCCCCGATACCAAGGAGCACCGGAGCAAAAAATTCCGGTTGTAGCGCTTTGGCCCATTCGCTCATGGAGACCATCCAGGCCGTTACAGTGGTACCAATATTGGCTCCCATGATGAGACCCACGGACTGAGACAGGGATAAAAGGCCCGCATTTACAAAACCGACCACCATGACTGTAGTGGCGGAACTGCTCTGAATAAGCGCTGTGATAAGGGTTCCCGACAGGATTCCCAGGAAGGGGTTTCCGGTTATCCTGCCAAGAACGCGTTTCATGCGCCCCTCTGCTGTTTTCTGGAGACCATCGGCCATAGTTTCCATTCCATACAGAAACATTCCCAAGCCGCCGATCAGTTCAAATAGTTGCCTGATATCATTGAATGTCATTGATATTGATGTCCAGAGCCGGGTATTCATAAAACTGTATGTAAAAAAGAAGTTTTTATGCTTTATAAAGGAGAAAAAGGAACAGTTACTGAGCGAATCAGACTCTGCGACCTGCCCGACGTCCCCGCCGGCACGCTGTTCCACATTGACGTTTGGGGGAGAAACTACCCCGCCAAGCGTCTTTTATGTATCACAGGGAAGCGATCATAACATAAGATTATTTTAGAGGTGATGTAAAATGGATGGTGATAGTCAGGTGAAAGCTGCACGTATTCAGGAGAAGGCGATATTGTATCTGCAATTATTAACAGTATCATTAGCCTAGTTATCAATACACCAAATTTTCGGAAAATATCAGTGGTAATTCATCGAACATGTTTATCTTTGAAAATACATGAGGGGCATGCTATGACGGAAATGGAAAAAAGAACTGCAGCTACAAAGTTTTATAATAACTGGTGTGGCATTGGCGATGAGAAAAGTGACAGTCAAAGGTTTTGGATTGAGTTTTTCGGCGAGGTATTAGGTATTAAAGATGTTACCCAAAAGATTATTTTTGAAAAACGAGTAATGGTAGACAAGCAGACTAAATTCATAGATGGTTATATACCAGAAACGCGAGTCTTGATAGAACAAAAAAGTATTACTAAGAGTTTAGACAAGAGGATACCGCAGTCAGATGGTGCTATGCGTACGCCTTTTGAGCAAGCGCGCAACTATGCACAATGGATGATACCAAATGAAACGCCATTATGGATTGTAATTTGTAATTTTAAATCTTTTGAAATCCATGATATGAATAAACCATGTGATCCACCCTTGGTTATTTTGCTTGAGGAAGTGAGGGATAAACTTCCTTTGTTTGATTTTATGTTTAAAAAGGACATCAAGGAACTTTCTCACGAGACAGAAATTTCTGTAAAGGCGGGAGAAATTGTCGGGGTACTTTATGACAAATTAATCGCACAATACAAAGATCCAGATGAGCAGTCATTTAAGAGTCTAAATGCTTTATGTGTACGACTTGTATTCTGCTTATATGCTGAGGATGCAGGTATTTTCGGTTCACATATGATATTCCACGATTACTTAAAAGATGTTCCTATTAATAGTCTCAGAAAAGCGCTTATAGAACTGTTTAGGGTACTTGATACTAAAGTAGAAAATAGAGATAAATATCTAGCAGAGGATAACCCTAAACTTGCTGCTTTTCCTTATGTCAATGGGGGACTGTTTGCAGATGAAACCATAGAGATACCACCTTTTACAGAAGAAATCAAAAGTCTACTTCTGAATAAAGCGAGTGCAGATTTTGACTGGTCAGATATAAGCCCAACAATCTTTGGAGCAGTATTTGAAAGTACATTAAATCCTGAAACACGTAGAAGTGGGGGTATGCATTATACTTCTGTTGAAAATATTCACAAGGTCATTGATCCGCTGTTTATGGACGGACTTAAAAATGAGTTAAGATCAATTAGAAATATTCCTGTAGCACGTATGAAAAAAGCAAAATTAAATGCGTTGCAAGAAAAGATTGCTGGATTAAAATTCCTTGATCCAGCATGCGGTTCAGGGAATTTTTTGACTGAAACATATATTTCATTGCGTAGATTGGAAAATGAAATTCTTAATGAGCTACAGGACGGACAGATTATATTAGGAGAGGCTTTCGATCCCATACAGGTGTCTATAGGTCAGTTTTATGGAATAGAAATCAATGATTTTGCCGTAACTGTTGCCAAGACCGCGCTGTGGATTGCAGAGAGCCAAATGATGAAAGAAACAGAGGCTGTTGTCCATATGAATTTAGATTTTCTCCCGTTGAAATCATATGCAAATATTACGGAAGGAAACGCACTTAGGTTTGACTGGGAAAGCATAGTATCGAGGAAGAAGTTAAATTATATTATGGGGAATCCACCGTTTGTTGGCTTCAAATTTGCCAACGAAGTCCAAAAACAAGATATGAAATTAACATTTTCTGAGATTAAACCAGCTTTGCTTGATTATGTATGTTGCTGGTACAAAAAGGCAGCAGAATACATTCAAAACTCAAAATGTGAAGTAGCGTTTGTATCCACAAATTCTATATCGCAAGGACAGATGGTAGGAGACCTATGGTCTTTTCTTCTAAAAAAATATTCACTTTCTATCAATTTTGCTTGGAGGTCTTTTGTCTGGGACAGTGAATCAAGTAATAGTGCTCATGTACATGTGGTCATTATCAGCTTTTCTACAGTTATTCGCGAAGATAAATTTATATTTTCTGATAAGGCATCTAGGAAGGTGTTAAACATAAACCCTTATTTAATTGAAGGAGCAAATATTTTAATTTTAAGCAGGAAAACACCTATCTGCGAGGCTCCGAAAATCACGATGGGAAATCAGGCCATGGATGGCGGAAATCTTATTATTGAAGAAAAAGACTATGAGGAATTTATTGCGAAGGAACCTCTGGCGTTTCCCTACATAAAACGATATATGATGGGATATGAATTTATCAATAATAAAAAAAGATGGTGTTTATGGCTAGTTGATTGTTCTCCTTCACAACTTCGCCATATGCCTTATGTAATGAAACGGATTAAAGCAGTACAAGAAATGAGGGCATCAAGTAAGGATGAGGGGGCACGAAAGAAAGCAGAGACGCCTATGTTATTCCGGGAACAGCGTAATCCTAAAAATTTTATAGCCATACCCATTACATCGTCACAGGGGCGAAGGTATATTCCTATAGGCTACCTTGATGAAAAGACAATCGCCGGAAATACACTATTTATTATTGAAGAAGCCTCTCTCTATCATTTTGGAGTTCTTACATCAAATGTTCATATGGCATGGGTACGCACAGTTGGAGCAAGAATGAAAAGTGATTATCGATACTCTAAAGATATCGTTTATAATAACTTTCCATGGCCCAGTTCCACAGAAGAGCAACGAAAAAGAATTGAGCAAACGGCACAGGAAATCTTAGATACAAGAGAACGATATCCTGACAGCAGCCTTGCCGATTTATATGATGAGCTTACCATGCCGTTGGAATTAAGAAATGCACATATAAAGAATGATAAAGCTGTCATGCAAGCATATGGTTTTTCTATAAAGGATACAACAGAAGAAAGCTGTGTGAAAGAATTAATGAATATGTATCAGAAAATGACAACAGTTTAAATTAATTTTATCTATGACTTATTTGTATCAGAAACCGATAGAAGAGCTTTCCCTAAGTGATATCATGACAGGAGTGAAATTATTCGGCGACCTACCTGGAAGTGAGAAAAGCCGCCCGGTTGGGGCTGGCGCCTCCGCTGGGCCCTGGGCTGATAGGCTGATTTTGCAGGTTTTGTGAGCATAGCGTCGTCTGTCCTGCTGACCGGCTTCTATGGAAGCAGAGGCAGACGACAAAAGGCGGCGTAGCAAAACCAAAAAATCAACGTGGCTCAGAGCCCAGCGGAGGCGCCAGCCCAACCGGGCGGCTTTACGAACGTCCCACTATGTATAGTTATATTTCGATCTATTCGTGTCTCAGAGCATCAATAGGATTTAGATTCGCCGCTTTTACGGACGGAATAATTCCAAAAACAATGCCGATGAGCGTGGAGAACACCACCGCAATCACAATTGCCGGGATACTGATAGCTACCGGAGCCTGGGACAGGCTGGAAATCGCATAGGCCAGGCCGATGCCTCCTCCAATTCCCAAGATACCTCCCATGCCAGTAAGTACGGCAGCCTCTGTCAGGAATTGTCCGAGGATGCGAGTCTTTCTGGCCCCAAGGGCCTTTTTCAGGCCGATTTCCCGGGTTCGTTCCGTGACGGATACCAGCATGATATTCATAACGCCGATACCGCCGACCAGAAGGGAGATGCTGGCAATCCAGATAAGCTGCTGATTGGTAGAAGCAGAGAGCTCCTGAAGTTTTGCAGCCTGTTCCAGAAGGTCCTCGCCCTTATAACGGATGGTATCGTCAGAAACCATCAGGTAGCTGTTCAGGATGTCCGCGGACTTTTCACCGGCAGCAGTCATATCGTCTGTGGTGACAGCCCGGACGACCAGATTCTGAGGCTCGTCAAAGCGGTAGAGAAGCGGCCAGATGCTATTGGGCAGACAAATCATACCGCTGGAATTGTTGGAGGCATAGCGTTCATAATCCTCCAGAGAATTGATTACAGGTTCAAAACCAGCCTTTTGAGCGATTAACCCGACGACTGTGAACGGTTCCCCTTTGATCTCGATGGTTTTTCCAATAGGATCTTCTCCCTGAAACAGATTGGAGGCGGCAATTTTATCAAGAAGCGCCACTTTTCTGATGTCGGCAAAATCCTTTTCCGAAAAACCACGCCCCTTGGTCACCTGATAACCATAGACGTTGCAATAATGATTATCAATACCTAAAATCTTTCCACCGTTTAAGGTTCTATTTCCGTTGAATACAGCCTCGTATTCATTCCTGGTATAGTAGAGGGAGGCGTCCGCCACTTCAGAAAGGCCTTTGATTTCGTCCAGAACCTCGTCGCTTATGACGGGGACTCCGTCAGGCGGGTTCTGATAGGCCATCTCGAAAGGCCAGTCGCCCTGGTAAAGCTGGATATTTACGGCATTGTTCCCCGCCCCCACCAGATTTTGCTTGATCTGCTCGTTAGTACCCTTGATGGTGGATACAATGGCAATAATAGAACCGATACCGATGATGATGCCCAGCATGGTCAGGATGGAACGGAGCTTGTGGGCCCAAATCCCCTGAAAAGACAGTCTTATATTTTCAAGCATGAGTCCACCTCCTAATATCCGTAATCATAAAGGGAGTCTGTGGGTTCCGTTTTGGCCCCCTCTTTTACATCGCGGCCATAGGGGAAGGCAATCTCATCGTCCATCTCCAGGCCGGAAGTAATCTCCAGGCTTCCATAAATAATCTTACCCACATCCACATACTGCTTCGTCAGCTTGTCGTCCTCTCCCTTTTTGTAAACATAGTAGCGGGCGCCTTCTTCCCGGACAAATGCCTGGGAAAGATAGATGGCATCCGGATTGTAGGAAGAGGAATTTAAGCCTTCTACAGATAAATCCACGCCTTCCCCATTGGAAAGCTCCGCGTCTCCCCGGATGACGGCTGTAAAAGGATAGTAGGACATATTGGGATTACCGCCGTAATAATTGTTGGAAGAAGGCGAGTTGCTGATACCTGTGATCTCCGCTTCGTAAGTCATCCCCGTGTTCCAGGAACTGACGGTGACGGCCATTCCCTTTTCGAGTTTATCCAAGGCAGTTTCTGTCACAGAGCCGGTGATATAGAAACCCTCTTCCCCGGTCACTCGGATAAGAGGAGACCCCTCCAGCTTGGCGGTATCCTCATCCAGCACAGACTTCACGGTGCCGTCCACAGTGCTCGCAATGACGCCGTCGTCCATCTGTTTTTTGAGCTGTTTCAGCTCAAGCTCCGCCGTCCGTTTATTGAGTTCCAGAGTTTTTAAAGTTTCTTCCTTTTCTTTAATCTGGGAGGCTAGTTCCTCTTTGGTGGGACCTGTGGGAATCTCTATGCCTGGACCTTCAATGCCGGGAATCTCCATACCAGGATCGTCAAGAGTTTCTTCTTCGGCTCCGTCAAGAGTCCAGGAATAGAGAATATAGTTGGGAAGGTGATCGCTGTCCGTCACATCAAACTGGAATACCAGTTGGCTGTCCAGGGCAATTTCCAGAAAGCTTCGGCTGATAGTCACATCCGGAGTACAGAAAATCCGGTAAGGGTTTTCTCTGGTACCGTCCCCAGCAGGGATTCCTCCGATTTCTTCCAGATTATAAGGAATGATTTCAGCGTCGACGGTGCGATAGACCGTCTGATCGCGCAGCTCTTCTGGGATATCTCCGCCGCCGGCATTGTCGATCATCTGCGCAATGTAGTCCCAGTCCACCTGGAAACTGCTTATGACGACAGTGGGATGGGCCGGATCGTCGACGATGTCAAAAACGGAGTAGGTATGATTTTTAAAACAGAGAGCCAGATATTCGTGGCTGACAGTAACCGGCTTTTGATCCGCGGAATAGATGTAATACCGGAATGGATGTTCCTTTGAACCATCTCCACAGTAAGGTTCAGAAAGTTCTGTGATTTCCGAGTAGACTTTTCCTGTAAGTTCAGGAGTTTCCGGGGGCGTGGTCCCGCCAGGATTGGAGGGAGAAGAGGTGCTGTCGGGTATCCCGGAAGTTGTAGTCTCATTGGAATCTCCCGGAGTGGTAGAATCCTCCGAGTTGCTAGGAGTCGTGCTCTCACCAGAGTCGGCAGAAGTCCTGGTCTCGTCTGGGCTATCGGAAGTGGGAGGGGCGCCGGAATCTCCCGGAGTAGTGGAATCCCCAGGGTCAGGAGTCGCCGTGGTCTCAGCAGGAGTCGAATCGTCACTAGAATCAGCGGGAGTCGTAGAACCACCGGTGCGATTGGAGCCTCCGGAAGCTTCGCCGGCGGCCAGAGCCATCCCGGACAGGGAGCTGGGAGAGGAAGAAGCGACAGGCTTTGTCTTTCTTAACTGGTCAAGCTCCGCCTGGACATTCTGGATATTTAAGCCGATGCCCTCGACCTCCATCTCTTTCATCTCCAGCTCCAGAGAAACCAGAGTGGTGTCATAGGCGATAAGGGGATCGCCGACTCTGACGGTGTCGCCTTCCTGCACGTAGATATCTGTGATGATCAGGTTTTCGTTGTAAGGGATTTCCTGATTCAGATTGGTAGTGACATTACCGTAAGGGGCAAGGTCAGAATTATTATCCCAAAAACCGCCGTTGTTCATATTGCTGACAGGAGCCACCTTTACCGGTTTTCCACTGTTTTTCACTGCATAGGAGACTCCCCCGACAGCCAGAGCGACAATAAGGACAACGGATACTAGGGCGATAATCAGTTTCTTTTTCGAGGATTTCATACAAGTACCTCCTCTTTTTCGGCGCTGCTTAAAATACCGTCCCGGATCAGAACAGTCCGTTTGGCATGGGCAGCGATTTCCGAATCATGGGTAATCATAATCAATGTCATTCCTTCTTCATTTAACTGCTGGAAAAGTTCCATAACCTGGAGACCGGAGGCAGAATCTAAGGCGCCTGTAGGCTCGTCGGCCAGCAAAATATCTGGTTCGCTCACAATGGCGCGGGCAATGGCGACTCTTTGCTTTTGGCCACCGGAAAGCTGTGTGGGCTTGAAATTCATACGTTCCTCCAGGCCGACCTTTTTCAGAGCCAGAGCCGCCCGCTCTCGGCGTTCTTTTCTGGAGACGCCAGCGTAGAGGAGCGGAAGAGCTACATTGTCAAGGGCACTCTGCCTGGGAAGCAGATTGAAACTTTGAAATACAAAACCAATGGAACGGTTCCGTACCCGGGACATCTCTTTATCTTTGTGATGGAGCAGATCATTCCCGCTTAACTTGTAGGTGCCGGAAGTGGGAACATCCAGACAACCGATGATATTCATGAGAGTGGTCTTACCGGAGCCGGAAGGCCCCATGATGGCTACGTATTCGCCCTTTTCCACATGAAGAGTCACATCCTTCAGGACGGGGACAGTCAGTTTTCCCTGCAAGTAATCTTTAAAAATGTGGTCCAGTTCAAGAATCATGACGCAGCCTCCGTTTCCAGCGGAGTCTCTCCGCCTGCAGACTCTTCCCCATCCTGGTCCTCTATAGCTCCGAGATCCTCTACAGGTGCGTCTCCGTCCCCTTCAGGCACGACACCGTCCTCGCCTTCCGGGAGCACGACTTCTCCGCCGTCAGGCGTGATGATATCTTCTTCGCCCTCCGGGATTATGCCATCTTCAGCGCCGGCAGGAATCATCTCCGTGCCTCCACTGCCCATACCGCCGGATATGCCGCCGATGTTTTTCTGAACGGAGGCGCCTTTTTTGCAATCCTCACTGGGCCATACGATATAATCGGAGGCCTTCAGACCATCCAGAATTTCCCAGGTATCCATTTCTTCGTCATAGCCACCCAGAGTAAGCGTGCGCTTTTCCAGTTTGTCGCCTTCTCCGGCGGCCCATACATAGGGATCCCCGTCGTCCTGGACAATATAGGGGGACATTAGCCACATCCCTGTTTTTTCTTCCTGCCCCAGATTAGGCTCCAGATAGACGTGCTGTCCCAGCATCAGGCCATCGCTGGAATCCAGGGTGACATAAAACGGATATTTGGAAGCCTGGGTACTACTATCCGAACCTTCTACGTAAACACCGCTGGTGTTTCCGGAAATCGGTTTTTCTGTATCAATGCTGTCTACAACGCCGGTCCAGGTAATGGTTTCATCCACTCTGGAATGGACGATAATCGGCGTACCAGGGAAAAGATTCTGCATATTCTGCTCGCTGATAGTACCTTTGATCCGGTACTTTCCAACGCCGAGGATACTCATAAAAGACTGCATTTCTCCTGTATAATTGTCATAGGTGGGCTTTTCGTTGATTTCCTGAACAATGCCTGCAATGGTGGAAGAAACCACAGAGGACTCCATAGACTTTTTTAGCCGATCGATTTCCAGCTCTTTTACCTTATAATTGTATTCTTCCTGTTTGACATTCATCTGAGCTTCCTGGATCTGAGTCGTATAGGAGAGCTGCTCGCTTGCCGGCGCTTTTTTCTTGGCCTTGGTAAGCTCCTCAATCTGGGCGTTGATCGTATCGATGCTGTTGGAGATTTTCTCCAGCTCCAGATTGGCCTGTTCCAGTTTCAGGCTCATATCCTCCGTATCGTATTCAAAGAGGGGAGTACCGATTTCCACGGACTGTCCCTTCTCCACAAGGATATCTTTTACTGTCTGGTCCGATTCTAGCTGGATTTTCAGTGTGTTTTGCGCTTCCACTACACCGGCGAAACGGTTCTGGGCGCCCAGCCCAGTTCCGGTCAGAAGCCCGACAGAATCGGCATAGAGCATCATCTCACTGTCACTCTCGGACTCATCGCCCGGTGAGACAAATTTCCAGACAGCCACGCCGCAGGCAGCCGCCAGAATAACACAGACGACTGTGATGATGATTTTTTTCTTCATAGTTACCCTCCAATTAGTTTGACATTACTTATATTTTAACAGATATTGAATGAGATAGAAACAAGGAAATTCTTAAGAATTATGAACAAAATAGGAATATTTATGAATATGTGGTAAACCTCAGAGCGTTGTATGAAAAAATACGAAAACTGGGGGTTTTTGAAGATTGCCTTTGGCGAAAAAAGATGGTATGATAAAACTAATTATATTACAGAAAACGGAGGGGATACCCATGGAAGAGCGCGTGGAAACAATGGACGATTACAAAAAGGAACTGGATGCGTCTTTTAAAAAAGCAGAGAAAGGAGATGTCCTGACGGGAACAGTGATCGGAGTAGAGGACGACGAGATTACGGTGGACTTACAGTCTTATGCAGAAGGGATTATTAAGAAAGAGCATTTCAGCAACAATCCGGACTGTGTATTAAAGGATGAGGTTCAAAAGGGCGACGAGATTACGGCGACGGTTATCAAGGCTGACGACGGGCAGGGGCATGTGATTTTGTCGAGAAAAGAGGCTAATGATATGGCGGCCTGGGACAGGATGGAGAAATGTCTGGAAGATAAAAGCGCTATCCAGGTGAAGGTGGACGGTATCGTAAAGGGTGGAGTCGTCGCCCATGTGGATGGGATCCGCGGCTTTATTCCGGCCTCTAAGTTAGACGTATCCTATGTGGAGAATCTGGAAGAGTGGCTGGGGAGAGAACTTTCCGTGCAGGCAGTCACTGTGGATCGGGAGGCAAAGAAGCTGGTGCTTTCCGCGAGAGATCTGGCTTATGCAAGACAGATGGAAGAAAAGAAAAAAAGAATTGCCGCCTGCGAAGTGGGCGCCGTTTCAGAGGGAGTAGTGGAAACCATTCAGAGTTACGGAGCTTTTGTAAAACTGGATAACGGCGTGACGGGGCTTCTTCATGTATCTCAGATCAGCGATAAACGCATTAAGACGCCGGCAGCCGTTTTGAGCGAAGGACAGAGGATCACGGTGAAGATCACTGCAGTGAAGGATGGCCGTGTCAGCCTCAGTATGAAGGCGCTTTTGGATGTAAGCGAACCGGAGGAGACAGGAAGCCACGGAGATTATGTGGAGGATGGCCGTGCGTCCACAAGCCTTGGTTCTCTGCTTAAGGGGATTAAGCTGGATTAAAGCATAGGCTGGGGGAAGATTTATGGGAGTACCGAATTTACCGGAGGAATACGATCAGCTTGACCAGTGGAAAACGCTGATGTTTCTTTACAATGCGGCTCTTCAGGAAGTCCAGACACGGATCAATGTGTTGAGCGATGAATTTCACCATATCAATCATTACAATCCGATTGAACATGTAAAAGCCAGGATTAAGGCGCCGGAGAGTATTGTGAAAAAGTTAAAGCGCCTGGGTTTTGAGGCGACCATAGACAATATGTATCGGGAGCTTCATGATATTGCAGGGATTCGTATTATCTGCTCCTTTACATCAGACATTTATTATCTGGCGGATGCGATTTCCAGACAGGACGATGTAAAAGTCGAGATGGTGAAAGATTACATTGCAAATCCCAAGCCCAACGGCTATCGCAGCTATCATATGGTAGTGGTGGTGCCGATTTATCTGTCCAGCGGGCTGGTGCAGATGCGGGTGGAGATTCAGATCCGTACCATTGCGATGGATTTCTGGGCCAGCCTGGAACATAAAATTCATTACAAATTTGAAGGGGCGGCTCCGGAACATATGCGGGAAAATTTAAAAGAATGCGCCGATATGGCGGCAGTTCTGGATGAACGGATGCTGGCTCTCAATGAATCCCTGCAAAAAGCGGGAGAGAAAAAGGGGTTTGGAAACAGAAGTTCCAAATCTACCCGGATGGCGTGAAAAACACGCTGGAAAGAGGAGAAAATGAACGGATTGAGCGTATGGATTGCAGGAGCAAAAGGCCAGCTTGGCTCTGCTATTTATGAGATCCTGCAAAGCGAAGAAGGGGTCAGAGTTCTGACTACGGATCTGGACGTGGATGTGGCCAGGCTGGAAGATGTGATTTCTTTTGCTGATGAGAATCGGCCGGATGTGGTGCTTAACTGTGCCGGGATGACAGACTTGGCCAAATGTGAGCGGAATGAGGAGAAGGCTTACCGGGTCAATGCACTGGGAGCGAGAAATCTCTCCGTTGCGGCCAGGCGGATTGAGGCAAAGCTTATCCATATTTCTACCGACGATGTTTTCGACGGTACGGCGAAGTGTCCGCTGACGGAGTTTGACCGGGTGAACCCTCTGACGGTATACGGGAAGTCCAAACTGGCTGGAGAAACTTTTGTCCGGGAGCTGGCGCCCAGGCATATGATAGTGAGAAGTTCCTGGATTTACGGAAAGACAAAAAATAATTTTGTCAGTTATATTCTGGAAGAACTTTTGACAGAGGATACGATTTATGTTCCGGTGGATCAGATCAGTACGCCTACCAGCGCCGTCGATCTGGCGAAGTTTATTGTGAAACTGATTGATTCCAATGAATATGGGATTTATCATGCATCCTGTGAGGGAATGTGCAGCCGTTATGAGTTTGCAAAAGAGATCGTAAGGCTTTCTGGGAAAAAAGTAACCATAGAGCCTCATGCGGCCGGAGAAAATCCGTCTGTGGTCAACAGGCCCAGATATACGTTGCTGGATAATTTTATGATGAGAGTTTCCGGTATTTACCAAATGCCTGACTGGAAAGAGTCTCTGGCGACGTTTATGGAGAAACGGATAAAGGCGGACTGATTTTACAAAAAGGATCACTTAAAAATCTATGGTTTAAGTGATTCTTTTTTTAGATTCTTTCGTCAAATTCGCCAAAAAACATGTTTTTTTTGAAATACAATTTGGGTGTTGACAGATGGAAGATCCTGAGAAATAATGAGGGTAGATGGTGACGCTACATGGGGGTGTAGAGGATACCTGATACTTATTAAATTCCTTAAAAGGAGGATTTTGTTATGGGAAATTATAATCCTTATGACAACGTGTTGCAGGTTGTGGAAAATGCAGCGAAGGTGCTGGGATATGATGAGACAGACTATGAGGCGCTCAAATATCCTGAGAGAGAGTTGAAGGTCGCCATTCCAGTGCAGATGGACGACGGAAGTGTAAAGGTATTCGAGGGGTTCCGGGTACAGCATTCTACTAGCCGCGGTCCGGCTAAGGGCGGTGTGCGTTTCCATCCCAGTGTAAATCAGGACGAGGTAAAGGCTCTGGCAGCGTGGATGACCTTTAAGTGCGCGGTGGTGAACATTCCCTACGGCGGAGCCAAGGGCGGCGTGATCTGCGATCCTACCACCTTATCCGAAGGTGAAATGAGAAGAATCACGAGAAGATTTACAGCCATGATCGCTCCGATCATCGGGCCGGAGCAGGATGTTCCCGCTCCCGACGTAGGAACCAATGCCAAGGTGATGGGCTGGATGATGGATACATATAGCATGCTGAAGGGCCACTGTGTGCCCGGCGTGGTTACAGGTAAGCCCATCGAAATCGGCGGAGCCTTGGGGCGGAATGAAGCGACTGGCCGCGGCGTTATGCTTACCACGAAGAATACACTTGCAAAACTTGGCATGGAGATGGCCGGAACTACCGTTGTAGTACAGGGTATGGGTAATGTAGGAAGCATTTCCGCGAAGTTACTTCATGCAGAGGGCATGAAGGTCATCGGTGTCAGCGACGTGTCCGGCGGCATCACCTGCAAGGATGGTCTGGATATTCCTGGTATTCTGGAATTTTTGAAAACGCCCAAAGCACTTCTGAAAGACTACAGTGCTCCCGGCGTAGAGCATATCTCTAATGATGATCTTTTGACTCTGGAGACGACGGTTCTGGTGCCCGCAGCTTTGGAAAACCAGATTCGGAAAGACAATGCTGACAAGTTAAATTGTAAGCTTATCATTGAGGCTGCCAACGGCCCGACCACGGTAGAGGCTGACGAGATTCTGAAAGAGAGAGGAATCCTGCTGATTCCTGATATTCTGGCCAATGCCGGCGGCGTGGTAGTGTCCTACTTTGAATGGGTACAGAATATTCAGTCCATGTACTGGACAGAAGAGGATGTCAATAAGAGACTGAAAGAGATCATGGATCGCGCTTTTGAGGCTGTATGGGATATCGCAAAGGAGAAAGGCGTGGAGCCTAGAATCGGCGCATATCTGATTGCTATCAAGAGAACAGTTGACGCAAAGAGAATGAGAGGAATTTGGCCGTAAGCAGTATGGACGGTTGTGATGAGGGGCTGTCGCACTAAGTAATTAGTGCGCAGCTCCTTTTCTATACAAAAAATAACTGCCAGACCTCGAAAGAATCCGGCAGTTGGTGTAAAATTAATGTATGACCAAACACATTAACTTACAGAAAAATTATAGCCTAAA
>JAAWAV010000002.1 GCA_022792335.1 Lachnospiraceae bacterium
ATCACGATGATCGCCGCATCTGCGACGCTTAAAGCCTCTTCCACTTCTCCCACGAAATCAAAATAGCCGGGAGTATCCAAAAAGTTGATCTTAACCCCTTCCCACAGAATGGGAACCACGGTTGTGGAAATAGAAAACAGACGCTTTGTCTCTTCTTTATCGAAATCGCTGATGGTGTTTCCATCGGTAATTTTTCCCTGACGTGTGGTCACTCCGGTTACATGGGCCATCGCCTCTACCAGGGTAGTCTTGCCTGCGCCTCCATGCCCTAATAATACAACGTTACGAATTCTTTCCGATTCAAAAACGTTCATAAAAATACTTCCTCCCTTAGTTCGTATTAGCCGCACGCCGCCCAAGGAAAAGCGGCAAGATCTCTGCATCTCGTGACTTAGGTATATTGTACTAAAAAATTCCGAAAATAGCAACAAAAACATGAAAACTGTATAAGCCATTCCATAGCGCATCACTTTAACGTGTAAAAGTGTTGACAAAGCGCTTTTTCTGCAATAAAATAAGGCTGGTGCCGACGGAATTTCCTGTAAAACGGGATTTTATTTTCACAGTCCGGCCTGCAGAAAGGAAACTGACCACTATGAAAAATCTAACCATTGGTTTTATCGGCCTGGGTTTAATCGGCGGTTCTATCGCCAAAGGATTCAAACGGGCCAATAAAGAACATTATATCATGGCTTTTGCACGCCACAAAGAGACGCTTCAAGCGGCTCTTTTGGATGGCGCCATCGACGAAGCGCTGGACGGGGTGAATGAAGCCCTCCTTCGCTGTGACTATATTTTCCTTTGTACTCCTGTTTCTTATAATGAGGAATATCTGGCCGCTCTAAAGCCTTTCCTTCGAACAGACGCCATTTTGACCGATGTGGGAAGCGTCAAGGGCAGCATTCATGAGGCAGTAAAACGGATGGGCATGGAAGCGAACTTTATTGGCGGACATCCCATGGCCGGTTCCGAAAAAAGTGGATATGCCTATTCCACGGACCACCTGGTGGAAAATGCCTACTATGTCATCACTCCCACGGCTCTTTCTCCCGCGGACAAGGTGGAGGAACTAAAGGAGCTGGCGCTTTCCCTGTCGGCCCTTCCTCTGATCCTGGATTATAAAGAACATGACTACATTGTGGCCGGTATCAGCCACCTTCCTCACCTGATCGCGGCAAGTCTGGTAAAGCTTGTGAAAGACAAAGACACACCGGAACAGACGATGAAACTCTTGGCTGCCGGCGGCTTTAAAGATATCACCAGGATTGCCTCTTCCTCTCCTGTTATGTGGCAGCAGATCTGCGCCGCCAATAAGGAACCGATCCGGGCTATTCTCGGCGATTATATTGAAGCGTTAAACCAGATACATATGGCTGTGGAAAAAGGCGATGAAAACGCCGTCTATGATCTTTTCGATGTCTCCAGGGAATACCGAAATTCCATCGCCGATCGTTCTTCCGGTCCCATCAAAAAAGAGTTTGCCCTCTACTGCGATATCGTGGATGAATCAGGAGCCATCGCGACCATTGCAACCATCCTGGCCACCCACCAGATCAGCATCAAGAACATCGGCATCATCCACAACCGGGAATTTGAAGAAGGCGTCTTAAAGATCGAATTTTACGGGGAGGACGCCTCTTTGCAGGCTACGGAGCTTCTCACCCAGTGCCGCTATACTGTATACCGGAGGTGATGTTATGAACCAGACCCCTCTCATCGGAGAACTGACGGTTCCCGGCGATAAATCCATTTCCCACAGAAGCGTTATGCTTGGCGCTCTGGCAAAAGGAACCACAAAGGTGGAAAATTTTCTCCAGGGCGCCGACTGCCTGTCCACCATCTCCTGTTTTCAGGCGATGGGAATTTCCGTTGAAAACCATGTGGATAAAAATCAGGTACTGATCCATGGGAAGGGCCTTCACGGGCTTAGAGCTCCTCAGTCCGTTCTCGACTGTGGAAACAGCGGCACCACAACCCGCCTGCTCTCCGGAATCCTGGCGGCCCAGCCTTTTACCTGCGAGCTGACGGGAGACGCCTCCATCCAGAAGCGTCCCATGGGGCGGATCATCACCCCGCTTTCTGCTATGGGGGCGGATATTTCCAGCCTACGTAAAAACGGCTGTGCGCCCCTTAAAATCCAGGGACGTCCCCTTTCCGGGATTCATTACCAGTCCCCTGTGGCCTCGGCCCAGGTGAAATCCTCCGTGCTTCTTGCCGGCCTTTATGCAAACGGCCCGACCACGGTCACGGAGCCTTACCGTTCCAGAAACCATACGGAACTGATGCTTGGGGGCTTCGGCGCCAAGGTGCAATGGGACGACACCTCTGCCTCTCTCACGCCTCCAGAAGAACTTTATGCCCAGGAGCTTACCGTACCGGGAGATATTTCTTCTGCCGCTTATTTTATCACAGCGGCGGCTCTCACTCCTGGTTCTGAGCTGCTCATAAAAAACATAGGTATAAACCCCACCCGCGACGGTATTCTTAAGGTCTATCAGGCCATGGGCGCAGACATTACGCTCCTGAATGAACGGACGGCCTCTATGGAACCGGTAGCGGATCTCCTGGTGCGAGGGAGCCTTCTTCACGGCACAACCATCGGCGGCGCCCTGATTCCGACCCTCATCGACGAGCTTCCCATCATTGCCGTAGCCGCCTGCTTTGCGGAGGGAGAGACGGTGATCGCTGACGCCGCGGAACTCAAAGTAAAGGAATCCAACCGCATTGCAGTCATGACAAAAGGCCTCTCCTCCATGGGCGCAGATATCACCGAAACGCCGGACGGCATGATTATCCGGGGCGGGCGGCCTTTCACATCGGCGGTTATTGACAGCCGCCTGGATCACCGCATTGCCATGAGCTTTACCATCGCCGGCCTTCTCGGCGGAGAAATGCCGGAGATAAAAGGAGGAGATTGTGTTCGAATTTCTTATCCGGATTTTTATAAGGATTTAAAGCGGATTACTTCCGTCTCTTAAACAAACACGACCAAGGGCTTTCGCGATCCGGACGGATAAGCAAAAGCCCTTGGTCACCTTGCAGCTGCTCCTTGATTTCTTTATATTAAGAACAACCTCCCGGATCAGTAAAAAGGGTGTCCGGCGCTCCGTCAGCGGCTGCTGTGGCCAGAGCGTCGCACCGTTCGTTTTCCGGGTGTCCGGCATGCCCTTTAATCCAGCGAAAACTCACCTGATGCGGTTCCTTCGCTGCCAACAGGCGTTTCCACAAATCTACGTTTTTTACTGGTTCATGCTTTCCGCGGATCCAGCCCTTCCGAATCCAGCCGTCGATCCAGTTCTCCGTAAAAGCTTTGACCACGTAAGAGGAATCAGAAACCACCTCCACCTGGCAGGGCCTATTTAGAGCTTCCAGTCCTGCAATGACTCCCATCAGTTCCATACGATTGTTGGTGGTTTTCCTGTATCCTGCCGACAGTTCCTTTTCATGGAGTACGCCTTTCCCGTCCCTATACTGAAGCACTGCTCCGTAGCCTCCCGGGCCGTTGGGGTTCCCTCTGGCCGATCCGTCCGTATATAAAGTGACTTTCATCATGGTTCTGTTCCCTTCCTCCCTCTTCTCTTTCCGTCCCGACTTCCTTTTCCTCTTACTTTCTCTCTATAAGCTCCATTCGCCGGTCCTTACAAACCGCTCTGCCATCTCCTCGGCGTCCTTGATAATGCGCTCCTCGTATCCCATGATCCCAAGCAGCCGGATGGCATTTCTGCTTCCGGCCCGTCCGGATTCAAGACGGTAGGAAAAGGATACATCCCCTGCTTCCACCTGTTCCTCAAAGTGATAATTGACATAAGGGCCTTCCAAAAGAGCGGTCAGCTCAATATCATGAGTGGCGGCAAAGCAGAGTACATTTTTTCCCGCCATACTTTCCAGAATCTTGGAAGAAGCGGAAATTCGCTCCACAGTATTGGTCCCCCGAAGTACCTCGTCCACGAAACATAAAACTGGAGTCTCTCCGGAAATGGCGTCGAGAATCCGCTTCAGCGACTTGATCTCCACCATATAGTAGCTTTCCTTCGTCTCCAGGCTGTCGCTCAAAGCCATGGAGGAATAGACCCGGAAAAAATCTGCCTCATAGGAAGCCGCCGTCACCGTGTAAATGCTCTGAGCCAAGATGGCGTTTACCCCAATCGTCTTTAAAAAAGTGGATTTTCCCGACGCATTGGAACCAGTAATCAGTACAGGCCTGTCCGTCTTTATGGAATTAGCCACGGCGTTTTCCACCAGAGGATGATAAATTCCTTCACAGGACAATGTCTTTTCCGGTGTCTGATGAAAGGCAGGTATACAAAATTCCTCTGCTAACTCCCGGAAAGAGGCGATGCACAGGGCAAGCTCCAGCCGCCCCATCGTCTCCATCAGTCGTTCCAGGATCTGGCCCTGGTGCCGGATCGTTTCCGCCATCTGGCGAAAGAGTATCAGGTCCAGGTGCGTCACCATGCACAGATAGTCCAGAACCACTTTGATCAAATTCCCGCCCACGTCACTTTTGTCCACCAAAATCCAGGCGTGTTTCCGAATCTGCCTCAAGCTTCCACAATCTTCCTTCAACCGCTCTTTGTAGGGAACGAGGAGCGGCTCTTCTCCGGGAATAGAGGCAAGCCTTCCGCCATATTCCACCAGATCCGCCACCTGAGACATACAGGCGAAATACACAGCCATATCGCCCTTATATTTGTAATAGGTAATCAGATTGATCACCATCGCTCCGATCAGCACTGCAACGCCGTAAGCCGGTTTGATAAAAAAGATACCAATAGAAGCGCCAAGAAAAACCAGGGCCGCCACATGAGGCATCAGCGAAAAGGCCGGAATATCTGAGAGCCTTCCGATATAATCGGAGAGCGCCACCCGCCTTCTCCGTCCCATTTTTCCAAAGTAAATTTTAAACTCTTCCCGAATCTCCTGGTGCTGTCGGAAAAAATCTGCCAGCTCGGAGCGCTCCCGAAGGACTGATTCCTCAAATTCCGGCGTGCGCAGCGCCCAGTACAAATATTCCTCCCCGACGGCGGAATCTGCCGTATTGAGCAGCAAAAAAATCTCGTCCATCCCCAAATCGTTCCAGGTAATATCATCAATGGAAAACCTGCTGCCTTTTCTCCGTTCATAATAATGGGATATTTTTTCAAATTCTTCCAGAGAATATTCCCGTCGCGGAATCTTTCCCCACCGTTCTTTGATCTGCATTTTCAGCCGCTCTGTCCGCTTCCGTCCAGAAAGCACAGACTGAACAAAGAGTACTACGCACACGGCCAGAAAAAATCCCACATATGTCATTGTCTGCCTGTCCATTGTCTTGTCTCCTTATGAGTCTTTGTCCACAGCAGACGATTCCCTCTGCTGCCCCTCCATAAAGGATATCACAAAAACTTCCGGACAGCAACTTTATGATGTCATCTGAACCACCCTGTTTTCTGACGCCGAGGTGTTGATTCCATCTACGCCAGAAAACGGGGCGGTCCGGACGCTTCAGACTGAACATTCCCCGTTTTCTTCCCAGTCAGATGATAATACAGATCATTCCTCCATTGGAATCGTTGATAATCTTCTGCAAAGTATCCTGGAGCTTCATCTGGCAGGAATCCGTCATCTGGGCCACCTTTGCCTGAATCCCGTCCGTAACAATCTGTTCAATCGATTTTCCGAAAATACTGGTATTCCAGACCCCGTCCTCATTTTCCCGGCTGTTTTCCCGGATATAGGTAATCAGATCCTCCGCCTGTTTCTCGTCCCCCACGATAGGAGCCAGTTCCGTCTCAATGGAAGCCCGAATCAGATTGATAGAGGGCGCCTGGGCATGGATTTTCACGCCGAATTTGTTGCCATGTTTGATAACCTCCGGATCATCCAAAAGGATCTCGCTTCTCTCCGGCATAATCACGCCATAGCCTTTCTGTCTCGCCGCCTCCATGGCATTTTTTAGTTTCCCGTACTCTCCTCTAGTTCTGGCAAACTGCTTTAAGATCCCCATCAACTGATACTCGCCGTTGATTTCCATTCCTGTGTAATCACTTAAAATCTCGTAATACACATTGTCGTCTACCATCACGTCCAGGGCCACTGTCCCGTCAGAATAATCCGCCTTTCTCAGATGAACCCGCCGGATGGACGAATCCTCTGCCTGCACATATTCCTGAGACAAGTCTTTCATCTGGACAATGTTTCCCATAAGATCTTTTACAATGTCGACAATCTGCTCTTTTAGCCAATGATCCGTCGGAAGAATTTCCGCCCATTTGGGCATAAAGAAATCTAGCTCTGTCACCGGAAATTCATTCAATACCTCGCCGAGAATCCTGGTAATATCATCTTTTTTTAACTGCTCACAGTTGACCGGAAGCACCTGGACGCCGTATTCGTCCCCGAGCTGTTCCGCCAGATCCTTCGCCTCGTCGGAATAGGGTCGGTTGGTATTTAAGAGCATCAGAAATGGTTTCCCGATCCGTCTCAATTCCTCGATGGTCTGTCGTTCTGCGTCTATGTATCCGTTCCTTGGAATTTCCCCGAAAGAACCGTCCGTGGTGACGACAATTCCAATGGTGGAATGTTCTTTGATCACCTTTTCCGTCCCGATGGCTGCCGCCTGGGTGAAAGGAATCTCATAATCGAACCAGGGAGTTTTCACCAGTCTCTCCTCGTCGTTCTCCACATGACCACTGGCTCCTTCTACCATATAGCCTACGCAGTCGATGAGCCGTACCTTCACCTGGGCGTCTCCCACCTGAATGTCAGCCGCCTCCTTGGGAATAAATTTCGGTTCCGTCGTCATAATGGTCTTTCCTGCCGCTGACTGGGGAAGTTCATCCTGGGCCCGGCTCCTCTCGTTGACATCCTCCATACCTGGAAGTACCAAAAGATCCATAAACCGTTTGATAAAGGTGGATTTTCCCGTGCGGACAGGCCCCACCACGCCTATGTAGATCTCCCCTCCCGTCCGCGCCTCAATATCCTTGTATACGTGAAAACTGTCCATAAAAAATCCCTCCTGTATATGCTGATTAAGTATATGCAGAAGGGATTCCATATTATGTAAAAATAGCGGAAGAAAATCGATCCGTTCTTATTCAATCTCTACCCGGTTCGCCCGTTCTGTACGAACGATACAGACCCAGGTGCGTCCCTGGTTCAGTTTGATCTCATTGCCTTCCGAATCGTAGTAATGGGTCACGCCCCACTCTCCGTCCTTTCTCCAGGTAACAGGGATGACCTGGCCGTCGGTGATATACTGTCCAACGCCCTCGCCCTGCATGAAAATATTCAGGTAGTCCGTATCGAAATAATGCTCATAATTACAGACCTGGAGAATGATATTTTTATAAGTAAGCTGTACATCGTCATTTCCCACATCCACATGGGGCTCTTCAAACTGATACCGGTAATAAAGCCCGTCCTCTGCGTTGTACTCAAACCAAGGCTTATTGGATACATAACCGACGGTAATCTTATTGGCCGGAGTCGCTCCCGGCATGCTGGGGCTCTCCCCATCCTCTACAAACTGATAATGGCCGGTATAATTTTCCGGATATGCCGTGGAATAGCCCAGCTTATCGATGGCATATTTGATTTCCTCGCTGTTGGTGAAGTGGTGGTGAGGCGCCTCTCTGTCGTCCATGCTGTGATAAGCCCACTCACTGGCTCCCGTCACACCATTGACACAGTCACACTGGCCTCCCTCCAGATAGGGCCTTGCATATTCACACTGGCCATAATGAAAGAAAATGGATTCAAACTCTTTCTGGATAAATGCATGATAGGTTCTGGCACTGCGGACAGAACCTATTTCTTTGATATCGTCATACTGCTCAAAAAACGCCACAAACCGCACTGCGCTGGCCTCGCCCGGCGTCTCGTAAACCACGTCCGCATGACTTAAACCATAGGTAGGCTGCGCCGCCAGTACATTGCTGATGATCACGGAGACAGGACGCCTTCTTCCAATTTCTTCCGGCACCCACTGTCCAGTCAGGTAGCTTCGAACCATCCCATCCGGAGCGGCTTCCGTCTCCGGTTCTGTTTCCGCCTGAGTCGTCGCCGGAGCCAGAGTCGCCGGCGGAGCCTTTGTCGTCGCCGGTTCCGTGGGCGCTTCCGTAGTCTCTTCCGCTTTTTTTCCACAACCAGCAGCCAGAATCAGAATCAATATCAGAGCAATGCCTGACTTTAACCATCTTTTTCCTGTCTTTTTCATAAAATTACTGCCTCCCTCTTTGTTCTTCCTGTCTATTGTACCATGAATGAGAAGGTTCTGCAACGAAATCCTCACCCTGGTTTTTACCCATCACATTTCTACGATCAGCCCTCCAGGTCATATTCCACCTCGTCCGTCTCACAGTTGATTTCTGCAATCACACTATGGCAGCCCAGAAGATCCTTCCCCGCATCGTCAGACATCATACCTCTCAGAGCAACTATCAGATTCCCCCTCCAGGACTCTCTGACCTGGATCCGAAACAGACTACCGTTTTTTTCGACAGTTTCCATGGTGATATCGTTCCCCCTGGAGTCAGTTTCTTCCCATTCTTCACAGAACGATCGTATTCCTTCATAAAATTTATTTATAAATTTTTCCTGCCCGTCATATACATGTCCGAGGCACTGAAATGCCTCGCCAATCCGTCCTTCCGGAACTTCCATATCAAGTTCCACATCTTCATACTTTCCAAACGGTATCCGGGATATCCCTTCCACCAGCCTCACAAGATCCCCGTCCTTTCCCCTTTCAAACACACAGTTTCCAAACCGTTCATGCTCAACCAGAAATCTCTCCGGCGAAGAAATCTCTTTCTCCTTTCCAAAATATTTCCTCAAAAACCCCATAGATAAATTCTCCTATAAGCAGTACATGGAAACCTCAAAAGCAAAATGCAGACCTCTGGCTTTTACTTTCTGCTTGCTTCCATTCCATTTTTGTGTTATAGTTGTGAACGGCAACTGACAAGACAGATGCCATAAAATAATTTTACATATAGATTTTTTATATTCCATCCCTGTATGGACAGAAAGGCGGTAACAAATTATGAAAAAATGGCTGAATCGACTGTTTATCGACGGTCTCAGTGGCATGGCCACAGGCCTCTTCTCCACCCTTATCGTGGGAACCATCATCCAGCAAATCGGGACACTCCTGGGTGGGGCTGCGGGCGACTATCTGTTTTTGTTTGGGAAAGTCGCGGCAGCCCTCACCGGAGCAGGGATTGGCTGTGGCGTCGCCTGCAAATTTAAGGAAAGTCCCCTAGTCGTGCTGTCTGCAGCCACCACCGGCATGGTAGGCGCGTTTGCAGGAAAAATCATTGCCGGTCAGGTCCTGGTGGACGGAACCGTCCTCCTTGCCGGCCCCGGCGAACCTTTGGGAGCGTTTATCGCCGCTTATGCAGGGATTGAGCTGGGTCATCTGATTGCGGGAAAGACTAAGCTCGATATTGTACTGACTCCCATCATTTGTATTGTTTCCGGTTCCGTCGTCGGCCTGATTTTCAGCCCGCCGATTTCTGCCTTTATGACCTCCCTAGGAACCTTGATCAACTGGGGAACGGAACAACAGCCCTTCCTGATGGGCATCATTGTTTCCGTACTCATGGGCATGATTCTAACTCTTCCCATCAGCTCTGCAGCCCTTGGCGTTTCCTTAAGTCTCTCCGGGCTCTCTGCAGGGGCTGCCACGGTGGGTTGCTGTGCCAATATGATCGGTTTTGCCGTCGCCAGCTATAGAGAAAACAAAATGGGGGGCCTTCTGGCCCAGGGCATCGGTACCAGCATGCTTCAGGTCCCGAATATTGTCCGAAAGCCCGTCATCTGGCTCCCGGCCATTATCACCAGCGCCATCCTTGGCCCAGTATCCACACTGGTATTTCACATGACCAACAACCCGGTTGGCTCCGGCATGGGTACGGCCGGACTGGTGGGACAGATTATGACCTTCCAGACCATGGTCGCTTCGGAGGGCGCCACCTGGGTCCTCTTTAAGATCGCGCTGCTCCATTTCCTCCTTCCTGGAGCTATGGCTTTCACCATTGCCTGGTTTATGAGAAAAAAAGGCTGGATTCAGGATGGAGACATGAAACTAGATGTATAAGAAATTGCTGTAACTATCGCCCCCTGTACCAGGAATTATCTTTTTAAAGCCTTTTTGGGTACAGGGAGTTTTCATCGTCGTCAATAAGGATCCGGACAGCTGTCGGTAGCGTTTTTCTGATATCACAGATCTCCCATCCAAAAAGCGTCAGATATACGGACAGCTCATGTTCCAGCAAAAATTTTCCAATGGTATCTACTGCTACCTTGAGGGCCTGGTCCTTGGGATAGCCGTAAGCGCCGGAAGAAATCAGAGGAAACGCCACCGTCCGGCAGCCATATTTTAATGCCAGGCACAGAGATTCCCAGTAGCAGGAAATGAGAAGCTTCTGTTCTCCGAAACCGCCTCCCTGCCAGACGGGCCCTACCGTATGGATAACATATTGACTCGGAAGTTCATAGCCCTTTGTGATTCTGGCTTCTCCTGTGGGGCAGCCTCCCAGCGTCCGGCACTCTGCAACTAGCTTTGATCCTGCCGCCCGGTGGATGGCCCCGTCCACGCCTCCGCCCCCTAAAAGAGAAGAGTTCGCAGCGTTGACAATGGCGTCGCACTTTATCTTTGTAATATCTTTTCGGACAATCTGAATCGGCATTCCTTTACTCCTCCTTCTTGTACTTTAAGCCTAAAAAGAACCCCTGCTGCCGGGTCCTCTCCGGCGTGTCCTTGTGGGAGAGGGCCCGGGCGGCAGGGTTAAATTTTTCCTAAAAAATGCAGATACATGACAAGCCGATCGCTTTTCGTCTCAATATCTTCCCCACGCACTCCGAAATATCGGATAATATCTTTTGAAATTTCCACAGATTCTTCCTGACTTTGGAAAGAGGAATAGGACATACCGATCTTCTGCCGGATATCTTCCAGCTCCACCCTAATCTCTCCCATCTTCTTCCCCTCTTTCAAAACTGGAAAGCGATAGACGTTGTAAGACATGGGAAATACGTCGTCCGGTAACTTCTCCGCTTCTCTCATCCGACACTCAAAGGCTTCCATATAGGCAGAAAGCGCTTGCGGAGCTGATGGTTTTACCCTCTTTGCCAAACGTCCTTTTCGAAACAGCCTCTCAAGTCTCCCTTCCGGCAACTTCTCCATGTCGTCCGGCAGTTTTGGCTCTGGAGTTTTTAAAAGCTCCGGATTCTCTTGTATCACCAGATTGCTTTTCATCGCCCGGTAGAGAAACTGGTATTCTTCTGTGGCTTCCGGAATCGGTCTGGCTCCGTAGGTTTCAATCAGGTAAGCTTTCAGTTCTTCTGTGGTATGGGCATTGGGAAGCAACTTCTCAGACTGTCGTTCCATCTTTTGTTTCCATTTCATCTGCCGGTTGCTTTTGGAAACATTTTTACGCTTTCCTGCCAGAAAGACGGAAGTCGGCCCGTCGGCTCCACCGATGACAGTGGCTGTCGCCCCTTCTCTTTTCTCCTGCTTTGTAAATCCCCTTTTATTCTCAGAAAGCGGTTCTTCAGGTCCTTTACACTCTACACAATCGGATTTGGCCGGAAGGCTCTCCTTAAGACTATCCAAAAGTCTTTCGTTCAACCCTTTGATGTCCTCTGTCAAAACCTTTTGCACCTCTCTGTCATAGGTAAGAAGTCCGTTGATCTCCTCTTCTACGTCGGAAAGTTGAGTATAAATTGCAGCCGATAACCCTTCTTTGATTCTGGGACGGACTCCTTTTTCCCACAAAGCTTCCAAAGCCTTAAAAAATACATCCCTCGCCCTGAACTGACGGTATCCGTAGATCTTTTGGGAATCTTGGTGCCCTTCTACCGGAAGGCAGTAACCGCCATATTCAGTAAGGGCCGCCGCCCGCATTCTTTCACCGTTTTCCCCTTTGCGCGGAGCCGAGTCCCTCTTCAGACTGTAGGAAAAGAAATATGAATGGATACTGAGGACGTCCCCCTCGCCCTGATCGAACCAGCCGCTGGCAGCGTCGATCAGACGGGAAGGATCCAGGCTCCGCAGTCTTTCTGTAACCTGTTTCGTTTCAAACTGTCCCCACCCTTCATTAAAGGGAACCCAGGCAACAATGGAAGGAAAATTGTAAAGAGCCCTCACAGTCTCCCTCATTTCTCTGTAAAACTGCTCCCGTCCTTCTTTTTCCCTTCTAGATAACAGTCGCCTGTGAGTATCTTTTACAGGAATATGGAGACAGGTGGCTGCTGTGGCGAGATAAGTGACAAACCAGGAATGGTAGGCGCTCCCGCCATTTACCATATCCTGCCATACCAGCATGCCAAGCCTGTCGCAGTGATAATACCATCTGGCCATTTCCACTTTCACATGCTTTCTGAGCAGATTAAAGCCCATGGATTTTGCCGCCTTAATATCAAAGACAAGGGCTTCGTCGCAGGGAGCCGTATAAAGGCCGTCCGGCCAATAGCCCTGGTCCAAAAGGCCCGTCTGAAAGTAAGGCCGGTTGTTTAGGAAAAACCGTGGAATGCCAAAGCTGTCCTGTTTCACAGAGCAGCTTCGCATAGCGAAATAGGCGAGGACTCTGTCCTCCTTTGTCTCTATCAAAAGTCCGTAAAGGTTCGGATACTCCGGGGACCAAGCCTTGAAGCCCTCCATGGGAATCTCCCATTCTCTACCGCACTTTGCCGACAAAGAAAACCGTTTTTCTCCATCTATCTCTCCCGTCTCCAGAAAACCGGCAAGCATGTCATCCGTAAAATTCTCAAAAACAGTAAGCGTTACCGGGAGGGACGCCGGCCCCTGGGGGCGAATGCGCACAAGGCTGTTTTCATAATCCGGACGGATTCGAACGCTTTTTATCGATTCTTTTGGAACTACTTCTAACCAGACCGTCTGCCAGATACCGCTCTGAGCCGTATAGAACATTCCCCCGGATTTCAGTTTCTGTTTCCCACGGCTGTGCCATCCCGTGTCGCTGATATCCTGAACTTTTACTACAAGTTCCTGCTCTCCCGCCCTGCAAAGCTCCGTAATGTCCCAGGAAAAAGGCAGGTAACCACCCGTATGGCTTCCCGCTTTTTTTCCATTCAGATAGACGGTACCGGTCTGGTCTACAGCCCCGAAATGAAGGAGGATCCGTCTCCCCTTTTCCAGGGCTCCCTCCGGCAGAAGAACCGTCTTTCTGTACCAGAGAAATTCTTCCGGTTTTAGCTGCCTTCCCACGCCGGAAAGAGGAGCTTCCGGTGAAAAAGGAACCAGGATTTGTCCGTCAAACTGGGAAGGCGGCCCCTCTTCCCTGGTAAATGCATATTCCCAAAGGCCGTTTAAGCAGATCCAGTTCTGTCTTGCAAAGGCAGGACGGGGATATTCCCGCCAGACATTCTCCGGCGTAACCTGTCGGCTCCATTTTGTCGTTTTTAACTCTCCCATATTACTTCCTCTTTTTCCCTTCGGCGATTTTATGGTTCCAGGTTTTATGGCTCCAGGTTTTAAGAATTTTCCAGATCAGTAGGGCGGCAAATGCCTGATTCAAAATAACGGCGCCAAAATCCGAAGGACAGAATCAAAAAGACCGCCGATAAGGCCGGTTCTGCAGTCTTTCAGGGAGACGGGCCTGCTTCTCCCGATGGTCTGGATGGCGTCGATTTTTAAATCTGCCACCGCATCTGTCCGATACATGAATGTCCCGCATTCAAAGTGCAAATACAGACTGCGATAATCCATATTGATGGTGCCTACTACCGCAAACTCATCGTCGCAGACATAGCTTTTTGCATGGAGAAAGCCTGGTGTGTACTCATATATTTTCACCCCGGCTTTTAAAAGTGGAGTGTAATTGGAACGGGTGAGTCGGAATACCAGAGGCTTGTCCGGAATCCCCGGGGTCACGATCTTGACATCCACACCCCGTTTTGCCGCCAGAGAGAGGGCCAGCTTCATCTCGTCGTCCACAATCAGATAAGGAGTGAAAATGTAACAGTACGATCTGGCCTGGTTTAAGATTTCGATATAGACATTTTCCGCCACAGTCTCATTGTCCAGGGGCGTATCGCCAAAAGGCTGTACGTATCCTCTCCCATAAAAAGGTTCCGGATGATGGAGCCTCGGCTTAAACTGTTCCAGACTCCCGTCCTCCTTTCGGTAGGCGTTCCACATTTCCAGAAACATCAGTGTGAAATTCCAGACGCCCTCTCCCTCCAGACGGATCCCAGAGTCCTTCCAATGGCCGAACCGTTTCTTTACATTGATGTATTCGTCGGCCAGGTTGATTCCTCCCGTATAAGCCGTGTGGCCGTCAATGACTGTGATTTTCCGGTGATCTCTGTGGTTCATAACCATGGCGAAAAAGGGAACGATCCGATTGAAGGCCATACACCGGATCCCCTTCCTCTCCATCCATTTGTCGTACCCTTTGGGCAGTAGGGAAACACACCCCATATCGTCGTAGATCAGGCGAACGTCCACTCCTTCTGAGACCTTTCGCTCCAGAACTTCCAGTATCCGATTCCACATCAGACCTTCTTCGATAATAAAATATTCCATAAAAATGTAATATTTTGCCTGCTCCAGATCTTCCAACAGATCCTGAAACAAAAGCTCTCCGAGAGGATAATACTGGACATCTGTGTTTTTATGAAGTCCGTAATCACTGGCATTTTTCAGATAGGTACTGACTCCGGCCGCCCGCTGGTCAATCTTTCGAAGTTCTTCCAGAACCTCCTGACCGCCCCGAAATCCCTTTGCCATGGCCCGGTGCGCGTTTTTCAACCTTCGTTTCATATTTTTGGACGGATTTTTATTGCCAAAAGAAAGGTAGAGCAGACCCCCGAACAGGGGAAGGCAGAGAATTAGAATGATCCAGGCAATTTTATAGGCAGAATTTTCTTCTTTTCCAATTAAAAAAAGTGTAATCAGAATGCTTAATACAGTAAATGCAGCATTGACCCCTACAGAATAACTGGTGAGCTTCTGGAGGAAGATCACCAGCCATACTGCTTGAACCACCAACAAGATTCCGGTGAGAAGTATTCTGTTGGCAATTAACTTCTTGTATTTCATAAACCCCTCTTATCCGGCGACAAGTCTCTGACGCCGACTGTCTGTATTTCTATTCCGCCTGTCTGCCCTTTGATCCAGCCTCACTGCATGAGAAAGCCACAGCCGTTTCAAGCGCCACCTGCATCATGTTGGTAAAACCTGTCTGGCGTTCTTCAGCGGAAAGCCCCTCCCCTGTCACAATGGAATCAGATACTGTAAAGATTCCGAGAGCCCGGACCTTTGCCCGGTTTGCATTGCAATAAAGAGCGTAACTTTCCATTTCCACAGACAGAAGCCCCATTTTCGCCCATTCTTTCCATTCCGGCGTCTCTGTATAGAAAAGATCTGAGGAAAGTACATTTCCCACCTGACAGGGATAGCCGTGGGATTTCGCCGACTGGACGGCTTTTTCCAAGAGTTCATAAGAAGCCGTGGCCGAATAGATTCCCGGAAGCTGATACTGATGGGCAAAATTCCCGTCCGTGCTGGCCGCCATGGCCATAACCAGATTTCCTACGGGAAGGCTCTCCTGGATACTTCCGCAGGAACCGACCCGAATCAGATTTTTCACTCCATAAACATGGATCAGTTCATAGGAATAAATTCCGATCGAGGCGCACCCCATCCCGGTACCCATGACCGATACCTGTTTACCGCCATAAGTTCCCGTGAATCCGAACATGTTTCTCACTGAATTAAACATGACGACGTTTTCCAGAAAATTTTCTGCAATAAATTTGGCCCGGAGAGGATCCCCCGGCAGCAAAATACTTTCTGCAATCTGTCCCTTTTCCGCCTGATTGTGTGGAGTTGCCATATCATTCCCTCCTGTTCTTTTCTGATAATCCTTTGTTTGCCCTTCCGCTGATAGAGAAAGACGTACGCTAAGTGAAATTACTGCTTTTATCATACCACAGATTCCGTGAGATTGCCAGAAATCATATTGATTATTTCTACCTTTGCTATTATAATCAATGATGTTATTTCGTACTCAAAAGAGACTATTTTTACAAAATACCGTGGCTTTTGCCACAGGAGGATGACTTTATCATGCTTTATATTATTCTGGCCGTGATTTCCGGCGCAATGATTTCCGCCCAGAGCAGTTACAACGGTATGCTCTATCCTTTTATCGGAGTCCTGGGAGTCGGCTTTATCAGCCAGCTTTTAAATGCTCTCACCAGCCTGTTTCTGGAGCTTGCCGCCACAAGAAAGTTTCCAAAGCCAAATGGAATGCCCTTCCACGCCTGTTTCGGCGGCATCTGTGCCATCTTCGTTTTGGGTTTTTCCGGCTATCTGGTAGCAAAGCTTGGAAGTGCCGTCACCGTCTGTCTCTCTGTCTCCGGCCAGCTTATCATGTCTGCGGTGGTTGATCATTTTGGATGGTTCGGTTCCGAAAAAGTAACCTTTCATACCTACCGACTTCCTGGTTTTCTATGCATTCTCGCCGGTGTATTTGTCATCAATTTCGCCGGTGGAGACTCCTTTACCGGTGTCTCCGGCCAGGGAATGTTGTTTCTTCTTCTGATCTTTGCGATTTCCATCGGCTGTATCACCGTATTTGCCCGGATGTTCAACTATGAAGCCAGTCGCTATGTGGGAAATATCGCCGGAAGTTTTTACAACGGAGGATTCGGAGCCATCGTAGCCTTTTTCCTTCTCCTCTTTGCCACAGGTTTCAAACTCCCTTTATCCGGTTTTAAAAACGCGCCCCTTATTTCCTATCTCACAGGTCCCCTTGGAGGAATCGCCTGTGTATTCAACAATATGGCCTATGGAAACATGAAAGTATTCCATGCGACGATCTTCCTCTTGATCGGTCAGATCGCTGCAAGTATCGTGGCGGATCTCATCCTTCTTGGCAGTTTTCCCCTTGGCAAGCTGCTTGGAATCATCGTAGTCTGCGCCGGAATCTTTCTGGACAAACGGGCTTCTCTTAAACATCAGTAAATTTCAGATTATGATATTATAATTATAGAAGTGCAAAAGGATTTGAAACTCATGAAAAGGAACATTCATACAGAAAAAAAGAAAGATCTCACAACTGGAAACATCACAAAAACCATGCTGCTTTTTGCCCTCCCCATGATTCTGGGCAACCTTCTTCAACAGCTCTATAACATTGCAGACACCCTGATCGTCGGCCAGTTTTTAGGTTCTAACGCCCTGGCCGCCGTCGGTTCAGCCTATACTCTGATGACGTTTTTGACCTCCATTCTTCTCGGCCTCTGTATGGGAAGCGGAGCGGTTTTTTCCACCTGTTACGGAGCCAAAAATATGGAACGGTTAAAGCACAGCATGTTCGCCTCCTTCCTTTTGATAGCAGGATGCACCGTGGTCTTAAATCTGGCCGTATTTCTTTTTATCGACCCGATCATGCGGCTTTTACAGACGCCGGAAGAAATCTATGAAATGATGCGGGAGTATCTGTGGATCATCTTCATGGGAATTGCCGCCACGTTCCTCTACAACTTTTTTGCGTCCCTGCTCCGTGCTCTTGGAAATTCTGTGGTTCCGCTTCTGTTTCTGGGAATCTCTGCGCTCTTAAATATCGGACTGGACCTTTTGTTTGTTCTGTCCTTTCACTGGGGAGCCGAAGGAGCTGCTGCTGCTACCGTAATCTCCCAGTATGTATCCGGTATTGGTATCTTGATTTATACGCTGATAAAATTTCCGGAACTCAGGCTCAGCAGACGACATCTGCACCTGGAGCCTGGCATCCTTCCGGAGATCTCCCAGTTTTCGTTTCTTACCTGCCTGCAACAGTCCATCATGAATTTTGGAATCCTGATGGTACAGGGGCGGGTCAACAGCTTCGGCCCCACCGTTATGGCGGCTTTTGCCGCCGCTGTGAAGATTGACTCCTTCGCCTACATGCCGGTCCAGGACTTTGGCAATGCCTTTTCCACCTTCATCGCCCAGAACTATGGGGCCGGGAAGTCGGAACGGATTCGGAAGGGAATCAAAAGCGCCATCGCCTCTTCTGTAATCTTTTGTCTGATCATCACGGCCGGGGTCTGTATCTTCGCAAGACCGTTGATGTTGATTTTTGTAAAGCCTTATGAGACAGAAATCCTTGCCACCGGCGTTCAGTATCTGCGTATCGAAGGAGCCTTCTACTGTGGCATCGGCTGTCTGTTCTTGCTCTACGGCCTCTACCGGGCCATTCAGAAACCAGGCATGTCCGTAGTGCTGACGGTCGTCTCTCTGGGGACCCGCGTCCTTCTGGCCTATACACTCTCTGCCATTCCCGTCATCGGAGTTATCGGTATCTGGATATCCGTTCCCATTGGCTGGTTCCTGGCAGATTTCATCGGTCTGGTCTATTATCTGCGCCGGAAGAAAACGCTGTTGAGTCTATAAACAGTCGCCAAACAGGTAAAAGAACTGCCAAAGATCGCTTCAAAAATGCCAACGCCCCGGCTTTTCCCTTGGTCCACATTGATTTCCTACAAAATCAGCCTACCAAACCATGGGAAAAGCCGGGGCGTTGGTTCTTCCGGAGCAGACTTGCCGTTTTATTCTCTGTTAATACTGTAACCTGGTAAAATCGTTTTTTCCCGCCAGATAATCCTCCCTTCCAATCACAGCCATATCAAAATCCGTATACATATCCCAGTCTCCGCCATGGTAGAATCCGATAATCCGATCCTCCTGAATAACCAGAGGGGCAAAGAGATGTTCTTCCCAGTCCTCCCGAAGCAGTACGCATTCTCCCTGCTCTGTATATTGATAGGTTTTCCAGCAATATCCCTGTTCTGTATCCAAAGTCTCCAAAAGCTTAAGATCTGGCCCCCATATAATCCTGGTTGCACCTTTCTGATCTTTTAAAATCTCCCTCCATTCTCCCGATTCCACATTTAATTCAATTACTTTCCAGAAATCTCCCTCCCAGATATTACATACCAGAAGTTCTCCGTCCATCGCATAGGAAGCGGCAATCCAAAGCCTCATATCTCCTAAAGGTTTTGTGATATTTCCGTTCTCCAGATCCATCACCCTCAGTTCGTATTTTAATTCCTTCTCATCCGTCAGCTCCAGATACGCCAGGAGATTCCCATAGCGACCATAGACGCTGTATCCCATATGCAAACTCTCCAGTTCCGGAACCAGGAGTTCCTCCTTTCCCGTCTCCAAATCGTAGCGGTAAATACCGCTTTTACTGTTTTCACTGATTTCTCCTGTTTCTTCGTCCACAAAATAATCTTCGGTCGCCAGAATGCAGAAATGATCAAAAAACAAATCGGCGCTCAGAGCGTTCTGATGAGAACAGATTCCAATTTCTTTTTCATTCTGCCCGTCCAGGTCGCTATAGCAAAATACAGAGCTTCCATCCGACGCCTTCTGATAATACCACTTGTCCCCCAGACGCCCGATCAGACTGACATATTTTTTCAGATAAATGGAAAAGCAGTCCTCCCCGTCATGGAGACAATTAGGAGCCCCGCACAAGGGGCGGTAAGTTCCCGTCTTATAATCAAAATAATCTACCTTTCCATTAGGGGTACTTCTGAAATTTACAATTCCATCTTCTGTATAACACTTTCCAATAAACATCGTGGAACTGCCCGTCTCCTCCTTTTTCCCTTTCCCGCAGCCAAAAAGAGCCAGCATACAAACTCCTGCCAGAACCCATATCCTTTTTCCCCTCATAGTCCCCTCCTCTGCATTCCCCCCGGCATCTGAAAATCAAGCATCCTTCTTCGACAACAAAACTCTGTTTTCTATATATTTTTTATTATACTTAAATATTTTGAATTTTTTTAGATAATTTTTTTAATTTTTTCTTAAGTAAATCAAATTATTAGAAAATAATTTGTGTAAACCGTTTTGATTTCTCTTCTCGATTTAATCCTTATAATCTGTTTGAAATATTAAATTTCCGTCTTTAATCTGAATGATTTCGTCCGCTTCTTCTGCCAAATGTTTGCTGTGTGTGACAACAATCACACATTTTCCAAGTTCGTGGGCAGTCTGCTTCAACAATGCAAGGATCTCGTCTGCAGTATTTTCATCAAGATTCCCGGTCGGTTCGTCCGCCAGCAATACCTTTGCTTCGCTCGCTAAGGCTCTGGCAATGGCTACCCGCTGCTGTTGCCCGCCGGATAACTGTAAAACATTTCTTTTCCAGTATTCACAAGGAATATTTACTGCCTCCAGCAGAGCTTTTGGGTTTCTGTCTCCGCCAAGTCTGACATTTTCCTCTGCATTCAGATAGTCAATCAGATTATAATTCTGAAAAACCAGGGATATGTGATGTTTTCTATGATAATTCAGACCTTTGATCCGGATATCTTCCCCGTTATAATAAATCTTTCCCTTTACCGGAGTATCCAGTCCTGCCAGCAGAGATAAAAATGTTGTTTTTCCGGCGCCGCTTTGGCCCACAATAGTATAAAACCTTTTTTCTTCAAATTTTATCGATACATCTTTTAGAATCTGTTTCTTTTTCTGTGATTGATAAGCATAATCTACGTTCTTTACATTCAGTATCATTCTTGAAACCTCCTTAACTCATTTCGCTGAAAATATCTTTGGGATTCCTGCGTATTACCAAAATACCGCAAACTCCTACAGAAAAAATAATCAATATGCTGATACAGATACTGTCAAAGAGAAGCATCTGAAGGGAAACATCAACAGTAACTCCTGTAACTGTCTGTTCTAATTCTTCAAAAGGTTTCGCGACTTTTCCCTCGTCTAATAAGTCTTGTTCTTTTTCCTGTTGCACCTGCTGTTCCACCAGATAATTGGCGGCAACTTTTGAAACGCCGGGCGCCAGGGCGAAAGAAAGGAGCATTGCCATGGTAGCGATCAGCATCGCTTCCAAAAGAATCTGTCCTAAAATTTTTATTTTTGGCGTGCCAAGCGCCAAGAAAATGCCAATTTCCTTTCCTCTGTTTTTCATCCAAAAGAGAAATACCAAAATCAAAATAACACAACTGGATCCGAGGACTACAAAAATGAGAATTTGACTGCTTTTCTCTAAGTCATTGAAATTCGAGGACATGATGTCCAGATTTCCGTTATGATCAATGAGATCATAGCGTTCCCAATCAATCTCTACTTTCCGGATAATTTCTTTTACAGAATCGTATTGATCGACGTCACGGACTTTAAAATAGGCTTTCTCATATAAGGGATTTCCTTTATTTCCCTCTGCTTTTTCCGGGAAATCCAAATCTGTAAATATCACATTTTCAGAACGGTAAGTGTCTCCTGACATATAAGGTGTCATTTTTTGCTTTACCTCATAAATTCCAACGATGCTTGCTTCACAGACTGTTGAATGTTCTCTGTCGTGGTAATCGTTGAATGTCAGTCGATCCCCCAGGGACAGATGGTTCTTTTCTGCTAATTCCTTGGAAATTACACATACGTCCGAATCCTCTGCTTGGATCATACGGCCCTCTTTTATCGTCACATTCCCTGATAAGACATTAGAATCCATTTCCATCTTTTTGTTTCCAATCAGACTGACGCCTCCCATATCGGAGCTTTGATCCGTATCGTCATCCTCGATTCTGGAAAAATTCACTGGATTTACTGCAGTCACAGCAGTCGTTATGTTATAATCGGAAATTTCCGGAACGGAGGCGATTTTTTCTATATCTGCCATTTGAAGTGTCTCAAAGGAGTTATCTGTAGAGATTCCCCAAGACGTGCCGCCGGCCAATTCCATCTTCTCAACATGAACTCCATCAAGACTTCCTTCTGTATTTTTTCCAAGCCTGTTTAACACTTCATCTATTCTTATATGGCGGTTCGCCTCATTTTCTGCAAGCAGAAATCCAGCGCCAATCGCCTGCCTTGCTTTGTCCTGTGTCGCTATGCTTGCGTCTTTACTTGCCATGCCTGACAGCAGAAACAAGCTGATCGTAAACACTATCAGAAAAAGCAGCATACTCTTTACTGGTTTTCTTACCACTGAACGCACAGCTAATTCAAAACTGTTCATTATTTAACCCTCCATTCTGGATAAAATGTCTTTGGGGTTCGTTTTCAAAACCGGAAGCAGTGAAATCGTGACGGATGTCAATATGAGAAAACTGCCCAAAACCATTAAACTGCCAATCTCTTTTCCCTGTAAAAAAACATTCAAAGAAACTTCTGCTGTTTCAGAATGGGTAAGAGCTTTCTGTAACACCCCGGCCATCATGCTCCCCAAACAACAAGCTCCTATGGCAGACGTCAAAAACACAAGAAAAGATTCCAAAAGTATCTGGAAAAAGATGCTGCGCTTTGATTTGCCAATACTGATAAAAATACCGGCTTCTTTCTGTCTTGTATGCATCCACATGCAAAGCAGAAGCGATACAATTCCCACTCCCATTACCAGGGTTAAGATAAGAATGAGGTTCGTGGCTCTACGAATCTGCTCCAAAGGCAGAGCCATTTGTTTATATAAAGTGTCTGAAGAAATCGCGTTTACTTTATCAGGAAGAATGGAGAGAAGTTGTTCTTCCAGGAGAGAAAGTTGTTCCGGATTTTTACAATATACGGAAACTTTAGAATATCCCCCATCGCCAAAAAGTTGGGAATAGGATTCTCTATCCACAAATACCTGATTTTCAATTCTGTTTACAGAATCCATTTGGGAGGTCTGTTTTCGTTCACTGCCGGATAAAAAAAATCCAATAATCTTTAAGAAAGTTCTTTTTCCATCCGCATTTTGCACTTCAACAAAATCTCCGAGTTTCCATCCGTTGGCATCTGCCAGCAGCTCATTGATCACTGCTCCCTTTTTATCGTTTGTGATCGGCTCTCCACCAGTCAGGCGATAGCGCCCCTCATAAAAGGCGCTGTCATTTTGTAAATCGTCATAACAAAACAGCATTATTTTCTGGTTGCTTTCTTCTGTGGAATCGCTTCCTGTAACAGGGTAAAAATTGACGGGAAACGCATACGCCTGATCCAGACAATTGACTGTCGATACTTCTTTTAAATTCAATATCTCTTTGACTTCCTGTGTTGTGATTTGATTGTTTTCCTCCAAAACTTCCAAAACAATTTTGGCTTTGGCCTTTTCCTGTATCGCTGCTTTCGAATCTTTTGTTGCCTCAAGAATCATATTGGTGCTTAATATCATGCTGCTGACCACTAGCAGTATAAAAAACAATAAAATCACTTTGGCTTTTTTCCTTTTCAGGTAACGAAAAGCTAACTGATAAAACGTCACAGCTACCCCTCCCTTTCAAACTGCAGGATAATAATTTTTGTGGCTGTCAGATGATTGGAATCTTTAAACTCACCATAAATTAACAGAGACGTTTGTTTCTTGATACTAGAAACAGAAACATCGTTGAACGTTACCTTTCCTGTCGTCAGATCTATAGTTGCTTTCTGGAAGGTACAATCTGTCTGATAGGATACGGTTACGCTGCTTTCCTCACTTTCAGATCCGGGCGCTGCGACGATGGCCGTATGTTCTCCTTCATTTGTAACCGGACTGACCGTACAGCCGTCTTTGGCAAACTCTATCACACTTCCCCGTAAATCGGAAGAAAGAATCAAAGAGTCCCCATCCATATTGTCTAGTTTCTCCTCATCGCCTGTTCCAGATATGGTCGGATCCTCTTTTGAATTGGCCGCCTCCTGATCAGCGCCGTTGGAGTGAGGCGCATGGATAGAACCATTCTCTGTATTTGGGGAAGTTCCATTTTCAGATGCTCCACACCCGGCCAGAGCCAGAAGGCAGATTCCTATCCCTATCCCATTTAGAAACTTTCTGATCCTCATAATTTTTCCACCTTTCTTTTCTGATTGTTCGCCCCTGTCAAGAGACGGTATCATTATAAAAAAAATCTTTTCCAAAAATCCTGGAAAGGGAAAGAAATTTTTTCCGCTCTTTTACAGGATTTTTAGATATTTCTTTGATATACTGTTTTTAATAATAGAAAAAGGGGATTGGATATCAGTGAAAATACTTCTGTTGGAAGATGATTTGGCGCTTTGTCATGCGATAAAACTAAAATTAGTCAAACATGGATATCTGGTTGATTCTTGTAATGATGGAGAAACTGCTATGTTATATGCTTTAAATACGGACTATTCCTATGATTTGGCCATCGTAGACCGAATGTTACCGATTATCGACGGCTTAACGATTATCAAAGCCATGAGAGGCAAAGGAATTGGTATTCCTGTGATCATCATCACTGGGATGTCTGCACTTGACGATAAAATCGAGGGGTTGGATGGCGGGGCGGACGATTATTTGGTGAAACCCTTTCATATGAGGGAACTTTTGGCAAGAGTACGGGCTCTGACTCGCCGTCCGGCAGAAATAAAAAATACAGACCATCTGGTTTTCTCAGATTTAAGATTCGATAAAAGAAACAGGGAATTGTTTTGCAGAGATAAAAAGGTTCTTTTAACTGTCAAGGAGTCAGAACTGTTGTACGTTTTTATGCAAAGTCCGGAAATACTTTTTTCCAGGGAACAGCTCCTATTAAAAATATGGGGAACATCCTCTGATGTGGAACCGGGAAATGTGGACAATTATATTTCTTTTCTCCGGAAACGGCTGAAAGAAATTCAAAGTTCTTGTAACATAAAAACCGTCTATGGCTCTGGATATAAACTGGAGAATTAAATGCTTAAACATTTATACAAAAAATTGCATCTGATGTTTACAGTCTCTGTCATGCTGATCATTTCATTGGTTATCGGGATTCTTTCTGTAAACGCTCTCAAAGAGGGATACATGAACGACAGTATTTTCTTTCAGAGAATGACCACGCTTCTGATCTATGAGTTGGAGGGGGACGAGCAGAATATGGAACATATCTTACGTTCTTATGAGGACCAGTATTCCATATTCTGTATGGCCAAAGACGGAGAAGGAAGGGTATGGTATCAAAGTCATCGGAAATTCCCCACAGATACTCAAAGGCTTCTGCAAACGTTTCATAATCAGATGGCGAAGGAAAAAATGTCCCCGCTGGAGAGCTCTTCCGTGTCGGAACAAAACGGTATTGTTGAGATCACCGGCGCGTCGAATGAAAAATACTGGGGGATTTCTGCAAAAATTGTTTCTAAAAAGAACACCGTTTTTTACCTGATATTTCTCTATCAGCAAAAATCTGTCTTTCGTATTTTACAAAAGCAGCTCCCTTTCTATCTTGTTTTGTGGTTTGCTGCTCTCCTATCCGTGGTTTTTATCAGCCGTCTGTTATTAAAAAAGGCGTTGAAGCCGACGGAACGAGTTTTAAAAAGTCAGAAAGATTTTATTGCTTCCGCTTCCCATGAATTAAAATCGCCGCTTGCCGTTATCCTTGCCAATGTGGAACAGATCGAGCAGGCGAAGTATCCGGAGCTTAAAAAAACTATAAAGACCATAGATTCCGAATGTATGCGAATGTCAAATTTGGTAAAAGATCTGCTTCTTTTGGCGACTTTTGATGCAAATACCTGGTCGCTATGTAAAAGCGAAGTCAATGTCGATACATTATTGATTACGTTATATGAATCTTATGAACCGGTTTGTATCGGCAAAAAAATATCTTTACAGTTGAAACTTTCAGAAAACACCTATCCGACACTGGATACAGACGGGGAACGGCTCCTGCAAATATTGAATATTTATATGGATAATGCCATTCATCATTCTACTGATAACAGACATATTGAAATCCAGACAGAGGTGTCTGGAAAAACCATCACTTTTTTTGTCATAGACCATGGACAGGGAATTGCAGAAAAAGATAAACCGTATATTTGGGATCGCTTCTACTGCGCAGACCAATCAAGGACGGATAAATCCAATTTGGGGTTGGGTCTTAGCATTGCTGATGAATTAGCAAAAATGCTGAATAGCAGAGTTGGATTCCGAGATACCAAAGGCGGCGGTGCTACATTTTTTATAACAGTCCCTTTCAAATAATTGTGAAATAGCGACGGTTATTCTTGGACGCTTTGTAAAAGCCCTTCTATCGCCTACAAAGGGGCAAAACCAGAACATCCGGTTTTGCCCCTTTCTAACTGTCATAAATCTTTATCCACTTTTCCCTTTTTTACCTTCAAAAGGATTTACGAGAAACAGAAAATGGATCTCACTGATTTTTTTACTGAATCACAATCAATTCTTTGGGCAACTGATGAAGCACCCTGGTCTTTCCATCCTCCTCTATCAGCACCTGGTCCTCGATACGAACGCCAAATTTCCCGGGCAGATAAATCCCCGGCTCGCAGGAAAAGGCCATACCAGGGCGGATCTTTGTAGTCTCTCCCGCTCCTGCAGAAGGTCCTTCGTGACAGTCGATGCCGATCCCGTGTCCGGTCCGATGGATAAAGTAGTCCCCATAGCCGGCTTTTTCAATGACTTTTCTGGCAGCCGCATCCACGTCCTGGAGTTCATTTCCGACTTTTGCCGCCTCTTCACCTGCCAGATTCGCCTCCAATACAAGATTGTAAATCTTTACAAACTCTGCATCCGGCTCCCCAAAATGATAGGTTCTTGTCATGTCTGTATGATAATTCCGGTAAGAACCGCCAAAGTCGATCAACAGGCATTTTCCCATCTCAATGACCGTATCCCCCGTTTTGTGATGGGGCACGGCCGCATTCGCTCCCACTGCCACACAGGCTCCCGTATCGGAAACTCCCAGACAGGTCATCTCGTAGGCCAGCTCTGCCAGGAAATCTGACTCTGTCTTTCCAACCCAGTAAGTCCCCTTTTCCATGCACCGTCCCAGAGCCTGATCTGCTTTTGCCGTAGCCGCGATCATACAGTCCATCTCCTGGCGATCTTTGTAGATCCGAAGAGGCTGTACCAGAGGACTTCCGTTTATAAGACGAGTATCCGGATAGAGAGCGGAAAGCTGAAGGGAAAACAGAGCCGGCATGGCCGCGTCCACAGCGATGGTGCCGGTATCGATTCCCCGCTTGGAAAGTTCCTTTTTCAGAAGTTCAAAAGGATTCTCCCCGTCAAACCAGTAAGCGAACTCTTCCACCGGAGTCTCCGTCACCTGAAGCTCATAAAGGATATTGGCAATGATAAAAGGCTCATGTCCCGGCGCCGCTACCAGCGCCAGAAACCGCTCGTCTCCCTTGATGGAGTAGCCGCACAGATACTTCATATCCGAGGAAGGCGTCACAAGAAAACAGCCAATTCCCTCCTTTTCAAGAATCTCGTTCATCTTTTTCATTCTAGCTGAAAACGCTGAATCCTTCATAGTCCGTTTCCTTTCTTTTCCATATATGTTCCATCTTTTTCATCATCAACGCTCTGCAAGGGATTTCCCAGTTCCGTCTTTTCTAAATGCAAATGCCTCCTAAACAGACGCTGCCTGGTTCCTCATTCTCCCTATTCGCTACTGTTTCTTTGCCTTACTCTGTTGTACCGCATTCATGGCCAGCGCTACAAAAATAATCCCGTAAGCCAGGAATACCCTAAAGTACTCTCCGATCTGGCTGTCTGCAAACAGAGAAGTTCCCACCTGAGGCGATACGGCAAAAATCGCATGGAACAAAACGACTCCAAGAATCGCATGTTTGTTTCCGGCTTTCACCACCGACGCCCCGCCTACCAGAAGAGCCGCCACGGCCAGAAGAGCGATCTGCTCGTGAGCCGAATAGGTATTCATAGTTCCAATATCCTGAAGGCGGATAATCTGTCCCCAGGCAGCGAATACCGTCGAGAGAATCAGCGCAATAATACGAGTCCGATCCACGTGGATGCCGGACACAGTGGCTACCTGCTGGTTTAATCCCACCGCCCGGAAATCGTGACCCAGTTTTGTTTTAAAGATCCAGTTGTTAAACAGACATAAAAGCAAAATACAGATTAAGGCCGACACAGGGAAAGATACAAACCGCATGGTAAAAGCTGCTTTTTCACTGGTCCTCGGCAAAAGAATCAGAACCACGGCGCCTACTGCCATCACTGCACAGCCCACTATCAAAGAAATTTTTACCGGAACAGCCTTCTTTTGTTTCTTCCAAAAAGCAAACCCCAGCCAGGCCGCCGCCGTCACCAGAAGAAGAATCCCGGCGATCAGGGCAAAATCTGCCAAGTTCGTGTTCCATACATTGGTCAGGGAATACTTGAAATTATCTGTAAAACCCAGGGAACTTTTAATCCCCACGCCATTATCATTCATCATTGCCTGGTCCGGGAACGGGATCACCGTACCAATCAGGTACAAATAAATAAACTGATAAATACCGTTTGCCAGATAACCAAGGATCATGGAAGCAATCATTTCATTTCCCTTGGTCTTATTTAAGACTTTCCCCACAAGAAAGCCGCAGACAATGGCGATCGGCGTACTCAAAAGGATGCTTACCAGGAAAGAGGGAAATCCCGTGATGCCCCAGGATACGGTGTGGATGATGGCCATCTGCCCGGCCATAGCCCCAATGACAATACTGAAGTTTAATCCCAGTCCCGCAATAACCGGAATGATCAAGGACAGCACTAGGAATGTATTTCTGCAAAATCTGGAAGCGATTTCCTGCAGGAATACTGTAGGCGCTACGCCTGATACCACGTAAGCCGCCGCCGCAAGGATTACAAAGAAAATGACCACATTGTATTTTTTTATTTCTTTTCCCATTGTCTGTAAACGGGAGTTCTTCGTCTCGCTCATCCTACACCTCCCGTTTGATTTTTGTCAGCGCGTATACAATAATTCCGTTGCTGACAATGATACGGACAATTTCCGCCAGATTGCTGTCAGGAGCCAATGCATTGGCCACCGGCGTGGATGTGGCGAGGATTCCGTTGAACAAAAGAGTACCGAGCACCACGTTTCCGATGGATGCTTTTCTGGTAGTCGCCCCGCCGATCAGAACTGCGGCCACTGCCAGGAAACTCATTTTGAGCGGCGCCGTATAAAGCTGCAAAAATCCGTAGCTCTGAGCATAAAACAAAATCCCGATGGCGCTGATCATCGTGGAGAGCATGGTGCCAAGAATCCTGTTTTTATTGACACTGATGTCCAAAGCCTGGGCAAACTTGGGATTCTCCCCGGCCACCCGCATCATCCTTCCGGTCCTGCTGTTTAAGAACAGGCCAAGAAGCAGGGCAAAAGCCGCACAGACCAGCATAAATCCCAGGGGAATGGTGATGCTTCCCACCTTCACCGGTAGGAAATCATTGAGCATATGACCGAACGTGGCCGAAAGTTCCACATTCAGACGGACGCCGCCGCCCATCGCCAGTCGCAGAGTATCATTGGTAATTGGAAGAAAAACCCATACAATACACATCAAAGAGACAAAAGCAAATCCCACATACGTGGCAATCATCATTTCTGATCCTTTGATATAATTGAGAAGCTTTCCATAGAGCGCTCCGATAAGCACAGCGAACACACAACCGATAATCCCTGCCATAATCAGGCTTAAAAGTCCTGTAAACCCAAACTCAATGGATAAAACGCCGCCCAATAGACCACAGGAAATCCCCAGAGTCGAGGCAAAGTTTAGTCCGCACCCGGAAAGAACGCTGGGCACCATGGCCAGGACCAAAACAAAATTCATACACCAGCGCACCAGCACGTCAGATACGGTTGCACCGAAAGACAGGTCCATCACATAGGTTATCACCAAAAGCACAATAAAAAATAAGGAAATGATCAGCCTCGCAGAGCCGAAGCGTTTCAGGCCGTTTACAATCTTCTCATTCATGTTCTGCCACGCTCCTTTCTTTTTCTCCTGCGTCATAGCCCATCATATAAAGACCATATTCCCGGTCAGAAGCATCTGGAGGCAAAACTCCCGCCACCCTTCCGTCAAAGACAATAGCTATCCGGTCACAGACGGCGCGAAGCTCTGCAAGCTCCGAGGAAGTAATGATAATCGTCATGCCCCGTTCCTGGTTCAGCCGGACTAAATACTCCATCAAAAGCCGTTTTGCTCCGATATCGATGCCTCTGGTCGGTTCCGAAACCAGAAGGATATCAGGTTCCAGAGTTAAAGCCCTGGCCACACAGACTTTCTGCTGATTGCCGCCGCTTAAGCGTCTGGTGTACTGAGACGGTCCTGTACAGCGGATATCCAATGCCTGGATCAGTTCCTGGGCATGGGAGCGGATTTTCGCTTTGTCCGTCTGACTGAAGAAACCAAACTGGCGCAAATATTTTTTCTGTACTTTCATGGCTGCAATTGCAATATTATCTTCAATGGAATTGTCCAAAAGAAGTCCCGTACCTTTCCGATCCTCCGATACAAAGGCGCAGCCTTTCTCCAGGATTTTCTGGGGCGTAATCTTCGAGATTGCTTCTCCATTGATAAAAAGCTCTCCTTCCGAAGGAAAAATCCCCATAATTCCGTTGGCAATGGAGATCTTCCCCTGCCCGGCCAGTCCGGCCAATCCGAAAATTTCTCCCTTTTTTACCTGTATACTGATACTCTTTGTTTTCTCTCCGGGCATATCCACGGCAAAATTTTTAAGTTCCACTGCAAAAGGAGCATTTTCATCTCCACCGACTTTGGACTTTTCAAAGGGCTCTCCCATTTTCCGTCCGATCATCATTTCTGCAATCTTTACCGTATCCGTTTCTCCGATAGGCATACTGCCCACCAGCTCCCCATCCCGGAATACGGTCACCTGATCCGCCACCTCCATCACCTCATCCAGACGATGGGTGATAAAAATAATCGCGATCCCGGAATCGGCCAGCTTTCTCATAATCTGAAGCAGCACCTGAGCTTCACTTTCTGTCAGTACTGCCGTCGGCTCGTCGAAAACCAGAAGTTTTACATTCTTTTTGTCAATTTCCCTGGAAATTTCCACAAACTGCATATGCCCCACAGGCAGACGATCCATCAGCGTCTGTTCATTCACATCCATCCCCACCTGGTCCAAGGCGGCTCTCGCGTCCTGTCCCATCTGGTCAAAATCAATGACAGACAGATACCTCCCCCCAAGTCTCCCCATCAGAGAACTTTTTAAGGGCTCCCGGTTCAATTTGATGTTCTCAGCGATGGTAAAACCGGGAATCATCATAAATTCCTGGTGAACCATTCCGATTCCAGCTTCCATGGCCTTAATCGGCGTATCGATCTGGACCGGCTTCCCCTCCATCCGAATTTCCCCTTCAAAACCGCCGCTGTCCTGAATCACCGGCATTCCGAACAGGATATTCATAAGTGTGGATTTTCCCGCCCCGTTTTCCCCCAACAGAGCATGGATCTCATGGGGCTTTACTAAGAGCTCCATATCTTTAAGAACCGTATTTTCCCCATAACGTTTTGTGATGTGCCTCATTTCAAGCAAATAGGTATCCATGGTCCCTTATCTCTCCTCTCCCTTTTCCTCCAGAGAAACGGCATGTTCCTGTCCTTTTCTCTGTCTACCGCCAGTTGGACCGCGCGATTCAAAGTACGATCGAACCGATGGTAAAAGTCATGCAGCACAATTGAACCTCAATTGCGCTGCATGGCCGTCAGCATCCGTCTCTATCTACGGATCTGTTTTTTACGAAGATTTTTTACAGCATCGCCCAGGGACCAAGCACCAGTGCAAAATTGTCGTACTTGACACCATTGACGTCATAGGTATTAAAGCTGATATCGCTCTCATCCGTTCCGGATGCTTTGATCAGAGCCGCCTTAAAGGCCTCCATATCCACCTTCCCGTTGGTCTCACCATTCAGATAAGCCAGTGCATATTCCACAGCCGTATTCATCTCCATAACCACTGTAGGGATCATACGGGTAGAGAAACGTCCATTGTCCTCTGTCTCTTTCAGTTTCTCCTGAAGAGCCCCGATCATCCACTGATAATCGTTGGTCTTATCTGCAGGAACGGAAAGGCCAAGCGCCTCCGCATAACCGCAGAAGGGAGAGGACTGGCTGGGATTCATATAGATTCCTTCGCCCGCATCATAAAGGGCCTTAATCACAGCCGGAGTCGACATGGTATTGGTATCAAAGAAAGCTGTGTTGGGACCATAGGTCGCCAGTTCCTTGGGAACATCCTCGATGATAAACTGCTGCGTTCCTGCCGTACCGGCGTCTGACTGGGGATCGGGAATGGTCACGCGGACAAATTCAATGTCCAGTTCCTTACACCGTTCTTCACACTGGTTCCCGCAGTAAGCCACTTTTTCATAACCCTGATGACGGGGGAAAGAATAATAAATCAGAGTTTCTGCGCCCATTTCTTTGGCGCGATCCGCCATCTGTGCGCCTGCAGAATAGTTGTCATAGTCGATGCAGACATCCGCTGCCTCACAGGCCACATCCGGATCCTCATTGGGGCCGCCGTTGATATAAAGGATGTCAGGGCGAACTTCCTTCGCCTTGGAAATGGCCGCTGACGCGCCAGGCACGCCCTGTACAAAAATCACAACCTTGATATCTGGATCGGAAACCAAAGACAACATATTGGAAATCGTCGTCTCTTCCTCACTCATAAAGTTGTCTGGATAAGTCTGAATCACGACCTTATCTTCACCAAGCTGCTTCTGCCATGCTTCCGCGCTACGGTATTCCTCCTCACTGATGGCTACAGTCCCCACCATCAGACCAATTTTGCCCTCTCCGTTCGCCTCCGAAACGCTGCTTTCCTCAGAGCCCTTGCTCTCATCCTCTTTTGCACCTTCCGATGCCTTGGTCTGCTCAGCTCCGCCTTTCGTCTCAGTCTTGCCGGAGTCTGCCTTATTTCCGCAGGCTGCCAGGGACAGTACCAGGACTACCGCCAACAGTACGGAAACCAAATGTCTCATTTTTTTCATCGATATCCTCCTTTTTTTGAATAAATATTCTATTTATTCGTGAATATTAATTAATTATAATACAAATACTAAGAAAGTTCAAGCAAAAACCAAGTTTTAGTTGGTTTTTAGTTTTTCTGAAGCTTTTTAAGTTCCCTCATCTTTCTTAAATATTATTCCAATATCTTCTCTTTTATGGAAAATTTTCTAAATTTAAAAAAAGTACCATCTATAAAGTTTCCGTATAAATTACCTTTTTGTACAATGCAGATATTGTCTGCCGACGGATTGTGGATATCCATAAAACCGTATCCGTATTTCCACGTGCTCGTATTTGCGGTATACAGAAACGAACCGACGACAGAGAAATTTCTCCGCCGCCGGTTCATAAGATTTCCTACATATTGGAATTAATGGAGCTTATCGCCTTTTTGCGGGCGGTTCTCTCACAATCCTTTATTTTACAGTTCTTCTCGCCGCTTCTACCACATGGCCTACCAGAACAGAAGTCGTCACTGCACCCACACCGCCGGGAACAGGAGTGATGGCTTCGACAATGGGCTCAATCTCGCTGTAAACGGCATCGCCTGCAATTGCACCTTTACCGCCTTTGCTGTTCGGCTTTTCCGCATCCCAGTTGATGGATACGTCGATGACGACCTGTCCAGGTCTTACAAACTCTTTGGTCAGGCTGTTTAACACACCGGCCGCTGAAATCAGGATATCAGCGCATCTTGCAATTTCAGCCGTATTGACAGTTCTTGTATGGCATACGGTAACTGTCGCGTTCTTTGCCATTAACATCATAGCCGCAGGTTTACCCACCACAAGGCTTCTGCCGATCACCACGGCATTTTTCCCCTTGCAGTCGATTCCATAATAATCCAAAATCTCCATACATGCCTGAGGAGTACAAGGAGGAAAGCCCAGAGGTTTTCCGGTGAATACGCCGGCCATGGAGCCGTCTGTCATGCAGTCCACATCTTTGGCAGGATCCAGCGCGTTTTCGATCTCACTCTGATCGGCCTTCAGATGCTTCGGAAGGGGGCGGAACATCAGGACGCCGTGGATGGAGTCGTCTTTATTCACTTTATCGATCACCTTCAGAAGTTCTTCCTTTGAGATATCTTCCGGAAGCAAAATCTTTTCTACCTCAACGCCTAAGGTCTCACATCTTTTTGTCGCGCCCTTCTCATAGGAAATGTCGCTGGAATTTTCACCAACCCGAACAATCCCCAGTTTGGGAACAATCCCCTTCTCTTTAAGCTCTGCTACCTGCCCCATAATCTTTTCATTTAATGCGGCAGTAACCTCTTTTCCAAGCAGTTGCTTTGCCATTTTTTTATCCTCCTAAAATATTGAAATTATTTTAATCGACCGAGCACGCTCTCGAACACCTCGTCAGCCAACTTCGTATATTTTGCCAGCATGGCGTCGGCTTTCTGGTTCAGTTCTTCTGCATACTCTCTGTTTGCCATGGACTTGGTGTTGATATACACATTCAGACTGGCTCCCTGAAGGGCCGCCTTGCAAAAAGCAGCGCCTACCCCGGCGTCACTGATGGCCAGAGCAGAACCTTTGGCCGCAAATTCTACGATCAAGTCAAGAGCCTCACAACATTTTTCCATAATCTCCATGGGGACGGAGCAGGCATCCTTCAGCACAATCTCCATCACGCGGGCTTTCTCTGCCTTCTCCTCCTCCGTGGCTCTCGGCATGCCATAGGCCTTGGAAAGAGGCTCAAAGACTTCCGCATCCCGCTCGATAAGCGTCAGAAGCTCTTTCTGGAGCAGATCTGCCTTTCCCTTAAGTTCCCACATCTCTTCTTCCACATCTGCGTACTTCTTTTTCCCCACAGTCAGGGAACCTACCATGTTCCCAAGGGCCGTACCCACAGCTCCTACCAGAGCGCTGGCGCCTCCACCGCCCGGTACCGGGGCCTTGGAAGCAAGTACTTCTACAAATTCATTACACGGTACAGTTGAAAAACCCATTGTTTCCTCCTCCTGGCGTACGTTTCGCCATACAGACAGATTTTGAAAGCCCTGCTTTCAAACATTTTACTAAATCACTCGTGACAAAGAGGGACAGTCTTTCGACTGTCCCCATAAGATACCATAATATGCAGAAAAACCACCGGTAACAGTCTTTCTGTATCTGATTCTATCTTTAGAACAGGCCGGTAATCTTTCCGTTCTCGTCCACGTCAATCTTCTCGGCTGCCGGTACCTTGGGCAGGCCGGGCATGGTCATGATTTCTCCAGTCAGAGCCACGATGAAGCCTGCTCCAGCGGAAATCTTCAGATTCCGTA
>JAAWAV010000011.1 GCA_022792335.1 Lachnospiraceae bacterium
GAGATTTGAACTCTCGACACCACGGGTATGAACCGTGTGCTCTAGCCAACTGAGCTATTCCGCCATAGTGGGGCCTACAGGGCTCGAACCTGTGACCCTCTGCTTGTAAGGCAGATGCTCTCCCAGCTGAGCTAAGACCCCGTAAAATACTCTTTAAAATTTCGACCAGTTTTTTCGACTGCTTAGGTAGTATACCCCTTATTGTTCTGATTGTCAAGACTTTTCTGACGATTTTTGTTTAGAAAATTTTTCTTTGTATCTGTGGCAGGTTCTGTGGTACAATGACGGTATCATATCGGGCCGGTAAAACTGAAGAAACCGGTCTTTCATACCGGCAGGAGGAAGTGTCATGTATTACTTTATTGTAAACCCCCATTCCCGTTCAGGAAAAGGACTTGGGATCTGGCATAAAATTCAGAAGCAGCTAGACCGGGACGAGATTCCCTACACAGTTCATATGACAGAGTCCCCCGGACACGCTACACAGTTAGCTGCCCGCCTCACTTCCGCGCGTTGTGAGGATCAGACTCCAAAGAACCTCATCGTTCTGGGAGGCGACGGCACCTTAAATGAAGTCTTGAACGGGCTTTCCATGTCGGCGTCCGTGACGCTTGGTTATATTCCTTCCGGTTCCGGAAATGATTTTTCCAGGGGGATGAAGCTTCCCCGAAATGCACAAAAGGCGCTGCAGCGGCTACTTTGCGCCAAACGGATCCGCTCCCTCGATTATGGGATTCTTTCCTATACGGACGGACGGCCTTCCCACAGACGTTTTCTTGTCAGCAGCGGAATCGGATACGATGCGGATGTCTGCCAGAATCTTTTTTCCACCTGCCTGAAAAAGTGGTTCAACCGGCTTCATATGGGGAAACTGGTCTATCTGTTTATCGGAATCAAGCGTATTGTTCTCTGCAAAAGCGCTGACGGTTGCCTGACTCTGGATGGAGTGAAAAAAATCAGTCTGAAAAAGATTCGATATATCTCCTCTCATATTCAGAAATATGAGGGCGGAGGTTTTCAGTTTGCGCCGAAAGCCGATCCGGCCGACGGATATCTGGATCTATGTGTGGTATCCGGAGTGTCCAGATTGCGGCTAACCTTTCTTTTGGCGGCGTCCCTGGTGGGAAAGCACGTCTGTTGTAAGGGGGTGCGTACCTATTCCTGCAGAGAAGCCTCCCTTCATACGGAACGTCCCCTTCTCGTCCATGTAGACGGGGAAATCTGCGGGAAGCAGACGGATATTTCCCTCCGATGCGTGGAAAAAAAGGTACGGTTCCTGTCCTGAGAAAGTCAGGAATAAAAAATCCATTTTGAACCTGTCACCTATAAAATATGGATAGACGCTTCTTTCTATCCTTGTCCGGATAGATTCATATGTTGTAATTCTTCAAAAAAATGCGGAAACTCCTGGAAATTATCTTGACTATTTAAAGAACAACCGCTATAATGTCTTTATGCGGATATAGTTCATTGGTAGAACACCAGCTTCCCAAGCTGGATAGGCGGGTTCGATTCCCGTTATCCGCTTTTTTTGTTACCCAATTTTATTAAATGTCACAAAATCTCGGGAAAAGGAGCTTTTTTCCTATGATTTTCTGACATTTATATCTTGCTATCTAGTTTTAAATACTATATAATAGCAGGAAGAGGTGAGTATATGAAAACCAATGAAGAATTAGTACAGGAGCTTCTGGAACGGCTGAAGAAGTTGAATTATATCCACAGTCGGGATATCCCGAATATTGAATTATATATGGATCAGGTCACTACCTTCATGGAGCAGCATCTGTCTCCTGGAAAAAGGCACGATGAGGATAAAATCCTCACCAAAACCATGATCAACAATTACGCGAAGAACAATCTGCTCCCGCCTCCCGTGAAGAAAAAGTATTCCAGAGATCACCTGATTTTGCTGGCTTTTATCTATTACTTTAAAGGTTTTTTGTCAATTGGAGATATTCAGGTACTGCTCTCGCCTTTATCTGAGAAATATTTCACGGAGGAGCACCACGCGCTGGACAGGATCTACACAGAAATTGTAAAAATGGAAAAACTGCAGCTTGTAGATCTTTTCAAGGAGATACCGGCCCGCGCAGAGCTTGCCGGAAAGTCCTTTAAAAACGCTCCGGAAGAAGAACGGGATTATTTGCAGCTCTTCTCTTTCATCTGTATGCTCAGTTTTGACGTCTATGTAAAGAAGCAGATGATTGAACAGATCATTGATGAGATGAGGGAGCGTGAAAAAAAGAACGCTCCGGACAAAGACAAACAGTAAAAGCGGCCGTAGGCCGCTTTTTATGCATCTTTATACTTCTGATTCCTGCTCTTCCAGTCTGGCAAACACCATATCATATCCGTCGTTTCCGTAATTCAGGGAACGGTTTACACGGCTGATGGTTGCTGTCGATGCTCCTGTCTTTTCTGCAATTTCCAGATACGTTCTCCCGGACCGTAGCATCTTTGCCACTTCATATCTCTGGGATAAAGACAAAAGTTCATTCACTGTACAGACATCCTCAAAAAATGTATAGCACTCGTTGATATCTTTTAAAGTAAGGACTGCCTGAAACAGATGATCAACAGCCTCGGTTTTTAACTTTTTATTCATTGCAACTTCTCCTCCGACGCTTTTTCACGATTTCTCAAGCACACTTACATATTTTAACATTTTAACGCTTTAAAGTCCAGTCCCAGTCCCTTACTTTTTATAAATATTTTTGTCCCTTTTCGCTTAAGAAAAGCGCTCCTACTTTCTCAGATAGCTCCGAAACCGTTTTATATCCGTATTGATAATCAGTCTTTCCGGAAATCCCGTTCTTTCCAGCAAACTTTGAGCCTCCTCAAATCTTCCTACGGAAGAAGGAAAATGGGAGTCCGTATTGACAATAATCTCCTGATCATATTGTTCGCAAAGTCTCAGAATCTCCGTCAGATTAGAAACAGAATTTCGCCTACATGCTCCTGCAGTCAGAGAACTGTTGTTAAGCTCGATCAACACGCCATGTTCTTTCGCCCCTTTTACCATAGCTTTATAGTCAATGTCATAACGGCCGTCGTCCGGATGTCCGAGGATTCGTACATAGGAATTTTCCATGGCCATAAGCAGGGCTCTCGTATTTTCCTCCCTCGTTCCCGGCTTCAGACAGACTGTATGAAGGCTGGCAATACAAAGATCCATCTTCTTTAAAAGATTCTCTTCCAAGTCTACAGTCCCTCTGTAATCAATAATATTCAGCTCCACCCCCATTAGAATCTCCACGCCAAACATTTCTTTATCAATTACCTTAAAGTTCCGGAAGTACATTTCATGAGGTCCGCCGGGAAGCTTCGGCGCATGATCCGTAATGGCGAGTAGCTCAAGCCCTGCCTCAGAAGCCGCCTTTGCCATCTCCGTCACCGTCCCGTAAGCATGTCCGCTGGCAACTGTATGAGTATGCGTATCCAAAATAAATTTTTTCATTCTCATTCCTCCTCCAGTATAAATTTCTCGATCACTGCCGCAACCCCGTCCTCTTCATTGGAACAGGTGATATAATCTGCCCTGGCCTTAATCTCCGGACAGCCGTTTTCCATGGCTACCCCCAGACCCGCCACTTCGTTCATGGGAATATCATTGTCATAATCCCCGCAGGAAACCACTTCTTCCCTGGATATCCCAAGATAATCCAAGGCTTTCAAAAGTCCGCTGCCCTTGTCAATGCCTGCCGGAAGAATTTCCAGATGATAAGCCTCCGAACGGAACACAGAAAATTCCGGTCCGAGGGCGTCTCTCACAATAGGCTCCATCCGAAGGATCTGTTCCTCACTGCCTACCATCATCAACTTCACAATGGGAAATGTCAGGTAGGAAATCAAATCCGGAACTGCTTTCACCTTCATTCTGGTATTTCTTGCCTCCCCCTGCACATAAGGGTTTTCTGCACATTCGCTGATCACATATTCCCCTTCATAAGTAAGGATTGCCGTTTCATGAACCCTGGCCAGCCGGATAATCTCAGGAATCCGCTCCTTAGGTATCCTCACAGAAAACACTGCCCGTCCACTCTTGCAGTCTAAGAGCTCGCCTCCATTATAGGCAAGGATATATCCTCCTTTTTCCGGAAGAGCAAACTCCTTTGCCACATGCCAGACCCCATAACTGGGCCTTCCAGAGGACAGTATCAGAGTTCCTCCCTGGCTGAGCATGGCTTCTACCGCCCGTTTTGTCCTTTCTGTGACTCTCTTTTTCTCTGTTACAAGCGTCCCGTCCAAATCTGTTGCCAATAGTCTGTATTTCATAAGTTCCTCTTTCACCTGTAATTTTCTTTATGCGCCCTATACATCAAAAAAACAGGACAGCTTCCATATAAACCGCCCTGTCTTTTTGTGTTTTTCGTCTCGTCATCTCATTTCTGTCTTTTGACGCGCATCTTCTGTCCGCTTATGATGTCCACTTCGCTGTCCGCTTACGATGTCTCCTTCGCTGTCCGCTATGCAAGTCCGCTCATGCTGTCTCCATGAAGCCCGCCAGAATGCATACCTGTTGCCTGCACCGGTGTCTCCGTCCGAGTCCGCATTGATGTCTCCAAGATGTCTGTACTTTGACTATATCATGGCCTTTTTTAGAAATCAAGGAATTTTTCCACGCAAAAATGCATTTTGGCACATTCACAAAAAACCGTTCCAATTCCCCGTTTTTTCTCTGTGCAATTTGTACGCCTAACTTTGAAACAGATATTTTGCATAGGCTCGGAAGGCGCCTGGAAGCGCATAATTTTCCTGCAATTCTCCCCTGTCAGTGAAGAATCCTGCTTCTGTTTCCGCTCCTTCTTTTAAGAGAATATAATATCCCTTCATCCGCCATTCCACATGCGAAAAAATATGTTTTGCATCCGGAAGCGGTTCTATAAATTCCACCATCTCTTCTTCCACTCCCAACCAGCAGAGAGCTTCCTCCCTACCCAGATACTGGTTTTCCCCTGGAAGTTCATAAAGCCCGGCCAACAGTCCCTTCTCCGGCCTTTTATGAAGCAACACCTGTTCTCCCTTTCGCACTGCGAACACCGTCCGCTCCTCAATCACTCTTGCTTTTTTCGGTGTCTTTACCGGAATCTGCCCGGTCAGATCCTCTCGCCTGGCCAAGCAAAGTCCTTTCACCGGACATTCCTGGCAATGAGGCGCGCCATTTGGTACACAGACCAGAGCGCCGAGCTCCATAAGCGCCTGGTTAAAAGCGCCAGCCGCATCTTTTGGCATGATTTCCCGGAGTAGCTCTTCCATCTGTCTCTTCACGGACTGTTTCAGGATGTCTCCCCTGTCTGCCAGAAGTCTGGATACCACCCGCAGTACGTTTCCGTCCACTGCCGGTTCCGGAATCCCATAAGCAATGGAAGCGATAGCCCCTGCCGTATAACTGCCGATTCCAGGCAGCAAAAGAAGCTCTTTATAGGAAGCCGGAAGGTTCCCTCCATAACAGGCAACGGCCTCTTTCGCCGCTTTTTTCAGGTTTCTGGCCCGGTTATAGTATCCAAGACCCTCCCACAATTTCAAAAGCCTCTCCTCCGGCACTTCAGCCAGGGAAGGAATGTCCGGAAGCGCTTCCAGGAATCTCCTGTAATAATCTTTGACAGCCTCCACTCTGGTCTGTTGCAGCATAATTTCCGAAATCCATACATGATATGGAGTCGGATCTTCTCTCCAGGGCAGGACTCTGGCGTTTTTTCGAAACCAGGAAAGAAGCGGTTTTGTCGCCGCCCTCACCCGTTCTTCGGCAGACAGAGGCGCCTCCTCCCGTTCCAGTACTTCCAGATTCTCAAAAAACCAATCATTTCCATTCATAATTTTATCACCCGGCGCTTATCGATAAGCATTAATTTTTTATCGATAAACATTATATTTTTATTGACAAACGATAAATTCTATGATATTTTTATTCCATCAGACCGGCTGACAGATTCCATTCACCGGCGGCATAAGAAGCTATGCTGCCTGCTTATTGAAAAAGGAGAGTGCTATGAAAAAATTGAATCCCGCCGCCCTTTTTGCTTCCAAACTGTTAGAAATTTCTCACTGGCTCACCGTAGCTTTAATGGCCGGATGTTTCTTATGTTCCATTGCTGCCCAAAATCTATTGACGGAATTATTTTCCTTCTTTGACTTTTCTGAATATGGCGGTAATCTTTCCGTCTATGGCTTTGAACTTATGATAGTAGATACAAGTGGCACTATGAATATGACTGCAGTGACTTTGTTCTCCCTGGGAGGAATCGTCATTTTAAGTCTTATGGCCATGATATTCCGAAATGTCTGGCTCATCATCCGTCTTTCTACCGGAAAGGCCCGACATACAGACAGAGTCACTCCCTTTCAAAAAGACACGGTACGTCTGATAAAAGAACTTGGCATCTTTTATATCTCCATTCCCATCGTCGGCCTGTTTTTCAGCATTCTCTCCCGACTGATCATCGGCCCGGACGCGGAAATCTCCGTGGGAGTCAGCGGATTTATCACAGGAATCTTGTTCCTGTGGCTCACTCAGGTTTTTGCTTATGGCACACAGCTTCAAAGCGATGTGGACGGACTGGTATAGAGGAGGTGTTTTATGGGGAATGGGACGATCATCCTGCGACTGGACCGCATGATGGCAGAACGAAAAATTTCACTGAATGAACTGGCGGAGCGGGTCGGTATTTCCAATGTCAACCTGTCGAAAATCAAAAATAACCGGGTATCGGCCATCCGTTTTTCCACCCTTGCCGCCATTTGCGAGGTACTGGACTGCAGCGTCGGAGATATCTTGGAATTTCAAAAAGGAGAAGAGGCCCAAATCTGATTCGGGCTTCTTCTCAAAAACTTTTTCTCTTATTTTGCCGCAATGGCTTCCACTTCTACCAACACATCTTTGGGCAGCCTCGCCACTTCCACACAGGCTCTGGCGGGACATTCCGACTTGAAGTACTCTGCATAAATGGCGTTTACCTTTGCAAAATCATTCATATCCTTGATAAATACGGTGGTCTTTACCACATCCTCCGGCTTTGCTCCGGCTGCCGCCAGAAGATTCACCACGTTTTCCATGGACTGTCTGGTCTGAGCTTCGATGCCCTCAGGAACCTCGCCTGTAGCCGGGTTCACCGGAATCTGTCCGGATGCAAATACAAATCCGTTTGCTTCAATGGCTTGGGAATAAGGTCCAATCGCTGCGGGCGCCTTGTCTGTGGAAATTACTTTTTTCATGATATCTTACCTCCTGATCATCTCTATGGTATCTGCTTTCGCATTTATCTGAATCTTACCCTCCTTCAGAAGATGGCCCACCGCCCGTTTAAAGGCATTTTTACTAAGGCCCGTCTCCAGACGGATCAGGTCCGAATCGGATTTGTCTGTGAAGGGCAGCTTTCCCCCGTAATCCTCAATCAGGGAATACACTGCTTCTGCATCGATATTCATCTGTTTGTATGCTTTTTTCCGGACGCTTAAGACTAACTTTCCATCGCTTCGGACTCTGGCTACTCTCGCCTCCACCGTCTCTCCTGACCGGAGCGTCCGGTCAAGCTCCACGGCCGGAATCATACCAAAATATCTGCCGTCCACGGCCACGAAACCGCCCAGATCCCGGTTGATATCATAAAGCACTCCTGACACTGAATCATCCTTTTTATAAGGAGAATCTTCTTTCAGATAACGCTCCACCCGCATGGTAGCGCACAGCCTTCTACTCTTGTCCAGATAGAGAGCCACATAAACTGGTTCTCCCTTCTTCACCTTCCATTTCTGCTCCTTAAAAGGAAGAAACAGGTCCCGCTCCAGGCCCCATTCTAAAAATGCGCCGATGCTTCCTGTCTCCGCCACTGTGAGAACTCCCAGTTCCCCAAGGGTAAGGAACGGTTCGTTCACCGTGGCGATCAGACGGTCCTCAGAATCCTTATAGAGAAACACTTCCAGCTCATCGCCCACATTCAGCTCTTCTGGCACCTGTTTTTTAGGAAGAAGGACTCCTGTTTGTGCATCTTCCTTCTCGCCCAGATACACACCGTTCTCTCTCTTCCTGAGCACCTTAAGGACCTGCTTTTTTCCAAGTTCTATCATTCTCTTTTTATCCTCTTCTCTGTTATGCTCTTTTTGTCATACTTTTTATTATGCTTTTTTTACTATACGCTTCCTTTTTAATCTTTTTATTCTTCCCTGGCCGATACCTTTTTTCTATACCCTCGCTTCCAGTACTGCGTAAATCTGGCCTTCCGTCCCCTTCAATACAACTGTATGGCTGTCCATTCCTCTGTATACTGCCGGCACAATCTGATCTCCGTGCCTGGCGGCGTGCTGATAAGCCACTCGGAGTTTTCTGACTCCGGATGCTGCCGGAAGCCATTCTTCTGCCATTTCAATATATTTGGCATTGTTCACATGGCCGTTGGTATCAATCTGAGCCTTTCTCACAGGAAACGCCGGATATTCCTCCAGACTTTCTGGGATCCGTATCTTTCTTCCCACTTCTTCCATCTCAAGAGGGGCTTCTTCCCCATAAACGGCCACTACCTCTGTATTTACCCGCTCCGGCCGCCCCGTCTCCACATTCATATAAACCCAAGTGGAGGCGGCCCGGACAAGGTCCTCTCCCTCTCCGTCCCGGATAACAAAGTTCCGGTAACCATACATGGCCTTAAATCCGCTGGCCCAGGTACCTATGGTAATTTGCTCCTTAAGTTTGGGCATCCTCCGAAACTCGATCTGCCAGGCTGATAGAAACCAGGCCCGTCCGATCTGTCTCATGGGTTCCACACCCACTCCCAGTTCTTCTGACTGAAAGGTACTGCAATCCTGCATATAATGAACAGCGCTGCTGAGGCTTAAGTGCCCGTCCTCTCCCGTTTCGCTGTATCTGACTCTGCTTTTAAAAGAATACATCTGTTTTTTCTCCCGGTATCTTGACGATGCCCATTTTTCAGTCTATAATTCTCTGGACATTATAGCACATTTGTGTGAAAATTGCTCTTATTTTTTTATTTTCGGAGGATTTTATGATTCGGCTCATTGCAAGTGATATGGACGGTACCATTTTGAGAGACGGCGCCCAGACGCTCCCGCCCCGTATTGTTCCCATTTTGCGGGAATTGATCGGACAGGATTTTCTTTTTGTGGCCGCCAGCGGAAGGCAGTATGCCAACTTAAGACGGTTGATGGGAACTTTGGCAAATGACGTGGACTATATCTGTGAAAACGGCGCTTTTGCCGTCCATAAGGGAGAAATTATTTACAAGGCCACCATGGACCGAGCACTGGGACAAGAGCTGATGGCCGATATTCTGGCCGCAAAGGACTGCGAAGTGCAGCTTTCCGGCGTGGAGACTGCCTACATTCAGCCGAAACGACAGTCCTATACGGATCATCTGAAACATATTCTAAAAAATAATATTACGGAGGTGGACGATATTTTCTCCACTTCCGAGGATTATATCAAAATTTCCGCCTATGTTCACGGCGACGGGACGGAGCGATATTTGGAGCAGTTTAAGGAGCGGTGGGGTCGCCAGTTTCTCCTGGCCTCTACCTGCCCCCACTGGATTGACTTTATTCCGCCGGATATTCATAAGGGCCGCGCTATGGAAGCTCTTATGGATATCCTGGACGTTTCGAAAGAAGAAGTCATGGCTTTCGGTGATAATTACAACGATCTGGAGCTTCTGGCCTGTGCTGTGGAAAGCTATGCCGTCTCCACCGCGAAGCCGGAGGTCATCGCCGCCTGTCGCCATACTTGTGAATATGTGGAGGATGTGCTGCAAAGGTTGCTTCATCCTTAGACTTCCTGTCAGTTTCTTTTGTTTTGGACTGCTTGGGAATGTTTCGTTTCCCGGAGAGATTCCAAAATGGGAATCGTATAAGATCTGTCAGAAATATCATAAGATTGTCGGATCATCCGTGCCATCGTCTCCTCCTCCGGCGTCTTTTCTTTCTTTTTATTTACTACGGAGGCAAACAGCTTCATCATGGCCTTTGAAACGGCTCCCATCCGCTCATAGCGCAGTCCCCCCGGCAGATAGAAGGCTTTGATATCTTTTCCCAAAGCGCTGAGAGTTTTCAAAAATGATTCCACTTCCGGATTTTCTGCAGGGGAGGCTCCTACGGCAAATAAAACTTTCTGTTTTTCTTGCCACTGAGGAAGTATCTCCCGAAACCAGCGAATCTTCTTAAGCTGCCCGGCATGGCACCAGCTCCCAAATAGAATCGTGTCATACTGGGAAAAATCAATGGTGTCCTTTTTTTCAAAGGCAATATAAGGACACAAAAGTTCCTCTGCCATCCACTTTGCATACTGTTTTGTAAATCCAGTCTGTGAATGATAAATAATGACCGGTTTCATCTTGACTCCTCCTGTTTGGTTTCTGTTTTATAGTTTCCCCTCGCCATACTTTCCTCTCTCTGTTGTTTTTTCTATACGGATTTCTTCCGTCTGTTCCTCTCTTTCCATCTGATGTTTCATCTGTTTTTTTGCCGGAATACGGTACAGACTGGCAAACTGCCGGATATGCTTCTCAAAGGCCTCTCTCGCTTCTTCCAGGCTATCGCAGGTATGGAACAGCAGAAATACCGGACCATAAAATTCCATGGCTGTCGTCTTTGGATCTGCCTTCTTAAATTCCCCCAGCTCCATAAGCGCGGCAAAAAGTTTGCTTTGAAAACGGAGTGGGTAATCTCTGTAAAGGCTCCTGTAAATCTTTTTCGCCTCTTCATTTTCATACTGATTGACCAGCAGAAGTTTCCTAAACTGTACATTCCAGGGATCGTCGAAAAAATAACCGAATGTAGAAAATAAAAGCTCTTCCAGACGAGATAATTCCACTCCCTGATACATGGACAGGTCGTCCCCTTCTGCAAAAGGCAGGCTGTGGGTCCTGAAATATTCCTCTGCCTTTTTGAAGCAGTACTGCACAATTGTATCAAAGATATCCTGCTTATTCTTAAAATGGTAGTACAGGGAGCTTTCCCGAAGTCCCGCCTTTCCGGCAATATCGCGGACGGATACAGCCCCGTAACCTTTTTCAGAAAACAGGGCAAGCGCCGCTGTAACGATCCGATCTTTCGTATTTTGTACGTCTGTTTTTTCTTCCATACGTGTTTCTCCCTCCTGCCGGACTCCACTGGTTTTCCCTTTTCTTTTCTCCACTCTCTTTCGCAAACAGAGCTTCCATCACTCAAATCGAACAATCGTTAGATATAATATATCTAACGATTGTTCGATTGTCAAGGAACAAAAACCTCACCCACTCACAGGCATATATTTGTCGAGATATTCCTCGACTGCTTTCATATACTGCTTGTATATTTTATCGTCATTTTGCAGTCCGTGTCCCGAATGGGGCATTTCAAAATACTTATAATCCACGCCGTTTTCTTTCAGAGCATTTACCAGATATACGGCGCTTCCAAACGGACACACACGATCGTGGGCGAAGAAATATTTATGTGATAGAGCATATAACGGAATCTCTCCTAACACTATTGGAAGATAAGGCGATTGAGGATATTTCCATCAGCGAATTATGTGACAATGCAGGCATTGGATGGGCTTCTTTCTACCGAAACTATACTAGCAAAGAAAATATTTTAAGGGCATATATCAATAAATTATTTGATGGTTGGAAAAGTGGTTGGGAGAAAAATAACGGCCTTCCCCTTAGTTCTGTTATTGGCATGATATTCGAGCATTTTGAGCAACATAAAGCCTTTTATCATCTTTTGAATGAACGTCGCCTTACTTATTTGTTAAAAGATGTCATTTTAGACATGATGGAATTTAAACCAGATCTGCCTGGAAACGAGGTTTATGCAAAAGCATTTGTTGCATATAGCCTGTATGGCTGGGTAGAAGTATGGTTTCAGAGAGGAATGCAGGAACCCGCAGAAGAAATGAAACAGCTATTCCGAAGTCAAGGGATATAATCAGCAGATAATAAAGCATGGGCAGGTAAGAACCTCCTTACCCGCCCTGATTGAACTTTTTGTTCGGAGCTATACTCCATACAAAAAGTTTTTATTGAGGTATGATACATAAAAACACCGTACTGATTTCTCAGTACGGCATCTCTTCGCTGGGCTGCAAGGATTCGAACCTTGAAATGCTGGAGTCAGAGTCCAGTGCCTTACCATTTGGCGACAGCCCATTATTTCTTTGCTGCAACGAAATATAGTATACACGAAAACTTCTGATTTGGCAAGCCCTTTTTTTAATTTTTTATACTTTTTGGAAAATTTTGTTTTATTCTTCCGTATACCGGGAAAGGAAACGTTTTGTCCGCTCTTCCTGCGGATTTCCAAAGACCTGTTGGGGCGTCCCCTGTTCCAAAATCTGTCCGTCGTCCATAAAAATCACCTGATCTGAGACATCCCTCGCAAAAGCCATCTCGTGGGTCACAATCACCATGGTCATATTCCGTTCGGCAAGCTCCCTCATCACCCGCAGCACCTCTCCTGTAAGTTCCGGATCCAAGGCCGAAGTCGGTTCATCAAAGCAGAGAATGTCCGGGTTCAGCGCAAGCGCTCTTGCGATAGCCACTCTCTGGCACTGGCCGCCAGAAAGCTGATGGGGATAGTTTTTCATCCTGTCTCCCAACCCCATCTGTCTCAAAAGCTCCTCCGCCTCTCCCTCGATCTTCTCATGAATCTCTTTTTTCCTGGCCTTATAGTCCGGCTGTTCCTTTGCCAGAAGTTCCTTTGCCAACATCACATTCCCGAGAGCCGTATACTGAGGAAAGAGATTGAAAGACTGAAATACCAGCCCAAAATGAAGCCGTTTTTTTCGGATCACCGACTCTTTTCTCGAAAAAGAGTCTGCTCCGTCAAACAGAGTTTCTCCATTCACACGGATCACTCCTCCATCCGGCTGCTCCAGAAAATTCAGACACCGAAGAAGCGTCGTCTTTCCGCTTCCGGAGGAACCAATCAGAGAAAGGGCCTGTCCTTTTTCCATGGAAAAACTGATATCCTTTAAGACTTCTGTCCGATCAAACGATTTACAGATATGTTCCACCTCTAAAATTGCCATCGTTTTTGTCCTCCTTATCGGAAATAATCTAACTTCTTTTCCAGTTTTCCAAGAAGTATCGTCACCATACCATTCCAGATTAGGTAATAAAAAGCCGTAAAGAACATGGGCCAGATGGCTCCGGAAATCCCTTGGGAGCCTTTCATAAAGGCCTGTCCGGCCCAGATAATCTCCTGCAACGCAATGATCCTTGCCAAAGAGGTATCCTTCACCAGTGTGATAACTTCGTTGGATACCGGCGGCACAATCCGTTTCACCATCTGCAACAGTTTTACCCGGAAGAAAATCTGACTCTTTGTCATACCGAGGACCAGTCCAGCTTCCTCTTGTCCTTCCGGAATGCTCTGAATCCCGCCCCGGTAAATTTCTGAAAAATAGCAGGCATAGTTGATGATAAAGCCAATGGAAGCAGCCAGAAAACGACCGGATTCTCCACTTCCCCAGATATTGTTTTTAAAGACCAGTCCGGGGAAAAAATAGAGAATCAGAAGCTGTATCATAAGAGGCGTTCCCCGGATGATCCAGACAATCAGCCTGGACAGCCAGCTTAAAGGCTTAAACCGGGACATGGATCCAAATGCGATCACCAGTCCCAGGGGCAGCGCACCGATAAGCGTCACGAAAAAGAGCTTTAAAGTCTGCAAAAAGCCGGCGTTTAACGCCCGCAAAACGATCGGCATCTGTTCCATCATCAGTTCCATAATACTCTCCTGTAAAAAATCTTATTCTCTCCGCCTGAAGCCAAAAGGCTGTGGCAAAACAGTCGGATACCGGAAGCCATCGGCTCCCGGTATCTGCCATCCCATAAAATCACGAACTACTGCTCAATGATAGCTGCCTGTACGCCGTAAGTCTCCGCACACTTTAACATCGATCCGTCTGCATAGCTCTCGGCAAAAAACTGATTCAGAGCCTCCGCCAAATCGGAACCCTTACGGAATCCAACGCCATATTCCTCACCGTTTAAGCTGACGGTATAGGTCAGGTCCGCATAGCCGGTTCCCTCTCCTACCATGGCCCCGGCCATCAGAGAGTCGATGATCGCCGCGTCTGACGTTCCGGCTGCTACTTCCATCAGCGCATCCGACTGCTGGCTCACCGGAGTATAATTCAGTTCCCTGGTTTTCGCCTCTGCCTCTCCGGCGCTTCCTGCTTCCACAGCAAAAGTCAGTTCGGAAAGGCTTGCCTCTTCCTGATACTGCTCCGCCTTATCTGTAGGTACAATCACAGTCTGAGCATTCTGGCAATAAGGTTTGGAGCATTCCATGGCGCTTGTCACCTCATCTGTCAGCGTCATCCCGTTCCATACACAGTCAATGCTCTTCCCGTCCAGCTCCAGGATCTTATTATCCCATACAATCTCTACAAATTCCACCTCAACACCCAGGCTCTCGGCAAATGCCTTCGCCATATCAGCGTCAAAACCGACCCACTCGCCGCTCTCGTTCTGGTAATCCATCGGCTCAAATTCAGTGATTCCCACTACCAGCTTTCCCTTGTCCTTCACATAGGCCATGTCGCTGTCAGAAGCGTCCTTCGTCTCAGTCCCGCCTGCTGTTTCCTTCGCGCCTTCCGTATCTGTCTTTGCATCTGTTTCTGCCTTTGTGTCAGTCTCTGTTTTGCTCGTCGCCGCTTTTGTTTCGTCTTTTTCATCCTTTCCGCCGCAGCCTGCAAAAACTCCCGCCACGACCACAGCCGCCATCAGCAATGCCGCCAGTTTTTTCATAATTAAAATCCTCCTCGTTTCGATAATTTCTCCTCAATTTTGTCTACGCCTGACGCCGACTATGTTATAGTAGCACATTATCACAATAAAGCGCAAGCGTTTTTTCGTATTTTTCTGCATTTTTCGGAAAACAATAGGAATATCCTCTTCCCTTTGATAAGAACCGTATGCTATAATAACTAGAACTATCTGTTAAACATAAACTTTTCAAAATGAAGGAGTGAATTAGCCATGGAAATTACAAAGGACATTAAATATGTAGGCGTGAATGACCATGAGGTAGACCTTTTCGAAGGACAGTACGTGGTCAAAAACGGCATGGCCTACAATTCCTATGTGGTGCTTGACGAAAAAACAGCCGTGTTTGACACCGTCGACGCCCGCTTCACCCATGAATGGCTGGACAATATCCAGAATGTGCTTGGTTCGAAAGCGCCTGATTATCTAATCATTCAGCATATGGAGCCGGACCATGCAGGCAGCATCGCAGGTTTTATGCAGACTTATACAGACACTACGGTTGTCTCCTCCGCCAAGGCTTTTGTCATGATGAAGCAGTTTTTCGGCACAGACTATGAGGACAGACAGGTAATCGTAAAAGAAGGCGACAGCCTTTCTCTTGGAAAACATACTCTTGCTTTTGTGGAAGCGCCCATGGTCCACTGGCCGGAAGTTCTCGTCACCTATGACACCTGTGACAAGGTTTTATTCTCTGCAGACGGCTTCGGCAAATTCGGCGCCCTCGACGTGGAAGAAAAGTGGGCATGCGAGGCCCGTCGTTATTATATCGGCATTGTTGGAAAATACGGCGCACAGGTTCAGAGCCTGCTTAAGAAGGCGGCTGGTCTGGATATCCAGGTGATTTGTCCCACTCACGGTCCTGTTCTCAAGGAAAATCTCGGTTATTACTTGAATCTGTATAATATCTGGTCCTCTTATGAAGTAGAGACGGAAGGCATCGTTATCGCTTATACCTCCGTATATGGCCATACCAAGAAAGCCGTGGAAGTTTTAGCCGACAAGTTCCGCACGAAGGGTTGTCCCAAAGTTGTGGTCCATGATCTGGCCCGTTGCGACATGTCCGAAGCTGTGGAAGATGCTTTCCGCTATGGAAAGCTGGTACTTGCCACCACAACCTACAACGCCGGAATCTTCCCCTTCATGCGGGACTTTATCGAACATCTGACAGAGCGGAATTATCAGAATCGCACCGTTGCTCTGATTGAAAACGGTAGCTGGGCTCCCATGGCTGCAAAGACCATGAAAAATATGTTCTCCGGCTGCAAAAAACTGACCTTCACAGATACTACGGTTCATATTATGTCCGCACTGAGTGATGAAAGCAGCGCTCAGCTTGAAGCTCTGGCCGATGAACTTTGCAAGGATTACCTGGCGCAGCACAGCGACACGGCTGACAAGAATGATTTAACAGCCCTGTTCAACATCGGATACGGCCTGTATGTGGTCACTTCCAACGACGGAAAAAAGGACAACGGCCTGATCGTCAACACGGTTTCTCAGGTTACCAATACGCCCAACCGAATCGCTGTCACCATCAACAAGGCTAATTATTCCCACCATGTGATTAAGCAGACGGGAGTCATGAACTTAAACTGCCTGTCTACGGACGCTCCTTTCTCTGTATTCCAGACCTATGGTTTCCAGAGCGGCCGAAATGCAGACAAGTTTGCCGGTATCACGCCTCTTCGCTCCGATAACGGCCTGGTATTCCTGCCCAAATACATCAATTCCTTTATGTCTTTAAAGGTAGAGCAGTATATTGATTTGGACACCCATGGAATGTTTATCTGCAGTGTTACTGAAGCGAGAGTTATCACCAATGTGGAGACCATGACCTATACCTACTATCAGAAGAACGTGAAACCCAAGCCCCAGACAGAAGGGAAGAAGGGGTTTGTATGCAAGGTCTGCGGTTACATCTACGAAGGAGACGAGCTTCCTGATGATTTCATCTGCCCGCTCTGCAAACACGGCGTCGCCGATTTTGAACCCATCGGATAATCTTGTAATTGAGAAACTGATTTTCCTAGCCCCTTTCCGTTTGGAACGGAAGGGGGCCGGTTTTATATGCGTAAAGTTTCAGGGGGAAGGATGCGGCAGACGGCGACAGAGCCTTCCACAAAATTTTGTCACTTTATGACATACGATTTTAATAAAAAATTCCTTTAAGGCGTTGACAAGACCTTTCAAATATAATACTCTGAAAATATTATAAAACCCTGGAGGCAGAACATGAGAACATCTAGTAAAGAACGGACTTTACAGTGGATAAATAACCAGTACGGAAAAGGGAATATCTCTTTTTCTCACAAACTTCAGCGCCCCATCGGGCAATGGAATCCGCGTATGAAATCTCTGTTGATTCATAGTTTATTATCCGGATTTCCGGTAAATCCGATTTATATTGTAGAGGAAAACGGAACGCTCTACACTCTGGACGGCTCCCAGAGGACATCCACCTGTATCAGTTATGTAAACAATGAATTTGCCATCAGCAAAGATACTCCCGATATTACGATCACCAGCAAAGAAAACGGCGAATCCATTTCCAGAGAATACAAAATAGCCGGAAAAAAATTCAAACGGCTGGATGAAGAAGTACAGAACACACTTCTCGCCTGCAGCCTGGAATTTTGCACCTTATCAGAGTACACAGAAAACGAAGTCAAAGAGATGTTTCGCAGACAGAATGCCGGAAAGCCGTTGAATGGCAAATTGTTAAGGATTATCAAAGAGTCTGACGCATTCAGCGATATCGTATACGAACTTTCCACTCATCCTTTTATGGATAAACTGGTGACAAAAACCCAGAGGAAAAACGGAACAGACAGGGATCTGATCATTCAGACATTTATGCTCATGGAGACAAATCAGGACCAGGAATTTCTTTCCTTCCGGACCAAAGACATCGATGTCTTTGTCTCAGAATATTCAGACCGGATTACGGATGAGAACGTCGGCATGTTTAAAACCGCATTGGACAGATTCCATGAGTCTTTCGAGCAAATAAAAATTCCTGTGACTTCCATTCCTATGATCCTCTACAGCGGATACCGTATTTTAAAAGAAGGAAAATCTTTTTCCAAGCTGACGGATCTCGTCAATGAGTTCCTAAATCATTACGATACCAACGAAGCCTATCGAAAGTACGTGACATCCGGTACAAGCTCTATAGAAAATGTAAAAGGAAGAGTCGAGTACTGGGAAGGGCTGATCCAGAGCGCCTGACAAAAAAAAACGCGGATATTTCAGAAAACGGACCCTTCAGAGTCCGTTTTCTTTTAGTCCATCCGCAAAATATTCTGCAAAAATTTCAATAATTTCTTTCGGATATGGGGCGTTATTAGTCCAGACATCCTCCGTCATCTCTGACAGCAAACGGGCGCCTCCGTTTCTCATCATCACATCTCTCACAGTCCGGATGTTTTTTTCCACATTCATAATATCTGTGTGGCACATCTGGGCAACCGGAAGATAGATTTCTTTTCGGACATTCTGCAGACGCTGTGGTTCTCTGGCCGCCAGCTTTACAGCCAGAATCAAATACCGGTATCCACAGTAATGCCGAAAAACACCGACAGATTGAAGAACGGAATCGATGGTTTGCTTCATGGTAACAATCCTCCTGTGTATCTCTCTTATTTCTTAGAATATAGAATATTATAGATAAAAAGTCCATACACAAGACAAAAATCGACCTGAAATCATAAAAACTTCTTTCTCTCTTTATGCTTCCTGTCGTGTCACCTGATACATCTAACAAGGCTCTTTTCTCTCTTTACAGCTCGTACGGCGTCACCTGATACACATAAAAATTAATCCAGTTGTTATAAAGGGCATTGGCATGCATCCGCCAGGAGAGACAGGGCCTCTTTTCCGGATCGTCGTCCGGATAATAATTTTTAGGGATGGCGGTATCCATGCCCTTCCCCCGATCGCGGCGGTACTCGCCGTCCAGAGTGACCCGGTCGTACTCCGGATGTCCCATCACAAAAATCCGCCGACCGTCTCGACTCTGAACCAGAAAGACACCGGCCTCGTCAGACTCGGCCAAAAGCATCAGGTCCGGACAGGCTACAATATCCTCTCGCTTTACATAAGTATAACGGGAGTGAGGAGCCCTAAACATATCATCGAAACCGCGGACCAGGGGAATGGTACGATTCAAAACTCTCTGTTCAAAGATACCGAATAGTTTCTTCTCCATTTCGTGCTTTTGGATCCCGTAATGATAGTAAAGTCCTGCCTGAGCGCCCCAGCAGATATGAACGGTGGAGGTCACATTGGAGCTGCTCCAGGCCATAATCTCGGCCAGCTCCGGCCAGTAATCCACCTCCTCAAATTCCATCTGTTCCACCGGCGCTCCGGTAATGATCATTCCATCGAATTTCTTTCCCCGGATAGCGTCAAAGGTCACATAAAACCGGTTCAGATGGCTGATTGAGGTGTGGGTCGACTCGTGGCTCGACATGTGGAGAAAGGTAATATCAAGCTGGATCGGCGTATTGGAAAGAGCGCGCAAAAGCTGTGTCTCCGTGTCCTCCTTCACTGGCATCAGATTCAGGATCACGATCTGAAGAGGGCGGATATCCTGAGAAACTGCGCGGTTTTCATCCATCATAAAAATATTTTCTGTCTCAAGGATTGCCCGCGCCGGCAAATGGTTCTGTACTTTAATCGGCATAATTTACTCCTGTATTCGTTTTCTGTCTAATCGCTTCGTTTACTCCTGTCTGACCATTTTCAGAAACTCCTCTTCTGTGAGAATGGGAATCCCCAATTCTTTTGCTTTTTTGTTTTTGGAGGAATTTGACGTCTGGTCGTTGTTAATCAGGTAATCGGTTTTGGCTGTGACGGAACCTGTCACTTTGCCGCCCAGGGATTCAATCAGAGCCTTCGCTTCATTTCGGTTGGCAAAGTGCTCCACACTCCCGGTGATGACAAAGGTCTTTCCGCCAAGAACCAGCTCGTCCGCTGATGGCATTTCATCGTGAAATGTCACCAGCTCAAGCATTCGATCCACCTCCGCACGGTTTTTTTCTGACTGAAAATAAGCCTGAAGGCTGTCGGCGATCACCGGTCCGATACCGGGAGTTTCCTCAAACTCTTCCTTCGTTCCCTGACGGAGTTTTTCAAAATCATAGTCGAAGGCCTTGCACAAAAGTTTTGCGTTAGCTACGCCGATTCCTGCGATCCCAAGACCGTAAAGGAACCGGGCCATGGTCGTATCCTTCGCCCGTTCTACAGACGCTAGCAAGTTCTCATAGGACTTCTCCCCAAATCCCTCCATGGAAACGATCTGTTCTCTGTATCGTTCCAGATGGAACAGATCAGAAAATTCCCGCACAAACCCGGCGTCCACAAATTTTTCCAGAGTCGCCTCTGAAAGTCCGTCGATGTTCATGGCATCCCGGCTCACAAACAGAGAAAAACCCTTAATTTTTTTTGCCTGACATTCCGAATTGGTACAATAAAGCGTTTTCACTTCGTTTTCTTCACGGATCTCCGTGGGGCCATTGCAGACGGGACAGGCTTTCGGAATCCTGACAGTTCCACTCCTCGTAAGATTTTCCGCAATCTGCGGAATGATCATATTCGCCTTATAGACGGTAATCCTATCTCCCTCGCCGAGCGCTAAAGCCTCCACAATACTCACATTATGAACGCTGGCCCGGCTCACCGTAGTCCCCTCCAGTTCCACCGGTTCGAAAACCGCCACCGGATTGATAAGTCCTGTGCGAGATGCGCTCCACTCAATATAAGAAAGTCTGGTCTCCTGGATTTCATCCGCCCATTTAAAGGCAATGGAATCCCTGGGAAATTTTGCCGTTCTCCCCAGAGAACGGCCATAGGCGATATCGTCAAGTAAAAGTACCAGCCCGTCGGAGGGAAAGTCATTATCCGGAACAGCTTTGGCAAACGCCTCCACTGCCGCTTCCACGGTTTTCCTGTCAACCCGCCTGTATTCCACCACGTCAAATCCTTGCCCCAAAAGCCAGAGAAGCTCTTGCTCCCTGGAATTTTTAAAATCTATGCCCTCCGCCTTTACCAGTGAAAAGGCAAAAAATTTTACGTTCCGTCTGGCTGTAATCTCATTGTTGAGCTGCCGTACAGAACCACTGCAAAGATTCCTGGGATTTTTATATCTGGCGTCAACGTCCTCTATCTCTTCATTAATTTTATAGAAATCAGAATACTGGATGACAGCCTCGCCCCGAAGTACCAGCTCTCCCTGATAGGAAATGGACAGGGGCACATTGGCAAATACCTTCGCATTTCCGGTAATCACTTCGCCCACTTCCCCATTTCCCCTGGTGACTGCCTTAAACAGCCGCCCTTCCCGGTAAGTGAGTACAATGGTCAGTCCGTCCAGTTTCCAGGAAAGGAGTCCCTCTTTCTCTCCCAGCCACTCTGCCAGGGCGCCCGGCTCTTTGGTTTTGTCCAGGGATAGCATGGGACTCTCATGAGCTTCTTTTGGAAGCTCACTCAAAACCTCATAGCCTACCTGGCTGGTCGGACTTCCGCCCCAAACCACGCCTGTCTCTTTTTCCAGCGCCAGAAGCTCGTCATAAAGCCGGTCATATTCATAATTGCTCATCAGTTCCCGGCTTTCCTGATAGTAAGCCTTTCCGGCCTCCCTGAGGATGGAGACCAGCTCTCTCATTCGTACAAGCTTTTTTTCCTGTTCCATGCCCTTCCTGCTTTCTGTCCTATTTGTTTCGAACTGTACTCCGGCTCCCTTCCCCTCTTCGCTCCGGCTCTTTTCGGGATTTCCCGGCCTCTTTCATGCTGCGATTCCCAGCATTTCTTTCTTTGTAAGGTCTCCCATCGGATTTTACAAGGAGGCCCAAGAGCGCTGCAAGCTCCTCCTCCGTCGCCTCCCGGTATCCGCCGGGAGCGATGCCGTCCAGAGTAATATTCATGACCCGGAGCCGTTTAAGCCCTGTCACCCGGTAATCAAAGTATTCGCACATCCGCCTGATCTGGCGATTCAATCCCTGCGTCAGAATCATCCGAAAGCTCTTTGGCCCAGTCTTTTCCACCTTACAGGGTGCCGTCACCGTCCCCAGTATGGGAACGCCCCGCCTCATAGCTTCCAAAAACTCTGCGCTCACCGGCCGGTTGACCTCCACCAGATACTCTTTCTCGTGAGCATTCCCCGGTCGTAGAATCCGATTCATCAGCTCTCCCTGATTGGTCATCAGAATCAGCCCCTCCGACTCTTTGTCCAATCGCCCCACCGGATACAGGCGGATAGGATAGTGAACCAGGTCCACGATGTTTTTCTCTCCCTTAAATTTCGCCGTAGTACAGACAATCCCGGCAGGCTTATTCACGAGCAATACTACCGGCCGCTCCTTCTCTCCCACCAAAGTTCCATCTAGGCATACCTGCTGCCCCGGACTCACCCGCTCTCCCAGAACTGCTCTGTGTCCGTCCACGGTGATTCTCCCTGCTTCTAAAAGCCGGTCGGCCTCCCTCCGGGAACAGATTCCTGCCTCGCTGAGATATTTATTTAAACGTATTCCAGATTCTTCCATCTTATTCTCTCCCAACTCCTGCTCGCCTGACCCGGACCTTTTTGGAGCCCGGCTCAACATGCCTTCTATCATATCACTAACTTCTGAGATTTTCCACCGTTTTATCTTTGGTTTTCCGCATTTCGAACTTTTCCAAAGAAATCCAGGAAAAGATTTTTCTAAGATGATTCCATTCAGGAGGCCATTATAGTATAATGCTCTTGGTGACAGGCAAACAGTGATGGAGGAAGGGCATGGGACAAATCGCCAATCAGATGGCTCTGGTACTGCTCCAAAGAGTCAGGAATAAGCTCCGGGGAGACAAACTTCAGAACAATAATATTCAGACAGACGGCATCCGGACGGATGGTATCCAGAAAGGCAATCTCCATACAAAAAACAGGAAAAAGCAAGACGAAAAGGGAATATCCAATGATAAAATACCGAAATTTAAACGCTGAGGAAATCACTCCTGAACTTTTTTGCGCCTTTAAACGCAGACAGGAGGTTACAGACTGTTGGCGAAAGGAAAACGGCACATGGGTAATAAAAAGAGCTCCTTTCATCGACGATTGGGGAAAGGATGAATATGAAATACTGGTTCACTGTTTAAAACATACGGCAGAAACCGGAGGGTTCGTGTGCGGAGCCTTTCTCAATCAGGAATTGAAAGGATTTGTATCCGTGGAAGGCGGCCTGACAGGTTCCTGTTTACAATACATGGATCTGTCCAGTATCCACATATCGCAGGATGTACGCGGACAGGGTATCGGTAGACAACTGTTTTCCATGGCAAAAAATTTCGCCAAAAAACGAAATGCCAAAAAACTGTATATCTCCGCCCATTCTGCAGTAGAAACCCAGGCTTTTTATCGTGCGATGGGCTGTAAGGAAGCGGAAGAATATGATCAGGCGCATGTAGAAAAAGAACCTTACGACTGCCAGCTTGAATGTGAACTATTGTAAGTCGTTACCGTGTAAACCCAGGCCTGTCCGGCCTGGGTTTATGCTGTTTTATGACAATCGGTAAAATGCTCTCTCCGTTATCTTTGTACTCTTGCTCCCGCTCCCCCCATCAGAGCTTCCACCTCTTTTTTGCTGGCCATTGTAGTATCGCCGGGCATAGTCATGGCAAGAGCCCCGTGGGCCGCTCCATAATTTACGGCCGCCCCTGTGTCTCCTGTGGTCATCAGACCGTAAATCAGACCGGATGCAAAAGAATCTCCGCCGCCAACCCTGTCCAGGATTTCCAGGCCTTTATAATCCTTCGCCTTATGGATTTCTCCGTCAGCCCAGCAAATAGCGCTCCAGTCGTTGACTGTAGCCGTCCGAACAGTCCGAAGAGTAGTGGCTACTGCCTTAAAATTAGGATAAATTTTCGCTGCCTCTCCTATCATCTTTTTATAACCGTCCAGATTTAATTCCTTTAATTTGGCATCGTTCCCTTCAATCTCAAACCCCAGGCATGCAGTGAAGTCCTCTTCATTTCCAATCATGACGTCCACGTATTTCGCCACTTCTTTGTTTACTTCCTGGGCCTTTGCCTCTCCGCCGATGGCGCTCCACATGGAAGGACGGTAATTCAGATCATAAGAAACTATGGTTCCATACTTCTTGGCCGTCCGAATGGCCGCCAGGACCGTCTCGCAGGACTGCTCTGAGAGGGCAGCATAGATGCCGCCCGTATGGAGCCAGCGTACCCCCACCTCTCCAAAGATATGGTCGAAGTCAAAATCCTTTGGCGTTGCCTTGGAAATGGCCGTATTGAACCGGTCAGAGCAGCCTACCGCCCCGCGGATGCCAAAACCCCTTTCCGTAAAGTTCAGTCCATTTCTGCAGATCCGGCCGATTCCGTCCGTTTTCATCCATTTGATAAAAGAAGTATCCACGCCTCCCTGCAAGATAAAATCTTCCATAAGCATGCCGACTTCATTGTCTGCAAAGGCCGTAATCACAGCCGTTTTCATTCCGAAACAACGGCGCAGTCCCCGTACCACATTGTATTCTCCGCCTCCCTCCCACGCGCGGAAGGAACGGGCGGTACGGATTCTCCCCTCGCCCGGATCCAGACGAAGCATCACTTCTCCAAGAGATACGGCGTCAAATCTGCAGGTTTCCTTCGGTCTTAAATTGAGTTCCATCTTATCTACCTCCCGGTTTCTTTTACAAGGGCCACGGCCTCTTTTGTCAGCTCACGGATTTTCTCAAATTCACCAGCTTTGATTAAATCCCCTTTAACCATCCAGCTCCCGCCGCAGGCAATGATCTTGTCAAAGCTTAAATAATCTTTCAGATTTTTGGCGCTGATGCCTCCCGTCGGCATAAATTTCATCATGGTATAAGGCGCTGCCAGGGCCTTGACGGCCGCCAGGCCGCCAAGCTGCTCCGCCGGAAAGAACTTCACCACCTTAAGTCCCCGCTTCACCGCCTGAGCAATCTCCGAGGGGGTAATGCAGCCCGGAAAGATCGGGATATTTTTCTTCAGACAGTAGTCCACCACCTCCGGGTCAAAGCCGGGGCTTACGATAAACTTTGCGCCTGCCGACATCGCCCGGTCCGCCTGCTCTGTTGTCAGGACTGTTCCTGCCCCAACTAACATTTCCGGATACTTCGTACTCATCCGGCGGATGGATTCCTCCGCCGCCTCTGTGCGAAAGGTCACTTCTGCACAGGGCAGGCCTCCCTCCACAAGCGCCTTCGCAAGGGGTATGGCGTCCGCTGCGTCGTATAACACCACCACCGGAACCACGCCAAATCCCTGAATCTGTTTTTCCATTGCTCCCATATCTTCTTCTCCTTCCCAAATTTTCATTTATCGTATTCCAGATATGCGCCCTTCATGGGGCTGGCCGCCAGATCACTAAACAGACGCAGCACCCCCGTCTGATACTTTGGTTCCCGAGGCTTCCAGTTTTTCTTACGCTCTGCAAGGACTGCCTCCACTTCCTCCATGGTCTTTCGTTCCCCGGCAATCCCGACAATATTAAGTTTCCGCGCCTCCACGTCAATCTCAATCAGATCTCCTTCTTCCACCAGGGCGATGGGGCCTCCAGCCACGGCCTCCGGACTGCAGTGCCCGATCACCGGGCCTGTGGAGGCGCCGGAAAATCGGCCGTCCGTAATCAGCGCAATGCTCCGGCCAAGCTCTTTGTCGCTGCTGATAGCCTCCGAAGTATAAAACATCTCCGGCATACCGCTGCCTTTCGGGCCTTCGTACCGGATAAATACTGCATCACCTTTCTGTACTTTGTGCCTGAGTACTGCCTCCAGGCACTCCTCCTCGCTGTCAAAGGGCCTCGCTCGAAGAACTGCTTTGAACATCTCCTTCGGGCAAGCCGTATGCTTGATCACTGCTCCTTCCGGAGCCAGATTACCTTTCAGGATAGCAATGCTTCCGTCTGTTCCAATGGCTTTGTCGTAAGGGCGGATGACATCCTCTCTGGTCACCGTCACACCATGACGACGGCCAAAATCCTGTAGCCATGTTTCACAGCGATCATAAAACCCCCGTTCTTTCAACTCCCTTAAATTTTCTCCCAGAGTCCTTCCCGTCACCGTCATAACATCCAGATGCAGGCGATCTTTGATCTCCTCCATAATCGCCGGAACACCGCCTGCATAGTAAAATACTTCCGCCGGCCACCGCCCTGCCGGACGGACATCCAGAAGATAATGTGCTCCTCTGTGGAGCCTGTCAAAAGTATCCCCTGTGATTTCCATATGAAACTCATGGGCCAGAGCCGGAATATGCAACAGACAGTTGGTACTTCCGGAAATCGCGGCGTGGACTAGGATTGCATTTTCAAAGCTCTCCATGGTCACAATGTCGCTTGGGCGCATATCCGGCATGGTGGCAAGTTTTACTGCCTGTGCCCCCGCCTGCCTGGCGAAGGCCAAAAGATCCGGGCTGGTGGCAGGCATCAGAGCGCTTCCCGGAAGTGCAAGCCCCAGCGCTTCCGCCATAATCTGCATGGTGGCGGCCGTTCCGATAAAAGAACAAGACCCACAGCTTGGACAGGCGTTGCACTTTGCCCAGTTTAACTTTTCCTCGTCAATCTCGCCTCTCTGATACTTCGCATTGTACATGCCGAGCTGCTCCAGCGTCAACATCTTTGGCCCTGCATTCATCGTACCTCCAGGCACCACTACAGCGGGAATGTTGACCCTGGCCAGGCCCATCAGATTGGCCGGCATCCCTTTGTCGCAGCTTGCAAGATACACTCCCGCATCAAAAGGAGTGGCGTTCGCATGAATCTCAATCATATTGGCTATCATTTCCCGGCTGGCCAGGCTGTAATTGATCCCGTCCGTCCCCTGGCTCTCGCCGTCGCAGATATCCGTCGCAAAATATCTCGCCCCGCGTCCTCCCGCCTCTTCGATCCCCTTTCGCACTTCCTCCACGAGGATGTCCAGATGGCCGCTGCCCGGATGGCTGTCGCCAAAAGTACTCTCGATCAGTACCTGCACCTTTCCCAGGTCCTCTTTCTTCCAGCCTGTTCCGATACGCAGCGGATCAAGCTCCGGCGCGATCTTCCTCATTTTCTGACTGACAAGTTCCATTAAGAATCTCCTTCCTTTTCTATTTAGTAGTATACTAGTCCCTTTCAGACAAACAGACGCCATTTGTAACTATTTTCAGACGAAAAAAGAAATGATTAACGCCACAAGAAATCCAGTACCCCCCACCAGAGTTTCCATAATAGTCCAAGTCTTAAGCGTCGTCTTTTCATCCAGTCCTACCAGAGATTTCACCAGCCAGAAACCGGAATCGTTGAAATGGGAGCAAACGGTCGCCCCTCCTGCCACAGCCGCCGTCACACACGCCAGATACATGGGAGAACATTCGGCAATGCCCGGCATGGAAGCGACAATCCCCGCTGCCATGGTCATAGCCACTGTAGCGGAACCTACACAGATGCGAACCAGCGCCGCCACCAGAAACGCTACCACTACCAGAGGAAGGTTTGCAGAAGAAACAGCATTTCCAATCACATCGCCAAGACCGGAATACTGTAGCATATAGCGCAGCACGCCGCCGCAGGCTGTTACCAGCAAGATCAGGCCTGTAGGCTCCAGAGATTTTGTCATAATTTTTTCCAGCTCCGCCAGACTGTAGCCATAGCGAATCCCAAGTATAAACATGGCTGCAATTGTCGCAATCAAAAGAGCCACAAAAGGTTGTCCCAGAAAAGACAGAACCGGTTCTGCCTTTTCCAGGGCCGGAATCACACCCGCCAAGGATTTTAATACGATTAATACCAGTGGAATCAGGATAATTCCCACCACCGCGGTAAAACCCGGAAGCTTCGACTCGTCAAACTCTTCCTGGCTGGCCACATGTTCCGGAATCGCCACCTCATAGTTCTTCCCACAGATGTTTCCCCAAAAAGGTCCCGCCACAATCATAGCGAAAATCCCGCAGAGTACCCCGACCAGAATCACCCAGCCAAGCTCCACTCCCAGCATGGTCGCTACCAGTACAGGCCCGGGGGTCGGCGGAATAAAGGCGTGCCCCACAGCCAGACCGGCAAGAAGAGGAATCACATAAAACAAAGAGGAACGCTTGGTTCTCTTTGCCAGAGAGAAAGCCAACGGAATTAGGATAATCAGCCCTGCGTCAAAAAATACCGGCATCGCGATAACTAACCCGGTGATTCCCAGCGCCCATGCCGCCTTTTTGTCTCCGAATTTGTTTACCATGGTCACAGCCAGTGTCTGAGCGCCCCCGGAAACTTCTAAAATTGCGCCGAACATGGAGCCAAGGCCGACCAAAAGGGCGATACCTTTTAAGGTGTTTCCGATCCCATCGTCCACTGCCGTAACAATATCCGAAAAAGGCATACCGGCAATCAGACCGATAACCACAGCCCCAATCAGAATTGAGAGCATGGCGTGAATCTTAAATTTGATAATAAACGTTAGTAAAAGCGCCAGGCCGACAAGGGCCGCAAGAACCAGCCTAGTCGGATCGAGAGTTACGTTTGGATCCATAAAAAGTCCTCCTTCATACTCCGTTTTGCCAGATTCATCTGACCTTTTATGTTTTGTATCTTCTTATTCTGATTTTCCCCAGGTCTTTCCATCCATCAAATGGCTTTTCTTTACTAGTATGGTTTTTCTGATACGTTTTCATCCTGTTTTCATCAAGAAAACATAACAAAGCGAAGCCGCCCGCTTTACGCTGGACAACTCCGCTTTGGAGAAAGGAAAATACGATTATGTAATACTCATTTGATTTTTATGCTTTTACTTTTACTGGAAAGCCCCGCTCTGCTTTGCCGGGTCGGACCAGCAGATACAAAATGCCCGCCGTCAGGAAAACTGCCGCTACTGCGCCCGGTACATTTACAGTTCCGGAAAAAAGAAGCCCGATCTGGTAGACTATCAACGCGGCGACATAGGCAAAGACACACTGATACCCAATGGCAAACCAAGTCCACTTTGCACTGTTCATTTCCCGTCTGATTGCACCGATAGCCGCAAAGCAGGGAGCACATAACAGGTTAAAAATCAGGAAGGAATAAGCCGCCAGAGGAGTAAACGCCGCCCGCATATTCCCCCAGATCTGCCATCCGTTTTCCGCAACTTCGTCAAATCCGCCAAAAAGTACGCCAAATGTCCCAACTACATTTTCCTTTGCAATAAGACCGGTCACAGACGCCACAGCTCCCTGCCAGTGTCCCCAGCCAAGGGGTGTAAAAATCCAGGCGACCCCTTTTCCAAAAGCTGCCAGAATGCTCTCATCCATCTCCACTGTGCCAAAGCCATGTTCGCCAAAACCATAGGAAGAGGTAAACCACACCAAAACCGTCGCCAGAAGAATTATGGTCCCCGCCTTTTTGACAAAGGACCACCCTCTCTCCCACATGGAGCGCAATAGGTTTCCCATAGTAGGAAGATGGTATGCAGGAAGCTCCATGACAAAAGGAGCCGGATCGCCTGCGAACATCCTTGTTTTCTTTAGCATCATACCGGAAAGAACAATTGCTATAATTCCGACAAAATAGGCGCTGGGTGCCACCCACCAGGCTCCGCCAAACATAGCCCCCGCAATCAGAGCGATAATGGGAAGCTTGGCGCCGCAAGGAATAAATGTGGTCGTCATAATGGTCATCTTCCGGTCCCTGTCATTTTCAATGGTTCTGGAAGCCATGATTCCGGGCACGCCGCAGCCTACGCCCACCAGCATGGGAATAAACGATTTTCCGGAAAGACCAAATTTACGGAACATCCGGTCCATGATAAAGGCGATCCGCGCCATATAGCCGCAGCTTTCTAAAAATGCCAGGAACAAAAATAGTACCAGCATCTGAGGCACAAAGCCCAGCACTGAGCCTACTCCTGCTACAATCCCCTCCAAAATCAGACTCTGAAGCCAGTCGGCACAGCCTGAGGCTTCCAGACCATTCTTAAGGAGCCCCGGAATCCCAGGTACCCAGATGCCATATTCAGCCGGATCCGGTTCCTTTTCCTCCGCTGCTTTCCGATAGCTGTCATAGGTGACTGGAATCGTTTCTTCCACCTTGCCTTCGTCGTCATAAAGATAAGCAGTTGTGGAAATTCCTGCCGCTATCTTCTCATCAAATATGGTTTCCCCATCTGTGGAGCGAACTTCCTCTATGGCCCCTGCTTCCTTCGCTGCCGTCAGAAACGCTTCCTGTATGGCCTCCGGAATTTCATATTCCTCTGCGGCTGCCTCATAGTCTCCCCGCCCCATACCAAATAAGTACCAGCCGTCTCCAAAGACGCCGTCGTTGGCCCAGTCCGTAGCCATTCCGCCCACAGTAGTCACAGATACATAGTAGACAAGAAACATGACAAAGGCAAAGATGGGAAGAGCCAGAAATCGGTTCGTCACCACTTTATCAATCCTGTCAGAAACGGACAGTCCCCGCTCCTTCTTTTTTCTATAGCACCCCTGGATAACGGAAGTAAGGAAGAGATAACGTTCGTTTGTGATAATGCTCTCCGCGTCATCTTCCATCTCCTTTTCCGCCGCCCGGATATCCTCCTCGATATGAGCCAGTTTTGCCTGATCCAGGTTCAACTGTTTTAACACACTCTCGTCCCGTTCAAAAATCTTGATGGCGTACCAGCGCTGCTGTTCTTCCGGCATATCGTGCAGGGCTGCCTCTTCAATGTGGGCAATGACGTGCTCCACCACGCCGGAAAAGCTGTGAACCGGAACTGTTTTTGTCTCTTTCGCCGCCTTTGCCGCCGCTTGCGCTACTTCCATCACTCCCTCCCCTTTCAGGGCGGAAATTTCCATAACTTTGCAGCCAAGCCGCCTGGAAAGTTCTCCTGTATCGATCTTATCGCCGTTTTTCTGAACCACGTCCATCATATTGACAGCTACTACCACTGGAATCCCAAGCTCCGTAAGCTGAGTGGTCAGATACAGATTCCGCTCCAGATTGGTGCCGTCAACAATGTTCAAAATCGCGTCGGGCCGCTCGCCAGTCAGATACTTCCTGGCCACCACCTCTTCCAGAGTATAGGGAGAAAGGGAATAAATCCCGGGGAGATCGATAATCTTTATATCGTCATGTTTTTTTAACCTTCCCTCTTTTTTCTCCACCGTAACGCCAGGCCAATTTCCCACAAACTGATTGGAACCGGTCAGCGCGTTGAATAATGTGGTCTTCCCGCTGTTTGGATTACCCGCAAGGGCAATTTTCATACTCATGTCCTTTTATCCTTTCTATGATGTTAGTTTTTTCTAACCGAAGTTCAGAATATCCTTTTTGCAGGATATTCTGGCGAACCTGTCAGGTAATCTCGATCAGTTCTGCATCTGCTTTTCGAAGGGACAGTTCATATCCCCTCACCATCACCTCGACCGGATCTCCCAAAGGAGCCACTTTCCGTACATAGACATCCGTCCCTTTGGTGATTCCCATATCCATGATCCGGCGCTTCACCGCCCCTTCCCCATGGAGTTTCACCACTGTGGCCGTATCACCAATTTTCGCTTCTCTCAGTGTTTTCATCCTAATCTCCTCCTGTCCTGACAATTTCCTATAGAGCTATATCCTTCTATTGCCTGTTTTGTCCGGTTCCCGCCTGTATCAGTATCTTTCCTGCCATCTCTTTACTGATAGCCACGCGGGAGTCCTTCACATTCACAATCAGATTTCCTCCCATCGTAGAAATCACCGTGACCGTTCCCCCAGAGACAAAACCAAGGTTTTCCAGATGCGCCCGGACGGACGGTTTTCCTCCTACCCTCTGGATTTCATTCTCCTCTCCCACTGCTGCAAATGTAAGTGGCATCCTGTTTTCTCCTTTTTGTAGTAAGTTTTCGCTAATCATTACCCAAAAACATTGGTTAGATTTTCCTAACCGTATTAATATTAGCACCGACTAACCATTTTGTCAATCCCCTTTTGGGGAAGAACGGAAAAAACTTTTCCGCATACCATGAGTATAAAGGAGATGAACCCATGGCAAATAATGAATCTTTCTGCTTTGACACAAAAGAATATCTGGTTACCTTTTACTGCATTCTCGATAAAATGGTCCAGGAAATGACAACAGCAAACCTGACGGAAAGCATTTCAAACAATTTTATTGTCCAAATGATCCCTCACCATCAAGCTGCCATCCAGATGGCTGAAAACCTCTTGAAATACAGCGACTGGTGTCCTCTTAAAACCATGGCCGAGCAGATCATAGAAGAACAGAAAAAAGAGATTGCCGATATGGAAGCGCTTCTTGGTTCCTGCTGTGAACTGATCAACTGTGACAAAGAACTCTGTCTCTATGATCGCAGGGTCTGTCAAATCCTGGAGGTCATGTTTACCGATATGGAGTTTTCCCGTCAGACAGACTCCATCGACGCCAATTTCATGCTGGAAATGATTCCCCATCATCTCGGGGCCGTCTCCATGGCAGAAAACGCGCTTCATTATGAAGTCTGCGACGGTCTTGTCCCCATTCTGGAGTCCATAATTACTTCCCAGAAACGAGGCGTGCGCCAAATGCAGTTCCTGTTACGCAGAATCGGGTATGGTATGTAAAACCCAGACGGTCAGAAAAACATCCGGTTGATTTTTCTTGTTTCTCTCAACATCAACCGGATAGAACCGTCATTTCAAAGTGATAACCACATACTCGCAGTGTTCCTCCGTCCGGAAGGGATAGCCCCAGCCGGTAAAACCGGAAGAGACGATAATCCGGCAGTCCCCCTCCTGGTATTCACCATAATTAAGCGTTCCAAATAATTCCGAACAAACGCCAATTGGCCAGATCTGTCCCGCATGGGTATGGCCGGATACCAGGAGATCCACGCCTGCCGTCGCATTTTCCTCCGCCTCGACCGGCTGATGATCCGCCACAATTATAAATCGTTCTCTGTCTGTGCCTTTTAAAAGCTCTTCCACAGACGCCCGGCCGTTAAGATTCCCCCAGGCAGCATCCGCCCGGCCGGCAAGCAGAAGATCCTCGCCAAGTTCCACAGCCTTATCTTCCAGAATCACAATTCCGTTTTTTCTGGCTGCATCTGCCAGCTCGCTGTCTCCATAAGTCGGTTTATCAGTATAAGGCTGTCTGTCATGGTTTCCATATACATAATAAACGCCGTATCGACTTTCAATGCTGCCTAACACCTGGAAGGCCTCTTCCATGTGCTCTCTTGAAGTATTTTCTTCCACAATATCTCCGCACAGAATCACAACATCCGGTTTTTCCAGGCTGATTTCTGCCGCCTTCTCTTTTAACAGTTCTGTATCCTGAATGGTTCCGTAATGGGTATCTGTAATGAGGACCAGCCTGTAACTCTCTTCCAGCCCCTTCTCTGTTTCCATCCAATACTCCGTACGCACCACATGACCCATGTTGAAGAATCCATAGCCTAACATTCCTGCTGTGATGACCACCGGCAGGATACCGCACCGGTAAAGCGCCTTTGCTGTCTGAAGCAGACGGTTTCCCTCTTTTCGTTTTTTCAAAAGCCGTCGGAATATGGCTGCTACAGCATCTGTCAAAATCGATACAAACGTCACATGAAGAACCAGCATGGTCCTCGTACTCCAGAAGTTGCCGGCAAGGGCGGCAAGACCCAGGGCAGTTATCACACTCAGTACCTTTGCATTGGTTTTTTTCATCCCCGGCCGGTAAAAACCCAATATCCTTCTTATATAAAAATAAGAATAAATACCGACAAAAGCTGCCGGCAGCATTCGGAACATCAGATAGTAAACTAGATAGTAGGCCGCCATGTTTCTCCTCCTGTCTGCGAAGTTTCATCTCCGGCGAAATTTCCGCCCATCTTCATCAGTATATACCTTCAAGTAGACTTGAAGTCAACCCCGTTGACACTTTATCCGGAACTTTTTATAATAGTCTCAGCAGTGATAAGGTTTCACGGCCAAACAGTATGGGCAGAAAGGAGCGGCCATAGATGAGAACCATCGCAGTCATCGACGACGACGTACACATTGGAAGCATGCTGGAGGAGATCCTCACAAGAGAGGGGTATCGGACTTTACGGGCCTATTCCGGTACGGAAGCTCTGCTTCTTCTGGAACGGGAACAGCCGGACCTGCTCCTTTTGGATCTGATGTTGCCAGGTCTTTCCGGAGAAGAGGTTTTAAAAAGAATTTCCGGCATTCCAGTCATCGTCTTAAGCGCCAAAGCTGATATCCAGGACAAGGTATCTCTTCTCCTTGACGGCGCCGCCGACTATATGACAAAGCCTTTCGATACGAGGGAGCTTCTGGCCCGTATTGCCGTGCAGCTTCGAAATGCCTCCTGTACCTCTTCCGGAGTGTTTACTTTCGGCGCCCTGTCTTTGGATACAAAAGCCAGAACCGTCTCTTTGAACGGAACTTCCGTTCGCCTGACCAGAACGGAATATGCCATCTTAAAGCTCCTTATCCAGAATCCTGAACAAGTGCTCACCAAATCCCTTCTTCTGGAACGAATCAGTCTGGACACGCCGGACTGTACGGAAAGTTCCTTAAAAATCCATGTGAGCAATTTACGAAAAAAACTAAAGCAGATCGATGGAGACGACCACATCGAAGCCATCTGGGGCATCGGTTTTCGCCTGAGATAACCGAAAGCAATGTTTTCACACAGCAAGCCCTGTCAGAATGAAGGTCGTTTCCTGTCCAATCTTTTCCGGAAAAGCGCCTTGCTTTACCATTTCTTTACCCTTTCCTTTACTGTTTTCTTTACCATCCAGTAGTATCCTTGATTTCAAGATACGGCGGCAAGAGCTTCCGTATCTCAGGATAAAAGGAGGTTTTATGTTATGGAATATGTTTTAACCGCCGATTCTCTTACAAAAAAGTACCGGCATTTCAAAGCCCTGGACCATCTCTCTTTGCACATTCCAAAGGGCGCTATTTATGGCATGGTAGGAAAAAACGGAGCAGGGAAAACTACATTGATCCGGATTATCTGTGGTCTGCAGGAGGCGACGGAAGGGGAATATACTCTTTATGGGAAAAAGAGTACCGATCGGGATCTTTATAAGTCCAGGAAACGGATGGGGGCCGTGGTGGAAATGCCGTCTATCTATCTGAACATGACGGCCGAAGAAAATTTAAAGGAACAGTACCGAATCCTGGGAGTGCCCTCTTTTGAAGGAATTTCAGAGCTTCTGGAACTGGTAGGACTTGAGAATACGAAAAAAAAGAAAGCGAAGAATTTTTCCCTGGGGATGCGCCAGCGGCTGGGCATCGCCGTCGCGCTTTGCGGGAATCCAGATTTTCTGGTGTTGGATGAACCAATCAACGGCCTGGATCCCCAAGGCATCATTGAAATGCGGGAACTGATCTTAAAGCTTAACCGGGAACGAAACATCACGTTCCTAATCTCCAGCCACATTCTGGATGAGCTTTCCAGACTTGCCACTCATTATGGCTTTGTAGACGGCGGCCACATGGTGAGGGAGTTAAGCGCCGCACAGTTGGAAGAAAACTGCCGCAAATGCACTCGGGTGGAGGTTACAGATATAAAAGCCCTCTCCCGCACTCTGGATAACCTGGAACTTGACTATAATGTCATTTCCCTCAATCAGGCGGATATTTTCGCCCAGATAAATCTTTCTGAACTGGTTCATGCCCTGGATCAGGAAAACTGCCAGGTTCTCTCAGCTTCTGAACGGGACGAGAGTCTGGAAAGCTATTTCATCAGTCTGGTAGGAGGTACAAACCATGAATAGATTATTATCTGCGGGGTTTGCCCGCCTGAAAAAAGAAAAAACACTGTGGATCTCCATGATTTTTATGGCTCTCTTTGGAATCCTCCTTGCTGCCAGCGCTTACAAAACCTATCATAAATACGGCCTGGAGTCTTCTCTTGGGCGTTCTCTTTTTGCTTATGGACATCTGATCGGCATTCTGGCCTCCGTTTTTTCCGGCTTATTCCTGGGCACGGAATACAGCGACGGAACCATACGGAACAAGCTGATCGCCGGGCATAAACGACTTTCCGTCTATCTCTCCGGCCTGTTTTTAAATCTGTCAGCCTCCATCCTGATGATTCTTTCCTTCCAGCTTGCCCTTTTTGTCACAGGCACCCTGCTTCTTGGAATAGGAGTTTTTTCAGTTGATGCTGATTTCCTGCTCTTCCATCTGGCGGGAGGGTTTCTCCTGACAGCCGCCTACTGCGCCATTTTCACCTTCATCAGTATGCTGGTGCAAAAACGTGCCGTCGCCTCTGTCGTCGCCATCCTCACTTCCTTTCTTTTGCTGTTTGCAGGGGCTATCGTCATGTCCCGTCTGGCTGAGCCGGAATACTGGGAGAACTACAACATCACCGCCGGCACAGAAGAAGTCGTCAAGACAGAACTGGAGCCCAATCCCCATTATCTCAGAGGAACGGAGCGGAAAGTCTATGAATTTTTGTTTGATTTTCTACCTGGCTCCCAGTCTCTCCGTCTCTCTGAAGGCGGTCTGCTCCAATGGCCTCCTCTCCTGTATTCTCTGCTCCTCACAATTTTCTTTACCTGCGTAGGAAGCCTGCTCTTCAAAAGAAAAAATCTGAATTGACGGCACTTTCAGTCTTTGTCCGGGAGGAAGTTTTATGGTCTGGTTTTGTGTTTCCATCGTATTTCTGTTTATGAGCGTCCTCCTGTCGTTGAAAATCGCGGCCCTTCACCGGGCCGCTGACGAAATCAGACAGGAGTTTTCTGCCTGGTTTGATCGCGATACCAATACGATGATCACTCTTTCCAGCAGGGATGGGCATATGCGCCGTCTGGCTGCGGACTTAAACAGAGAGCTTGTCAGACTCCGGGACATCCGCCTTCAGTTTGAACAGGGCGACAGGGAATTAAAGGAGTCTGTGACCAACCTTTCCCATGACCTGCGCACCCCTCTCACCGCCATCCTGGGCTATCTGGACCTTTTGGATTATGTGGAGAAACCGGAACAGATAGAACGGTATCTTTCCATGATTCGAAATCGGTCTGAGATGTTAAGGCAACAGACGGAAGAGCTGTTTGGTTACTCCATCGTGAAATCTGTATCAGAAGAAACATCTGAACTTCTCTCCCTAAACCATATGTTGGAAGAAAGTCTGGCTTCCTATTATGGCGCTCTGACTGGCCAGGGGATCACGCCGGAGATTTCTATTCCAGCGCCGGCCGTCATGCGGCGGTTAAACCGATCCTCCCTGAATCGTATCTTTGGCAATATCATAAACAATGCTCTCAAGTATAGCGACGGGGATTTCTCTGTCTCTATGACAGCAAACGGGATCATCGTCTTTTCCAATCGCTCCAAGGCTCTGACTCCAGTGACAGCCGGACGGCTCTTCGACCGGTTTTATACTGTGGAATCCGGTCGTCACAGTACAGGCCTTGGACTTTCCATCGCAAGGCTTCTGACGGAACAGATGAACGGAAAAATCTCTGCCGATTACCGGGACGGACGTCTCTTTATCACACTCTCTTTTCCGGAATTTTAAAGGAGGGGCTGTTACAATACCGTCAGTTTTTGGTATTGTAACAGCCCCTTTCTTATCTTTTTCTTTTTAAACAAATTTTATTTTACCAGCGCAACTGTCTCCTGCATAATAGCCAGCTCCTCATTGGTAGGAACCACTGCCACCTTCTTGGCAGAATCGTCCGCCGAGATAACCACTTCTTTGCCACGGCAGTTATTTTTCGCCGCATCGATCTTGATTCCCAGATATCCAAAGTACTCGCAAATTTTCTCACGGACCAAAGGCGCGTTCTCTCCGATACCTGCCGTAAAGGCAATAGCGTCCACACCGTTCATGGCCGCCACATAGGATCCGACGATCTTCGCTACCCGGTAGCAGAAGATATCAATCGCGTCCGCTGCAAGCTGGTTGCCGTCTCCCATGGCTTCCTCCAGATCGCGGAAATCACTGGAAAGATTCTTGGTCAGGCCCAGAACACCGGATTTCTTGTTGAGAATATTCAGAACCTCGCTGACGCTCTTTCCTTCTTTGTTGCAGATATACTCCACTACAGCCGGATCAACATCGCCGGAACGGGTTCCCATCACAAGGCCTTCCAGAGGCGTCAGACCCATACTGGTATCCACACATTTGCCGTCCTTCACTGCACTGATGGAAGCGCCGTTTCCAAGGTGGCAGACAACGACTTTGGAATGATCCGGATCAAGTCCCAGAAATTTGATCGTTTCTTTAGAAACGAAACTGTGGGAGGTTCCATGGAATCCGTATTTCCGGATATGATACTTCTCATAATATTCATAAGGAATCCCGTACATAAACGCCTTCGTGGGCATTGACTGATGGAAGGCAGTATCGAATACGGCCACATTGGGCTTGCCGGGCATCAGTTTCTGACAAGCATAAATCCCCTTCAGGTTCGCAGGATTGTGAAGCGGTCCTAAGTCGCAGCACTCCTCCACTACCTTTAACACTTCATCCGTAATGATGCAGGACTGGGTAATCTTGGCTCCGCCATGGAGTACCCGGTGTCCGATGGCGTCTACTTCCTCCAGGGATTTTAATACGCCGCTCTTTTCGTTGACCAGTGCATCCAACACCATCTGGATAGCCTCCGTATGGGTGGGCATGGGGGCCTCTGTCACTTCCTTCTCTCCGCCTGCGGGCTGATAAATCAGACGTCCGTCAATGCCGATTCTCTCGCAAAGTCCTTTTGCCTGTACCTGCTCTGTCTCAGAATCAAGGATCTGATATTTCAGAGAAGAGCTCCCGCAGTTAATAATCAATACTTTCATGAATTTCCTTCCTCCTAAAATAATTTTCCGTATTTTATGTAAAACACAAACTACTCTTATTCTATCGCTTTCCTCCTTCTCTGTAAAGGACATTTTCTTCTAAGTTTCTCCATAGTAACCATCAAATTTTTTCTTTCTTATTAAGTAACGGTACCGTCGCTTGACAAAGACATACACGCCCTGAACCACGATATTTGCTTGATTTTCTGCGTTATCCTTAGTCGGTGGTCCGGTACACCTCCATCGTCTGCCTTGAAAATCAAGCAAATATCAGTGGTCAGGGTTGAAAAGTCGAACAGGGATGAAATTCAGCCCCTGCAAAGCACTTGACCGACGCGTACTGGACGTACGCGGAGTGAAAGTAACGCCGCAGGAGCTGAATTTCCCCCTTTTTCGACCGTGCGTGCTCTTATCAGGCGACGGTATCCTGTCTATAAACAATTTATTAAATATTGATACGGCCTTGACTTCGCCATTTGATTTGTTATACTACATGTAACACACGAGGAGGAACGAACGATGAAAGAAGTACAACCCCCGAAAAAACCGATTCTGTTTTATTACTTAATTGCCCTAATTATCCTGCTTTTGTTAAATGCGCTTCTCTTTCCGAAGATGTTCAGCGCCAAGGTCACGGAAGTGGATTACGGCGAATTTCTTTCCATGGTGGAAAATGGCAATGTGGGGCAAGTAGAGATCAATTCCAATGAGATTATTTTTTCTGATAAAGGTATCAGTCCTTCCTATTACAAGACAGGCGCCATGAACGATGAAAAACTCATCGACCGGCTTTATGAAGCCGGGATCACTTCTTTTGGTACCCCGATTGTTGAAGAGACTTCTCCAATCTTAACCTTTCTTTTAAGCTGGGTGGTCCCCATTTTTATTTTCCTGCTTATCGGCCAGCTTCTATCCAGGGCCATGATAAAGCGGATGGGAGGCTCCCTGGGCAACGCCATGAGTTTTGGAAAGAGCAATGCCAGGGTATACGTGGAGTCCAAAACCGGAATCAAGTTCTCCGATGTGGCCGGAGAGGATGAGGCCAAGGAACTGCTTAAGGAAATTGTCGACTTTCTCCACAATCCCAAAAAATATACGGAAATCGGAGCAAAAATGCCAAAAGGCGCCCTGTTGGTCGGCCCTCCCGGAACGGGAAAAACACTGTTGGCGAAGGCTGTGGCCGGAGAAGCTGAGGTCCCCTTCTTCTCCATCTCCGGTTCAGAATTTGTCGAAATGTTCGTAGGTATGGGCGCCTCCAAGGTCCGCGACCTGTTTAAACAGGCCGCCGACAAGGCTCCCTGTATCGTATTTATCGACGAGATCGACACCATTGGAAAAAAGCGGGACGGAAACGGCATTGCTGGAAACGACGAACGGGAACAGACGCTCAATCAGCTTCTCACAGAGATGGACGGCTTTGACGGTACCAAAGGCGTTATGATCCTGGCCGCCACCAATCGGCCTGATTCTCTGGATCCGGCTCTTCTCCGCCCTGGTCGCTTTGACAGACGGGTTCCGGTAGAGCTTCCTGATCTGAAAGGCCGGGAAGCCATTCTGAAAGTCCACGCCAAAGACATCCGTCTCAGTGATAACGTAGACTTTCTGGCCATCGCAAGAGCTGCGTCAGGCGCCAGCGGCGCAGAGCTTGCCAATATGATCAACGAAGCTGCTCTCCGCGCTGTCCGGGACGGCCGGAAGATCGTCAGCCAGATGGATCTGGAGGAAAGTGTGGAAGTTGTTATCGCCGGATATCAGAAAAAAAACAAGCTTCTCTCCGACAAAGAAAAGCTCATCGTCTCCTACCATGAAATCGGACATGCCCTGGTGGCCGCTTTACAGACGAACTCCGCTCCTGTCACCAAAATCACCATCATCCCCCGTACCTCCGGCGCTCTGGGATATACCATGCAGGTGGATCAGGATGAAAAAAATCTCATGTCCAAAGAGGAACTGGAAAATAAGATTTCCACCTTAACTGGAGGCCGTGTGGCTGAGGAACTGGTCTTTCACTCCATCTCCACCGGAGCTTCCAATGACATTGAACAGGCCACAAAAGTAGCGAGAGCCATGATCACCCGTTACGGTATGGACGATGCTTTCGGTATGGTCGCTTTTGAAACACTCAAGAATCAGTATCTGGGCGGAGACACTTCTCTGGCCTGCTCTGAGACTACCTCAGCCCGGATTGACGAAACTGTGATCTCTCTGGTAAAATCTAGATATCAGAAGGCTGAGGAGCTAATAAAAGCCAATATGCCCAAGCTCCATCAGCTTGCCAAATATCTCTATGACCATGAAACCATCACCGGGGATGAGTTTATGGAGATTCTGAATACTTCTGAACCAGAAAGGGAAACGTGATGAACAAAAAAGAAATTTCAGAAATAAAGAAACAGTTTACCCAGTCCAATTGCGCCATCACCCGCGTCTGCGGTTGTTATGTGGACGGGGAGGGAGAACGGAAGGCGGATATAAAGGAAGCCTTTCTCTCTCTTCCGGAAGAAGAAATGTTCAAATACTTTGAGATCTTCCGAAAGAATCTGTCCGGAACTCTGGGAAAAAACCTGATCAATCTGGAATTTCCCCTGGCCGCGGAAAATGAAGGCAGTACCCATGATCTGCTCCTGCGGCTGAGAGAGTCCAGGCTGACAGACGATTTGCTTTTGGACAGCTTTTATGATCAGATTCTGGAAAATCTGGATATGGAAGGCAGCTTTCTTATCCTTCTAATTCATTCTGTCTATGATATTCCGGGAAAATCCACCGATGGAAGCGAACTTTTTGACGCCTCCGACGAGGTTTACGATCATCTCCTCTGTACGGTGTGCCCCGTCAAATTGACCAAGCCGGGGTTATGTTACAACACTGCAGAGGGCGTCATTCAAAATCGGATCCGCGACTGGCTGGTGGAGCTTCCGATTACCGGTTTCCTGTTTCCTGCCTTCAACGACCGGAGCACGGACATTCACAGTCTGCTCTTTTATTCCAAGGACGCCAACCTGTTTCCTTCCCGCCTCATTGAAGATTTTCTTCGCTGTGCCCTCCCCATGGCGGCAAACAGCCAGAAAGAAACGTTCAATACTCTGGTAGAAGAAACCCTGGGGGACGGCTGTGATTTTGAAGCAGTCAAGGCGATTCACGAGCAACTGGCCGAACGGCTGGAGGAAGCGAAAGAAAATCCGGAGCCTCTGACTCTTTCAAGATCTGAGGTCCGCTCCCTGCTCTCTGAACATGTGGCCGACGAAGAACAACTTTCTGATTTTGAACGTCGATATGAAGAGACGGCTGGTTCTGATATGCCCATTCTGGTTTCCAATCTTGCAAATACCAGAAAATTCGAAATCCGGACCCCTGATGTGATTGTACAAGTCAAACCGGAGCAGGCGGCCCTTGTAGAGACGCGCATTCTGGATGGGCGCCCTTGCCTGGTGATCCCCCTAGGGGGACAAGTAGAGGTCAATGGAATCTGCATACATACCAATGGAAGGGAAGATATCTGAAAGGCTCAGATTCGGGAACAAAACATATGGAAATGTTTAACCAATCACGTTTAGAAAACCATTACAGAAATATTTTGGAACAGAACAGAGAAGCGATTTTAAGAGGAGGGGTCGGTGACGACTACCTAAAATTTCCGGGCAGAGACACCAGAATGGCTCTGGCCCTGGTTATCCGGATTTCTCCCAACGTCTGTAGCCTCATTGAAGCATATCTCCATAAGTTAAAAACAATAGAGCCGGATTTATACTATTATCCGGCCCGTGATTTACATATTACGGTTCTGGATTTGCTTCGGGGCGTTCCGGATCGGACAATTCCCGATAACATTGATGATTATACCCGCTGTATTCGTGAATGTGCGAAAAAGATTTCTCCTTTCGAAATTGTCTTTGACGGACTGACCATGAGCGACAATGCCGTAATGATCAAGGGATATTATGAATCTGCCCTGGAAGATTTCCGCCAGGAACTCCGCCGGTCCATGAAAAGGTATGGTCTTTTACTGGAAGAACGGTACGAAACCTTTTCCGCCCATATCACTGCTGCGAGGATTCCGGATCAGTTACGCCATCCGGAATCTTTTGTCACATACTTAGCAGATAAGCATCCTTTCGGGGAGATGAAGGTAACTGCCTTTGAACTGGTCTTTCATAACTGGTATGATTCTCAAAAAAAGGTTCTCGCAAAAATCCTTCTTTAACAGAACCACCTGCCAAGGACCGTCGGTTCCGATGGCGGAGCCTTCTACAGGAACAGGTTTGCGAACAGTACAATCAAAGGAATCGCAAGGACCGTCCTCTCCAGAAATACGATAAACAGCTTCCAGAGATTTAAGGGAATCTCGCTTTTGATAATAATTGTTCCTACTTCCGTCAGATAAATAATCTGGATCAGGGAAAGAACACCGATGATAAATTTCGTCTTTACAGACTGGATTCCCGTAATCAGAAGGGCCGGAATGAACATATCCGTGAACCCTACCAGGGTGGCGGGAGCCGCAGCAAACGCCTCTGGCACGCCAAGTATCTGAAGAAGCAGTCCCATCGGATAAGAAATCCACTGGAATACCGGGGTATAGGTGGCAATGATCAACGCCGCCGTCCCCCAGGCCACGACGATGGGGATCAGGTCAAATAACATGCCCACCACCACTTCCAGGCCGCTTGTGAATACGCCCCTGAGGCCAAAAGTCTCTGCGCGCTCACAACTGCTCTCCAGCGCATAGGCCAAACGTCTTTTTTCTCCTGGTACTTCCTCATTGATCTGCTTTCCCGCTTGTTCCTGATAAGTATCTGGAAGCGTACGGATCGGAGGGATTCTTGCAATGATAACTGCCAGCAGGATCCCTACCATACAGATACATAGATAAAAAGCCGGAAACAGATTGGCAATTCCCACAGTATCCGCAATTAACAGACAGAAGGGAATGGATACCAGGGAGAAATTCGTCATAATATAACCGGCTTCCCGTTTCGTATAAAATCCTTTCATATATTGTTCTCTGGTCAGAATCACCGCCGCGTTGGAGGCTCCGAACCAGGAGGCAATCAGATCAATGGAGGCGCGGCCCGGAACCCGAAACAGCGGGCGGACCACCGGTTTTAGCAGAACCCCCAGAAACTCCATAATGCCGCAGTCCGTGAGAAATGGCAGAATGAAGCTGAAGCTTAATACAATGCAAAACAGCGTGGCGCAAAGATCGACAATTGTCGCTCCCGTGTCGGCGGAAATGATAAACTCCGGTCCCACGCCAAAAACTACCATACAGGTCACTACTGCTCCCAGAACCTTGGATATCAGGTAAAAAGGCGTTGTGGAAAAACCTCTTTTTAAATAGTGATTGTTCCGGATCCAATCTGGTTTACAGATAAAATCATAGACAGTAAGTACTGCGGAAATCACCATAATCACCACTAATATATAGGAAAGGCCTCCTCCCAGCAGGTTTTTCAAAAAACTTTTGATAAAATCCAGCAGCGTGGTAAAGGACTCTCCCTGAGGAATCGGCACCAGAAACATCAAAATTCCAAAAGCCGAACCCAGAATAAACTTCAACAGATTTTTTGTATTCACGCTCTTTGTCCGCTCCATACTCGCATCTCCCTCCTTCTGATTGATTCTCAATTTCTGTTTTGAATTTTTCTCTATGGTGTAAAATACGTATTTCTAAAGAGCTTCCACGGCTTCCATGGCCTTATAAATCATCTCCTCCGTCACTGGATACGGGATGTGCTCCATGTCCGGCTCTGTGACAATGTCTTTCAAAACTGCATCCAGATCCTTTCTGTTTAGAGGAACCTCCATCTCCTCAAGAGTAGTTTTGATTTCCAGATCTTTTAAAAAAGCTTTCAGCCGCAAAGCCTCCTCCCGTTCCCCGTCTACGAGAAGCTGTACCAGTACGCCGTAAGCCACTACGTTTCCGTGGAGGTTCTCTTCCTCAAAGCCGGGAAGAAGTACCAGTCCATAATAAACGGAATGAGCGATGGCACAGTTATAATCGTCCAGCACCATAAGAGATACCAGCCCGGTGCTGACCACATTCGCCAGTACTGCCTGAGAAAGCGCATGGCTCACCAGGCCCTTCTTGCAGTCGATAAGAGCTTTCGCGCCATGTTCCAGCAGCGGCCCATAACACAGATTGCTGATTTCTCTTCCCAGAGCTGAACTGTGATCTAGCCTGTCCCCCCTGGCTGAAAAGTGGCATTCAAAATATTTGCCAATGGTATCCCCCATGCCGGCCTGCAGATACCTGGCCGGCGCATGGGAAATCACTGTCAAATCCAAAAAACAGTGGCGGGCCGGACGATCGTAAAAATAAAAACTGTCAAAGCTCCCATCCTCCCGGTAAACCACCGACAGGGCTGTCGTAGCCGCACAGGTTGCCGCAATGGTTGGAAAGGTAAACACCGGAATCCCGGCCTCAAAAGCCGCCCCTTTTGCCACATCCAGCGCTTTTCCTCCGCCCATTCCGAAGATCATATCCGCCTGAACTTCCCTCGCCTGTTTTGCCAGGCGGTGAATTGCCTCATAGGTGCAGTCTCCTTGGAATACTTCTACTGCTTCCAGATACAGACTACTTTCCCTTAAGGCTTCTTTGAGTCTTGGAAGCCCTGCTTCGAGAGCTTTTTCCCCTCCGGACAATAAAATACGCTTCCCAAAGCTCCCGCAGACTGCAGATACCTCTGTATAAGGATCCTCTCCAATGGAATAATTACAAAAATATATGGATGTTGTTTTCATTTTCTCCTCTTTTTCCTGCCCCCTCTGTGTTATCATTCCGGAAATGAGACAAGTGTCCTTTCATGCTTTCAGCAACCCCTGTAACCTGCTCAGCCTGGAAATTGCCTCGTCAATCGTAGCCTCCTCCCTGGCAAAATGAAGTCTTATCAGATGGTTGACCTCTTCTTTAAAGAAACTGGAGCCGGGAACTGCCGCCACTCCCACGTTCCGGATCATCCACTCACAGAACTCCAAGTCCGTATAGCCCGCAAATTGGGGCAAATCCAAAAACTCCTGAATATCGATCAGTACAAAATACGTCCCCTGGGGAATGTTATGCTTCAGGCCGATTCTATCTAAGCCTGCCAGGAAATAATCTCTCTTTTTTGTATAAGTTTCCAGCAGTCTGTCATAATAAGTCTGCGGAAATAAAAGTCCGGCCACCGCCGCCTCCTGAAGCGGAGCCGCCGCACCCACTGTCAGAAAATCGTGAACCTTTTTGGCTCCCTCAATGACTTCTTCCGGTCCGATCAGATAGCCTAACCGCCAGCCAGTGATGGAATAAGTCTTGGACAGAGAGTTACAGGTAATGGTATGCTCGTACATTCCCGGCAAAGACGCCATACAGATATGATGATATGGGGCATAGACCATATGTTCATATACCTCGTCCGTAACCACAAAAGCGTCGTACTTTACTGCCAGCTCCCCAATCGCCATAAGTTCCTCTCTGGAAAACACCTTTCCACATGGGTTGGAAGGATTGCAGACAATGATTGCCTTCGCCCCCTCTGCAAATCCCTTCTCCACAAGACTCAGATCAAACTCATACTCCGGCGGTACCAGAGGAACATAGATGGGTTCTGCTCCGGACAGAATCGCGTCCGCACCATAATTCTCGTAAAAAGGAGAAAATACCAGCACTTTGTCGCCGGGATTGCAGATGGTCATCATGGCACACATCATGGCTTCCGTACCGCCGCAGGTAACCACGATTTCCCTGTCCGGGTCAATCGCCCTTCCGATAGCTCTTCCCTGTTTTTTGGCCAGCGCTTCCCTGAAGTTCTCCGCTCCAAACGTTATGGAATACTGGTGAGGCCCTGTATAAGCTGCTTTTGCCAAGGCATCCATGATTTCCTTTGGCGGATCAAAATCCGGAAACCCCTGAGAAAGATTGATGGCTCCATATTCGTCACTGATTCTCGTCATCCGACGAATAACTGAATCTGTAAAACTCTGTACTCGCTCACTTAAAACTGGCATACTACTGACTCCTCTTTTCCCTCTTTTTATTTTAAGATAACGTGCTTTCTTACAATTTTTTCTGTATAAAATTCCCTTACAATCATAAACGCACCTTCACTCTGAGTCAAGAGCGAAGGTGCATAAAAATACAATTTTCTTTATATTTCCATTAAGTATCACCCTTATTTTCCAAATCGGGCGCGAAGCTTTCGGAACCCCTCCTGCAACCGGGCAAGCCCTACGGTTAAATACCTAAGAAGCGGCTCTGTGGCAATGGCAAACAGAACAAAGAGCATGGCGCATTCTCTGGAAATCGCTTGAATGGCAAAAAGGTCCGGCAACAATACGCCGCCGAGAATTAACCCCGCCACACATCCAATCCAGACTGCCATACGAAATTTATTCATAGGCTGGCAGATTTTAAAGAGAATCATAAATCCGACAATGGCAAGCAACATAGTCGCAGCCGTAGAAACATCTTCCGCACGGACGTCAAAGGTGTGGGCAAACACCACCAAAGCTCCTACAGCAATCACATCCGTCAACCCTCCGGGCAGCGCTTTCCTGATGACATTGGACATAAAGTGTCCCTGGATTCGCTCTTTGTTGGGCTGTAAGGCCAGAAAAAATGCCGGTACGCCGATGGCGAACATGCTGATCAGAGAAATCTGAGCCGGTTCCAGTGGATACGTGATCATAAATGCCACAGAAAATAAGGACAGCAGCAAAGAAAAAATATTTTTCACCAGGAAAAGGCTGGCCGAGCGTTCAATGTTATTGACTACTCTTCGTCCCTCCAAAACCACCTGAGGCATACAGGAGAAGTCGGAGTCCAGAAGCACGACCTGAGAAGCTTGAGCCGCCGCCTCACTTCCTGAAGCCATGGCCACGCTACAGTCGGCATCTTTCAAAGCCAGTACGTCGTTGACCCCGTCTCCGGTCATAGCGACGGTTCTCCCCTGCGATTTCAGGGCTCCTACAAACTGACGCTTCTGATCCGGCGTTACCCGCCCAAATACAGTATATTCCCGCATGGCTTTGTTTACTGCTTCCGGCGTGGTCAGCGTGGATGCATCCACATAATGTTCCGCTCCTGCAATCCCCGCCTCTTTGGCCGCCTCCGATACTGTCAGAGGATTGTCTCCGGAAATCACTTTTATCTCCACGCCCTGCTCTGCAAAATATGCAAAAGTTTCCGGCGCCTCCTTCCGAATCGGATTGGCCAAAAGCACAAATCCAAGGGGCGTCACTACTCCCGTCAGCGGTTTCCCATCCGGCTCCCCGTCATAAGATCCAAACACCAGCACCCGGTATCCTTTGGCTGTGTGAGCCTCTACCTCTGTCCGTACCGCCCCAAAATTATCCCGCAAGACAAACTCCGGCGCTCCCAGCACATAGGCGCTTTCCTTAAATATCACGCCGCTGTATTTGACTGCCGAAGAAAAGGGAATGACTCGGACTGGCACGGCTCCCGTCCCCTCCCGGAAATACTCTTTGAGGGCTTCCATGGTAATATTGTCGTTACTCATGGCCTTCGCAAAATCTCCGAGAAGCGCGCTGAGAGGCGCCATGGTCCCTTCTTCATAACCGAAAGCCGGAACCACTGCTTTCACACTCATCTTGTTTTCCGTAATCGTCCCTGTCTTATCCACGCAGAGCACATCCACCCTCGCCAGGGTCTCAATGCTCTTCATATCATGAAGCAGCACTCCTCTGGAAGCCAGACGGATAGAGCTGACCGCCAGAGCCACGCTGGTCAGAAGATAAAGCCCTTCCGGGATCATACCAATGACTGCGGCTACCATAGACGTAATACTGTCTGTGATGGTTTCTCCGTTAAATACATAGCCCTGAACAAAAAGCGCGGTGGCAATGGGAATCAGAAGGATCCCCACCACCTTGAGAATCCTATCCAGAGAACGCATCATCTCTGACTGCTCTCCCGTTTTCATTTCCTTCGCCTGCATAGTCAGTTTCGATATATAGGAGGCGCTTCCGACTGCCGTAAGGGTCGCATAGCACTGGCCGGATACCACAAAGCTCCCGGAAATTAGCGGATCTCCCCGGCGCTTTGTGATCTCGTCAGACTCTCCCGTAAGCAGAGACTCGTTGACCTGTACCTCCCCGGCCAGAACCACCGCGTCGGCGCAAATCTGATTCCCTCCCCGAAAGATCACCGTGTCGTCCTGCACCAGATCCTCTGAGGCTACTGTCCAGGCTTTTCCGTCCCGTATCACAGTCGCCTTGGGTGCTCCAAGCATGTTCATTTTCTCCAGCACCTTCTTGGCCCGGATTTCCTGTACGATGCCAATCAGCGTATTCACCACAATAACCGGAAGAAACGTCAGATTCCGAAAGGAACCTACCGCACATAAAAGCGCTGTCAAAATTGCAAAAATCAGATTGAAATACGTAAAAAGATTTCCTCTAATAATCTCTCCTGTGGTTCTGGAGGAAGAATCCACTGCCATGTTGGAAAGTCCCATGGAAAAACGTTCTTCTACCTGGCTTCTGGTAAGCCCCATGTTGCTGGGCAGACCAGCCTCGTAACCGGCCGGCTCCATCCGGCGTACTGGCAGATATGAACCGGCGGTTTCCCTGGGAAAACTGCCCATGTCCCCCTCTGCCATCCTTGGTTTCACCGGAAGCCGTTCTGTCTCTGTCTCTCTGTCTCTTTGCTGCCGACTGGTCATGATAAACCTCCCAATTCTTTATCCTGCGCTTATTCTACAGGACAATTCCCTGTTTTTTCTCTATTTTTAAAAGTATACACTTCCTTTCCTGCTTTTTCCATTAACAAACTATAAATTTTTTCTTAGAAAAGGGAGCCCTGAAAATATTCCAGCGCTCTCTCATAATTTTCTTTTCCCCGGACACTTAACAAAAACTTCGACGTTTCTTCCGTTCCTACCAGGGCCTTCGCCTGGCCGAACGGCATATAAATTTCCCCTGCAGGCGTATACATCGTTCCGGCTATCAAACAGGGGTTCCAACTTTCTAACGTTTCTTCTCCGATCAGACAATACTGCCACAAAATCTCTCCGGAGCGTTCCAGAAGCTCCTTCTGTTTTTCTTCTGAAGCCTTATGGCCGTTTCTATCTGTCATCTCTGAAAGACTCTCTTCTCCAAGAAGTAACACCGGAGTATTTCCCAGTGGAGTCTCCTGTGACCGGGATATTTGTTTTTCCAGCCTGTCAAGTTCCACTCCGATGACTGTGATATCCATCGTATATTCTTCTGCTTTCAGTCTTATCGGAACTTCGAGCGCCAGTGTAAAAGAAGAGATTCCCCGGATTTTTTCAAGCTCCTCCTCCAAATCCCCCTCCCACTCCAGCCCCTCCAAAGAAACTACCGATTGGTACTGTAGCTTCTCCTCACAGAGCTGCCGGACAATTCGTATCCCAAAAAGGAGAAAAAACACCGCCAAAAGTCCGGTAACTATCACCAATTTTCTCATCTTTTCCTTTCTCCGCCTTCCGGTATCCTGCTGGAAATAGCCTCCGCCAGAAGTATATTTTTTTTACGAAGCCGCAGAAAAAGTAACAAAATCCAGAGCAAAAGTCCGGTAAAAGCCACGGCAGTCACCGACACCCACCAGGAATTGGTCTCTTCCGGTTCTTCCACTGCAAAAGATACTACCTGCGCTTTTTTAATTTCCGTCTGGAATGATTTTACCTCCTCATAAACTCTTCCATCTACATCTTCATACTGAAAAATAATCCTTCCCTCCACTGGTCCATAGATCTCCCCGTTTCCTTCATTCGTCCGTTTTCCGGCGGATTCCATATTACGGGTGCCAATATAGACCTGCATCGTTCCTTCCCCCGCCGTTCCTGCTTCCAGATTTCCTATGAATACTTCCCCATCGGGAAACAATCCTTCTGCGTACAGACTGGCCCGTACATTACGGATTTGTGCACGGCCGGTATTGCAGGCTTGCAGAGAAAGCTCCAGCGTATCTGAAGCATACAGGATGTCCGGAAGTTCATCTGTCTGAAATTGTACTTCCACTGGCTGTTTCACTGACAGAAAAATCATTTCTTTTCCAGTTGAATATTCTAACGCTTCGGAGCCACCGTTTTATAGCTTGAGAGCCATTTGATTTTGGTATTCTAATGCTTGAGAGCCACCACAACATCTAGTGGTCTTTGATATTTGATTTTATATAGGATCTCCTATAGATTTTGATA
>JAAWAV010000012.1 GCA_022792335.1 Lachnospiraceae bacterium
CCTCCTCCGGTACGCAGACCGGGGATTCTCCCCCAACCCCAGCGGCTCCGGCGCGGACCGGGGCTACTCCCTGGACACCCTGCCCCAGGAGTGGTCCACCTGCGGCGTGGGGGTGTCCGCATTATGGAGCCTGTGATCAGATATCTGTGCGTAAAGCAGGAAGCGTAATCGGAGAAAAGAGGGGACTACATGAATAAAGTAATACTCATGGGGAGACTGACGAGGGATCCGGATATCCGTTATTCTCAGAACGGTATGGCGGTCGCCAGATACACGCTGGCGGTGGACCGGCGGTTTGCCAGAAGCAGCGACGGCGGAGGCGACCAGCAGACAGCAGACTTTATTGGCTGCGTCGCTTTTGGGAAGAGTGCGGAGTTTGCCGAGAAGTATCTGCATCAGGGTACAAAGCTCGCAGTGACCGGCAGGATCCAGACAGGAAGCTATACCAACCGAGACGGACAGAAGGTCTATACCACAGATGTGGTGGTGGAAGATCAGGAATTTGCCGAGAGCAAGAACGCGATGTCCCAGAATATGGGCGGCGGATATCGTCAGGAGTCCAGACCGGCTCCCAGCGCTGCTGTGGACGATGGCTTTATGAATATTCCCGATGGAGTAGAGGACGAGGGTCTCCCGTTTAACTAGACATTATTCGGAATAAGGAGGTTTTATCATGGCTTACACAAAGGGTGACAGAGCAGATTCTCCCATGAAGAGGAGAGGCGGACGCAGAAGAAAGAAAGTCTGTGTATTCTGCGGCGATAAAAATGGTGTGATCGATTATAAGGATGTGGCGAAGTTAAAGAGATACGTATCTGAGAGAGGCAAGATTCTTCCCAGAAGAATCACCGGAAACTGCGCAAAGCATCAGAGAGCGCTGACCGTCGCCATCAAGAGAGCGAGACATATTTCTCTTATGCCTTACACTATGGAATAAAATACGGATTTCGGAGAGGAACGTCTTTCGGGCGTTCCTTTTTTGTATAGACTTCCCTTTTTCGGCAATTCTTTAGATAACAGTCTCCTGACCTGGAAGGCAGGGAGAAAAGAACGGAAAAGAGGGACAGTTTTATGGAATGGATGAAAGGAAAAAGAGAGAGGGAGGAAAGAAAGCAAATTGGGGAACGGACGCTGGCGTTTATAGCATTTTTCCTGGGCGTGCTTTGTTTTCTTATGGTGTTAGCGGTGCTTGGCCGGAGGGAGGCCTCCAGTGAAACAGTGCTTACAGCCTTTGAGGCGGCGAATTTTTCAAAAATCAACTGTCATATATACAGAGAAGGCTATCTGGATGACTGGTTCTATCTGGAGGAAGAAAAAGAAGCGCTTTTAAAAGAGCTTTATGGACAATGGAAACCGGAACACGGGACGCTTTCTCTGGATTTGCTTGTGCGGGAAGAGCAGGCTGGGGAGTGCGAGATACGAAGAGAGAATTATCTTCGTGCAGATCTGGAGATTCTTCAGGATATCAGCGTAAAAGAAGCTCTGAAAGAACACTCCCGGTTCTCTGAGTTTACAGATAGGACTGGCATGGGCGGTACTGTTTATCTGGAGCTGGAGGGATATATTCCAGGAGAACTTTCCAGAGAGGAACAGAGGATCCTGGCGGAAGCCTTGCTGGAGAAAATGGGAGCGAAACAGGTAAACCATGTGGACGAGGACACCCTTTATACGATTTACGCCTATGCCGAAGGCGCCGGGGAGACAAAACCGCTCCCGGAAGGAGAAGTCAATTTGAATCTGGCGGTATCTTATGACGGAGTGAGAGATGAAACCGTCTTTCATCTGGGATGTCCGATTCTGGCATCAGACTGGTAGGAGGTTCTGCTTCCGGTTCTGGCCGCACCTACGGAAAAAATCTGCATATGTTATAATAGATTATAAATATAAGGTGGCAGTCAGATGGCAGAACGATACAGCGATTTTATCTGGGATTATTATGGAGGACGTCCGGCCGGCAGACGCACATACCCCGGTATCATGCCCGGCCCGGTCTTTGGGATGCAGGCGTCGGAGCTTTCCGGGAAAGGATATGAAAGTGGGAACGGCTTCAGGCGCGGAATGAGCAGAGGAAGCCGCCGGGAAATGCTCTGGGCCATGGAACTGAAGGATGACAATCAGGAGACAGGACGGGACATGGAGTATTTCCAGGCCATGTATCCGGAAAAAATGAAAAAACTCCAGATGAGAGCGGGAGAACTGTGTGATACCATTGACTATGAAGGAAGCGTGCTCTACGACGAGTATCCTGACAGAATCGGTCTTAGAAAACTCTGCGAGGAAATTTGCAGGGAAGAAATCTCAGAGAACATGGATGAAAAAGAGGCAGAGTGGATAAGAGCGGCCGCGGAGGTGCTTTTGTATCACGAAATCTGCAGAAGGCGGGTGCGTCGCCGGGGGCTGAAACGGAAATACTGGTAAAAATTCTCCTAAGAAAAAGTTAATAAAAAAGCGGTTGAGGTTTCGGGCGATTGATTTTACAATATAGTCATGGTAATTTGCCATGGCTATATTTTGATAGGCAGGGAGTGTACCCATGAAAAAAATATTCAGACGGATTGTGATACTGGCATTTGTTTTTGTGGCGGCAGTGGCCGCAGTCTTTTTTCTGACGCGGAAAACAGAAGAGGAAACGGTGTATACGACGATGGGGGGAGCGACGCTTCCCCTGGTGTCCATGGAGTTTGAAGGTAGTCCGGTAAATACGCTTCGCGGCTATGTGGAAGAGATGCATATTCCTTCCATGCGAGATACTATTACTCCTGTTCCAGGCAATAGAAAGTTGCCGTTTACCATTCACACGTATGGAAACGAGATCCAATCGGTGGAGTATGACGTGAGAAGTCTGGACGGAGAGAATCTGATCGAGACCAAGGTATGTGAAACGCTTTCTCCGGCGGGAGAAACTGTTCGGGGAGAATTGACCTTTCAGGATCTGCTGGCCAAAGGGACGGAGTATGTTCTGGTACTTAAGGTGAGGACTGGCAGCAGAGAGAATATTCATTATTACACCAGACTCCGCTATTATGACGATACCCATATCGGGGAACAGATTGCTTTTGCCAAGAACTTCAGGGAACTGGCTTTTACAAAAAACATTACGGAAGATCTGACGGTACAGCTTGAGAGCAACAATGAGACGGATAACAGTACTCTGGGCTATGCAGATATCAAGTCCAGTTACAATCATGTGGCCTGGGGAGGGCTTAAGCCGGAAATTTCCGGCGAGATTTCCATGGATATCAAGGAAATGAATGAAATGGTGGGCTCCCTTCAGTTTCTCTATACGGTGACGGCGGCAGGAGAGGCGGGCGGCCAGGAAACTTATCAGGTGAAGGAGTTTTTTTGCGTTCGTTTCGTAGAGGGAAAGCTTTGGCTGATTGCCTATGAGCGGACGATGGATCAGGTTTTTGAAGCTTCCGAGGAGACTGTGCGGGGGGAAACCATCGAGCTTGGAATCCTGAGCCCGAAAAATACGGAACTGGAGATACGGAAAGCCGGAGACTATACAGTTTTTGCCGTAGACGGGGAACTCTGGAGCTACCAGAAAACAGGACATGAAATGACGAGGCTGTTTTCTTTTAAAGAGGACTCGGATGGTGAAGCCAGGAGCCTCTACGATCAGCATGAATTTCGGATTGTAAACGCAGAGGAAAACGGGGATGTCTCCTTTGTCGTTTGCGGATATATGAATAGAGGGATCCACGAAGGAGAGTGCGGTCTGAGCTTTTACCAGTACAGCAGGGAGGAGAATACCGTTTCTGAAATTTTCTATATTCCTTCTGACAGACCCTATCAGGTGCTGAAAGAGGAGCTTCGCAGACTTTTCTATGTGGGTAAAAACCAGTTACTCTACCTTATGTTTGAAAATGGGATTTATGCCATTGACTTTTCGGGCGAGGAGTGCGTGGAACTGGTAAGCGGCCTGAAAGAGCATACCTTTGCCACAAGTAGTGAGTTTGGGGCGGCCGCCTGGCAGGAGGAAGAAGATATTTACGGCGGAAAGACCATTCAGGTGTATGATATGGATAAAGGGGAAAGCTTTGCCATTCAGGCGGATGCGGGAGAAGTCATTCGCCCGCTGGGATTTATCGATGGAGATTTTATTTATGGAAAGACCAAAGAAGAGGATATTAAGAGAAAAATGACGGTGGAATATCCCATGTACGCCCTTGAAATTGTAGGCAGGGATGGGAAGGCACAGACCACTTATACACGGGAAGGAATGTATATCCGGGGAATTGAGGTGGAGGACGGAAAGATTCAAATTGAAAGGCAGAGGAGGGATTCAGACGGAGCCTGGGTGGAAGCAGAGAGCGATGCTTTGATTCAGAACCAGGTGACAGAAGAAGAGGAATCGGCGCTTGTGCGAGATTTTTCTGAGCTGAAAAAAACCACATACGCAGTAAAAACAGGAGACTCCGGGGCGGAAGACAAACGGTTGAGTGTCAGAAAGCCCAGAACGCTGGCAGGGCGGGAAATACGCGTCCTGGAGGTGGGGAGAATGCCTTCTGAAGTCCGTGAACGGCCGAAGCAGTATTATGCTTATGCCAGCGGACGCCTGGAGGGAATCTGCGGCTCTCCAGCGGAGGCCATATGGCTGGTTTATGATCAGATGGGCGTGGTAGTGGGAAATGACCAGAATTACGTCTGGACCAGAGCGAACAGGAGGACGGAAGCATTGGCGGAGCCTGTGGAGGGGCAGAAAGCAGCCTCTGAGGACGGGAGACTGTCGGCCTGCCTTTCGATGATGTTGCGAGAGGCAGAATCGCCGGTTGACGCGGCAACAGAGCTTGCAGCAGGAAAAAGCGCTTATGAAATTCTTGACAGTCTGCCTTCTGGGAAAGCGGTGGATTTGCATGGATGCATTCTCAATCAGATGCTCTACTATGTAAACAGAGGCTGCCCGGTGATGGCTATGACGAAAGGCAGCCAGGCAGAATTGATTCTAGGCTATGACATTTATAAAAATCTTATCATTTACAATCCTCTGACCGGAGAGAAAGAACTGATGCCGGAGGAGGAGGCAGAAAAGTATTATGGTGCCTATGGTTATCCTTTTATTAGCTGGGTTCCGTAAAAATGCGAAGGGGTTCCGTGAATGCGTAGCGTATTCCTGTAAAAACATAGGAGAAATCCGTGAAAATGCAGGGGGCTTTTGTAAAAACTAGAGGAATATTAAGAAATTCTTACAAAAAGTAAAAAAGATTTTACAAATTGGCAAGAGATTGTTATAATAGACCTCAGAGTAGTCGTACAAACTAAAAACAGATGGCGACAAAAGAAAGCAGAATACAGCGTTTTGTTGTTTAAATAAAAGGAAAATCGATGAGGTGTCATCATGCAATATGTGATTAAGGGCGGAAATCCGCTGGTGGGCGATGTGGTAATTGGAGGAGCTAAGAACGCAGCTCTTGGGATTCTGGCAGCGGCCATTATGGCGGATGAAGATGTAACCATAGAGAATTTACCGGATGTACGCGATACCAACGTACTGTTGGAGGCGATTGAGGATATCGGGGCAAGGGTTCGCCGGATTGACGCCCATACGGTGCGCATCAATGGTTCTACGATCAATACGGTTCGGGTGAACAATGATTTTATCAAAAGGATTCGCGCCTCTTATTATCTCCTCGGCGCGCTTCTCGGAAAATACAAGAGGGCGGAGGTTTCTCTGCCTGGCGGTTGCAACATCGGAAGTCGTCCTATTGATCAGCATCTGAAAGGTTTCCGGGCTTTGGGAGCAAGGGCTGATGTGGAATACGGCATGGTGGTATCTGACGCGGCACATCTTATGGGCAGCCATATTTATCTGGATATGGTTTCTGTGGGAGCGACTATCAATATTATGCTGGCGGCAGTTTTGGCGGAGGGGAATACCATTCTGGAAAATGCAGCCAAGGAGCCTCATATTGTAGATGTTGCGAATCTGCTAAACAGCATGGGAGCAAATATCAAAGGGGCGGGTACGGATGTAATCCGGATCCGGGGCGTACAGAAGCTCCACGGCACCACCTACTCCATCATTCCGGATCAGATTGAGGCGGGGACTTTTATGTTTGCCGCTGCCATGACAAAAGGCGATGTGACGGTGAAAAACGTGATTCCCAGACATCTGGAGGCTATTTCTGCAAAGCTGAAAGAGATGGGCTGCGAAGTGATTGAATTTGACGATGCGGTCCGGGTAGTCTGCAAGTCCAGACTTCATTATACCCATGTGAAAACACTGCCCTATCCGGGATTTCCTACAGATATGCAGCCTCAAATTGCCGTAGCGCTCTCCCTGGCGGAAGGGACCAGCATGGTGACGGAGAGTATTTTTGAAAATCGGTTCAAATATGTGGACGAACTGGCCCGTATGGGGGCCAATGTAAAGGTGGAGAGCAACGTAGCGGTTATCAGCGGTGTAGGGCGTCTGACGGGAGCGGACGTATGCGCGCCGGACCTCAGGGCGGGAGCGGCGCTGGTACTGGCCGGACTTGCTGCTGATGGACACACGGTGGTGGATGAGACGAAATATATTTTGAGAGGTTATGAGCGTTTTGACGAAAAGCTCCGTTCTCTGGGAGCCTGTATTTACCAGGCGGAGGACGATAAGGATATCCGGAGGCTGAAACTGGAGGCAGTTTAGGCGATGGGAATAGATTCCAGAAGAAAAAATACTTGACACGACAGAGAAAGTGTGTCATGATACGAAAGAGGACAGATACTGATGTCCGATACAATTTTATAGAGTCCGCAATTCCCTTATTCAGAGTGGTGGAGGTACAGAGGACCTGTGAAGCCACGGCAACCCCTTTCCAGGAAGGTGCCAACCTGAGCGAGATATCGAACAATAAGAGGATGAGATACAGAAATCTATCAAAGTCCGCTTATGGCGGACTTTTTTCTTTGTGCACAGGGGCGCAAGGGAAAATCAGTTGCTAGCGCAACTTGCGCTCCGCGCGGTGAGCAGGCGAAGAACCCTGCAGGGACAGTTTTTTATCGTAAGAGAAAGGAGATTTTTATGGAAAAGTATTTATTTACTTCTGAATCAGTGACGGAAGGGCATCCGGACAAAATGTGCGACGCGATCTCTGACGCCATTATGGACGCCATGCTGGAGCAGGACCCCATGAGCCGGGTTGCCTGCGAGACATGCTGCAATACGGGGTTTGTGATGGTGATGGGAGAGATTACCACCAAAGCCTATGTGGATATTCAGAAAATTGTCCGGGATACGGTTCTGGAAATTGGCTACAACAAATCGGAGTATGGCTTCGACGGCAATACCTGTGCCGTTATGGTGGCTATCGACGAGCAGTCCACGGATATTGCCATGGGCGTGAACAAGGCGCTGGAGGCTAAAGAAAATCAGATGTCCGATGAAGAGATTGAGGCCATCGGTGCCGGAGATCAGGGGATGATGTTTGGGTATGCGACCAATGAAACTCCGGAATACATGCCCTATCCGATTGCCCTGGCTCACAAGCTGGTACGCCAGCTCACAAAGGTGAGAAAGGACGGGGTCCTTACCTATCTGCGTCCTGACGGAAAGAGCCAGGTGACAGTAGAGTATGATGAAAACGGGAAACCTGTCCATCTGAATGCAGTGGTACTTTCGACGCAGCACGATCCGGATGTGACTCAGGAACAGATACATAAAGATATCAAGAAATACGTGTTTGATCCGGTGCTCCCTGCAGAACTGGTGAACGAAAAGACGAAATTTTTTGTCAATCCTACCGGCCGGTTTGTAATCGGAGGCCCCCATGGAGACAGCGGCCTTACGGGCAGGAAGATTATCGTCGACACATACGGCGGCTATGCAAGACATGGCGGCGGCGCATTCTCCGGAAAAGACTGTACCAAGGTAGATCGCTCCGCTGCGTATGCGGCCCGCTATGTGGCGAAAAACCTGGTGGCGGCCGGTCTGGCGGATAAATGTGAAATCCAGCTTTCCTATGCGATCGGCGTGGCCCAGCCTACTTCCGTTATGGTAGATACCTTTGGGACCGGAAAGCTTTCCGATCAGAAGCTGGTGGAGATCATTCGAGAGAACTTTGATCTGCGTCCTGCCGGGATTATCAAAATGCTGGATTTGAGGAAGCCTGTTTACAAACAGACGGCTGCTTATGGACATTTTGGAAGAGACGACCTGGATCTGACCTGGGAGCGTCTGGATAAAGTAGAAACATTGAAAACATATCTGTAAAAAGGGGTGCTGTAAAATCGAGAAGCGCGTCCGGTCTCTGGCCGCGTTTCTCGATTTTTTATGATGACCAAGTTGTCATGGAGGCAGAGCTGTCGTTGACGGACAAGGGGAAATAGAGTAAGATAAAAGGAAAGAAACTGTGAAACAAAAGGGTGAAACCCAAATTGGCTTTAACACATTTGACGAAAGGTACGAAGGGAGAAGAGGAATGAAAACACAGATGACGAGGGAGAGCGCGCTTGCGCTGCTAAAGCAATATAATAAAGAAGAATTTCATATTCTCCACGGATTGACGGTGGAAGGAGTTATGCGTTATTACGCAAGGGAACTGGGATATGGGGAGGAGGAAGCGTTTTGGGGAATTGCCGGGCTGCTTCACGACATTGATTTTGAACGGTATCCGGAGGAACACTGCAAAAAGGCGCCGGAGATTTTGCAGGAAGGCGGCGCGGAGGAGGCGCTGATTCATGCGGTGTGCAGCCATGGCTATGGGCTTGTGAGCGATGTGAAGCCGGAGCATGAGATGGAAAAAGTGCTTTTTGCTGCTGACGAGCTGACTGGGCTTATTGGGGCGGCCGCCAGGATGCGTCCTTCCAAAAGCGTGATGGATATGGAAGTATCCAGTCTGAAGAAAAAATTCAAAGACAAAAGATTTGCCGCAGGCTGTTCCAGGGAAGTTATCCGGGATGGAGCGGAAATGCTTGGCTGGACGCTGGAGGAATTGATGGAAAAGACCATTCTTGCCATGCGCTCCTGTGAAGCACAAATTAATGCGGAGATGGAGAATTGTTAAAGGAAAGGAGAAGCCAATGGAGAAGGTGAATCGGAAGTATGAAATCGACACAGAGGAAAACAGAGAGTTTCTTGGAGGTATCCGTCAGAGGATCTTTGAGTTTGGACGAAAGTTTCCTTCGCCAGGGGGGAGCGCTTATTACCTGGGAGATGATGGAACGCCCTGGAAGGAGAGAGACAGAGAGGTTTATGTGACCTGCCGGATGGCGCATGTCTACGCGATTGGAGAGTTTCTGGGATTTAAAGGGGGAAAAGAACTGGCGCAAGAGGCCATAAAGGGTCTGAGAGGAGAGCTCCATGACAAGGAACATGGCGGCTGGTACGCAGGACTCACGGCAGATGGAACTCCTCTTTCTGGAAAGCTCTGTTATGCGCATGCATTTGTGATTCTGGGGGCTTCTTCCGCGCTTTTGGCCGGAGTGGAAGGCGCTGAGGCGCTTTTGAAGGAAGCTGTCGATGTATATGATCTCCGCTTCTGGAATGAGGAGGAGGGAATGTCCTGCGATACCTGGAATACGGAGTTTACAGTTTTGGATGATTACCGGGGGCTGAACGCCAATATGCATACGGTAGAGGCATTCCTGGCGGCGGCAGACGTGCTGGAGGACGAAACGTACCGGGAACGGGCAGGCCGTATCATCCGCCGCGTCGTTTCATGGGCGGAGAAAAATAACTGGAGGATTCCGGAGCATTTTACAAAAGAATGGATACCGGATCTGGAATGCAACAAAGAGCGGCCGGACGATCCTTTTAAGCCCTATGGTGCGACGCCGGGACATGGACTGGAATGGTCCAGACTGATTGTTCAGTGGGCGCTCTCTGCCAATTTGGAGGACAAGGAAGGCGCGGCTCCTTATATTGAGGCAGCAAAAAACCTCTATCACCGGGCGGTAGGCGACGGATGGAATGCAGACGGAGCTCCCGGTATTGTCTATACGACAGACTGGGATGGAAAGCCGGTGGTTCACGACAGGATGCACTGGACTTTGGCGGAGGCGATCAATACGGCGGCAGTGCTGTACCGGGTGACAGGAGAGGAATGCTATAAGAAAGAATATGCAGAGTTTATGGAGTACCTGGATGAGAAGGTTCTGGACCATGTGAATGGTTCCTGGTTTCATCAGCTCGATCGGGAAAACCATGTGACTGGTACCGTCTGGCCGGGTAAGGCGGACCTGTACCATGCACTGCAGGCGACTCTGATTCCATACTACATACCGGAGTTTTCCATTGCTCTGGCAGTGAAGAGAAAACAGGAAGTATAGGCGGCGAATAGGAGGTCTGGCAAGGGAAAGGGGGAGGCGAATGGGAGCGTATTATCCAGATGGAAACGGAAAGGAATATAACGATGAAGCGGCCTATGATCGGGGAGGAACGACGGCTGCCCAGAAAGCAGTCAAAGACTGCGGAAGTTCTGCACTTTTTCTGGCGGCGACCCTCTGCTATACGGGCGCGGTGATGCTGTATGTGTATACGGATATCTTTGGGCAGGGTTCTGACGGAGATTTATGGAGGGCTTTTCTTCAAAACTATACGCGGTTTCAAAAATTTGGAATAGCGGGTATGGTTCTGACGGTGGTGCAGTTTGTCCCTCTGGTTCTGATTGCTGTCGGTATGTGGAGGTTTTATCTGGCCTGCAAAGGGGAGGGGATTCCCTCTGCAGGCGGAGTGATGATGGCCAGAGCCGGTATGTTGTTTAATCTGATATTGGGAATCATAAGCGCAGTCCTTTCCATTGGATTCGGAATTTTGGTGTTTGTAGAAACTTCCGGCGGCCATGGCGGAGGTCATCATGTGGCAGACGGCCGCGCTGCGATTTTGGGAATGATCATCGGGCTGGCCCTGCTTCTGGTGCTTCTAATCGTCTATTACAGAAAAGCAATCCGATGTGCGGATATTGTACGGGATATCTGCCAGAGGGGAGAAACGGAGCAGAACTTGCCTGTGATTCTGATTGTGGCGAATTTTGCTTTGGCATTTTTCTCTGTTCTGGGGCTTTTGGGAAAAATCAATACTCAGATGCAGGAGCAACTGGATTTTGTGATTTTGGCGGGCGGGGTTTTTCAGATTGTGCCGGAGATCGCGATGGGCATTTGCATTTTGAAACTCAGAGAACGACTGTTCCTTGTATAGTAATCGGACGGCCGAAATGGAGAGGATAGGCTGTCGATAGATCAGTATTATCGGTTGATAAGGACACACATGCTTTTATCAAGCGACGGTATTGAAAAAAGAACATAAAAAAGCCCTTGCATTTTGCAAGGGCTTCGTGTATAATAATTCATGCTGTGGCATGATAGCGATGAAGCGTGAGGTTGCTGCCCTTTTGTGGCAGGTTTTCCGTGGAGCGAATGTCAAGTTAGGAAACTGGCGACAAGTCACTGTACAGAGGAATCATCTACCAATAAGAAGTAGAAATGACGTGTGGGCCTGTAGGATACACACGGGAGAGTGTACAGTCACCGCTTGTCGTACTTACATTGAAAAGTGCGAAAAGGAGGCGACTTTTTTTATGGCAAGTCAAGTAATGAGAATCACTTTGAAGGCGTATGACCATCAGTTGGTCGATCAGTCTGCAGGAAAGATCATCGAAACTGTAAAGAAAACCGGGTCTCAGGTGAGCGGGCCTGTGCCGCTGCCCACGAAGAAGGAAGTTATCACCATTCTCCGTGCCGTACACAAGTACAAAGACTCCAGAGAACAGTTCGAGCAGAGAACTCACAAGAGGCTTATCGACATCACGGCGCCCACACAAAAGACCGTTGATGCCCTTTCCAGACTGGAAATGCCTGCCGGTGTTTACATTGACATCAAGATGAAAACGAAGTGATGAATGGTTTAGAGGCGATTGCGCCCTATGCGTTCGTCGCATGCGCGGTGTCGGAAAGGTGGATTTCCTTATTTATAGACTGAGACTGCGCATTTCACAAAGTTTTTTGACGCATGAATGACGAAGGCTTTCATGCGGCAGATAAATCCGGAATTGGTTTCGACCTGTTCTAGGATGATTGCCCTTGCGGCAATCCGCTGTAGAATAACAGGAGGTAGAAAGAAGAATGAAAAAAGCGATTTTAGCAACAAAGGTCGGGATGACCCAGGTGTTTACTGAGGACGGAGCCCTCATTCCCGTGACGGTGCTCAAGGCTGGTCCCTGTGTTGTGACTCAGGTAAAAACTGCAGCAAACGACGGTTATGCGGCAGTGCAGGTGGGTTTTGCCGATATCCGTGAAAAACTGGTGAACAAGCCTGTCAAAGGACAGTTCGACAAAGCGGGCGTGTCCTATAAAAGATATATCAGAGAATTTCGGTTTGAGAATGCGGAAGATTACAAAGTGGCGGATGAGATTAAGGCCGACATTTTCGCGGTAGGCGACAAGGTAGACGCTACTGCGATTTCCAAAGGTAAAGGATTCCAGGGCGCCATCAAGCGTCACGGACAGCACAGAGGCCCCATGGCTCACGGTTCCAAATTCCATCGTCATGCAGGATCCAACGGAGCGGCATCCGATCCCAGCAAGGTATTCAAGGGAAAGAAAATGCCCGGTCAGATGGGTAACAAGAGAATCACCATTCAGAATCTGGAAGTGGTGAGAGTCGACGTAGAGAATAACATTCTGCTCGTCAAAGGCGCGGTGCCCGGACCGAAGAAATGTCTGGTTACAATTAAGGAAACTGTAAAAGCAGTTTAATGTTTTTACGAGGAAAGGAGGAACACTTAAAATGGCAAACGTATCTGTTTACAATATGGAAGGCAATGAAGTCGGAACGTTAGAGCTTAACGATGCCGTGTATGGTGTGAAAGTCAATGAGCACCTGGTACATCTGGCAGTGGTCAGCCAGCTTGCAAATAAGCGCCAGGGAACACAGAGCGCAAAAACCCGTTCCGAAGTGAGCGGCGGCGGAAGGAAGCCCTGGAGACAGAAGGGAACTGGACACGCAAGACAGGGTTCCACAAGAGCTCCCCAGTGGACCGGCGGCGGTATGGTATTTGCCGTGAAGCCCAGAGATTACACCATTAAGTTAAATAAAAAGGAGAGAAGGCTGGCGCTTAAGTCTGCTCTGACCTCCAGAGTTGAGGAGAACAAGTTCATTGTTCTCGATGAGTTAAAGCTTGATGAAATTAAGACCAAGGCCATGAAAAAGGTCCTTGATAATCTGAAAGTGGAGAAAGCACTGATCGTTATGGACGAGAAGGATGAGAAGGTCATTATGTCCGCAGGCAACCTGCCCGGAATCAAGACAGCCCTCACCTCCACCATCAATGTATATGATATTCTGAAATACAACACTGTTGTTACCACAAAGGCTGCCGCCAAAGCAATTGAGGAGGTGTACGCATAATGGCTGACATTAAATATTATGATGTGATCCTGAAACCGGTTGTCACTGAGAAAACCATGAATCAGATGTCTGAGAAAAAGTACACGTTCCTGGTGCATGTGGATGCCAACAAGAATATGATCAAAGAAGCAGTGGAAAAGATGTTCTCCGGCACAAAGGTTGCCTCCGTGAACACGATGAACTGCGAAGGCAAGGAACGCAGAAGAGGCCGCACCGTCGGAAAGACCGCCGCTACCAAGAAGGCGATTGTGAAGCTGACGGCCGACAGCGCAGATATTGAGATTTTTGAGGGCCTATAGGCCGAAAGCAACTTAGCAAAAACGAGCCGTAAGGCGAAGTTTGAGCTTAGTGCGAGGCCGTTCGCGACCCTTAGTGAAGGCGAGCCGTGAGGCGAAGGCTGAACTTAGTGGAGCGAACATACCCGAAAGCAACTTAGCGACGCATTGAGCACTTGCTGAAAGCGAACCGAAGGTGAAGCTTGAGGTTAGTGCGAAAGCGGATACTCCGAGCGAAGCGAGGATGTATCTTCCCGCCGTAAGGCGAAGAGCGAAGGCTTATCTATACGACGAACACTATGTCGTGACAACAAAACACACTCGAGCGAGTTGTACAGCAGAAAGGAGTAAGGAAATGGGAATCAAAACTTATAATCCCTATACACCTTCCAGAAGAAATATGACCGGCTCTGATTTCTCTGAGATTACCAAGAAGACTCCGGAGAAATCCCTGTTAGTCTCTCTGAATAAGAATGCCGGACGTAACAATCAGGGCAAGATCACAGTGAGACACCGCGGAGGCGGTTCCAGAAGAAAATACAGAATCATTGATTTCAAGAGAAAGAAAGACGGGATTCCCGCAACGGTGATCGGAATTGAATACGATCCCAACAGAAGTGCAAATATCGCCCTTATCTGCTATGCAGACGGTGCGAAATCCTATATCCTGGCACCTGAAGGATTAAAGGACGGCATGAAAGTCATGAGCGGCGAACATGCCGAGGCCAAGGTGGGCAACTGCCTGGAGCTTAAAGATATCCCGATCGGTACTCAGGTACACAACATTGAGCTGTATCCCGGCGCAGGCGGACAGCTGGTCCGTTCCGCGGGCGTAAGCGCACAGCTCATGGCTAAAGAAGGAAAATACGCCACCTTAAGACTTCCTTCCGGTGAAATGAGAATGGTTCCTATTATCTGCCGCGCCACCATCGGCGTAGTCGGAAATGGAGAGCACTCCTTGATCAACGTCGGTAAGGCAGGACGCAAGCGTCACATGGGCATCCGCCCCACGGTCCGCGGTTCCGTTATGAACCCCAATGACCATCCTCACGGCGGCGGCGAAGGCAAGGCAGGAATCGGACGTCCCGGTCCTTCCACTCCCTGGGGCAAACCTGCTCTGGGCCTTAAGACCAGAAAGAAGCATAAGCAGTCCAATAAGCTGATCGTAAGAAGACGCGACGGCAGAACCGTTAAGTAATTGATAAGAAGGAGGTAAACCAATGGCTCGTTCACTGAAAAAAGGACCATTTGCAGATGCGAGTCTGCTCAAGAAGATTGACGCAATGAACGCTTCCGGTGACAAGTC
>JAAWAV010000013.1 GCA_022792335.1 Lachnospiraceae bacterium
ACTGGTATTTTCAAGATCAAGTCAAAACAGAGCGAATCGGTAATCTGCACCAGTTCATAAAAAATGGTGCGTCACTTGAAGCTGTTTTGAAATTGGTAGGGTAGTTTTGCGCAAATTTCTATATTTGCTCATTTATAGTTAATAATATCAGCTATTACACCAACAATACCAAGTCCTGCACACCACGCAGCGGCAGTTTTATAACCTCGTGCCGCAAGATGTCCCGCGCCAAGAAGTAAGCCAGCCTCTGCCATGATAGAGATGGATTTCATGCTTCTGCGAAAGCATTTATTATTATTCCATTTTTCGGTAATATTTTTTTCAAACCTGTCTGCAGCAGCGTCAATACGCTGTTCAAATTCTTTTTCCGTCATATTATCTTCTCCTAACTAAATTTTTGATTATAGAAAAATCACCAGTTGAATGATGTACGTCAATATCATTAACACATCAAACAAAACCAATCCCCACCATTTTCTTCCCTTTTTTCGCCTTGTTTGGACTTGATGAGTAAGACAATCCCTATTGCGATTAATAATACCAGCAATCATATCGGCAATATAAATCCTCATAATAAGAGGGGACAGCTCGTTGATGTTCATCTTTAGCCCCATTTCAGATAGCTGTTTCAACTCCAATAAACCTTGTTCTGGCATTATTACCCTCTTTTATATACATGTTGCATGTATGTATTTGAGTAAAAAAACTCTATTCGAGTTTTTCTATAGTATTTTTCGCATAAAACAAAATTTCATTATCAATAATCGGTATTTCTAACTTGTCGAACATTTCTTTGACAAAAAGCAAACGTTCCAATGTACCGGGAAAAATTGAGGGGATAAACCAAAGCTCTGTTATTATCAGAAAAAAACTGGATAGTGCTTTCGGATAATTATTCCGAATAGAGCCGTCTTTTATAGCTTCCTGAAAAAATTTTTCAAGATAAGGAACGACTATCCGCTGATTGTTTTCAATATGACTTGCCAATATACGCGGGTTATTTAGTAATGGAACAGCCATAAGATTTACTTTATGTTGCTCCTTATTTGAATATTGTAATTTTATAACCTTTTTAATTTTTTCAAGACCAGATAAGTTTTTTTCATTACTTACAATTTCGAATGGGTTATTCTCAAAAAACAATTTATCATTTAGTGCATTTAACACTTCTTCTTTCGATTTGAAATGATGATAAAACGCTCCCCTTGTCAGACCGCCTAAATGATTTACAATGTCTAAAATGGTAGTTTCTTCATATCCTTTTTCAAGAAATAGCTTTAGGGAAACCTCCAATATCTTTTCAACTGTTTCTTCTGGATATTTGTTACGTGGCACACTTTAACCTCCTTTCACATACATTATGATTTGTATTCTAACATACATGGTGTATGTTTGTAAACCTGTTAAAACAGAATTTCATTTACGAAAGGAAACGATTTTAGATAACTTATAGAACTATGTAGATATATCCAAGAAGAAAGGGAAACTGTAACAGGGTGAATAACTATGGAAAAAAACCAGTACATAAATACGACTTCAAGGCTTTTGGAGCAGCGATAAAGGCAGCGTTTTTCTTTTGCAGAAGTTTGGTAAAACCGGGCGCTTCTGCCAGATCCTGTCCTATGGGTATTCCCTGACGATTAATGAGGATGCCATTTTCTTTGAGGTAACAGAGTATCATTTTCTTCATTACTGCTTTCTGTGGGTTTTCCTTTTTTTTGCCATAATAAAACCTCCAGACTGAGTAATTCTTATCTTACATCAGTTTGGAGGTTTACTAAACTTTGAGATAGTCCCGCATTTTCCCGTATCATTGTTCAGGTTTTATTGCCGCAGACAGGACAGCGTATCCATTTTGTTTGTATCCATTTCTCCCTGTTACTCAATCATAATTTCCTTGATTGAAATCTTCTTAATTTTTTCGGAATATACATACATCAGAATTTCATAAATTGTGATAAAACAAACAAGAGAAATAAGCATAACAGGAAAGTCAAATTTATATGCAGGTACACCCTCAAGATCCTTAAACACAATATCCACCATAAGCCTCAACAACCCATATTGATATCCTGTTCCAATTACAAAACCAATATAGGACATCGGTCTGTAGCCGCCTAAAATTGCCCTGCAGCATTCTTTCTGCGAATAGCCGAATACCCTCATCATAGCAATCGTTTTTGTATTTCCGTTTATGACTGTAGTTATGGCAAGAAACAGCGTTGTAAACGCTAATACAAGCCCGATAACCAACATCATCACACCCATCATTTCACTCGATAAATCTTTCATGCTAAACGACATTTGTGTCATAGCTGCAAAACAAAACGAAGCAAAAATAATGAAAAATACAAGTGCCTTTTTCGATTTCAAGGTATTTCTTTTTAAATCCTCTATAAAGGAAAGCTCTCTGTTTTTTTCAGTTCTGTGTCTGGGCGGCTTAGATGCAACCTGCAGGCTGTCTTTTAAAAGCAGCAACACAGGCTTTCTTAATTTGTACCAGGCGTAATAAACCGAAAGCGCCGAAAAACAAACAGTCGGCAATACCACGAAATAAAATAAAACGCTTGGATGAAAATTTATCGTTATCCCAGGAAGCATGTTATCTTCATTTTGCAGTGCGTAAAACCACGGCATGATAAGAAAGGCTCCTGCATATCCGATAGCAGTTCCCATAAAAGTACTAATTCCGAATACCCAAAAGCTTTTTGCAATTTTAAGATTTGAATATCCCAATGCCTTTAATATCCCAAGTTCCTTCTTATGCGTGTCAATATAATGCTTAATATAAAACAGCAGCATAACAAGGGCAGTTAAAAGCAGGCATCCGCCACTTACAAGACAAACGACTTTTGCGGTCGAAACCTGAGCATGATAAAAAACCCTTGACAATTCAGATGTTATTTCATTCTCAATGAACTGAACATCCAAATAAAAATTCAGAAACATGGTACATACAAGTACGGCACAACAGGCGATAACGGAAATGCCGATGAGTTTTGAAGCGTTTTTTATTCCAACCAGCATACCATCACCACCCAATCTCATAAGCGGTCTTTTTCGTTTCATTTGTATAAATTTCAGATATTTTTCCGCTGTTCATTTTTATAACTGTATTTGCCATTTCCGCAATATTCAAATTGTGCGTTACCATTACGATTGTAAAATCATATTCTTTTTGAAGCTTACAGATATAATCAAGCACCTGACGTCCTGTTTGTTCGTCTAATGCACCTGTCGGTTCATCAAGAAATAAAACTTTTGGTCTTTTGGCCAGAGCTCTTGCAACAGATACTCTTTGCTGTTCGCCGCCGGAAAGTTCGCTGGGATATTTATGTAGTTTCTCTCCAAGTCCGACTGCCTCGATCATAGTTTTATAATCTTTGTTACCTGCTAAGTCAGCGCCCATTTTCACATTTTTATCAACGCTCATATTGGGCAGCAAATAATACTGCTGAAAAATAAATCCAATATTTTCCTTACGAAATGCAGTTAATTCATGATCGGAAAATGCTGTAATATCCTTTCCGTCATAAAACACTTTACCACTGTCAGGGCGTTCAAGACCTGAAATTACATTCAAAAAAGTGGACTTGCCAGAACCAGACGCACCGAGAATAACCACAAAATCATGATCTGCAATATCAAGACTGATGTCCTTTAATACTTGAAATCGGCTTTCTCCGTTTCCGTATGATTTTATGATATCTTTCGCTTTAATCATTCTTTTCTTCCTCCTTTATCTTTTTCAAAATGCTCATAAATACCTCAGTAATCATTGTACTGATTTCTTCGTCTGTAAAGTGGCACATTTTTGTGGCACAAAGCGATGCAATTCCGTGTGTATAGATCCAAAGATGATGATAGAGCTTTTTCGCAGATGACTTGCAGATTTTGTATTCATCTTGAATTGACAACAGAATTTGCTCATAACTATCGTCTATCAGCGAAAGTACACCGGATAAGTCGGGAATTTGTTTCTGCTCCGTCATAAAGAGGAGCTGAAACAGTTTTGACTCATGAACAGAAAAGAGGATATATTGCGTGCCTACGGCTTTGAAAGGGTGCGCCGCTGCCAAACCTTTATTGACATATTCTCTATATAGAGCTTTAGCAGCCTGGGTCATAGCCTGCTGAACTTCCTCCATATTTTTGAATACGGTAAAAATCGGTCTTGCCGAGCTGCCGAGGCAGGTTCCCAATGCCCTGGAAGTCAAAGCTTCATATCCGTCTGTCCTGACAATATTTAATGCGGCTTCAATAATTTCTGCTTTTGTAAATTTTGCTTTTGGTGGCATACTCTATTTCTTCCTTTATTAAATCACTTGTTTTAAAACAATTGATTTAATTATAATCAAAGCCGAACTAAAAGTCAATAAGGCAGCAGAGATTACTCTCTACCACCCGTCGCTCAGATCGCCTGACCGAGGTACGCCGGAGAACACTGCCCTTGTGGCTTCCGGCTATTTCAAGCCAAAATCCATATCCACGATACCACCCGCTGCCGGACGTGCCGAAATTTTTCCGAATATCTTTTGGAATGTACTTTTTCGCAGGCCAAGATTAACACGGTAAATACCAGTCCTGTCAAGATTGGATGCTTTATCGTTATCACCGTCTTTTTCCTTAACAGTCAGAACAATTTTTCATTTTGCCAGTCCATTTTACTTTGCCTCTTTTCTCAAAAATAGTTTGCTCTCAGACAGGAACAGGCCTGTTAATGTCAGGACTGTTCCGGCAGCGGACAGAACAGTGATTTTCTCATGGAGGATTGCTACCGAAGCCACTACTGTAATGACAGGAACCATGTAGATATAAACACTTGTCTTGACCGCCCCCAGTGCTTTGACCGCAAAATTCCAGGTGACAAAGCATAGGGCCGACGCACCCAGCCCCAAAAACAGAATGTTGAACAGGTACACAGGATTTGCAAACCTTGTCAAATCCAATTTAAAATTAAACAAAAACAGTGTTGGGAGCATGAACAGGATGCCATAGCAGAACACCCGCCGGGTAGTGAGAATGGTGTGGTAGCCGTAGCCGCTGATTTTCTTTGTCAGCACAGAATAGCAGGCCCAAATCAGCGCGGCCAATAGGGCCAGCAAATCTCCGGCAGGGTTCAGTTCCAGTTTAGAGCCGTTGAAGCTGATAAGAGCGATCCCGGCCATTGCAACTACAAAACCAATGAAAAAGCTGGCATGAGGCTTTTCTTCTTTTAGAAACAGGTGGGACAGGAGCGCCGTGAAAAATGGGGTTACAGAAATAATTACCCCGACATTGGAGGCCATCGTATAGGTAAGTGCGATATTTTCAAACAGGTAGTAGAGACATATCCCGCACAGGCCTGCAGCGGCAAAGGTCAGTTCCTGTTGTCGGTTCGTCCCTTTCAAGCGCCAGGGATAAACGACCAACAGAGCCAGCAGGCCCATCATGAAACGGAAAAACAGTATCTCTACTGGCTGAAAATCCGCCAATAGAATTTTGGTGGAGATAAAGGTCGTTCCCCAAATGATGATTGTGAGCAGGGCGGAGAAGTGTCCCGCGGTACTTTTACCTTTCATGCGGCGCTTCCTCCGTATCCTTGAATATATCCCGATAAATACCGGGGGCTAGTCCAATAAATCGGTTGAAATAATTGGTAAAATGGCTCTGATCGGAGAAGCCGGTTTGCAGCGCCGCCTCAACGGGGGGAACGCCTTGCTCTAACAGATTTTTGGCCTTGCCAATACGAATGTTTTCCAGATAGCTGTACGGTGTGACGCCTTTTGAGTGTGCAAAGGCCCGGAGCAGGGTGGATTTACTCAATCCGGCGTGACGGCAAATCTGATCCAAATAAATCCGATCGGCATAATGTTGTTTCATAAAGGCACAGGCTCTTTCAATTTCCTCCCGGCACTCCGGGACACAATGTTCAAAGGGCTGGCTATATTGCTGAATCAGCAGGGAAACCAGGAGAAGCAGATTTTCCTCTTTCCCAAATTCATCGGAACCTTTCATCACCAGTTCGTGGAGTGGGCGCAGGTAACAGGCAACTTCTTCATCAGAAATCACATTTTGCGAAAAGCCGGGTAGCTCCCGCCTGCCGGTAACTTCCTCCGCCAAATCCAGCATGACCTCCTTTGTGATGTTGAACCCCCGGTAATCCAGTGTACCGCCATCACTCTGAACGCAGGCGTGGTTGTCTCCCGGGTTGAACAGGAGAACATCACCCTTTGTAATGGTATACTCTTGATTTTTGCAGGACAAAACACGTTCCCCATCCTCCATGAACCCAATCACATAGTATTCGTGAAAATGGTTTGGAAAGGGCTGCACAATTCCCTCAAAACGGTAAGCCTCAATGTGTAGCTCGTCATCGTAGACTACCGTTCGTACTTCTTTTTTCATGCGATGACCTCCTTACTGGCGCTTATTATACCAGAAAGAATTTCTGATGGCTTGTAAAATATCTTCATTTTCTTCCATGATAGTATTGGTTTAAAAAGTGCTTACTTGAAAAATAGGCATTACAGATATAGAATATCCTATAGTAGAGGAGATGGAAACAGAAAACGTAGAGGAACAAATATTTTGAAGGGTTTTACGAGATTAGATTTATTATTCTCCCTGTGTGGTTTGAATTGTGGGTTATGTCCCATGCATCTGGATGGCCACTGTCCCGGATGCGGCGGCGGTGAAGGAAACCAGCCCTGCAGAATAGCAAGATGCAGCCTGCAACATGGGAAAACGGAATATTGTAGCCGGTGTCAGGAATTTCCCTGTGAAAAGTATGAGGATATTGAGGCGTTTGATTCCTTTGTTACGCATCAGAACCAGAAAAAAGATTTGGAAAAACAGCAGAAAATATGAAGATTATCAGGCAGTATTGTGACGGAGACTATGTTATTTCTGAGTTTATCATAGAAGGGACCCATAAAAGAGAATGGCTGGGAATGAAACCCACGAATAAATCAGGAGAAAGATAAGAAATGTTTGAGTTCGAGATAGAATTAAAATTGGCAGACTGTCCGAAACAGGTAGCTGCTATTGTAAGAGAAACAATACAAAAAGTGTATCCTCACTATTATCCGTCAGGCGCTGTGCAGTTCTTTCTTGATCTACACAGCGAAACAAGGATTGAAGAAGTGATGTGTTCCGAAGAAATCTATCTTGCGGTGATACAGGGAAGCATCATAGGAACCGGGAGTATCCGGAAGAATGAGATCTGTAGATTATTTATTTTGCCTGAATATCAGGGAATGGGATATGGAAGCAGACTGATGGATTTACTGGAAGGAAGAATTTTGGAAAACTATCCAAAGATTCATGTGGATGCTTCTTTCCCGGCGGAAAGTATGTATCTGAAACGAGGGTATCAGTTTCTTTCATATGAAAAAATTAAAACAGAAAACGGAGATTTCCTCTGCTATCATACCATGGAAAAAGAGAGAGGCAGGAATTTGTCAGTCTAGAAAAGTGACTGTAAAGGAGGGCATGATGGTCAGAAAACATGGAAAAGAGCCGTATCATATTGTAGTTTTGCACGGTGGACCGGGAGCTGTAGGTTCGGCATCGGGACTCGCAAGATTGATTTCAAATGAGTTTAGTGTCCTTGAACCGATGCAGTCAAAATATACGATTAGAGAGCTGGAAGAAGAGTTAATGATGCAAATTGAAAATAACTGCTCTGGAACAGTTATTTTGGTGGGACATTCCTGGGGCGCATGGCTGGCAGGCTTGTTTGCGGAAAGATTTCCGGATAAAGTGGAAAAAGTAATTTTGATTGGCTGCGCTCCTTTGGAAGAATCTTACGTTTCTCAGATCGGAGAACGAAGAAAAGAAAATATGTCATCTGAGGAAGCGGAAGAGTTTGAGCGGATTCTTCGTCAGATCCAGGAGGGCATTGGAGAAAAGAGGGAATCCCTGCAGCAATTAGGGGAGATATGTGACAGAGCGGATGGATACCAGGAAGAAGAATCTTTGAAAGATAAGACAGAAATAAATGGGGAACTGTATGAAAGAGTCTGGAAGGAAGCAGCCGGATTGCGCAAATCCGGAAAACTGTTAGAAAGATTTTTGAGAATTTCCTGTCCGCTGGTGCTGATTCAGGGAATGGTGGACCCACATCCCTTGGAGGGTGTTATCCAGCCACTCAGAGATCGTAATGTGGACATAAAATCATATGTGCTTGATCAATGCGGCCATACTCCGTGGAGAGAGAAATATGCCAGAGAAGAATTTGCAAAGGTTTTGTTTTCCGAGCTAGAAGGATGAGGAACATGAGATTGGAAGATATCAAAATTACTTTAAGTGTACAACAGATACAGGGCAATTTACTATTTCAGTAAAGAAAGCGTTTCGGCAGCAGGGGATTGGCAGGACGAAGGTTATTTGATGGTGTTAGAGCTGAAGGAATAAGAAGTCTATGAAAATATTTATTTAATAGGCGGAACGATGGGAGGCGGAAAAACGACTGCAAAAGGACGTGGATGCAGATATCCGGTCAACGGATGCGATTCAGAAAAGCATTGACAGGATTGGTTTATATGAGGGGGTGGATACAGAAAAAATAGACGTTTCTCATATCACACCGAAGTAAGTAGTGGAAAGAATTATAAACAGGATAGCAGGGAAAGAAGAAAACCCTTGAAGTCATTTGATTTTCAGATACAGGATATTATTGAGAGGAAAATATGAACCATACGACTTTTCATGCAGAAGAATATGATAAGAAAATCAAACAGACACTTCCGTACTATCAGGATTTTTATGAACAGGTAACGGATATTTTGGACGTGATGGGAAAGGTAAAGGTATGTTGGTTAGATATTGGATGTGGAACAGGGAAAATGTATGAAGCAGCGCAACGTAGGGCGCCCATACAGGAGTTTGTGTTCGCAGACATTTCAGAAAAAATGCTGGAGTTGTCAAAAAGCAGGTTCAGAGCAGAAGGGAACCAGTTTAAAATAAGGAGGAACGGTGTGTTTTTTACTTTTGAGAACATACGCCCGAACAGTGAAGTTGGGAAACAAATTGCTTTGCAAAGATGGACGAAATACCAGATAGAACATGGGAAGAGTCAGAAAGAAGCAGATGAACACAAAAAAAGATATGAGAGAGGGTATTATCCGATTCGGATAGAGTCACACCTGGAAATGATGAGAAGATGCGGGTTTCAGTCAGTGGAGCTGATCTGGATGTCTTATATGCAGGCCGGATTTATGGGAATAAAAGGAGGAAACTGAAAGAGGTCTATGGGGAGGAAAATGCCCTGAGAGGAGCTGGAAAGGAAATAGAATGTCAACCATATCATGACTGAAAAATACAGAAAAAAGGCAGTTACAGAATGCTCTTCCCTTTCTGAAAATAAGGACAGACATTCAAGAAACATATTGCCTGGCTGGCAGGGCTCCCCAGGAGCCATAGAAACAGGCTCCGAGGAGATTTCTCCGGCAAGTCCCGTGCTGAGAATGAAAAATTCCCCACATATCGATGCCTTATCCAGAATCATGGAGGTACATCCGGTTTCATATTTCGCAGTTGCAGCAAGGTCTAGAGCGCTTTGTACGTCTGTAATTAAAAGTTCTTTTTCTGAAACCCATGCAAGATGGGTTCCGTTTTTCTCTAATTGATGAATGGTCATTTTGGTGGCCTCCTTTTTAAATTGTTCAATAAAAAGACCACATAAGCAAAGAAATTCTTTACCGATGTCTTAAACGTCAATCTATTTGCCAGCCACACGGATACAGCATAAGAAGCGTCTATATCCGTGAGTGAAATTCATGGATAGAACGCTAACGATCTGCCACTTCCCTTAAGTTGGTGAATAGATTCCTGTACATACCTGTTTACCTGCCTTTTTTGTATGTCCACTAACTTATCATGGTTTTCTGGAATTGTCAACAGGATATGGATCGCTGTGGAAGGTGAACGAAAACTCTCTATTGTATGTTTAAGTATAGCAATCCGCTTTTTCAAATGGGAGTGATTTGAGAGAGAGGGTGATTCTGTTTCTCCTTCTACCTTTATAATACAATAAAGTGGATGATAGTTACAGGTTTGATAGGTGTTTTTTAGATATAATATAGACCTGTGACTTTGGAAGGTCCTACCATACACAGTCACCTTTGAAGAGAATAGTTTCTCGATTAGTAAATGTTGCTCCCCATGGGAAAGGGCATCAGTCAGAAAGGACGGGTGCCTTTTGCATGGGAAAGAACATTTGCATGTGCCTGGAGCAGATCACCCCAACAGGTTAGGAACGACTCATAGGATTTTCTGAACTGGGAAACCACCACGAGGGGCCAGGCAGTGCATCCGTTCAGGCATGAGGATCGAATAAAGAACAGAAATAACAGCCTGCAAGAATGGACATATGAACTATTTTTTGTTATAATGCAGGGGATCTATTTGCTGGAGAAATTTGCGGCGGATCGGATTGTATGAGAATAAAGCAGAACTGTATCAATATTCTGAAAGGAAATAAAGCTTTCTGGAGAGGAGCATTTTCGTATCAGATTTGTGGGTGCAGTGATTATGGCCGGAAGGTGGCCTATATGGAGGGCAGAGTATGGATTATCCAAAAGGACGTTTTGAACGGGCTGGCGAAAGTGCGCCGGGAGCCGAGGGCCATGAGCAGCACCATGGTATGCGGAGCGTTCAGAATCTGGAGGCCGTCATCAATGAGGGGCTTCGCATCGCCCTTCTGGAAGAAACCCCAGATCAGTCGCTGGAGGTGTTGCTGGAACACCTGGGAAAAGCGCTGAACGGGGAGCGAACCTATATATTTGAGCAGAACGAGTCCGGTGGAGACGACAACACCTACGAGTGGGTAGCGGAAGGGGTAGAGCCGGAAAAAGAAAATCTTCAAAACGTTCCCCCGCAGGTATGCGCAAGCTGGTATCAGAATTTCGGCATTGGCAAGCATATCGTCATTGAGGATCTGGAAGAGATTCGGGAGACTGAGCCGCTTCAGTATGAGAATTTGAAGCGTCAGAGCATCCATTCTCTTGTGGTGGTTCCCCTTTATGACAGCAAAAAGCTCATCGGCTTTTACGGTGTGGACAATCCGCCTGTGAAGTTATTGGAATATGCGTCGAATATGCTCCAGACAGCGGCATATTTTATCGTATCCTCCCTGAAACGTCGCAACCTGGTCCGCGAGCTTCAAAAGCGGAGCTATAATGTTCTTCACGCTCTCAGCGTAGACTATCTGGGCATCTATCAGGTAAACTTCGACACAGGCGAATGTGAAATATACAGAGACAGTGAACAGATGAGTATGGATTGGGCCGGTAATTTTAAGGGCGGCTATCAGACGGCTATGGAGCGGTATATTTCCCGGTATGTGGTTCCCCAGGATCAAGGACGCCTCCGTGCCGTGACAAAAAAAGAATATGTGCTCTCCCAGTTTAAGACGAAGAAGAAGTTCTATGTCCGCTATCAGGTGAAAGACAGTTCTCATGGGTTAAAACATCTGGAAATTCATTTTTCCTCCACAGAGAAAGAAAACAGTGCGATTTTTGCTCTGCGGGATGTCAATGCCGTGGTGGAACAGGAAGAGAAGTACAAGGTGGAGACCAGGCAGAGCATGGAGGACATTCTGGAAGGGGCCAGAACCGGTATTTGGACGATCGAGCTGGAAGAGGGATACCCGCCGAGGATGTATGCAGACCGAACCATGCGGATCCTCTTGGGAGTACCGGAGGAGATTGGACCGGAGGAGTGCTACCAGCGCTGGTTTGAAAACATTGAGCCGGACTACGTGGAGATGGTACAGGGAGCGGTGGGGGAGATATTGGAAACAGGGCGGTCCGAGGTGATTTACCCCTGGAACCATCCAAAGCTGGGGAAAATATATGTCCGTTGCGGCGGTGTGCCGGATAAAACATTCAAAAAACCAGGCGCATGCCTGAATGGATATCATCAGGACATCACAGAGACCATGATGACAAGAAAAAAACAGGAACAGGCCATCATGGAGCTGTTAGAGAAGGTCAGACGGGCAAATTCGGCAAAGGGCGAATTTATTTCTCATATGTCCCACGATCTCCGTACACCTATCAATGGCATCCTGGGAATGCTGGATATCCTAGAGAAAATCCAGAATGATCCGGAGATGCAGAGAGAGTGCCGGAAGAAAATTCGTGTATCAGCAGAGCATCTGTTGTCCTTGGTTGACGACGTACTTCAGATCAGCAAGCTGGAGAGCAGAAGATCGGCAGTGGTGGAGGAACCGTTTGATCTTCATGATATATTGGAAAATTGTCTCTTGATTTTATCTGCCCAGGCGGAGGAGATGGGAATCCGACTGGAGATGGAGGCGGATGACCTGCAGCACAGCAGACTGATAGGAAATCCCTTGCACTTGAAGCAAATCTTAATGAATATCATCGATAATGCTCTCAAATATAATCGGCCTCAGGGTTCCGTATTTATTCAGGTAAAGGAGACCGCCTGTCAGGATGGGACTGCATACTACCGGTTTACGGTTGAAGATACTGGAATTGGTATCGGGGAAGATTTTAAAAAGCATATTTTTGAGCCTTTTACCCAAGAACACCAGGGTGCAAGGACTAACTATAATGGTGTTGGCCTTGGCATGTCTATTGTGAAGAAACTGGTCGATCAGATGAAAGGGACCATTGAGATAGACAGTCAGATCGACAGAGGAAGTGTATTTCAGCTCACTTTGCCCATGCAGATCGACGAGGTGCGTATGACGCCGCCTGCAGATGAAGAACGACAGAACTTGCAGGACGATGTTGCCGGAATGCGAGTCCTTTTGGTGGAGGATAATGAAATCAACTGTGAAATCGTGGAGTTTATGCTTAGGGAGGCGGGCGCAGAGGTCATGACTGCAAATGACGGAAAAGCTGCGGTAGATACCTTCATAGCCTCTGCTCCAGGAACCTTTGACTGCGTACTCATGGATTTGATGATGCCGGTTATGAGTGGATATGAGGCGACCCGTGTGATTCGCGGTCTGAACCGTCCGGACGCAAAAGCTGTCCCCATCATAGCGTTGTCGGCGAATGCGTTTGAAGAGGACGTGGCGATGGCAAAAGACGCCGGAATGAATGAACATTTGGCGAAGCCGGTGGATATCAAGAAAATGTTCCAGGTCATGCGCCAGCTAAGCCGGCGATAGGAACAGAAGCTTGTTTTCATATGAGAGGGGGCTACCGGTTTATAGTCTGCTTCCAAAGGCGCGATTACTTCCGGGTTTGGTGATATCCAAGTACACGGTAAGGGCCGGGAGTTGCCCCTCCCCAAGGAGCCCGGCGCCGAGGAAACTTAAGGCTCGTCTATCGGCATATAGGTATTCAGATATTCGGAGATTTTTTCCATGTATTTTGTATATCTTTTGTTGTTTCTGCATCATCGCTCTTATCGCTGCTGGTGAATCCGCCTGGATGGAGGTAGACTACCAGACCATAGCTCTTTTTGCCATGTCGGCGAGAACATAAAGCTCAAACTGATTGGCCTTTCCATCCCCATAGGAAAGGCCCAGGTAGCTTGTCCCCACAGAACTGTCCCAAGGAGCGGTATAGTTTCCTCCAAATGGATCCACTTTCATCTTTAGAATAGCGGATATGGCAAAGGTTGCAATAAAAGTACCTACATAGATACCCCCCCACATCATTTTCCTTCTTGTCCTTTCTTTTTTCATAAGAAATTTCCCCTAAATAGCGTGCGCCCAATAACAGGTTTATCACGGCCCGCACCGTCAGCTACCCAAGAACAGCAGCGATAATGATAATCATAACTAAAATAAAAATGCGATGGATAGGCGAAGTATGTTCCATTTACTGGAAGAAATGGCAAAAGTACGAAATGATTCTTTTAAAGCTGTACACATTCAGACAAGAGAAGAAGCCCGGAACGCGCCGCCCCCCTTTACCACATTCTCTCTTTTTTATGACGGTGAGTTTATCACACATGAAATTTTATCGGAAAAGAAATTTAAGAAAATTTTGACAAGCAAAGGATTATAAAATAGCGGGGCGAGTAAAATAGTAGAAATCTGCTGATATAAAGTCAAAATGCAGAGGATAGCGCTTGCTCTTTTTTGTCAGGAGGATTTGGATATATGATATTTCAGGCGGGTGGCGTATTTGTGTTACTGGCTTTTTATGGGATTTATTTTGGAAAAGCTATGGCGCAGAGAAGAAAGGGAATCCGGACAGACCAAATTGCAAGAGGAAAGAAAAGAGGGGCCTTATTTTGGACGGAATTGCTGATGAAGGTAGCAACTTACCTGATCGTTTGTGTAGAGAGTATCAGCGTGATACGGAATTTTACCTCGTTGCCTTCTTGCTTTAGATGGATGGGACTATCCGTCTCATTTTTGGGAGTGACGATTTTTGGGATATCTGTATATACCATGAGGGATAGCTGGAGGGCTGGCATTCCGGAAAATGACCGTACAGAATTTGTAACCACAGGGATCTATGGATGGAGCCGGAATCCGGCGTTTCTTGGATTTGATCTTACCTATATAGGCCTGCTTTTTCTGTTTTTCAATCCGGTATTGCTGGTATGTACCTGTTTCGCGATGCTGATGCTGCATTTACAGATCTTGCAGGAAGAAAGATTCCTTGAAACAGTATTTGGCAGAGAATATGAAATTTATAAAAAACGTGTCAGGAGATATTTGGGGAAAACACGAAACACCGGAGCCTGAGTGGAACAATCTGGCAGGTAAAGAGAGTGCGCGAAAATGCCACGACGGCGCTCATCATCGTCTGCAAAAAGGCTGACTTCCTTTGTGGGAATAGGCGTCGTAGCCCTGTGACGGTTGTACTTTTTGAGAAGTATCTGTCAAAAAGTGCAGTCTTGCGGAATGATATTTCGGCGTTATAATAGAGGTATGGAAAACAGAGAAGCTTTGTGTGAGCGGAATGGTACTATTCCTGGCGTATGCCGTCTGTACCCGTAGCGGGTGGCAGTAGAAAAGAAACAAAACGAAAGGAAGAATCGAAAATGAATACCTATCGAGTGATAGACGAAAGACACTGGGAACGGGCTATGCATTGTATGATTTTCCGGGAGAGCGTGGAGCCTGCATTTTGTGTGACTTTTGAGATTGACATTACTGATTTTCGAAAGAAGATTAAGAAACAGAATCTTTCTTTTACGCTTGCCATGGTATATGCTGTATGCAAATGTGCAAATGAAATAGAAGCGTTCCGGTATCGTTTTCTGGACGGGAAGGTGGTTCTTTTTGATCATATTGATACGGCCTTTACTTATCTGAAGCAGGATACGGAGTTATTTAAAGTGGTAAATGTACCGCTTCAGGGAACTATCCAGGAGTATGTAGAAGCAGCGGGGAAAGTAGCCGGGGAACAGAAAGAATATTTTACCGGTCCGCTTGGAACGGATGTGTTTCAGTGCTCTCCCATGCCATGGCTGAGCTATACGCACATTTCTCATACCAATTCCGGCAAAAAGGATCAGGCGACGCCACTGTTTGACTGGGGAAAATATTATGAAAAAGGCGGACGGATTGTGATGCCTATCTCTGTTCAGGCGCATCATTCTTTTGTGGACGGGATACATATGGGACAGTTTGCAGAGAGACTCCAGAAGTATATGGACGAGTAAGGATGCCGCTTGACAATGTGTATCTGTCCAATTGGACGTACAGTTTTTGGATAATAGCCGCAAATACTCAACCGTATATCAGGCGGCGTACAGGAAGGGGATCAGATGGCAAAGCAGTTTTGGGAAGTTCTCCCCAGTCTCCAGGTTTCGGAAGAAATGCGGGAGCTTCTTTCTTTTGCAACAGTGGAAAAGGTAGCGGCCAGCCGGGACAGAAGCTCCATTCGGATTTATCTGTGTTCGGAGCGGTTGATCCATAAACGGAATATTTACATACTGGAAGCAAGCATCAAAAAGCAGCTTTTTTCCGGCTATGAGACGGAGATAAAGATTCAGGAGCGATACAGGCTATCGGCTCAGTATACGCCGAAACGACTGATGCAAGTATACCGGGACAGCATTCTTCTGGAGCTTAAGACCTACAGCCTGATTGAGTATAACGTATTTCGAAAGGCGGAATGGGAATTTACAGAACCGGATATTCTGACTCTGGAGGTGGAAAATGATCTTGTTACCAAAAGCAGGGTAGACGAGTTAAAGCGGGTGCTGGAAAAGATTTTTAATGAGCGGTGTGGTTTCGGCGTTGAGGTCCGCTACCTGTATAAAGAAGGTACGCAGGGACAGCATGAGCAGGAAAAGGAGCAGCTTACCAGACGGCAGGCGGCTCAGGTAGTAAAAAATTCTTCCTTTGGTCAGACGGCTGGCCAGAATGGGAAAGAAACGGGAGGAGATGGTATTCCCGGGGAACCGCTTAAAATACTGGATGAGAAAAAAGAACCGATGAAACGGAACCGGTCAGTGCAGCCGGAGCGTCCAGCAAAGCCGGCGTTCAAGAAAAACAGCCATTACAGCCGAAAGGTGAAGGTTCATCACGACGATGTGGTGTTCGGATATGATTTTGACGACGGAGACGAAGTTCCCTTGAATCAGATCATCGGAGAGATGGGAGAAGTGGTGATCTGCGGCCAGGTAATCCGACTGGAGGAACGGGAGCTTCGCAGTGGCAAGAGCATTATGATCTTTGACCTGACGGATTTTACGGATACCATCACGGTAAAAATGTTTATCAAGCCGGAAATGCTTTCTGAAGTTCGGGACTTTCTGAAAAAGGGCGCGTTTTTCAAGGTCAAAGGCGTGACCAATATTGACAAGTTCGACGGAGAACTGACCATCGCTTCTGTAAACGGTATCCGGAAATCCGGGAATCTGACGTCAAAGAGGCAGGATTTGAGCGAGGTCAAACGGGTAGAGCTTCACTGTCATACAAAGATGAGCGACATGGATGGAGTGTCCGATGTGAAGGATATCATCAAGCGGGCCAAGGAGTGGGGGATGCCGGCTCTGGCTATTACGGACCATGGATGCGTTCAGGCGTTTCCGGATGCGTTTCATACCTTTTCCGGTTATGGCTATGAGACCATTAAGACGGATCCGTTCAAAGTGATTTATGGGGTTGAGGGCTATCTGGTGGACGATCTGAAAGAAGTGGTGGTCCGTTCGGAGAATCAGTCTCTGATGGATACCTATGTGGTCTTTGATATTGAGACGACAGGCCTCTCTGCCAAAAAGAATAGAATCATTGAAATTGGCGCGGTCAAGGTGGAAAACGGGGAGATTACGGACCGGTTTTCAGCCTTTGTAAATCCGAAACTGCCCATTCCTTTTGAGATTGAGAAACTGACCGGAATCAATGATGGCATGGTCATGAAGGAGCCGCCTATTGAGGAAGTGCTTCCTAAATTCCTGGAATTTTGTCAGAATGCGGTGATGGTAGCTCATAACGCTTCTTTTGACATGAGTTTTATTGAATTTAACGCTGCTCTCCTGGGAAGGGAGTATAAACCGACCGTGATAGATACGGTGGCTCTGGCCCGGATTCTTTTGCCGGAACTGAAACGATTTAAACTGGATACGGTGGCGAAGGCCCTGAATGTTTCTCTGGAAAATCATCACCGGGCGGTGGACGATGCGGAAGCTACGGCGCATATTTTTGTGGAGTTTGTGAAACGACTTCGGAAAAAACAGGTGGAGAGCCTGGACGGGATCAATGACTTGGGGGCGACTTCTGTGGAAAATATCCGGAAAATGCCGACGTACCATGTGATTCTTCTGGCGAAAAACGATGTGGGGCGGGTGAATCTGTATCGCCTGGTTTCCATGTCCCATCTGACCTACTTTGCCCGCCGTCCCAGGATTCCAAAAAGTGAGCTGGTGAAACACCGGGAGGGCCTGATCATCGGCTCTGCCTGCGAGGCAGGGGAGCTGTTTCAGGCGGTCCTCGGGGGCGCTCCTGACGAGGAACTTGCCAGACTGGTGAAATTTTATGATTATCTGGAAATTCAGCCCACAGGCAACAATGAGTTTATGTTGCGGGAAAAGAAACATGGAATTGAGAGCTGGGAAGATCTGCAAAATCTCAATAAGAAGATCATTGAGCTTGGAGAGCAGTTTGGAAAACCGGTGGTAGCTACCTGCGACGTTCATTTTCTAAACCCGGAGGATGAGATTTACCGGAGGATTATTATGGCGGGACAGGGGTTTGGCGACAGCGATAACCAGGCGCCGCTCTATCTTCGGACCACCGAGGAAATGCTAAAAGAGTTTTCCTATCTGACGCCGGAAAAAGCATATGAGGTGGTGGTGGAAAACAGCAATAAGATTGCGGATTTGTGTGAGCGAATCGCTCCTTTAAGGCCGGACAAGTGTCCGCCGGTGATTCCCAACTCTGATTCGGATCTTCGGGGGATGTGTTATGAGAAGGCAGAGTCTGTCTATGGAGAAACACTTCCAAAGCCGGTGGAAGAGAGGCTTGAGCGGGAGCTGCATTCCATTATCACCAACGGTTTTGCCGTTATGTATATCATTGCCCACAAGCTGGTGAAAAAATCCAACGACGACGGGTATTTGGTAGGATCGAGAGGTTCTGTCGGTTCTTCTTTTGTGGCAACCATGTCGGGGATCACAGAGGTGAACCCTCTTTCGCCTCATTATTATTGTCCGGAATGTCATTATTCCGATTTTGAGTCGGAGGAGGTCACGAAGTACAGTGGCGGGGCAGGCTGTGATATGCCGGATAAAACCTGCCCGGTTTGCGGAAAGCCACTTAAAAAAGACGGCTTTGACATTCCCTTTGAGACGTTTCTGGGCTTTAAGGGGGACAAGGAGCCGGATATTGATTTGAATTTTTCCGGAGAATATCAGTCGAAAGCTCATACTTATACGGAAGTGATTTTTGGGAAGGGACACACCTTCAAGGCAGGAACCATCGGCACCCTGGCCGACAAGACGGCTTATGGCTATGTGAAAAAATATTTTGAAGAACGAGGAACCAGAAAGCGGAATGCGGAGATCAACCGGATTGTTCAAGGATGCGTCGGCGTGCGGCGGACCACGGGCCAGCATCCCGGCGGGATTGTGGTTATGCCTCACGGAGAAGAGATTCATTCGTTTACTCCGATTCAGCATCCGGCCAACGACATGACCTCCGATATTGTCACCACTCATTTTGATTATCATTCCATTGATCATAATCTGCTGAAACTGGATATTCTGGGACACGACGATCCGACCATGATCCGTATGCTGGAGGATTTGACGGGCTTAAACGCCAGAGAGATTCCACTGGATTCCAAAGAGGTCATGAGCCTGTTCCAGAATACGTCGGCCCTGAATATTAATCCGGAGGATATCGGCGGCTGTAAGTTGGGGGCCCTGGGAATACCGGAGTTTGGCACAGACTTTGCCATGCAGATGTTGATAGACGCGAAACCCACCTGTTTTTCCGATTTGGTCCGGATCGCGGGGCTGGCTCATGGAACGGACGTGTGGCTGGGGAATGCCCAGGATCTGATTTTGAGCGGTCAGGCTACCATTCAGACAGCCATCTGTACCCGCGACGATATTATGATTTATCTGATCAACATGGGCATGGATAAAAGCCTTTCTTTTACCATTATGGAGTCGGTTCGGAAAGGGAAGGGGCTAAAGCCGGAATGGGAGACATCCATGCGGGAAGCGAATGTGCCGGAGTGGTACATTAATTCCTGTAAAAAAATCAAATATATGTTTCCGAAGGCCCATGCGGCGGCCTACGTGATGATGGCATGGCGGATTGCTTACTGTAAAGTTTTTTATCCACTGGCTTATTACGCTTCCTTTTTCAGCATTCGGGCGTCAGGTTTTTCTTATGAACTGATGTGCCAGGGGCGGGATCGGCTGGAATATCACCTCCAGGACTATAAAAATCGTTCCGACAGTCTGTCCCAGAAGGAACAGGGAACGCTCCGGGATATGCGGATCGTCCAGGAGATGTATGCCCGAGGGTTTGAGTTTATGCCTCTTGATATTTACCGGGCGAAGGCCGACCGGTTCCAGATCATCGACGGAAAGCTGATGCCATCCTTAAGCTCCATTGACGGACTGGGCGGAAAGGCGGCGGAGGCTGTCGTAGAGGCGGTAGGGGCAGGAGAACATTTCCTATCCCTGGAAGATTTCTGGCAGAAAACCAAGGTGCCCAAGGGGACGATTGATCTGATGGCGGATATGGGGATTTTTGGAGATTTGCCAAAAACCAATCAGATTTCGTTGTTTGACCTGGCGCTATAAATTGTGATAAAATGGAAGCGATATCCTTGGCTGGCAAGGACACACACTCTTCACCGACCATGTATGCTCTTGTCAACTGACGATATGATAAAAATAGAAATGGAGAAAGGACCGGGAAGAAAGATGGATTGTGGAAAGGAATGTGCAAACTGCGGGAAGATGAAACATCGTGATGAGAAAGAATATAAGGATTTAGTCCATCGTCTGAACCGGGTGGAGGGACAGATTCGAGGAATCCGAGCCATGGTAGAGGAGGACCGTTACTGTGTGGATATCTTGACCCAGGTCCAGGCAGTAAGTTCTGCCCTGAATGCTTTCAGCCGTACCCTTCTGTCCAATCATATCAAAACTTGCGTGGTGGAAGATATCCGGGAAGGTAAGGAAGAATCGGTAGACGAGCTTTGCAGGACCATTCAGCGGCTGATGAAATAAAGACATGGAGCCGGACAGAAAAACAGAAACAGTGCTTCCCAAATTTTTTTGAGGAAATTTTAAAAATTTTCTTGACAATTGGTGAAATTTAGGATATACTTACGGAGGTATCGAGGCGTGGCTCAGTTTGGTAGAGCGCCGTGTTCGGGACGCGGAGGCCGCAAGTTCGAATCTTGTCGCCTCGATTATCCCTCTCATAGTAGATACAAGATATGGCCTGTTGGTCAAGGGGTTAAGACGCCGCCCTCTCACGGCGGAAACAGGGGTTCGATTCCCCTACAGGCTAGGTGAGAAAGATTCGTGGACAATTTGTTTACGAATCTTTTTCTTTTCCCTACAAAGTCTGACGGAACCAATAGGAGAAAAAAATTAATTTTACTACTTGACTATTTTGAGGAAGATGTTAAAATAAAGAGGTACGGAAGCATAGCTCAGCTGGGATGAGCGTTCGCCTCACACGCGAGAGGTCATGGGTTCGAGCCCCATTGCTTCCACTTTCAAGGAAAGCCGGAGCGGCTGGAGTATCCAGTCAGTTCCGGCTTTTTGTCGGGTGGACAAGAAAGTACGGGTTATATGTGGGTCTGCCGCTTACGCACAACGAAACCTTTTCTGTCAGATTTAGACAGAAAAGGATAGAATACGGGAGCGGTGAAATAAATGAAAGAAAACAGGAAAGGGGAGAAATCATGAGTATTGTATATCATGAGAGCAGCAAAATATTTCATTTATATAATGAAACTGTCAGTTATCTTATGATGGTTATGAAGAACGGTCATCTGGGACAGCTTTATTATGGAAAGAGGATTCGAGATAAAGAGGATTTTTCTTATTTCCTGGAGACCTGCGAACGTCCGATGACATCTTGCGTCTATGATGATGACCGGACTTTTTCTCTGGAACATATTCGACAGGAATACCCGGTATTCGGTACAACAGACTATCGACAGCCGGCGGTGGAGATCCGCCAGGAGAACGGAAGTAGAATTTCAGATTTTCAATATTGTAGTTATCGGATCGAGAAGGGAAAGCCGAAACTATCCGGGCTTCCGGCTACTTATACGGAGGACGAGAACGAAGCAGAGACGCTGAAAGTCCTTCTGGAAGATGCGGTGACGAACGTACAGGCAGAGCTTTCTTATACGATATTTGAAAAATACGGAGCCCTGGCCCGGAGTGTACGGTTTTTCAACGGAGGAGAGCGACCGGTACGCCTATCCCGAGCAATGAGCCTTTCCCTGGATCTGCCGGACAGCGGCTATGTGTGGCAGCAGCTTTCCGGCTGCTGGGCCAGAGAATGCCATATTCATAATCGAAGCCTGGAACCTGGAATCCAGTCTGTCGGAAGTATGAGAGGAAATTCTTCCCATGAACATAATCCGTTTCTGGTGTTAAAACGCCCTTCAACGGATGAAAGACAGGGAGAGGCGATTGGGCTCTCCCTGGTTTACAGTGGAAATTTCCGGATTCAGGCGGAGGTGGATGCTCATGATACGCTTCGGGTAATGGCAGGAATCGATCCAGAAACCTTTGAATGGAAATTGGAAGAAGGGGAGTCCTTTCAGACGCCGGAAGCAGTGATGCTCTATACAGATCGGGGATTAAACCACCTGAGCCAGAGCTTTCATAAGCTGTACCGGACCCGTCTGGCCAGAGGATACTGGAGGGATCGGGCGCGGCCGATCTTAAATAACAACTGGGAAGCTACTTATTTTGATTTCACAGAGGAACGATTGCTCAAGATAGCCTCCGGGGCAAAGGCGTGCGGCGTGGAGCTCTTTGTACTGGACGACGGCTGGTTTGGCGAGCGAAGCAGCGACCGGGCAGGGCTTGGAGACTGGAAGGCCAATAAAAATCGACTTCCAGGAGGAATCACTTCTTTGGCAGATAAGATAGAGGCTCTCGGGTTAAAGTTTGGCCTCTGGTTTGAGCCGGAGATGGTCAACAGGGATTCGGATTTTTACAGGAGCCATCCGGACTGGATTCTGGCCACACCGGACCGTCATAAATCTCAGGGGAGATATCAGTATGTTCTGGATTTTTCCAGGAAGGAAGTGGTAGAAGCCGTTTATGAGCAAATGGCGAAGCTTTTGAGGGAAGCGAAGATTTCCTATATTAAATGGGATATGAACAGAAGTATTACGGAGTGCTATTCTCCAGCCTGGCCCGCAGACCGGCAGGGGGAGATTTATCATCGGTATATTCTGGGGGTTTATGCTCTGTATGAACGTCTGACGGAAGAATTTCCCAAAGTACTTTTTGAATCTTGCGCCAGCGGCGGCGGACGGTTCGATCCGGGGATGCTTTTTTATGCGCCCCAGGGGTGGCTCAGCGATAACAGCGATGCAATGGAACGGCTGAAGATCCAGTACGGCGCCTCTCTGTGTTATCCTATAAGCAGTATGGGAACCCATGTATCTGCGACGCCCAATCACCAGGTTTACCGGAATACGCCTTTGCATACCAGGGGCAACGTAGCTTATTTCGGCACCTTCGGTTATGAACTGGATTTAAACGGGCTGTCGGAGGAAGAGCGGCAGGAAGTAAAAGAACAGATTGCTTTTATGAAAAACTACCGGGAAGTTCTACAGTTTGGAACTTTCTATCGCCTCAAAAGTCCCTTTGAGGGGAATGAAGCTGCCTGGATGGTGGTCAGCAACGACAAAAAGACAGCGTTGGTAGGCTGGTATCGGATTTTAAACGATGTCAACGGGAGATATACGAGGCTGCGTCTTTCCGGGCTGGAGCCTGAGGTTTGCTATCGCAATGTGCGGACAGGAACCTGTCATTTTGGAGATGAGCTAATGTATGCAGGACTAATCACCAGCGACGAAACGGCTGGGCAGGTATCTGCCGGTGCAAAGCCCTGTGCAGATTTTGAATCCAGGATATACGTGCTGGAGGGAATCGAGCCATGAAAGAAGAGACACACTATGATATGAAACGAATTTTATTGATGTTTGCAGGGATCTTTCTGATTGGAATGTGTGTGGCGTCCTATCGTATGAGCGGTTTTGGGGTCGATGCCTTTTCCTGCATGAATCTGGGAGTCAGCGGTTTTCTTCATATGTCTTTTGGAACCTGGCAGTTGCTGATCAACGCAGTATTACTGATAATTGTTTGGTTTACAGTGAGATATTGTATTGGTCTTGGAACCATTGTCAATATGGTTTTTGTAGGATATACGGCTGATTTTCTCTGCTGGCTGTTTGTAGAACAGATAGGCTTGTCTGCAACTGTACCGGTCAGAATCGTACTTCTGCTTATGGGAACGCTGTTTGCTTCTCTGGGATGTGCCTGTTATATGATTGCACAGATGGGGATTGCCCCTTATGACAGCGTGACTTTTATTATTGTAAAATATACAAGAGAGAAACTTCCATTTCGTTTTGCAAGGATGTTATCCGATTTTGTAACCATTTTGCTCGGAGTTTCTTTTTGTATGATGGCCGGAAACAGAGTATGGGAGATTCTTGGTCTTGGCACGGTGGTGAACGCTTTCTGTAATGGTCCGCTGATTCAGTTTTTCCGCGATCGGATTGAAGCCATACTTAAAAAGTAAATAAAACAGTCAGATCTGAAAACTGTTCGGGCATTCCCAGACTCTGCGCTGGCTCGTGCCGCTTCTCGGGTCCTCGCTGTTGTCTGTAAAAAACTATGGAAAAAACTTTTGCAAATAAAAAAGCTTGCAATCTCTGGAAAAGTATGCTATCATTAATACGATAAAAATAAGACAGGATGATGAAGAGTGGGCAGAGGTCCACTCTTTCTTTTGTGCGAAGCGCATAGAAGATATAAGGAGAGTAAAGAGAGGAGCCAGGTCATGCTGACGCGGAGAGAGGACATTGAAAAGCGGACGGAAGAGCTTCTGCTTCCGATTATTGAGGCTCACCAGTTTGAGCTGGTTGACGTGGAGTTTGTCAGAGAAGGCGGAAACCGTTATCTGAGAGCATACATTGATAAGCCGGGGGGAATCGCAGTAGACGACTGTGAAACAGTTAGCCGGGCCTTAAGCGATCTCTTGGACCGGGAAGATTATATTGCCGACAGCTACATTCTGGAAGTCAGCTCTCCGGGACTGGGAAGGCCTCTGAAAAAAGAGAAGGATTTCGTCAGGAGCATGGGAGAAGAGGTGGAGGTTCGTCTATATCGTCCGAGGAATCATGTAAAAGAATTTCGCGGAGTGCTTTCCGGTTATGAGGACGCAAGAGTGACCATTGAGACGGAGGACGGGGAGTGCCTGACCTTTGAAAAGGAGGAAATCGCCCTGATCCGGTTGGCTTTTGATTTCTGAGTTTCACCAGAGAAATGAAAAACGGACAGTTAATGATAGAAAGAACACGTCCCGGAAGGGGAGCGAAGAGGAGGAAACGAAAAAATGAAAGAAAATAAAGAATTAAAGGAAGCCCTTGAGCTTTTGGAAAAGGAGAAAGATATCAGTAAAGAAACTCTTCTGGAAGCCATTGAGAATTCTTTGATTCAAGCGTGCAAGACCCATTTTGGGAAAGCCGACAATGTAAAGGCAGTCGTGGACAGGGAAACCTGCAATTTCTCCGTATATGCTGAACGTGAAGTGGTGGAGGAGGTAGAAGATCCGGTGCTCCAAATTTCTCTGGAGGGGGCCAGAGAGATAGATCCTCATCTGGGTATTGGCGATGTGGCCCAGATACAGATTAAATCAAAAGAATTTGGACGGATTGCCACTCAGAATGCCAAAAATGTAATTTTACAGAAAATCCGGGAAGAAGAGAGAAAGGTCCTTTTTAACCAGTATTATGGAAAAGAGCGGGAAGTAGTTACCGGAATTGTCCAGAGATATCTGGGGAGGAATGTGAGTATCAATCTTGGCAAAGTGGACGCCATGCTCAACGAGAATGAACAGGTCAAAGGAGAGACCTTTATGCCCACTGAGCGAATCAAGGTTTATATCCTTGAAGTGAAGGATACCACAAAGGGGCCTAGAATCCTGGTATCCAGAACCCATCCGGAGTTGGTAAAGAGGCTTTTTGAGTCGGAGGTGACGGAGGTCAAGGATGGTACGGTAGAAATTCGGAGTATTGCAAGAGAAGCGGGCTCCAGAACGAAGATGGCAGTTTGTTCCAACGACCCCAACGTCGATCCGGTGGGAGCTTGCGTAGGGCTAAACGGAGCTAGAGTGGGAGCAGTGGTAGAAGAGCTTCGCGGGGAAAAGATTGACATCATTAACTGGAGCGACAATTCAGCGCTGCTCATTGAAAATGCTTTAAGCCCCGCCAAGGTTATTTGTGTAGTGGCTGACGACGATGAAAAAACAGCCCAGGTGATTGTACCGGACTACCAGCTTTCTCTGGCGATTGGAAAAGAGGGGCAGAACGCAAGGCTTGCAGCCAGGCTGACTGGTTTCAAGATTGATATAAAGAGTGAGACTCAGGCAAGAGAATCCGGCCTTCTGGAGGAAATTGGATATGAGGAAGGCATGGAAGGCGAGTATGACAGCTATGAGGATTACGATTATGAAGAGGGCTATCCGGAGGAGGGCTACGTAGAAGGATATGAAGAAAGTTATCCGGAAGGCGGCTACACAGAAGATGGCTACGCGGACGGCGAAGGAGGCGATTATGCAGACGGCGGCACTTATCCGGACGACAGTTACGGAGCGGAGGCTCCTTCGGAAACGGGGTATGAAGCAGAAGGCGACGCGGACGGCGGCAATCTGCAGCAGTGATTTTTAGCGGAGTGTGATTTTCATGGGCGTAAAAAAGAAAATTCCACAGAGACAGTGCATAGGCTGCGGGGAAATGAAGAATAAGAAGGAACTGATTCGGATTTTGAAAACAGCCGAGGGGGAGATAATCCTGGATGCCACCGGAAAAAAGAACGGACGCGGCGCATATTTGTGTTTTAACAGGGAGTGTTTGGAGCGGGCGGTGAAAGGTAGAGGCCTGGAGAGGTCTTTTAAGATGCCGGTTTCCGCTGAGGTATATGAGAAACTCAGAAAGGAGCTGGAAACGGTTGAGAACGGACAGAGTACGGTCGCTTCTGAGCCTGGCCATGAAGGCCGGTAAGCTGGTAAGCGGCGAGTTCCTAACAGAGAAAGCTGTTAAAACAGGAAAAGCCACGTTGGTGATAGCAGCAGAGGATGCGTCAGACAATACAAAGAAAATGTTCACGGATATGTGTACTTACTATAAAGTTCCTTTGTACTTTTGGGGTAAAAAAGAGGACCTGGGCGCTGCCATCGGAAGGGAGTATCGGGCTTCTGTGGCACTGACGGACGCAGGTTTCCGGGATGCTGTGGTTAAACAGATAAAAAGTGAGTAATCAGACGGAGGTAGTAAGTATGGCGAAAATGAGAGTGCATGAACTTGCAAAAGAAATAGATAAAAATAATAAAGACATTCTGGATGTGCTTCAGGCCAATGGGGTAAACGTCCAGAGCCCGCTCAGTGTGATTGACGATTATCAGGCAGATATCGTCAGGCAGGCGTATGCGCCGAAGCCTGAGCCAAAACCGGAACCGAAACCAGAGCCCAAGCCGGAGGCAGAGGCAGCGCCGAAAAAAAGAATTACAGCGGTCTTTCGATCCCAGAATAGTTCTCAGGCTGGAAAGAGCCGCCCGGGAGCCCGTCCTGCAGGACCGGCAGGGATGAGAAGGAGCGGGCAGCCGGCACGCTCAGGCGCAGCCGGTCAGGGGACCCGCCCGGCCGGAGGAGCTCCGGGGAGCCGGCCGGCCAGAGCGTCTGTTCGTCCGGTTGGTCCGAAGCCTGCTATGAAGCCGGCGCCTCAGGCAGCGGCGCCTGAGACTGCGGCAAAGACGCCTGCACCTGAAACTGGAAAGAAGCCGGTGACAGGAGCAGAAGGGGCAGCGGAGGTAAGGACTCAGGCAGCGACACCTTCCAGAGGAGTGGACAGAAGAACTCTTTATAAGGAAGGACAAAACGTCTACAGAGACGGGCTGCATCCGCTTACAGAAAATTCCAGACGTCCGGCAGGAGATCGTCAGGGCCAGCGTCCTGGCGACGGAACGAGACGTCCGGCAGGGGAGCGTCAGAGTCAGCGTCCTGGCGATGGAACGAGACGTCCGACAGGAGAGAGAAGTACGGGCCGTTCTTATGGAGATAGGAATACGGGAAGGCCCTACGGCGACAGAAATGAAAGAGGCGGAGAGCGCTCCGGTGGGCAGCAGATGAACCGGGATGGGAGAAGAGGACCAGCGCGTCCCGGCGAGGGAAGAGGCAGCGCCCGTCCTGGAGAGAACCGGAAAGGCGGTTTTGCAGCTTCCGCTTCAGGCCTTGACAGCACTCAGAAAACTCAGGGGAAACAGAAACAAAAAACGAGCAGCCGCCAGAGTGGAAAATATGACAAGAAGCAGGGAGAAGATTTTGAGAAGCGGATGCCGAAGCGGGGAACTAAAGCTCCCGCGAAGCCGGGAGTCAAAGGACCGGAGCAGAAGCAAAAGCCAGCGGTACCTGAGATTAAAACGATTGTGCTTCCTGAGGTTTTGACGATCAAGGAACTGGCAGATAAGATGAAACAGCAGCCTTCTGCTATTGTGAAAAAGCTGTTTATGCAGGGAAAGGTTGTTACCATTAATCAGGAAATTGATTATGACACGGCTGAAGAGATTGCCATGGAGTTTGAGATTCTCTGTGAAAAGGAAGTCAAGATCAATGTGATCGAGGAGCTTTTGAAGGACATCGAGGATCCGGAGAGCAATATGGTTCCCCGTCCTCCCGTTGTCTGCGTCATGGGTCATGTCGATCATGGAAAGACGTCTCTTTTGGACGCCATCCGGGAAACCAATGTCATTGCCAGAGAGGCCGGAGGAATTACGCAGCACATCGGCGCTTCTGTGGTGGAGATTTCCGGACAGAAGATCACATTCCTGGATACCCCTGGCCACGAAGCCTTTACAGCCATGAGAATGAGAGGCGCACAGGCGACAGATATTGCGATCCTCGTAGTGGCCGCCGACGATGGCGTGATGCCTCAGACTGTGGAAGCCATCAACCATGCCAAAGCGGCAGGGGTGGAGATTATTGTGGCTATTAACAAAATTGATAAGCCCAGCGCAAATATTGACCGGGTAAAACAGGAACTGGCTGAGTATGAACTGGTGCCTGAGGACTGGGGCGGCAGCACTATTTTTGCGCCTGTCTCAGCCCATACCAAAGAGGGAATCGAGAATCTGCTGGAAATGATTCTTCTGACGGCAGAGGTGAAGGAGCTGAAGGCCAATCGGGACAGAAGGGCCAGAGGCCTTGTGATTGAGGCGGAGCTTGACAAGGGTAAGGGTCCTGTGGCTACCATCCTGGTGCAGAAGGGGATTCTCCATGTGGGAGACGCCATTGCGGCAGGCCCCTGTTATGGTAAGGTCCGCGCCATGATGGACGATAGAGGACGCCGGGTAAAAGAGGCAGATCCGTCTACGCCTGTGGAAATCCTTGGTCTGAACGACGTGCCCAGCGCCGGAGAGATCTTTGTCTCTCCGGAAACAGAAAAAGAAGCGAGAAGCTTTGCGGAGACCTTTATTTCCGAAGGCCGTGAGAAACTTCTGGACGATACAAAGGCAAAACTGTCCCTGGATGATCTGTTCAATCAGATCAAGGCAGGCAATGTAAAGGAACTGGGAATTATCATCAAGGCCGACGTACAGGGGTCCGTAGAGGCAGTGAAACAGAGCCTTGTGAAACTCTCCAACGAGGAAGTGGTAGTGAAAGTAATCCACGGAGGCGTAGGAGCCATCAACGAGTCCGATGTGTCTCTGGCATCTGCTTCCAATGCGATCATTATCGGTTTCAATGTCCGGCCAGACGCGATGGCTAAGTCTGTGGCAGAGCAGGAAAAGGTGGATATCCGTCTCTACAAGGTTATCTATCAGGCTATCGAGGATGTGGAAGCGGCCATGAAGGGAATGTTGGATCCTATCTTCGAGGAGAAAGTCATCGGTCATGCAGTGGTTCGCCAGACTTTCAAAGCTTCCGGCGTGGGTACAATTGCAGGTTCCTATATTCTGGACGGTAAATTCCAGAGAAACTGTAGCGTACGTTTGAGCCGCGACGGTGAACAGATTTTCGAGGGAGGGCTTGCGTCTCTCAGGCGGTTTAAAGACGATGTCAAGGAAGTGGCCAAGGGCTTTGAGTGCGGACTGGTATTTGAGGGATTCAATGATATCAGGGAGGACGACATGGTAGAGGCATATATCATGGAGGAAGTTCCCAGGTAAAAATCCCGGAAAGATTGGTGAAACATGCGTAAGAACAGCATAAAAAATATCCGTATCAACAGTGAAGTGCAACGGGAACTGAGTAATATCATCCGAACGGAAGTGAAGGATCCCAGAATCCACCCCATGACTTCTGTCGTGGCAGTATCTGTGGCTCCAGATTTGAAGTACTGCAAGGCTTATATCAGTGTTCTTGGAAATGAGGAAGCGGCGAAGGAAACTTTGGAGGGCCTTAAAAATGCCGTCGGCTATATTCGGCGGGCCCTTGCAGGTTCCCTGAACCTGAGAAATACCCCGGAGCTCACATTCATCCTGGATCAGTCTATCGAGTATGGGGTCCATATGACGAGACTGATTGATGAGGTGGTGGGAACGGAAGATCTACCGGAAGAGTCTCCGGAGGAACGGTTAGCCCGGGAGGGCGTGAAGGAAGTAGTGGGAGAAGAGTCCATGGAGAGAGAAGCAGAAAGGGGAGAGTTGGATGGAGAATCTTAAGGAAATCCTGGGCCAGGCGAGAAAGATCGCCATTCTGGGCCATATAAGGCCGGATGGAGACTGTGTCGGAGCCTGTTTGGGCCTTAAAAATTATCTGGCAAGTCTAGCTCCGGAACTTTCTGTGCAGGTTTATCTGGGAGAAATCCCAGATTCTTTCTGCTTTCTGAAAGGCGCAGATGAGATCAGCCATGATACTCTGGACGGCACGGTCTATGACCTGTGTATTGCTCTGGATACCAGCGACAGGGAACGGCTGGGAGACTTTGTATCCTATTTTGACCAGGCAGGAAAGACTGTCTGCGTCGATCATCATGTGACCCACCGGGAGTTTGCAGAAATCGTCCATGTATGTCCGGACGCCAGCGCTACCAGCGAAGTACTTTATACTCTGATGGAGGATAAACTGATAGATGCTTCTACGGCAGAGTGTCTTTACATGGGGATCATTCATGATACCGGAGTGTTCAAGCATTCCAATACCAGCGGGGAGACCATGCGGATTGCCGGAAAGTTGATGGAAAAGGGAATCGATTTTTCGTCGATTATTGACAGAACCTTCTATGAGAAAACCTACAAACAAAATCAGATTCTCGGCAGGATGCTGACAGAGAGCGTTCTGTTCATGGATGGTCTCTGTATTTTTGCGGCAGTCCGGAAAAAGAATATGGATTTTTATCAGGCCAGAGCAAAAGATTTGGAAGGTATCATTGACCAGCTCCGGGTGACAAAAGGAGTAGAATGTGCGATTTTTCTTTGTGAGACAGCGCCCCAGGAATATAAAGTCAGTATGCGTTCCAACCATGTTGTGGATGTGAGCAAAATCGCCTCATTCTTTGGCGGAGGAGGTCATGTGCGTGCCGCAGGCTGTACCATGGCAGGTTCCGTCCATGATGTGATCAATAACCTGTCGAAACATATAGAACGGCAACTGATTGACGCCGGCCTTTGTTAGGAGCGCAATAAGCTTTGTAGGAAAGGAACGGAAAGAGGCGTGGACGGATTACTGAACGTGTATAAGGAGCGGGGCTTTACCTCCCACGATGTGGTGGCAAAGCTCCGCGGTATTTTGAAACAGAAAAAGATCGGTCATACGGGGACGCTGGATCCGGAAGCGGAAGGCGTGCTTCCCGTCTGCCTTGGAAAGGCGACAAAAGTTTGCGGACTTTTGACAGACAAAGAGAAAGAATACCGTGCAGTGCTGCTTTTGGGGACGGAAACAGATACTCAGGATATTTTCGGGACTGTTTTGAAACGCAGCGTTTTGGAAGTGGACGAGGAGGCGGTGAGAGAAGCCATTATGAGCTTTGTGGGAGAATACGATCAGATTCCCCCCATGTATTCCGCCCTGAAAGTGGAAGGAAAAAAACTCTATGAGCTCGCCAGACAGGGAAAAGAGGTGGAGCGTCAGCCAAGAAGGGTGACAATTTATAAGATTATTATAGAAGAGGTGAAGCTTCCGCGGGTGGCGATGACGATAGGCTGTTCAAAAGGAACTTATATCCGGACGCTCTGTCATGATATCGGGAGGCGTCTGGACGTCGGCGGCTGTATGGAATCCTTAGTGCGGACAAGAGTGGCAGATTTTTACTTGGAGCATGCAAAGACTCTTGAAGAAATTGAGGCTATGCGAAATACAGGGACGCTTGAGAGAGCAGTGACAGCCGTAGATACCTTGTTCCTTTCCTATCCGGCTTTTTTGGCAGCAGAAAATGAGAAAAAAAGGCTGTATAACGGAAACCCTGTGAGGGTAGAAGCGCTGGAGCAAAAAGGGAGAGATTCCGACAGAGTTTCTGGAACTGTCCAGGAGGGGCAAAGAGAGTCCAGGACCGGGGGAGTGTCAGAACAGTGTCCGGAACGGATTCGGGTTTACGATTCAGAGGGGCGGTTTATCGGAATTTACTCTTACGACGGAAAAAGGAACGCTTATCGTCCTGAAACTTTGTTTTTTATGGAGCAGGCGGCGACAAAGGAGTAGCTATGAGATTGATTACCGGACAGACAGAACTATCCGTTAGTCGGCCTTCGGCCGTGACTCTCGGGAAATTTGACGGACTTCACAGGGGGCATAGGAAGCTGATTGACAAAGTACTCCAGGCAGGAGAGGAAGGACTTCAGACGGTGGCGTTTACCTTTTCCAGGCCGCCGAAGGCATTTACGGAGGGGAAAGCAGAACCGGTACTTCTGACGAACCGGGAAAAACGCAACCATATGGAACGACTTGGCGTAGAGCTTCTGGTGGAATATCCATTTACTGAGGCGGTCTGTCATATGGAACCGGAAGAATTTATAAAACAGATTTTGGTAGAAGGACTTCAGGTAAAAAGAATCGTCACAGGTCCGGATTTTGGGTTTGGATATCGAAGGCGGGGAAATGTGGAATTACTCTCACAGCTTTCTGCCGTCTACGGCTATGAGCTTACGGTGATGGAAAAAGAGCGAGATTCCTGTGGACAAGTTATCAGCAGCACCTTGGTTCGAAAGAAACTTTGCCTGGGACATGTGGAGCAGGCAAATGCACTGCTTGGGTATCCCTATACGGTGACTGGGGAAGTAGTCCATGGCAATCACCTGGGAAGAACCTTTGGGATGCCCACCATCAACCAGATCCCAGCGGAGGAAAAGCTTTTACCGCCAAACGGCGTCTATACTGCCGCAGTGGAAATCGATGGAACGATCTACAGGGGAGTTTCCAACGTGGGTTACAAACCTACGATTGAGGGGAACTATCCCAAAGGAGTAGAAACTTATATTTTTGACTTTAACAGAGATCTATACGGGAAAACTCTGGACGTGCAGCTTTTCCGCTATCAGAGAGAAGAACAAAAATTTGCTTCTGTAGAAGAACTGAAGGCGCAGCTTGTGAGAGACGTAGAGGAAAGCCGGAGGTTTTTTGAGGCACAGAAATAGAGAGCAGAAACGGAAAATAACAGTTTACAATCAGAATCACATGTGTTATACTGTAGCGGTGTGAGTTGCGCCGGTGCTCAGTACTTGGAAGCTCCAACCTGTGCCGGGTATCAGGTGTGAAAAAAGAAATAAGGAGGAAACAGATATGATTTCAAAGGAAAAGAAAGCAGAGATTATTGAAGCCTATGGGAGAAAGCCTGGCGACACAGGATCTCCGGAGGTACAGATTGCGATTCTGACCGCCAGGATTTCAGAGCTTACGGAACATTTGAAAGTCAACCAGAAGGATCATCATTCCAGAAGAGGACTTCTGAAAATGGTAGGTCAGAGAAGGGGACTTCTTGATTATCTGAAGAGAAATGATATTGAGGCATACCGGAATCTGATCGCACGTCTTGGCATCAGAAAATAACAGTAAATCTAGGGAAACGTGGGGCTGTTTTGTGACAGCCCCTTTGTTTAGTAATAAAAGGAACTCGTTGACCCGGGCGAAAATTGCATTCGAGACCACTGAAAAGGACAGATTTCAGAACGGAAATCTGTGTTTTTCAGTAGTTTCGATGTCTTTCGCCCCAAGAGAAAAGGAGAATTTTATGTATAAGAGTTTTTCAATGGAATTGGCCGGAAGAACTTTGACGGTTGATGTGGGACGTGTTGCGGCCCAGGCCAATGGTGCGGCGTTTATGCACTACGGCGATACGGTGGTACTTTCTACAGCGACGGCATCGGATAAGCCTAGAGACGGGATTGACTTTTTTCCGTTAAGTGTAGAATTTGAGGAAAAGCTTTATGCGGTGGGGAAGATTCCCGGCGGTTTTAATCGCAGAGAGGGAAAAGCTTCCGAGAATGCGACTTTGACAGCTCGTGTGATTGACCGTCCTATGCGTCCTCTGTTTCCCAAGGATTACAGAAATGATGTGACTTTAAATAATCTGGTGATGTCTGTAGATCCGGAGTGTAGTCCGGAACTGACGGCCATGCTTGGTTCTGCCATAGCAGTTTCCATTTCAGATATTCCTTTTGACGGTCCTACGGCGGCGACTCAAGTGGGGTTAATTGACGGAGAGCTGATTTTCAACCCGACGGCAAAGCAGAAACAGATATCTGATATGGCTTTGACTGTGGCTTCCACCAGGGATAAGGTGATTATGATTGAGGCGGGTGCCAATGAGGTGCCGGAGGATAAGATGATTGAGGCTATTTTTGCCGCTCATAGCCTGAATCAGGAAATCATTAAATTTATTGATACCATTGTGGCAGAATGCGGAAAATCCAAGCACACATACGAAAGCTGCGAGGTTCCTGCGGAGCTTTGGGAGGATATGACCGGAACCATCACCGGAGAAGAGATGGAAGAGGCAGTATTCACCGATGTGAAGCAGGTACGTGAAGAAAATATTAAGAAGCTGACGGAAAAGTTGGAAGAGCGTTATGAGGAGGAGCATCCGGATTGGCTGCCTCTGATTGGAGAAGCGCTCTATAAGTATCAGAAAAAGACTGTACGAAAGATGATCCTGAAGGATCATAAGCGTCCGGACGGCCGGGCCATTACTCAGATTCGCCCTCTGGCTGCGGAGATTGATCTGCTTCCCAGAGTACATGGTTCCGGTATGTTTACCAGAGGACAGACTCAGATCTTGAATGCCTGTACCCTGGCGCCCCTTTCTGAGCGGCAGAAATTAGACGGCCTGGATGAGAATGAAACCTCTAAGAGATATATGCATCATTATAACTTCCCGTCCTATTCTGTAGGTGAGACGAAGCCGAGCCGAGGCCCGGGACGTCGTGAAATTGGCCATGGCGCGTTGGCAGAGCGGGCTTTGCTTCCGGTTCTTCCCAGTGAAGAAGAGTTCCCTTACGCGATTCGTACTGTATCGGAGACTCTGGAATCCAATGGTTCCACTTCTCAGGCCAGCGTATGTGCATCCTCTTTGGCTCTGATGGCAGCGGGCGTACCGATCAAACGGGCAGTAGCGGGAATTTCCTGCGGTCTGGTGACAGGAGAGTCAGATGATGATTATCTGGTACTGACGGATATCCAGGGCCTGGAAGATTTCTTCGGTGATATGGACTTTAAGGTGGCAGGAACACAGAAAGGGATTACTGCCATTCAGATGGATATTAAGATTCACGGACTGACAAGGCCGATCATTGAGGAGGCGATTGCCAGAACAAGAGAGGCCAGACTGTATATCCTCGATGAAGTGATGAAACCGGCAATTGCCGAACCCCGCCCTGAGGTGGGCAAGTATGCGCCCAAGATCACTCAGATTCAGATCGATCCCACCAAGATAGGCGATGTGGTAGGAAAACAGGGGAAGGTTATCAATCGGATCATTGATGAGACCGGCGTGAAAATCGATATTGAGGATGATGGATCCGTATCGGTATGTGGTACTGACAGAGAGATGATAAACAAAGCGATTACCACGATCAACCGAATTGTCAACGATGTGGAGCCTGGAGAGATTATTACTGGAAAAGTGGTACGTATTATGAATTTCGGCGCTTTTGTGGAACTGGCTCCCAACAAAGACGGGCTGGTTCATATCTCCAAACTGTCTCAAAAGCGGGTCGGAAAGGTTGAGGATGTAGTGAATATCGGCGATGAGGTGACGGTGAAAGTTCTGGAAATCGACCGTATGGGCAGAATCAACCTGTCTATAAAGGATGTACCTCAGGAGACGGAGAAAGAGGACTAAGAAGCCAAACTAAGAGACAGGGATAGAAAACCAGAGTATGAGTAAGAGGGTACTCTTTGGCAGAGGAAATACATTCTGCCGGAGAAGTGCCCTTTTATAATACGTGAAGGGAAAACCAGATGTATGGCGCATGGTATCACGTACATGGAACAGGGAAAAACTTTTTCACCTGGTTGTTTGGGAAAGAGGGGGAGTTTCTTTTTGATAATGCCCAGTGAAAAGGACAATTCCCAGGCGATGTTCTCTGGCATGATAGAGATAGAGGTGGTTGGAAAGCACATCCTCCGGAGAGACCTCCGTTCGATTGATATCCTGTACCATTTCCAGAAGCGCTTCTGCCGGAGGGCTTTTTTTCAATGGGATCAGAAGCACTTCGTGTATGGAGCTAGGAAGCACATAAAAGTCGTCCTGAAGAAGGCTGGAAAAGGAGGCCAGAACGTCTTCATAGAGCAGGCAGGCGGCTCCAAAGGTACGAGTATGACTGCTCAGGACAAAAAGCGTATGAGCAGAAGGAGAAAAGGAATCTTCTGTAGTATCCGGAAACAGAAGGCGCTCCATAGGGATGATTTCACAACCGGATAGAGAACGGGTATTTGTTTTGGCCAGAGAGAAAAGCTCTTCAGTATCCGTATTCCATAGCTCTAGATGATTGTTGCGTATCAATACGGAAGAGGTTCCGATGATTTCGTGTTCCAGCGTAAAAAAGAAAACAATAGCCAGATCAAGGAACGGAAGAAAAGGAATGTCTGAGAGTAATTCCAGGTTGGCAGAACGGCCGATGAGGCGAAAAGATATCTGGTTCCGTATCTGATCAAAATCCCGGAACAGGGAAAGATCAAAACGGGAGGGAAGGCGGTGGTTTTCATAGACGATGGTGATTTCTTCCAGAATGTCGTCCAGGGGGAGCCCATTCAGATATTGTGTATAATAGGAATTGAGATAAATGGTCGGTGAAATATTTTCATCCGGCTGTAAAATCAACAGACCATCAAGACATTGGCCATTGTTTTTCAGAACAGTTCGGACAGAAACACAAGCTTCACGATAACGTCTTTCCATATGATGGCGGATTTCAGATAAAAATTCAGAATAATTCATAGACATACCTCCAGAAATAGATTGAAATAAAAAGAAATGTAGGATACACGATTCATAAAACAGGTTACAAAAATAGGACACACAAAATACACGGATAAAACTTTTTAAAACTGACAAAAACATATAAATGGGAAAAATGCCGAATGGCAAAGAAAAAAGAAGGACTGCACCTGAGTGGAATCGAACCACCGCACGTGGCTCCGGAGGCCACTGCTCTATCCACTGAGCTACAGGTGCATAGATAAGTCCAACAAAAAGTATTTTAACTCATTTATGGAAGAAGAGCAAGAGGAAAATGAAAAAAAATGAAAAAATTGTGAGGATGTTTCTTTTTTATTGATTTTTTTTTACATTTTTGTTATGATGTACTTATGCTTAAGACGGCATGCTCTTATTTCGTTACGCCTGCTCTGGTTAGTTAGGGTATGCCTGTCTGTTAGAAAAGGAGGTTTTTAGATGGATGAATTGAAATCCAGGCAGGAGAAGCCGGATGAGGATAAGAAGCCAGAGGAGGGAGGTACCCACAAGAGAAAGAAAGCGGACGACTCTTTTTCTGAGTTTCTTCAGTTGTATGGAAAGTATATTCTGATGGCAATAGCGGCTATCATCGTAGTTGTTGTAGTGATTGTAGCCGTAGGAAAACTGAAGGGAAACACAGGCGAGACAACAGGCAGCTCTTCCGTACCAGCGGTGACGGAGAGTGGAGAGACGCAACCGCCGGCTCTTCCTGGAGGGACATTGGAAAAAGGAACCAATCAGGCGGTGAACGCTCTGGTGAATTCTTATTTTACGGCAGTCCAGGGATGTGACGTGGAGGCGCTTTCGGCCCTTGTCAATTCCGTGGATTCCATTTCTGTAGAACAGCTTCAGGCGGAGCGGGAGTTTGTAGAGGGGTATCAGAATATTTCCTGCTATACGCTAAACGGTTCGACGGATGGCACCTATGTAGTCTACGTATCTTATGATATGAAGTTTCTCAATGTAGAGACGCCGGCGCCCTGTCTGATTCGTCTGTATGTCTGTACGAACGAGCAAGGCGGTCTCTATATTTTCAATCAGGAAAGCGGTATGGACGCTTCCGTGGTCTCTTATATGGAAGAGCTCAATGGAAGGGAAGATATCAAGGCTTTGATGTCTGACGTGGACGTCCGATTAACGGAAGCTATGGCGGCAGATGAAGCGCTGAATGCACTGGTAAGTAAGTTGTATGGCAATAATGCACCATCGGAATCAGAAGAGGGAGAGACGTCTGAAGAAAGTTCGGCAGAGGAAACTCCGGAAGAGACAGAAGAAACGAAAGCGCCGGAGGAGACTACTGCCTCCTCCGCGGACAACAGTTCTTTTACAGAGGTGGATGAGACTGTTTATGCTAAGGAAGGTGTGAATATCCGGAAAGAGCCCCAGTCTGATGCAGAGGTTGTGGGAACAATCCAGGCAGGCGAATCGATCCACCGGACCGGCTACAATGACAATTGGAGTCGGGTGGAATATGGAGGAGAAACCTGTTACATAGCGGCTGGTTTCCTGACGATGACAGAACCTGGCGAGGATGAGGACGATGGTTTCACAGAAGTAGATGAAAAAGTTTATGCAAAGGAAAGTGTGAGAATCCGTAAGTCGCCGGAAGAGGGCGCAGAGGTGGTAGGAACACTTTTGGAGGGTGAGTCCCTAAAACGAACCGGCTACAATGATGAGTGGAGTCGCGTTGTTTATGAGGGAGAGACCTGTTATATCGGAGCAGGCTTTCTGACAACGGCGGATCCTTCTGAGGAAGAGTAAAGCCGGAGAATCACGGAACAAAAGGAAAAGGAGCGTATTTTGCGCTCCTTTTTGGCCGAAAAGAATAAAATAACGGCGGGAGAACGTAATGAATGTAAAAGATTTTGATTATGAACTGCCAGAAAGGCTGATTGCTCAGGATCCTCTGGAAGAGAGAAGCGCTTCCAGGCTGCTGATGCTTGATAAACACACTGGAGAGATTCGTCACCGTATTTTTGGAGACATTATCGGGGAACTGCGACAGGGAGATTGCCTGGTCATTAACAATACGAGAGTGATTCCGGCAAGGCTGTTTGGGATGAAGGAGGAGACAGGGGCTGTCATTGAGGTACTGCTTTTGACCAGAAAGGAGAAAGACGTCTGGGAAACACTGGTAAAGCCGGGGAAAAAGGCGAGGCCCGGAGCAGTACTTTCTTTTGGCGAAGGGCTTTTGAAAGGCACGATTCTGGATGTGGTGGAGGGGGGAAACCGGTTGATTCGGTTTTCCTATGAAGGGATTTTTGAAGAGATCCTGGATCGGCTGGGAGAGATGCCGCTGCCTCCCTATATCACCCATCCTTTACAGGATAAGACCAGATATCAGACTGTATATGCCAAATATGACGGATCGGCGGCAGCGCCGACGGCCGGCCTTCATTTTACAGAAAGACTTTTGGAAGAAATCCGGGCAAAGGGAGTAGAGATTGCAGATATCACTCTCCATGTAGGACTTGGAACGTTTCGGCCGGTGAAAGAAGATACGGTGGAAAACCACCATATGCACTCGGAATTTTTTTGTATCGAAGAAGAAGCGGCCGAGAAAATTAATCGGGCGAAACGGGAAGGAAGGAGAGTCATCTGTGTGGGAACCACAAGTTGCCGGACTCTGGAATCTGTTGCGGATGCCCAGGGACTTGTAAAAGCAATGAGCGGATGGACGGAGATCTTTATTTATCCGGGCTACCGTTTTAAATGTATGGATGGACTGATCACCAATTTTCATCTCCCTCAGTCTACCCTTCTTATGCTGGTCTCAGCCTTTGCCGGCAAAGAGGCCGTACTGTCGGCCTATCAGGAAGCAGTGCGGGAACAGTATCGATTTTTTAGTTTTGGGGATGCCATGCTGGTGGTGTGAGTGAAAAATTTGGGCAGAGAAAAGCCCGCGAAGGCTCAGGCGACTATCAAGGAAAATACCCAGTAATCTTCATCACTTTTAAGGATGTGAAACGGGACTCCTGGGAGGAGACCTATAATCAGATCTCTAAGATTCTGACACAGGAATTTGAACGCCACAGCGAGCTTTTGGAAAGCGAGCAGTGCAGTAAATATGAGAAATCCTACTTTGAAAATGTTCTGGAAGAGAAGGCGGACAGTACGGACATGACGATGTCCCTGCAAAGGCTCTCTCAAATGCTGGACGAGCATTATGGTATTCCGCCGATTATTATCGATGAGTATGACACGCCGATCCAACAGGGGCATATGAGGGGGTTTTATGATAAAGTGATTCTCTTTATGCGCAACCTCTTTTCGGGTGGCCTGAAAGATAATCGGCACCTTTCTTATGGCTTTTTAACGGGTATTCTTTGTGTGGCCAAAGAGAGTATTTTCAACGGTCTAAACAATTTAAAAGTAAATTCCATATTGGACAACCAGTATAGTGAATATTTTGGTTTTACGCCGGAAGAGGTAAAAGCGATTGCCCTCTATTACCATGCGGAGGAGAAGTACGCGGAAATCTGCGCTTGGTACGACGGGTATCGGTTCGGGGATTCGGAAATATTTAACCCATGGTCTGTCATCAACTATTTTAGCAATGGTTGTCGGCCCAAGGCCTTTTGGCAGTCAACCGGCAGCAATGAGATCATTGGCGAAATTTTGGCGCATGCAGGAGAAGAAATCTATGAACGTCTTAACGCTTTATTGCAAGGGGAATCCGGCGAGGGCCGATATGACATTCAATTATTGCCTAAGTCAGAAATTATGCCAGGTATTCTGATTGAACTGAAAGTAGCCAGAAATTTTGCCGGCGATAAGCTAAAGCGGCTTTCAGAGACGGCTTTGGAACAAATTCAGAATCGCAAATACGATACCGATATGCTCTCAAAGGGCGTTAAAACGATCTTCAGGTATGGCGTAGCCTTCAGCGGGAAACAGGTGGAGATTGCGGTAGCTTCCCAATGAAGAAATATCATATTCAATTGCAGATTGACATTCCAGAGGAAACATGACACAATTATTTTGGATAGGCTGGACATCAAAGCTGTGATTATCATGAAGAGAAGCTTTTATCTGGAGTAAAAGGAGAAAAATAAGGAAAGCAAAAGAACTGGAACAGAGAACAAAAGATAACAGAGGATGAATGAGATGGATAAACGGAGCTTCGCTTCCATGATTGTGAAATATTAGTATCTGGTGGAATTTTTGGGGCAATCGGACTTTCCTGTACAAAGCAGAGAAGGGCGGGAACTGTGCTCCAGGGTGGCTCGGGGAGAAACTCATTGTAAACAGATGACTTTGTACCATATGCTGTCCGGTCCGTCGAAATCTTCAACTGCACAACAAGGAGGGATTTTCCTGGATCCGGAGAAAGCCCTGCAACAGGATTCACAAGTGTATTCCTGCCATGAAGTATTGTCGGATGAAATCCATATCTGCCTGGGAAGGATGGAAAGATATCTGTTTGCCGAACGGTTGCAGCAGGTATTTTGCCAGGATGTGGAATTGACAGAAAAAAATCATAAATCTGTATGTTTGATCGGCCTGAAATGCGATGAAAAAGGACGATATCTCCCAGGTAGTATTTGTGTCTCTCCCCTGGCCTAGGGGATTCACCAACTTCTGGCTCACTCTGATAAGCTGACAAAAGAAACGATAGCGGATTTTTTGTCCATCGATGCATATGAGTTGGACATGCAGGCATTGGATGATATTTTGACAGAGACAGAGGAAGAAAAGAATGGAAAACGACTCGTTCCGGTTCTGTTAAACGAACTTATAGAGAAAGTGGAAAAGAAATACCTGGGACATATGCGTCACCCGGAGAAAGAGATCAACTGGGACGGCGTCATGATTTACCGCCGGTATCAGACAGAAGAGAGCAAGGCGAGAGATACGGAGATTTTTCACGACAGCGATCTGGCAAACAGCTTTTTTGCAGAGGACCTGCACATGGTGGAGGTAGCGATCGGCAGCGGAGACTTTGGCAAAAATCCGATGGAGCAGGCAATCCTGGATTACATCACCGGGATCCATGCGGAGGAAAATCAAAAACGGAATTGGCTGGATGTGCAAAAACGCATCGATGTGTGAAACGCATGGAGCGGTAGCCAGGAAGAAGCACGCGCCGACTTTTTCCACCGCCATCTGGACATTTCACAGGCGCCTCTTGGCAAATGGCCTTCAAAGTTTATTCCGTGCTTTATGCAGCAGTTGGCGATCAATCTCAGCTGGCGTCCCTGTTTGGATGACCAGCCGATTTTTTCTGTCAATGGCCCTCCCGGTACGGGGAAAACTACTTTGTTAAAAGAAATCGTAGCCGGCAATGTAGTAGAACGGGCGAATTTGCTTACCCAGTATCAGGACCCGGACGACGTCTTTCTCCGACAGCGCTTTCAGGACGGAGATAAAGTGCACAGAGGATATTCCCAGTTTTGCTGGGGATATTATGATTTTGTCGATGAACAGTTGAAAGATTACGGGATGCTGGTGGCTTCCTGTAACAATGCCGCTGTGGAGAATATTACAAAGGAGTTGCCAGACGGAGTAGCTCTGTTAAAAGGGATGAAACCTGGGGAAAAGGAGGAGGAATCGATAGGCCGCGGGCTTTTAGAAGTACAGAATTTGTATCAACTGGAGAGGGCAGACCGGGAGACCTACACCATATGGAATCAACAACAGGAACGGTATGAATCTCAGTCTTATCCGGATATTTATTTTACAAAACTGGCGAATGGTTTGGCGAACAGAAAGGCTGGCGAATGGGATCGATGGGGGCTGGTTTCCGCACCCTTTGGGAAGATGAGCAATCTGAAAGCGATATGTACGCCGTCTTAAAGACTTATATTGGAAGTTTCGGTTCTAACGATAGCATTCAGAAACGAAAAGAAGATTATGGAAACGCGGTTTGTCAGTTTAAGAAGCAGTATCAAAAAGTCAAACAAATGGAACAAGAACTCCGACAGGTCAGCAGCGCCAGGAAAAATTTTATGGCGCAGAAAGCGTCCTTTCACAGCCGGGCCCAAGGCGCCAAGACGTTACAGTCTAAACAGGAGCAAAATGCCGCACAGTTTTTGAAAGAAATGCAGGATTTGGATCAGGAACTGAAACTGGCGGGACAGACTTTAGAGCGTTATCGGACGGAATTATCTGAGGCGCAGTATTATAAATTCTGGCAAGACAGAACTCAGACAGATATTGAAAACCAGATTCAGAATATTCGTCGGCAGATCATGGAGTTAGAAGGAAGCCGCCGGATTTGGGACGTCATTTTGGAGATTTTCCACCGCCCTACCATGCTGTCACGCACCATCCAGGAGCACTATGAGGTATTGGCCAAGGCGGAGCAGGCTTTTCGGGACGAGGCGACGAAGGCAGCGCAACTGAGGTGGGAGCTGGAGCGACAAACGCAAAAATACAACGCGAAAAGCAATGCGATCATGGAGCTGAAAAGGCGACAGAACAGGCTTGTGGAAAAGCGACAGAACTGTCTGAATCAGGCGGATCAGTTGCAGGTACAAATAGAGGAGAGTCTAAAGAAGATAGAAGAAGCACGTTCTCTCTATCAGAGGCGTTTAAAAGAGGCGTCCGGACGGCAGGCCGACCAAAGAATGACCGTGCTGAGTGAAGAATTTTTTCATTTGTATGATAGCAAAGAAGATAGCGAGTCTACAGCGGCACAAGTGGCCAATCCCTGGCATACGGCGGCCTACAATCGGGAACGGGAAAAATTATTCTACGAGGCATTAAAGCTTCATAAGGCATTTTTATTGGGCTCAAAAGCCTGCCTGTGGAATTTTAAAAATCTCTTGTTGCTGTGGAAGGAACCCAGGGATGACGACAAAAAAACGGTGACAGTTTCCAAGCGGGATCGGGAGGCGGCCTTTGGTTCTTTACTGAACACCGTATTTTTGCTGACTCCGGTACTTTCTACCACCTTTGCATCAGCGGGAACTATGCTGTCCTCCATTCGGCGATCAGGGGAAATTGGCTGCTTGATCATTGACGAAGCAGGACAGGCTGCTCCACAGATGGCGCTTGGTTCTCTGTTTCGCTGCCGTCGCGCCATCGTGGTTGGCGATCCCAAGCAGGTAGAGCCGGTGGTGACAGACGAACTGGATTTGATAAAACAGGTGATTCAGAATGACGATACCAGCTATTATCAATCAAAAACGCATTCTGTCCAGGAATTTGCGGATCGGTTAAATACAAATTGGAACCACCTATACCGGGGATGGAGAAAAAATCTGGGTGGGGTGCCCTCTGACTGTGCATCGACGCTGTATCAGTCCCATGTTTGAACTGTCCAATGCCCTGTCCTATAATCATATGATGAAGCAACAGACAGCTTTGCCGGATTCGGAAAAAGAGGCTGGCTTCTGTCGGAAAAGCTCCGGGTGGATCAACGTCAGCGGAAGTGAAAACAGCATGGCGGGCAAGGATCACTATGTGGAAGCTCAGGGAAGAAAAGCCTGGGAGCTGATTCAAACAGCTTTTCAGAAGTCAGAAGGAATCCCCAGCCTTTTCGTCATTACCCCGTTTACAACGGTGCGGGACGGCATGAAAAAGATGATTCGTTCTCAGCCGGAGTACCGGAAGGACAAACGCTTCATGGACTGGGCAGAGCAGTGTATTGGAACGGTGCATACCTTCCAGGGCAAAGAGGCGGCTCAGGTCATTTTTTGCTGGGATGCGATAGAAAGTCTTTATCAGCAGTTCGGTGGGTAAACACCAACATAGTCAATGTGGCGGCTACCAGAGCCAAATATCGTTTCTATGTGATCGGAGACTATACAGTTTGGCGACATTCCTCTCTCTTTCGCAAAGTAAAGGGGATTTTGGACAGCTATGCCCTCCGTTCTTTACAAAAAACCATTGACGCTCCGGATACGCGGCAAGATGAAAAACAAATCGATCGGCTGTTAAAAGAACTGCCGGGTACGGATTCGCTAACCATAGATGGAGAATTGGACGATAGCCTTGTGGCGCCTCTGTTCCAGGAATTAGAGGTTCTGTGGAAAGACAACGTTCTCACCCCGGCGCAACGAAAGGCGTTTCATCTCACGGAGTCAGATATGAAGCGGCTTCCGATTGGGATTCAGCAGAGATTGACCAGCAGCATTTTATTACATGAACTGATCTCCATGATGCGTAAACAATATCGCCTTGAGGAACTGGACGCGTCCTGCGCGGGGATCTTGTTCTGCAAGACGATGGAATCCTTGCTGAAGGAATTGCTTTTAGGGAAACTGAAGTCGATATTTCCAGACAAAGAGATATATAAGAAAAAACTCTGTGAAATAGCGGAACAAAAAGTGACGACAGGAACTTTTACTTATATTCTGAATCAAAAAGAGCTGCGCTGCCAATTGGCCTCCAAAAGGGCTCTCCTCTTCGGGCAGGTTTGCGATGGAGCGTGGTGGGAAACTTATGCCGGGGATCTGGAAAAATTCCGAAAGCTTCGCAATGTCTGCTGCCATTCGGAGCCTCTGAGCTGGAAGCAGGAAAAGGAATTAATAGAAATACTGTTTGAGCGTCAGGAGTTTATGAAAACACTGGTTGGCAAGGTGCTGTGATCATGCTGGCAAGATGTACGACACAAAAGAAAGAAGGCCTTTATGTATATTGCGGATTTACATATTCATTCTCACTATTCCCGGGCAACCAGCAAAGACTGTACACCAGAATATCTGGATTTATGGGCGAGACGTAAGGGGATTGATATTGTTGGGAGCGGAGATTTTACACATCCGGGATGGAGAGAGGAACTGCAGGAAAAACTGGAACCGGCAGGAAATGGATTTTATGTGCTGAAAAAAGAGTATCGCATTGAGGAGGATACGACAGGAGGCAATATACAGCCACGTTTTGTCATTACAGGAGAAATCAGTTCCATCTACAAGAAATACGACCGGGTCCGAAAGGTACACAGCCTGCTGCTGCTGCCTGGACTGGAAGAGGCGGAACTGGTTTCCCGCAAACTGGAGACGATCGGAAACATTCATTCTGATGGCAGGCCCATCCTGGGCTTAGATTGTCATGACCTGCTGGAAATCCTTCTGGAACTGTGTCCGACGGCAATTTATGTTCCGGCGCACATCTGGACGCCCCACTTTTCTCTCTTTGGGGCGTTCTCCGGTTTTGATTCCGTAGAAGAATGCTTTGGCGACCTGTCGTCTTATATTTCTGCCATGGAAACAGGACTTTCTTCTGATCCGCCCATGAACTGGAGAGTATCTGCCCTGGATCGTTATCAACTGATTTCCAATTCAGATGCCCATTCGCCGGCAAAGCTGGGCAGAGAAGCGAACCTTTTGGACATGGAACTGTCCTATGAGGCGTTGAGAAAAGCCATTCAGACTGGGGAGGGGCTGCTTGGCACCATTGAATTTTTTCCGGAAGAGGGAAAATATCACTACGACGGTCATCGGAAATGCGGCCTTTGCCTGACACCTTCCGAGACGGAACAATATGGAGGAATCTGCCCAGTTTGCGGGCGCAAGCTGACGATAGGCGTATCTCATCGCATTGAGCAGCTTTCTGATCGTCCGGAAGGGTATCGGAGAGAGAATGCGGCCGGGTTTGAGAGTCTTGTCCCGCTGCCGGAACTGATCGGCGCGTCTTTGGGATATTCGCCAGTCAGCGCTAAGGTTGAGAACCTGTACCGGACGATGCTTCAAAGACTGGGGCCGGAGTTTTCCATCCTGAGGGAACTTCCGCTGGAGGAGATACAGCGGACCTCAGGAAAGCGAATCGCAGACGGAATCGGAAGACTAAGAAGGGGAGAGGTGATCTGGCGGCCGGGGTTTGACGGGGAATACGGGAGCCTTCGTCTGTTTACACGCAGCGAGATCGAACAACTGGATGGGCAGATGAGCTTGTTTGAACAGGAGACGGGGATACCAACTGGAGGGATAGAGCGGCAGGCCTGTCTGAATCCGGAGGAAACCAAGAGGTCTCCAAGAAGTGGGGATTTGGTGCTGTCGACAGAGGGTGGAAAAGGAGGCCAAAGAGCTTTGCCCCCTTTTCCAGAAAAGATAGAGAAAAGCGAGAGAGAAAAACCGGCCTGGAATCAAAGACAACGACAGGCCATAGAATCTATCCAGCGTGTAACTGTGGTAAAGGCCGGCCCAGGTACTGGAAAGACAGGAACGCTGGCCGCGCATATCCTTCATCTGCTGGAGATGAGACGGGTAAGTCCTTCCTGTATCACAGCGGTGACGTTTACCAATCAGGCGGCCGCAGAGCTGCGGGAACGGATTCAGAGGCAAGTGGGAAAGGGACCGGCAAAAAAGCTGCAAATTGGAAGCTTTCATTCGATTGCCTGGAAGCTTCTGAAAGACAGTGGTATGGAATTTTCCCTTGCAGGGGAGATGGAGACGAGAGAACTGGTTGGTAAAATCCGAAAGGAATACTGTTTGAAGCAGTCCGTTTCTCAACTTCTCACCCAGATATCGAATGAAAAAACAGGGATGGGCGCATTGGATGTTCATCTGGAAAAAGAAGTATTGGAAACTTACCAAAACACCCTGAACGAGTGGAATGCTCTGGATTTTGACGACATCTTGCTGGAAGCGCTGCGCATTACCCGGGAAGAAGATTGTGGAAAGGAAAAAAGCGGCGATACCAACTCTTTTTCCTACCTTCTGGTCGATGAGTTTCAGGACATCAATCCGTTACAATATCAGTTAATTAAAGCGTGGAACAAAGGCGGAAGGGAACTGTTTGTCATCGGAGACCAGGATCAGGCGATCTACGGATTCCGGGGAGCTGACGCTTGGTGCTTCCAGAAGCTTGCAGAAGATTTCCCGGAAATGTGCCAGATCCTCCTGGAAGAAAATTATCGTTCGACACCGCAAATTTTGGCCGCCGCTTCTGCAGTTATATCCCAAAATCCAGGCGGAAAAAGAATCCTGAATCCCAATAGGCCGGGGGGTGTTTCTGTTCGGATCATAGAGGCAGACAGCGAAAAGGCAGAGGCTATTTTTGTGGCAAAAGAGATCAGTCGCCTGGTCGGGGGAATCGGGATGCTGGAAGCCCAGGAATTATTCCACGTGGGAGAAAGGGACTGGAGCTTTGAGGATGTTGCCGTATTGTATCGAACCCATCGGCAGGCGACACTCTTGGAAGATTGTCTTAAGAAAGAGGGGATTCCCTATGTGGTGAGAGGAAGAGAGGGATTCCTGGAGACGGAGTCTGTGAGGGGGACAATCTGTTTTTTCAAGGCTCTGCTACAGCCAGAAGATAAGCTGGCGGCCCAGACGGCGCGGACTTTATTATGGAGTCCGGGGGCGGGGAACCTGGAGCGGGTTTCCTATGAAGCGCTGGCAGAGAAGTATGCGTCGCAGATAAAACGGAGGAAGGCTCAGAAGATCCTGGAGGAATGGATGAAGGATCTGAATCTGGAGCAGAAAAAGGAAATGCAAAAGTTGTATCAAACATCTATATGTTATCAGAAGATGCCAGAACTTCTGGAAGTTTTGGAGACAGGTACAGAGAGTGACCTGAAACGTTGCGCGGGAAAACAGTATACGGCAGGCGCCGTCACCTTGATGACGCTTCATGGTTCAAAAGGGCTGGAATTTCCGGTAGTCATGCTTTATGGAACAAGAAAAGGGCTGATCCCCTTTGCAGGGGGAAAAGCTTCTTCCAATGAAGAGGAAGAGCGTCGCCTGTTTTATGTGGGGATTACCAGAGCGAGGGAGGCGCTGATTCTTACCTCTTCCGGAGAGCCGTCCATTTTTTTGGAGGAAATTTCTCCAAAACTGGCCGACAGGGAAACCGTACGAATAGGTAAACACAAAGAGTATGGCAGACAATTGAATTTATTTGAGTTTATGTAATTTTTGTCCTCAAATTAACATCTCCTGTTATGAAGTCAAAGGCGTTGCCTGCTTTCCAGAGGAGCGGACTGTCGGCGAGGGGCAGGACACTTTAGCAAGGGATAGACGAAATAAGAGCGATGATAAAAAAGTAGTTCTGGGAGGGGAAATGGCGATGTTCCAAATCTTCGGTATTTATGGAATGCATTTGCTGGAAACTCTGATTCCTCATCTGATCCTTTATTTCTATGTATTTACAGCGCTGGGGGAGCAGATCTGCTGGAAAAATCTATTAAAAGTGGTAGGAATTGCAGTGTTTCCGGCAGTCATTACTTACGACGTCCTGAGCGAGGCGCTCGAACTTCCGGCTCTGCTTGTCCATGTGCTGAGCTCCGCAATGGTCTTTTTTACGAATGTCTTTCTGGTGAAGTGGTTGTGGAAGAGGAGCTTTTGGTGGAGCTTTGCTCTTATAGGAATCGGCGGGGTTTTACAGGTGGCGACCACCCAGTTGGCAAACAGGATGACGAAATGGCTTTCGATAGTTTTTAGAGAGATTTCCTTTACGTTTCTGGAACTTATTGTAATGACGCTATTGCTTGTACTGACTTTTTTTATCCGGAAACTGCTTTATCGGATTCATTTTGACCGGATGTTTACAGAACTTTTGGAAGAGGAATCTCGAATCCGGAAAACAGCCCTGTGGATATTTGTACTGGAGCTTACGATAGAGATTTTTCCTGCTTTATGGTACAAAGCACCTCTTATGACTTATATAACCTCCGTGGCGATTCTGATCCTGTTTCTGCTATGTATTGTCATGTATTTGGGCAGACAAAGAGAGAACGAACGGAAGCTGAGGCTTCAGGAGGCTATGCTTTTGCAGCAGCAACATTATCTGGAAAATCTGGAAGAAATGCAGAAAGAAGTCCGTGCTTTTCGCCACGATTATAAAAATATACTGGCCGGGATGTATCTGGATGCAGAGGCGGGAGAAGTGGAAAAAATACGGGAGACCTTAAAACAACTGGAATTGAATTTTGACCGGAAACTTGGAGAAAAAATCCGGCAAACAGGGCAGGTGGGAAATATCCGGATTCCGGAGCTTAAGAGCCTGGTACTATCAAAACTCATGCAAATGGAGCAAAAAAAGCTTTCCTGCCGACTGGAAGTTTTTTACCCAGTGACGGAAACAGGGATGGAAGTGTGGGACCTTACCAGATGTCTGGGGATTCTTCTGGACAATGCCATGGAGGCGGCAAGAGAAGTTGGGAGCGCGACAGAGGAAAGAAAGGGACCTTCAGTGGAACTTCTGCTCATGCGCCAGGAAAAATTTTTCACCGTGCGGGTAGAAAATGTCAGAAAAAAGGAAGGCGATATGGCGAAAATCTGGGAAGAGGGCTATTCGACAAAGGGAAAGGGCCGAGGCATGGGGCTTTCCAGTTATCAGCGGATTTTGCAAAGGTATCCAGAAGCTTCCTTTGCCACAAGTTGGACAGATGATAGGTTTATACAGGAACTGACCGTGGAGTTATAGAGAAATGATCGATATTTATATATGTGACGACGAAGAAGGAACAAGAAAAAAGATCCGGGAAGAAATTGAGCAGAAAATCCTCATTGAAGATTATGATATGCAGGTGGCGGGAGAGTTTTCCCATCCAGAGGAACTTTTGAAGGCGGCGAAACAGGCGCTCCGTAAGCGAAACGTCTATTTTCTGGATGTGAAACTTGAAGATGAGACTTACGACGGTTTTCTTCTGGGAAGAGAGCTTCGCCGGACGGATCCTTATGGAACGATTATCTTTATTACCGGCTGGGAAAGTCTGGCTTATCGGACTTTTCAGTATCACCTGGAGGCTTTTGACTATATTGTAAAGGGGGAAGAAGGGCAGCAGGAGTCGGTGGATCGGTGTCTGGAAGCTTTGCAGATCCGCCTTAGGGCAGAGGGAAAGGAAGAAGTGACAGACGTCTATACGGTGAAAGCCGGGGAAAGTCTGAAACATATTCCTGTGAAAGAAATCCTGTTTTTTGAGACCTCTGCGAAAGCGCACCATATACTCCTGCGCACAAAGGACAGTAGAGTGGACTTTGTAGGAAACTTGAATGAGATCGAGGCACAGATGGGGGAACGGTTTATCCGACTTCACCGCTCTTACCTGGTGGCTATAAATAAGATTGGAGAGGTGGACTTAAAACACAATCTGGTCAGAGTCGAAGGGATGGAGTGCCCTCTTTCCAGGAAGATGAAGTCGGAACTGTTAAGGAAAATAGGAAAAGCAGATACAAAAAGCTGATCCGTCAAGCGCCGCATTTGCCCGGCCTGGCAGGTCAGCTTTCCCATTTTTTACTGTTTAGGAAGAAAAAAGACTGTTTGAGAAATCTGTGCCCGGTACCCGCCGGAATATGATAGGATGACGGGGAAAGGAGCGGATGAATATGAAAGAAACCTATATCCGGATGGAACATATTTCCAAAGCTTATGGAAAAAATCCAGTGTTAAAAGACTTGAATGCAAACCTGGCCAAAGGAGAGATTCTGGGATTTCTTGGGCCAAGCGGGGCAGGAAAGACAACGACCATTAAGATTCTGACAGGACAGTTAAAGCCTACTTCCGGGACTGCCTATGTGCTGGGGATCCAGGTGGAGAACATCGATGAGACGATTTATGAGCAGATCGGGATTGTCACGGATTCTTCCGGTATTTATGAGAGAATGAGTGTCTATGACAATTTAAAGTACTTTGCAAAAATCCTGAGTATAGAAAAGGGAGAAATCGACCAGCTTTTGGAGCGGGTAGGACTTTTGGATCAAAAGAAACAACTGGCGGGAAAGTTGTCCAAAGGGCAGACTCAGCGGCTGATTCTGGCCAGAGCCGTACTTCACAAACCCAGGGTGCTATTTCTTGACGAGCCCACCAGTGGTCTGGATCCGGCTACGGCTCTGGAGATTCACCGACTGCTTTTGGAGCTTAAGGAGGAGGGGATGGCGATCTTTTTGACTACCCACAACATGGAGGAGGCGACGAAGCTCTGTGATCATGTGGCCCTCTTGAATGACGGACAGATTGTAGAATATGGGACGCCAAAAGAGCTTTGCCTTCGCTATAACAAAGAAAAACGTTACCGGGTCCTTCTGGAAAGTGGGGAGACGAAAGAGCTTACTCAGAGCAACGAGGACATTGCAAAACTGGCACAGTGGTTGAAAAACGATGAGGCCTCCAGCGTCCATTCCTGTGAGCCGACGCTGGAAACTGTATTTTTGAAAGTGACGGGGAGGGAACTGCAATGAAACAGATACACAGAAACAAACTTTTGGCTGTGATGGAACTGAAATGGAGGGCGCTTTGCTCCAAAAATTTTATCCTGATGCCTGTATTTGCCATTGGCTTTACCTTTCTTATGAAGCTGCTCTATAGTACTCTTGCGGACGGAGGGCTGACAGAAGGCGCCAGGGCGGCGGCCCTTAACTCCGGCGTGCTGATGAATATTTCCATGACGGGAATCTACGGTGTCTGCGGGGCTCTTGCGGAGGAGAAGGAAAAGCATACGCTTCGGGTTTTGATGACCTCTTCTGTGAACGGACTGGAATTTTTCCTGGGAAGTGTAATTCCTGTTATGGGAATGCTGGTGGCTGTCAATGGGATTTTGGTGGCAGTGGCAGGCGCTCATATGAGTGCGGCACAGTGGGGCGTTTATCTTCTGGTTTCCCTTTTGTCGGCAGTAGCCAGCACCGTTATTGGTATGATTTTCGGAATTTTTTCCAAAAGTCAGATAAACGCCAGTACAGTAACCCTTCCGGCAATCCTGGTCTTTATGTTAATTCCCACGCTTGCAGATTTCAGTGAAGTTCTGAAAAGGATTTCTGATTTTCTGTTTACGGGAATTATGCAAAATGTCATTACCGTTATTGTCAAAGGAGAGGGTACGCCTTTTGGTATCACAGAAGTCCTGATTATCGTGGCGGAGACAGTCTTGGCTCTTGTCTGTTTCCTGGTGGCGTACAAAAAGAATGGATACGATCCTGACTAAAATGGAAATCGGACACTGGCCTTGTCGTCAGAAAAGAGCGGGTTGCAATTTGTGAGAATTTTGTCAGAGGTCTTGCACAGTGGGCGAAAATAGGGTACAATTCAAAGTTGGAAGAGAATAGATATGGTATGCCATATGGAAAATGATAGTTTTATTTTAAGATGCCAAAAAGGAGAACGACAATGAGTAAAAAACCTACAGTGCTGATGATTCTCGATGGTTACGGTCTCAATGAGAGGCACGACGGAAATGCCGTCTACGAGGCCAAAACTCCGGTCATGGATGAGCTGATGGCGAACTGCCCCTTTGTGAGGGGAAATGCCAGCGGCATGGCCGTGGGACTTCCGGAAGGGCAGATGGGAAACTCTGAGGTGGGTCATCTGAATATGGGTGCGGGACGCATTGTATATCAGGAGTTGACCAGGATTACCAAGGAGATCCAGGATGGAGATTTCTTTCAGAATGAGGCGTTCCGGGAAGCCGTGGAAAATTGCAAAAAGAAGAGTTCCTCTCTTCACCTTTACGGACTGGTGTCTGATGGCGGTGTCCACAGCCACAATACCCATATTTACGGGCTTTTGGAGCTGGCAAAGAGAGAGGGGCTTTCCAAAGTCTACGTCCACTGTTTCTTAGACGGCCGCGATACGCCCCCTACCTCCGGTAAGGAATACGTGGCACAACTGGTGGAGAAGATGAAAGAGATCGGCGTCGGTAAGGTGGCTTCTGTGAGCGGACGTTATTATGCCATGGACCGGGATAACCGCTGGGACCGGGTGGAACTGGCTTATAAGGCTCTGACAAAAGGCGAGGGAAAGACTGCGGCTGATCCAGTGGATCTGATTCAGGCTTCCTATGACGAGGGGGTCAATGACGAGTTTGTGGTACCCACGGTGGTGGTCGAAAATGGCGCTCCTGTGGCGACCATTCAGGATGGAGACTCCGTTATTTTCTACAATTTCCGGCCTGATCGGGCAAGAGAGCTGACCAGAGTATTCTGTGCCGATGAATTTGACGGTTTTGACCGGGGCGATCGGGTAAAGACCACCTACGTATGTTTTACAGAGTATGACGTGACCATTCCGAACAAGCTGGTGGCGTTCCATAAGGTAGAAATTACCAATACATTCGGAGAGTTTCTGGCGGCCCATGGCATGACTCAGGCAAGGATTGCCGAGACGGAGAAATACGCTCATGTGACCTTTTTCTTCAACGGTGGTGTGGAAGAGCCCAACGCAGGCGAGGAGCGGATTCTGGTCAAGTCTCCCAAAGTGGCGACTTATGACTTAAAGCCGGAGATGAGCGCTTATGAGGTCTGTGACAAGCTGGTGGAAGCCATCAAGTCAGGAAAATATGATGTGATCATCATCAACTTTGCCAATCCGGACATGGTAGGACACACCGGCGTGGAAGCGGCGGCTATCCAGGCTGTGGAAGCGGTGGATGCTTGTGTGGGGAGAGCTGTAATGGCGGTCAAGGAAGTGGGAGGCCAGATGTTTATCTGTGCGGACCACGGAAATGCGGAACAGCTCGTTGACTATGCTCACGGCGGAAGCTTTACGGCCCATACGACCAATCCGGTGCCCTTTATTCTGGTAAATTACGACAGGGATTATACCCTGAGAGAGGGCGGCTGCCTGGCCGATATCGCCCCGACCCTGATTGAGATGATGGGAATGGAGCAACCGAAAGAAATGAGCGGAAAGTCGCTACTCATGAGGAAATGAGAAAGAAAAGGGGATGTTAAAAAATATAAACTGCTTTTTGAACCGTCCCCTGTTAAATAGACAGATAAAAAAGAAAAAAGATTTGTATCTCCAGCCGTAGTAGTGCGGCTGGAGATACGTTTATGAAGCCCAGTTTGCTTCTCTGACGCATCAAAGAGACACGATCGATACTTCCTTTACCAGTTCTTCCACCAAAGCTCCTACCGGCGGTTTGGTCCCCAGAGTGGTGCAGGCTCCCGCCGAGGCGGCAATCGAAAGCTTTGCACAGTCCACAAAGGGAATATCGCTGTCCAGACCATGAGCCAGGGCGGCTACCATGGCGTCTCCGGCTCCTACAGTGGAATGGGCCTGAACCTGGATTCCGTTTGCCCGAAAGCATTTGGCATCGTGGGTAACAAAAAGCGCGCCTTTTTGCCCGCGGGAAATGGCGACTGTGTGAATCCCCCTGTGCAAAAGTTCCCGCCCAAGATCGGCAAGAGTCGCTTCGCTGGCTTCATCTCCAAGACCGAAATAATCTGAGATTTCATATGCGTTTGGCTTTACCAGATAAGGCTTTGCCTTGACAGCTTCGGCAAACAGTTCGCCAGAAGCGTCCACAAAAACAGTGGACTGACGTTTTTTTAACTTTCTGGTAAAATAACCGTAGATCTCTTTATCCATCGTAGCGGGCACGCTCCCGGAAAATACAAAGATGGAAGAAGGGCCGGCCAAAGCGTCCAGAGTTTTGCCAAGTTTTTCAATATCTGCAGAGGTGACGGTGGGGCCCGGCTCGTTAAATTCCGTTACGAAACCGTCCTTTGTCACATCGACGACCTTCACATTGGTGCGCGTCTCCCCCTCAATCTTGACAAACTGATGCCGGATTTCCAATTGATTCAAAGCGTGTTCGATCATTCTTCCGGCACTTCCCCCCAGAAAGCCGGTCGCAATGGTTTCGCCGCCCAGAGCCTGGACAGTTTTGGAAACATTGATGCCTTTTCCTCCGGCATCCTGGATGACTTTGGTGACCCGGTGGATGGTGCCGCCCATGAAATTTTCCACATCCAGGGTCTTGTCAATGGCCGGATTCATCGTGACTGTAATAATCATACCTACCTCCCAAGCTTGTCCCATAATTCTTTGTTTTTATTTTAACATATTTTACAAAAATGGGGAAGCAAAACTTCTTATTTTATGCATTTTTTAGAAAAGAGACTTTGGCGGTTTGTAGAAAAAAACAGAAATAAGTCGGACGGAAATTTTAGAAAAAAACATCTGGACGAACCTGTCATTTTGTGAGAAAATAAGACAGAGTATGTATTGAATATTTATATTCTGAAAGGAGTCTTAACATGATTTATTCACATGAAGTAGAAAAAATGTGTACAGTAGCTCAGGGCGTGGCCCATGGCGCTGCTCCGATCCCTGAGGAGGCGAAATGGGTGCAGGCGAAAGACGTTGCCGACATTTCCGGACTGACCCATGGTGTGGGCTGGTGTGCTCCTCAGCAGGGTGCCTGCAAGCTGACCCTGAATGTCAAGGAGGGAATCATCCAGGAGGCTCTGGTAGAGACCATCGGATGTTCCGGTATGACCCATTCGGCGGCTATGGCTTCGGAAATTCTTCCTGGAAGAACTGTCCTGGAAGCGCTGAACACAGATCTGGTATGTGACGCGATCAATACGGCCATGAGAGAGCTCTTCCTTCAGATTGTATATGGCAGAAGCCAGAGTGCTTTTTCCGAGGACGGACTTCCCATCGGCGCCGGCCTGGAGGATCTCGGGAAAGGTCTCCGTTCTCAGGTAGGAACCATGTATGGTACGCTGAAGAAGGGCCCCCGTTATTTGGAAATGGCAGAGGGCTATGTGACCGGGATTGCTCTGGATAAGGACGATCAGATCATTGGCTATCAGTTCGTAAGCCTTGGAAAGATGACAGATTTTATTAAGAAGGGTGACGATCCCAACACTGCATGGGAGAAGGCAAAAGGACAGTATGGCCGTGTGGCCGACGCGGTAAAGATCATTGACCCCAGACAGGAATAATCTCTATCCGGCACTGAAAGCAAAAGGATACATAAATTGAATTTAGGAGGAATCGTATAAAATGGCTTTGTTTGAATCATATGAGAGAAGAGAAAAACAGATTCTTGCTGTTTTAAAGGAATATGGAATTGGTTCTATCGAAGAGGCTGGTGAGATTACGAAAGCGGCCGGTCTGGATGTATACAAAATGGTAGAGGGGATTCAGCCCATCTGCTTTGAGAATGCAAAATGGGCGTATACGGTAGGCGCGGCCATCGCGATTAAGAAAGGTTGCAGGAAGGCTGCGGAAGCTGCCGCGGCTATCGGCGAGGGACTTCAGGCATTCTGTATCCCCGGCTCTGTGGCAGATACCCGCAAGGTAGGCCTGGGACACGGCAATCTGGGAAAGATGCTTTTGGAAGAGGAGACGGAGTGCTTCTGTTTCTTGGCAGGCCATGAGTCTTTTGCGGCTGCAGAAGGCGCCATCGGTATTGCGGAGAAGGCCAACAAGGTTCGCCAGAAACCGCTTCGCGTGATTTTGAATGGTCTTGGCAAGGACGCGGCCCAGATTATTTCCAGAATCAATGGTTTTACATATGTTGAGACAGAGTACGATCCTTATACCAACGAGGTGAAAGAAGCATTCCGCAAATCTTATTCCGAAGGCCTCCGCGCGAAGGTGAATTGCTATGGCGCGAACAGCGTGCCGGAGGGCGTAGCGATTATGTGGAAAGAGAATGTAGATGTTTCTATTACCGGAAACTCCACAAATCCTACCAGATTCCAGCATCCCGTAGCGGGAACTTATAAGAAGGAAAGAAACGAGGCCGGAAAGAAATACTTCTCCGTGGCTTCCGGCGGCGGAACCGGCCGTACCTTGCATCCGGATAACATGGCGGCGGGACCTGCTTCCTATGGTATGACCGATACTCTGGGCAGAATGCATTCTGACGCTCAGTTCGCAGGTTCTTCTTCTGTACCTGCTCATGTAGAGATGATGGGCCTTATCGGCGCAGGCAACAACCCCATGGTCGGTATGACTGTGGCTGTGGCTGTTTCCATCGAGGAAGCGGCGAAGGCTGGAAAGTTCTAAGAAATGGTGTATTTTCAAGGGTTTCCGTTGACATGTGTCGGCGGAAACCCTAAATTTTTCCATATAATAGACAGATATTTGTGGGAAAAATGACGGAAGAAAAGAGATTTTTTCACGCCGGAACACGCTTTCGCTTATAAAAAGCTGCAGCGGTACTAAGGGGTTTCCAGCAATCGTCGCTGGAAACGCCCAAGTACCGGCGCTTTTTAACAGTTCCGGCTTAGAAATAATCTCTTTTCTTCCTGTTTTCAAGGTAATTCCTGTGGATACGGTAAAAGTTCGGGGGAAGCTGCTCCTGCAAGTCTTTCAATGCCCGCGAAAACTGTTTCCCCTCGTTCAGCATATGGAGAATGCAATCCCTATCCGTGGCCTGTATATAGATTACCGTGTTGGTATCCACAAACTGATTGCAAAGGTCAATCTTAATCACCAGCACAGGGGACTTTTTGCTCACGCTTTCTGCCAGCAGCTTTTTGACATAATGGTAAGTCAGCGTGCTGATCTGAACGAGGAAAATTTCTTCCTCTACCAGTTCATTCCACTCGTTGGAAAGGTGCATATGGTAAAGCCGCCACTGGCCTTTTTCCTTCCGGAAGCAAGCACATTTCCTGTCCCCATTGTATGGGAGTATCCGCGTCAAGGTAGGGTGCCTTATACCCCATTTGATAGACACATAGAACGAGTGGTATAATCTATCCAGAAAGTCAGGAGGAGAGAGCATGGCACAGACGTACAGTATTGAATTCAAGGAAGAAGCATGTAAGAGGGTGCAGTCAGGAGTACCAGCG
>JAAWAV010000014.1 GCA_022792335.1 Lachnospiraceae bacterium
CCCATCAAAAATGGCTTATTAAAGTATGCCTTTATTATCGTTTGACCGCGCAAATCAATGGGTTCCATTGGATTTCATGCTAAAAACAGATAAAATGAAGCTGCCGCTTCACGAATTTTCATTCGTTAAAGCGACAGCCCCATTTTTGATATCCTTACTACCGGCTTCTTGTTCTAATCTGGAGGACAGGCTCATAGATTAGGGTAGAAGGCAGGTGGAAACATGACAGGCGGAGAGGAAATTTTAAAAATTCTGGCCGGATCTTTGCGGGGAATCCTGAAACAGGCGCCCTTTTCTTTCGGAGGATTACAGGAACTGAAATTACGGGCGGGGAAGCCGCTTTTATGCCAGTATGAAGGGGCAGAGTATGGTTTTTGGGAGGACGGAAGGCCGGTAGCGATGGGAAGGCGGGAGCCTGGGGAGGGCTATGGAAACATGGACGCAGGAACCCGGAGGATTCGAAAGGTAAGTGAACAAGAGGTGCGGGAGACTCTGGAATATGCAGGTAGTTATTCCCTCTATGCTTACGAAGAGGAGCTGAGGCAGGGATTTTTGACTGTCCGGGGCGGACACCGGATCGGGCTGGCCGGAAAAGCCGTCCTTTCCGGAGGAAATATCCGTACGCTGAAACACATTTCGTTTCTGAATATCCGTCTGGCCCACCAGATAAAAGGCTGTGCGGAGGCGCTCCTTCCATATTTATATGAGGGGGAACGGGTTTGCAATACCCTGATTTTGTCGCCTCCGGGTTATGGAAAGACAACGCTTTTACGGGATGCGATCCGGCTGATTTCCGATGGGACAACCAGACACGCCGGGGTAACGGTGGGAGTATCGGATGAACGTTCGGAGCTTGCCGCCTGTTATGAGGGGATTCCACAAAACGATGTGGGAGCAAGGACAGATGTGCTGGACGCCTGTCCCAAGGCACAGGGCCTTTTTATGCTGATCCGTTCTATGTCTCCTCAGGTGGTGGCGGCGGACGAGATTGGAAATGAGGAGGACATAGAGGCGCTTCGAAAGGCGTCCTGCTGTGGCTGTAGCATTCTGGCGACGGCCCACGGCGCTTCTCTCGAAGAGCTCTTCCAGAAACCTTCCCTGAACACTCTTTTTGAAGAAGGTCTTTTTGAACGTTATATTCTTCTTGGTTCTCAGGGTAGGGGAAGAAAAAATGTGGGACAGGTCCTTGGAATATTTGGGAGGGACGGGAAAACGCTTCCGGGCCCTTAAATGAAACAGGAAAGCAGGGAAAACTATGATGTTTAAAATTATCGGGGCAGCCTGTATCATCGTTGCCACTACGGCGATTGGATTTGGTCAGAGTTTCCGTATACACCTTCGCTACAGAGAACTTCTGGAATTTAAAAAACTTCTGCATCTTCTTTCCGGAGAAGTCCGGTTCGGAGGCGGAACGCTGGAAGAAACGTTTCGGACAATGGCAGGGCGGAGCAGACCTCCTTTTCAGGGCTTTTTTGATTTCCTGGCAGAGGAGATGGAAAAGCGGGCGGGAGAACGTCTGACTGAAATCTGGGAACGGGCGGTAGAGGAAAAACTTTCTGCCTCCCATCTGACTGCCCAGGACAAGGAAATTCTCCTTCGGCTTGGAAACGAGCTTGGATGCCTGGATAGGGAAACGCAGCTAAAGACCATTGCTCTGACGGTGGAACAGGTAGAAGATGTGAGAAAAGAGCTTCACGGGGAACTTCCGAAAAAAATGCGATTGTACAACTGTCTTGGTATTTTGGCAGGAGTGTTTATTACCATATTACTGATTTGATGATAGGGTTTGGAGGGAGACATGACAGTTAGCCTGATTTTTAAAATAGCGGCGGTAGGTGTTTTGGTATCGGTCATCTGCCAGGTGCTCAAACACAGCGGGCGGGAGGAACATGCCTTTCTTACCAGCCTGGCCGGGCTTTTGCTGGTACTTTACTGGCTTGTCCCATATATTTACGATCTGTTTGAATCCATTAAGAAACTGTTTTCTCTGTAGCAGTTTTGCCGGATCGTTTTGTGGCTTGCCATGGCGGTTTTTCGGTAGGAGATTTCCGGCAGACATTTATAGAAAGGGAAAAAGCAGTGATCAAAATAGCAGTGGTAGGCGTGGCCGCCGTACTGATGGCCATGCAGCTTAAAGAAATCAAACCGCAGTTTGGCTCTTATGTGGTGTTTGGCGCCGGGATTCTCATCTTTTTTTATGCCTTCGGGAAACTTTCAGAGATTGTGGAGGCGGTAGAGGAGCTTTCCGGCCAGGCGGCGATTGAAGAAAAATATCTGAGGATTCTTCTCAAAATGCTTGGAATCAGCTATGTGTCTGAGTTTGCGGCCTCTCTTTGCCGGGACGGAGGATATGCCTCTGTGGCCGGGCAGATTGAACTGTTTGGAAGGCTATCCATCCTTCTGGTCAGCATGCCGGTGGTTTTGTCCCTCCTGAATCTTTTGGGACGGCTTTTAAGATGAGGCGCCAGAAAAGGAGGCAGGTTAAAATCATTCCTGGTAAAAGCCCTCGAAAATATCTACGGTTTTTGGTGATTTCCTGTTTCCTGTCTCTGCTTTTCTTCCTTACCTGGGATGCCGGGACCGTCTTTGCAGCCGGAAAGCAGGAGGCTTATGATTACAGCGACGCCCAGGATGCCATGGACGAGGCAATGGAAAAGGCTCCGTCCTTTTCTAAACTGGTGGATGCGCTTGTTTCCGGGAAGGTGGGAGAGGCGCTGAAAGAAATTCCAGCGTATCTGAAAGAAGCCTTATTTTCAGAAATCGGCGGCAGCCGAAACAGTCTGGGACATGTTCTTCTGATTGCAGCCTTCGGGACCGTCTTTTCTGGTCTGGCTGTTTCCTTTCAGGACAGGCAGGCCGGAGAAATGGGCTTTTATGTGACCTATCTGTTGCTTTTGACCCTGTTGTTGGAAGCTTTTTCCGAAGCGGCGGGGATTGCGAAAAGTACGGTTTCTCATGTGCTGGAATTTATGGGGGCGGTTCTTCCGGCATTCACGCTGTCAGTAGCGGCGGCCGGGAAACCGCTGACCTCCGTATTTTCTTATGAATTTATTATGGCGGCCATCAGTATCATTGAATGGCTGTTCCAGGTGGTGTTCATTCCCGGCATTCAGGTATATGTGGTATTAAATTTGGTCAATCACATTGCCAAAGAAGATATTCTGACAAAGATGACGGAACTTCTGGAGCTTTTACTTGGCTGGGGATTAAAGACGCTGATCGGCCTGGTGGTGGGTTATGGAATGATTCAAAGTATGGTGATCCCAGCGGCAGATTCCATCAAGACAGGGACGATGACCAAACTCTTGAGCGCCATTCCTGGAATTGGGGGAAGCGCCGGAGCGGCGGCCAGTCTGGTGACGGGGACGGCATGTCTCATCAAAAATGGAATCGGTATGGCGGCGCTTTTGGTACTGGTCCTTCTGGCGGCGGTGCCAGTACTGAAACTGGCAGTTTTGACCGTTCTTTATCACGGGGCTGCCGCCATGATCCAGCCGGTAGCCGACGAACGGGTAACAGAATGTCTGGCGGGGACGGCTGGCGCTGTCCGCCTGCTTTTAAAACTGACAACAGCGGCCGCCGGGATGTTTCTTCTCATTGTCGGGGTGATCTGCGCGTTTACATCAGCATGACTGGGAGAAAAAGGAGGGAAGGATCTTGTTGACGGAATTTTACGGATGGATCAAAACCATTGCAGCCTGCCTGATCTTTATGTCTCTGGTTTTACGGCTTTTGCCGGAGGGAAAGAATGTCAAATATATCCGCCATTTTATGGGAATGCTGCTGGTACTGGTGGTTCTTGCCCCTCTTGGGAAGCTGTTCCGGCTGGAAGAAGCTTTTGCCAGCATGGAGCTTTCCCTGGAGCAGGAACATACCAGAAACGATTTTCGGGACGAGCTTTCTTTGATGGGAGAGGCTTATACGGATGAAATCGTCGGCGGATATGAGGAAGATCTAGCGGGGCAGGTGCTTAAGTTTCTGAAAAACAGAGGCTATGGGGAAATGTCTGTCCGGGTGAAGATTGACGCGAACCAGGAAAGCGCTTCCTTTGGACAGGTGGAAAGTCTGGAAGTCTTTCCTCTGGAGGGAGGAGAGAAAGGGACAGAGACAGGACGGATCGTCATTGAGAAAAAGAACGTGCAGATTCTTTCCGAGGAGGGGGAGAAAAAGAGCTATCTGGAGGAAGCAGAGGACGGAGAGCTGAGGAAACTTCTTTCCGGGGAATTTTCCCTTCCAGAGGAGGCGGTCCGGATTGTCAGATAGAGAAGAGAGGAAGGAGAACGGGATTTCGGATAAGGAGCAGACCATGAAGAAATGGGAATTTTCTTTTAAAAAGCTGAAGAAGATGAAAACGGAGACCTGGGTCCTCCTCCTTTTGGCAGGAATCCTTCTCCTTGTCGTCGCACTTCCGACAGAAAAGAAGGGAAAAACGGAATCCGGCCTTTTGGGGAAGGAGGAAGAGAGTGAAGGAGCAGAAACCATCCGGGAACTGGAAACCTCCGGAGCTCTGGAGACTTATGTGAGAGAACTGGAGAAAAGGGTGGAGGAGTTTTTGTCGACTGTCGAGGGGGCGGGAGCGACCACTGTATTTCTCACAGTAGAATCCGGCGGAGAGATCATCTTGCAGACAGATACTTCTGTCGAACAGCGGAGCACCAACGAGACGGACAGCGAGGGCGGCGTGGGAATATCTGAGGAGTTTACTCAGTCCAGTCAGACAGTCCTTTTTGGAAATGAGAATACCCCTTACGTGACCAAAGAACTTTGCCCAAAGGTGACAGGAATCGTCGTTGTAGCCGAGGGAGGAGACAATGCCAGGGTAAAAGCAGAAATCTCCGGGGCAATGGAAGCATTATTTGACGTTCCCCCACATAAAATTAAAGTATTAAAGAGAGTCAAAGAAGAATCTTAAAAAGGAGCGGTACTGTGAAGCGAATTGTGAAGAAAAACCAGATTATCTTAACTTTGTTGGCGGTGATGATCGCGGTGGCGGGCTACTTAAGCTATGCCGGGAAGTTTAATTTCCCGGGCGGAGAAAAACAGGCGCAGGCAGATGCTTCCGGAGAAGAAACGGTGGCGGCGGGACTGTTGGATATTTCGGAAGAGGATATTTTAAAAGAAAACCAGGCTGTTTCTCTGGCGGAAGGCGAGACGGTGGCTGACGTGTATGTCCCTGCAGAAGGAGAAGAGAGCGGGGAAGCGGCAGCAGGAGCTGGCGCGGATATGCCCGGAGAGGCGGTACTGACAAGCGGAATGACTGTCAAAAACTATGTCTCTCAGGCCCAGCTAAACAGAGAGCAGGTCCGGAGCAAAAATAAGGAGACACTTCTTGGCATTATTAACAATGAGAGCCTTGGAGAGGAACAGAAACAGGAAGCTGTGAGTCAGATGGTCGCACTGACAGATATTGCAGAAAAGGAAAACGCCGCGGAGACGCTTCTGGGGGCCAAGGGCTTTACGGATTCGGTGGTCTGCATCAACGGAACCACAGTGGATGTGGTTGTGGGAAAAGCGGAACTGACGGATGCGGAACGGGCCCAGATTGAGGATATTGTGAAGCGGAAAGCGGAAGCTCCGGCGGAGAGCGTGGTTATTACACTGATGGACGTGAATCAGTAAAGAATTACATATCCTGGTTGATAAATATTCTGCTTTTTGTTATAATGAAAAACAAAGTATGAATTTGAGATACAGGAGGGAACGGCAGTGGAATTTGAAAACAGAAATACACATACCCTGCATCACGATAAGGAAACCGTCGGCGAAGTCCAGATTGCAGACGAGGTGGTAGCGATCATTGCGGGTCTGGCAGCCACAGAAGTGACTGGCGTTGCATCTATGGCGGGTAATATTACCAATGAGCTGGTCGGAAAGCTGGGGATGAAAAACCTGTCCAAGGGCGTCAAAGTCGATGTGCTTGATACTTCCGTGTCGGTGGATTTGTCCCTCAATATGGAATATGGCTACAGTATTCCTGAGGTATGTGCGCAGGTACAGGAGCGGGTAAAAACGGCCATTGAAAATATGACAGGGCTTTCGGTAATTGACGTGAATGTGAAGATTGCCGGTGTGAACATTGACAAGACCAGATAGAAAACGGATTCGGTAGAGAACCACTATTTTGGAAAGGGACGGATTCGGTAGAGAACTGAAAAGGGTGCTGGAGAAAGCACCCTTTTTATCACATTATGGGAGGACAACATGAACAGACGAGAGCTCAGGGAGCATGTGTTTAGGATGCTGTTTCGCCGGGAGTTTTTTGATACGGAAGAAGAATTTGGAGAGCAGGTGGAGCGGTATCTGGAGGAGCTTGAGCCCCTTTCGGAGAAGGACAGGACCTATATGCAGGAAAAAATTGACGCGCTATATGGCAGCGTGCCGAAGCTAGACGAAAAGCTCAACGAGGTGGCTAGAGGTTGGAAAACCGGTCGTATGGGCAAGGTCGATCTGACAGTTTTGAGACTGGCCCTTTATGAGATGCGTCATGAGGAATCCGTTCCGGAAAAGGTAGCCATCAATGAGGCGGTAGAAATCGCCAGAAAGTACGGTGGCGATGATTCGCCCTCCTTTGTCAACGGAGTCCTGGCGAAACTGGTGACGGAGCCATAGTTTATGGGACGAAGCGTTTATTCGGTCAGACAGATCAACGACTATATCAAAAATATGTTCACCCAGGATTATCTTCTGGGCTCTGTTTCTGTACGGGGGGAGGTATCCAACTGCAAATACCACTCTTCCGGCCATATTTATTTTACGCTGAAAGAACAGGGTTCCCTTTTGCAGGCAGTCATGTTTGCAGGCAACCGGAGAGGGTTGTCTTTTCCTTTGCGGGAAGGGCAGCAGGTGGTGGTCAGAGGATATGTGAATATTTATGAGCGGGATGGGAAGTACCAGCTTTATGCAAGAGAAATTTCCAGAGAAGGGGTCGGAGGCCTTTACGAGCAGTTTGAAGCCTTAAAACAGGAGCTTTCTGAGCGGGGCCTTTTTGCGGAGGAGTACAAGCAGTCTGTTCCCCGCTATATCCGTTCCCTCGGAATCGTCACGGCCGATACCGGGGCGGCCGTTCGGGATATCATCAGCATTTCCCGCAGGCGAAACCCTTACGTGGATCTTTATCTGTATCCGGCGAAAGTACAGGGCGAGGGGGCGTCAGATACCATCGTGGCCGGGATTGAAGCGCTGGAACGATTGGGCGTGGACTGTATCATTGTGGGCAGGGGCGGTGGTTCTATCGAAGATCTGTGGGCCTTTAATGAAGAAAAAGTGGCGCAGGCGATTTTTGACTGTTCGATTCCGATTATTTCTGCCGTGGGCCATGAAACAGACTTTACCATTGCAGATTTTGTGGCGGATTTACGGGCCCCGACGCCTTCGGCGGCTGCCGAACTGGCTGTCTATGAGTACGATCTGTTCCTTTCAAATCTTGCGGAGGGGAGAAAGCGGTTACAGACGGCCATGGAGAGGCGACTTCTCCGATATGGGCAGGAGTTGGAGAGGCGGCTTCTTCGGATACGGAGATTTCGGCCAGACTATGTGACAGCAGAAAAGCGACAGCTTCTAGACAGCATGCAGGACAGGCTTTCCCTGGCCATGGAGCGAGTGCTAAACGACAGAAATCACAGACTGGAGCTTCTGGTACAGCGATTAAAAGGATGTTCGCCGCTGGAAAAAATCACAGGTGGATGCGCTTTTGTGACAAAAGCAGACGGAGAGCGTCTCAGGCTGGCAAAAGAAGCGGCGACTGGAGAGCTTCTGGATCTGCAGTTTTCTGACGGTATCCTCCGGGTGCAAGTGACAGACCGGATTTTGTCGAAAGAAGGATAGAGAGGAAGCAGAATGGAAGAGAAAAAAGAAACATTCAGTATCGAGGAGACCTTTGCCATACTGGACGATCTGCTTGGAAGGCTGGAGGGGGACGAGCTTACCATGGAAGAATCTTTTGAGACCTATGCAAAAGGTCTTGCTCTGGTAAAACAGTGCAGGGAAAGTATCGACGAAGTGGAGAAAAAGGTGCTTGTTTTAGAGGAAAGTGGGGACCTTCATGAATTTTAAACAAGAATTAGAACAAAAAGTGGAGGAAATAGAAAAACTTCTCCGTAAGTTTCTTCCGGAGGAAACTGGGTTTCAAAAAACAATATTTGAGGCGATGAATTACAGTGTACTGGCGGGAGGAAAGAGGCTTCGCCCCCTTCTGATGCAGGAGAGCTGTCGCCTTTTTGGCAGGGAGGGAAAAGAACTTGGGCCTTTTATGGCGGCTATTGAGATGATTCATTCCTCCTCTTTGGTTCATGACGATTTGCCTGCCATGGATGCCGACGAGTACCGGAGGGGCAGAAAGACTACCTGGGTGGTCTATGGAGAAGATATGGCGATCCTGGCCGGAGATGCCCTGATGATTTATGCCTTTGAAACGGCGGCGAAAGCTTTCCAGGAGACGGATCGGCCGGATCTGGTAGGCGCCTGTATTCGTATTTTGGCGGAAAAAACAGGAATTTACGGAATGATTGGCGGACAGACAGTGGATGTAGAGCTGACGGGAAAGCCGGTGCCGGAAGAAAAGCTGGATTTTATCTATCGGTTAAAGACGGGGGCTCTTCTGGAAGCCTCCATGATGATTGGCGCAGTGCTTGGCGGCGCGGACAGGAAGCAGACGGCTCTGATAGGGCAGGCGGCTTTGGACGTGGGTCTGGCCTTCCAGATTCAGGACGATATTTTGGATGTGACCAGCACGTCGGAGGTGCTTGGAAAACCGGTGGGAAGCGACGAAAAAAATGAAAAGACCACTTATGTGACCTTAAAGGGACTTTCCGCCGCCAAAAAACAGGTGAAGGATTATTCTGAAAGGGCCCTGCAGGCTTTGCAGAGCCTTCCTGTCCGAAATGAGTTTTTAGAGAAATTGGTTTTTACACTGATTACCAGAGAAAAATAAAAGGGGTTAAGTCCATGTTAGAGAAAATCAGTTCTCCGGAGGACCTTAAAGCTCTGGACCCCGGAAAGTATCAGGAACTGGCAGCAGAGATCCGACAGTTCCTGCTGGAAAAGGTAAGTGAACATGGAGGACATCTGGCCTCCAACCTGGGAGTGGTGGAACTGACCATGGCCCTTCATCTGGCCCTTGATCTGCCGGAAGATAAGATTGTGTGGGATGTGGGGCATCAGTCCTATACGCATAAGCTTCTCACAGGCAGACGGGACGATTTTGACAGCCTCCGGGAATACGGGGGCTTAAGCGGGTTTCCCAAGAGAAAAGAATCGCAATACGACTGTTTTGACACAGGGCACAGCTCTACTTCCATTTCCGCCGGACTTGGCCTGGTGGAGGCCAGGGATCGGCTGAGGGAAACGTATACGGTGGTTTCCGTGATCGGGGACGGCGCCCTCTCTGGAGGCATGGCATATGAGGCGCTCAACAATGCTTCGAGGTTAAAAAGTAATTTCATTGTCGTACTCAATGACAACAATATGTCTATCTCTGAGAGTACGGGAGGGTTTTCCAGATATCTGTCCGGGATTCGCCTGGGAAGCGGCTATAACAATTTAAAACGGGATGTGCGTCGGGGATTATCCAAGGTACCGGGAGTGGGAGAATCCCTGGTAGAAAATATCAGTCAGGCAAAAATGGCGCTAAAACAGATTATGATGGTACCGGGAATGTTCTTTGAAAATCTGGATATCACCTATGTGGGACCCATCGACGGCTATAACATTCCCCAGATGGTCCGCATCTTTGAGGAAGCAAAACGGATTGATCGTCCGGTGCTTATCCATGTAAAGACAAAAAAGGGAAAGGGCTATGAACCGGCGGAGCGGTATCCGGCCAGGTATCATGGAGTGACGCCTTTTGACGTGGAGACGGGGAAAAGTTTGGCAAAGGCATCTTCCCCAGGCTATACGGAGGCTTTCTCCCGCGCGCTGTGCAGACTTGCGGAAAAGGACGAGCGAATTGTAGCCATCACTGCGGCCATGACGGAGGGGACAGGCTTAAAGCGGTTCGCCAGTCTATATCCGGACCGGTTTTATGACGTGGGGATTGCGGAGGAACATGCAGTCACCTTTGCCGCCGGTATGGCGGCGGGAGGACTAAAGCCGGTGGTGGCTGTTTACTCTACCTTCCTTCAAAGAGCTTACGACCAGATTCTTCACGACGTTTGCCTCCAGAAGCTTCCCGTGGTGTTTGCCCTGGATCGGGCGGGGCTTGTGGGAAGCGACGGGGAAACTCATCACGGAATGTTTGATCTGTCGTATCTTGGAAGTATTCCCGGTATGACAGTATTTGCCCCGAAGAACCGGTATGAACTTCGGGATGGTCTGGCCTTTGGATTAAACTGCGGCGGTCCTTTTGCCATTCGCTATCCCAGAGGATCCGCCTGGGCAGGACTCAAAGAGTACAGAGCGCCCATTGAGTTTGGAAAGAGCGAGGTGATTTTCTACGGAGAAGGAATTGCTCTTCTGGCCGTAGGAGCTATGGTGGAGACGTCCCATGCAGTATATGAGGGACTAAAGGAAGCTGGAATTTCGGCCACACTTGTGAATGTACGGTTTGTGAAACCTATGGATACGGAACTTTTTTCGGAGCTGTCAAAGAGCCACAGTCTTTTTGTAACCATGGAAGAAAATGTGGAGACGGGAGGATTTGGCGAGCGGTTTGCCGGCTGGCTGAGCGGGCAGGATTCCGGGAGCAGGGTCATAAAAGCAGCGCTTCCGGACGGATTTGTGGAGCAGGGGGGGACAGAAGTCCTGAAAACGAAACTGGGACTTTCGGCGGAAAGGATTCTGGAGAGGACCTTAAAAGTCTGGAAAGAAACCAACCGGAAGAAAAACAACAGGAGCAAAAACAACAAGCACGAAAATAACGGGAAAGAAAACAACAGGAAAGAAAATGACTGGAAGGAAAACAGGAAATGAAGGAACGGCTGGATGTACTTTTAGTATCCGGAGGCTTTGCAGAGTCTAGGGAAAAGGCAAAGGCGATGATTATGGAGGGTCTTGTCTTTATAAACGGACAGCGGGAGGACAAGGCGGGCGCTTCTTTTCCGGTAGAATCGCCCATTGAAGTGCGGGGGCAGACGCTTAAGTTTGTGAGCAGAGGGGGGCTTAAGCTGGAAAAGGCTATGAACCATTTCGGGCTTTGTCTTTCGGAAAAGGTTTGTATGGATGTAGGAGCTTCCACCGGAGGATTTACCGACTGTATGTTGCAAAGTGGCGCGGCGAAGGTATTTTCCGTGGATGTGGGAAAAGGGCAACTTGCCTGGAAGCTGAGACAGGACCCCAGGGTGGTCTGTATGGAAAAAACCAATATCCGCTACGTGACCCCGGAGGATATCGGAGAAGGTGTCGCCTTTGCCTCTGTCGACGTATCATTTATTTCTCTGACCAAGGTACTGGGAGTGGTGCGGGAGTTGCTTTTGCCGCAGGGAGAAGTGGTCTGTCTCATCAAGCCTCAGTTTGAGGCGGGACGAGAAAAAGTGGGAAAAAAAGGGGTGGTCCGGGAACCGGAAACCCATCTGGAAGTGATCAAAAAGGTTATGGATTTTGCGAAAGAACTAGGATTTGGGCAAAGGCATCTGGAATTTTCTCCGATCAAAGGCCCGGAGGGCAACATCGAATATCTGCTGCATTTGGAAAAAGACGGAAGGGACCTTTTAGAAATCTGTCCGGAAGCCGTGGTGGCGAGGGCCCATGAGGAACTGAAATGAACCGATTTTATATGATAACCAACAAAGACAAGGATCCGGAGCTTTCTGTGACCAAAAAGATCCGGGATTTTCTGGAGAGCAGGGGGCGGGAATGTGTTCTGAGTGGGGACAGGTCCATACCGGAAGGATGCGACTGTGTTCTGGTCCTGGGGGGAGACGGGACTCTTTTGCAGGCTGCCAGGGAGCTTCGGGAAAAGGACGTCCCTCTTTTGGGGGTCAATCTGGGAACTTTGGGCTATCTGGCAGAGCTGGATGTACACATGGCGATTTCCGGTCTGTCTGATCTTTTATCTCAGGGACCGGCAATCATCGAGGAGAGGATGATGTTAAAGGGGACTCTGTATCGTCAGGGAAAGCCGATCGGTTCAGACATTGCCCTAAATGATATTCTGGTGGGAAGAAGTTCCGGTTTTAAGATCGTTCGTTTCAATGTCTATGTGGACGAAGAATTTCTGAGCGCCTATGCGGCGGACGGTATGATTGTGGCGACGCCGACAGGATCGACTGCCTATAATCTGTCTGCGGGAGGACCGATTGTGGAACCGACAGCCTCTCTTCTGGTACTGACGCCAGTGGCTCCCCATGGAATGTTAAACAGAAGTATTGTGTTTTCTGACAGAAGCAGGATCAAGCTGGAGCTTGCCTCCCTTCCGGGTAGGCCGGAGGCGGAAGCTCTGGTAGGCTTTGACAGCGACAGTCAGTTTCCGCTTCTTCCGGGGGACTTTATCGAAATTGAGAAGGCAGAACGGACTACGAAAATCTTAAAGCTTTCCCGCATTGGATTTTTGGAGACACTTCGTCATAAAATGTCGGCGGAATAGAACAGGGAGGCAGAAGGCATGAAGTTGGAACGTCACAGTAAGATCGTGGAACTGATCGGAAAATATGAGATCGAGACCCAGGAGGAACTGGCGGATCGACTGCGAGAAGCAGGGTTTCGGGTGACTCAGGCTACTGTATCCAGAGATATCCGGGAGCTAAAACTTACCAAGGTGCCTATGGAGCGGGGCGGGCAGAAATATGTGGTGCTCCATAAAACGGACGGCAACCTGAATGACAAATATATACGCATCCTGCGGGACAGTTTTGTTTCCATGGATATGGCTCAGAATATTCTGGTGGTAAAAACAGTCCCCGGTATGGCCATGGCGGCGGCCGCTGCTTTGGATGCGTTGCACTTCCATGAGATTGTGGGCTGTATTGCCGGAGACGACGCGATTATGTGTGCGGTGCGGAGTGTGGACGATACAATCATTGTGATGGAGAAGCTGCGCCGGGTTATGGCGGCTTCGTCTTAAGGGAAAGGAGGGGTTCCATGCTGTTGAATCTACATGTAAAAAATCTTGCACTGATTGACGAAGCGGATGTGAACCTGGGGGAAGGGTTAAATATCCTGACTGGAGAGACCGGAGCCGGAAAATCCATTCTGATCGACGCGGTGAACATGGCTCTTGGGGCAAAAACAGCCAGAGGGCTTCTCCGGGATAATGGAGAGCCGGCTGGCGTGGAGCTTCTTTTTGGTATATCAGGAGAAGAAAAGGAGAGAGCTTTAAAGGCGCTTGGCGTGACGCCCGAGGAGGATGGATCCGTACTGGTTACGAGACGGATGAGCCATGGAAAAAGTATTTGCCGGATTAATGATGAGACGGTGACAGTATCCAAACTGCGGTCTGTGACGGCCCTTCTGATCGACATCCACGGCCAGCATGAGCATCAGTCTCTGCTTCATAAGGCGAAGCATCTGGAAATTCTGGACGCCTATGCCAGACTCAGAGAGCAGGCGGTAAAGGAGAAGCTTTCGAATGCTTACCGTAGTTTTGTAGCAGCAGAAAAAGAGCTGGCTTCTTATGGAATGGGGGAAGAAGAGCGAATCCGGGAAGCAGATTTTCTTTCTTATGAGATTCGGGAGCTGGAACAGGCGGGGCTTAAAGACGGGGAGCTTGAGGAGCTGGAGCTTCGTCACAGACAGATGGTAAACGGGGGAAGGATTTTAGAGGGCCTTGGGAAGGCGATGGAATACGCCCGAGGCGAGGCAGGAGCCGGAGATTTGCTGAGTCGGGCGGTGAGAGAGCTCTCGGAGGCAGCTCATTACGACGAAGGACTTTCCGAGCTTCTTGCACAGGCGGCGGAGGCAGAAGAACTGGTGAGCGACCTTGGCCGGGCTCTTTCCGACTATGTATCGGAACTGGAATTTGATGACAGAGAATTGTCAGCGCTGGAGAGTCGTCTGGATTTTCTTCATGGTCTGCAGGTGAAATATGGCAGGACTTATGAGGAAATGACAGAGGCTCTGGAAAAGCGGAAGGAGAAGCTTCAGGCCTTGCAAGAGTTTGACGAGCGGAAGGAAGCGGCAGAAGCAACGTACGAAAGGTCCAGGAAAAAAGCGTACCGTCTGGCAAGGGAACTTTCCGAGATCCGGAAGGAAGAGGCTAAAAAGCTGGTAGAGGCGGTTCAAAGGGCTCTGGTAGATCTGAATTTCCTGGAGGTGCAGTTTTCTGTCAACTTTACGGAGCTTTCTCACATGGGAAGCGGCGGGATTGATGAAATTGAATTTCTGCTTTCTACAAATCCGGGGGAACCTTTGAAACCTCTGTCTCAGGTGGCCTCCGGCGGGGAACTTTCCAGGATTATGCTGGCTATCAAGGCGGTTTTGGCTGACAGCGACGATATCCCGACTCTGATTTTTGACGAGATTGATACTGGGATCAGCGGGCGGACTGCACAGAGGGTTTCGGAGAAATTAAACGATATTGGACGAAGCCATCAGGTGATTTGCATTACCCACCTGCCGCAGATTGCAGCCATGGCTGATTGTCATTATAAAATTGAAAAAACAGTCAAGGGAGGAAGGACAGTTACAGAAGTAACTAGACTAAAGGCTGACGAGGAGATTGAGGAACTTTGCAGACTTCTTGGAGGCGCAGCCATTACGGAAACGGTGGAGAGAAATGCCAGGGAAATGAAAGAACTGGCGAGAAGCCAAAAATAATCGGAAAATACGATAGAAAAGAGTCTGATTTCTTTAAGGGAAAAATTACCGAGAAGGAATCAGGCTCTTTTTGCATGGCCTCTGTTTTTTTGTTCCATACTATAGGAGACGGCAAAATGATTTGTCGTTTTCTTATGAGTCCTGTGAGGGGCGCGCAGTTATGCAAGACAAATGTCAGAAAAATTTTGAGACAGGGAGGCACGCCATGACACGGAAGCAGAAATACAGGAGGCTGCTGATACGTCTGATCTGGTTTATGATTATTTTTACCTGTATCTTCTCTTATTATTACATTCGGAATCAGGTTCCGGGAAAAATTCATGTTGTGGTGGGAGAGGAAGGGACTTTTCGCTTTACGCTGCCCTGGGGAAGTACGCTGGAGACAGAGAGCGAGGAAGTGCTCCTGGGCGGGGAATCCAACATTCCGGAGGGAGCAGTCCGTATTTATACAGGAGATTCTTTTACGATCCAGGGAGTGAAAACCGGGAATTACCATATGGATCTGAAACTGTTTGGCTGGCTGCCTTTAAAGAGCGTCCAGGTGGAAGTGGTGGAAGAACATACCGTCTTTCCTGGCGGAGAACCCATCGGTATTTATTTGGAAATGGATGGAATCATGGTGGTCGGAACCAGTGAGCTGACGGATGTCTCCGGAAATGTGGTGGAACCGGCTTATGGGATCATCCAGTCTGGGGATTATATCCTGGAGGCGGCTGGACGTCCCGTGCCGGATAAGGAAACCTTGATCTCGGCCATTTCAGAAAACGGAGAGAATCCATGTGTTTTTACAATTCGCCGAAACGAGGAGATTATGGAGGCAAAAGTGGATACGGTGCTTACTGAGGACGGGACGGTGAAGGCCGGTATCTGGGTCAAGGACGACGCCCAGGGGATCGGAACGCTTACTTATGCGGAAGGAAATGGGAAATTCGGGGCGCTGGGACATGCTATGAGCGACAGCGATACAGGAAAACGGCTGGAATCTTCCGGAGGAAATCTGGAACGGGCCGAAATCCAGGACGTATTAAAGGGAGAGGACGGTTCTCCCGGTTCTCTCCTGGGAACGATTGTGTATGGGGACGGAGTTTTAGGAACTGTGGAGAAAAATACGGATTCCGGAGTTTTCGGCTATCTGGAGGATCAGAGTCTCCTCTCAGAAGCGGCAGCTCTTCCCGTGGGTTATAAGCAGGATGTAGAACTGGGGCCGGCCGCGATCCGCTGCTCCGCCGACGGGACTTTAAAGGATTATGATATTGAGATCATCAAGGCAGACGTCACCACCGACAGCAACAAGGGACTGGTAGTACAGGTGACGGACCCGGAGCTTCTTGCACTGACCGGCGGTATCGTGCAGGGCATGAGCGGCTCCCCCATCATCCAGAACGGCAAATTGGTGGGCGCTGTGACCCACGTGTTCGTGCAGGATTCCACGAAAGGGTATGGGATCTTCCTGGAGACGATGATGGAGGAGGGGAAGCGGTAAGAAGAAAATCAGAAATTTGCGTATCTAAAAAGTCCGGAAAGGAGACATTGCTCCTTGTCGGACTTTTTAAAATTTGTGAAATTGTGAGCTTGTTCGTACTTTTGCAGTTCTGGTTTTTATCATTAATTTGACAAAAATAATATTTAATATAATTTACAAAATTATCATATTTGTTTATAATAACAGATGTAAGAGAGGGAGATAGGATGAGTAAAAGAACAACTGTTATTATGCCGCAAACAGAAAAAATTTTGGAACGCATGGGAGAACAGATAAAACTAGCCAGGCTGCGGAGAAAGTTATCGACGGAGCTGGTTGCAGAGCGCGCAGGTATAAGTCGGGCTACATTATGGTCAATAGAAAAAGGGACGCCGTCGGTATCGATTGGAATGTATGCGGCAGTGCTGCATGCTTTAAATGGAATGGATAAGGATTTGGAATTGATTGCAAAAGACGATGTGTTTGGCCGGAAACTGCAGGATTTGGAGTTGGTGACCAGAAAGCGTGCGCCTAAAAAGGATGGAGATCTGTAATGGAGGAAAAAATAATATATGTTTATGAAAACTGGAGTGGAGAAATCCCAGGTTTAATGGGAAAAATTCATGTATTTTCAGCAAGAGGAAAAGAACAGTTCTCTTTTGAATATGATGATTCGTGGCTTACTTCTGAATCGGCAAATTATTTTTTGGATCCGGATTTGACGTTGTACACGGGACGACAGTATGTGCCAATGGATAAAACGTTATTTGGCATATTTGCTGATTCCTGCCCGGATCGGTGGGGAAGGGTTCTGATGAAGCGCAAAGAGGCTGTACAGGCGAGAAAAGAAAAAAGAAAACCCAGAGCGTTAGGGGAAAGTGATTATTTGCTGGGGGTATATGATAAGACGCGGATGGGGGCGCTACGTTTTAAACTTCGGGAAAACGGTGATTTTGTATCGGATGATAAAGATTTGGCGATTCCACCCTGGACGACTCTTCGCGCATTAGAAGCTGCCAGTCTTGGCTTTGAAAAGGATGAGAGCGGGTTGGATGAGAAATGTCTGAAGCAGTTGTTGGCTCCAGGCTCTTCTCTGGGCGGAGCGAGGCCTAAAGCGACTGTGCAGGATACGAAAGGGAATTTATGGATCGCAAAATTTCCCTCGAAGCATGACGAGGAAAATAGCGGCGCGTGGGAAATGGTAGCTCATGAGTTGGCAAAGCTATGCGGATTGGACGTACCGGAAGCAAAGCTGGAAACTTTTTCAAAAACGGGTTCCACATTTCTTGTAAAAAGGTTTGACAGAGATGGGAATAAAAGAATTCATTTTGCGTCGGCAATGACTTTACTTGGGAAAACGGATGGCGTTTCTGGCAGCGACGGTTCTGGTTATTTGGATCTGGTTTCTTTTATCAGACAAAGTGGAGCAGCTCCAGGACGGGATTTAAAAGAGCTGTGGAAGCGTATTGTTTTTAATATGGCGGTATCGAATACGGATGACCATTTGAGAAATCATGGTTTTATTTTGACCAAAGCAGGATGGAGGCTGTCACCGCTTTATGATGTGAATCCGGTTCCTTACGGAGATACCTTATCATTAAATGTAAGTGTGGAGGATAATTCCATTTCTGTGGAGCTTGCGATTAGTGTTGCGAAGTATTTTGATATGGATGAAAAAGAAGCGAGCAGAGTGGCGAATGAAATTTGCATGACAGTAAAAGAAAATTGGGAAAGGCTTGCGGGGAAGTATGGATTGTCAAGAGGTGCCTGTGAATATATGAGGCCGGCTTTTGAAGTTTATTTAAAATTGAAAACAGCCCCAACCGCAAGGGGCAGGGCTGATTCATAGGTTTCCAAAGATATGTCCACCTATTTCAACATAACAACCTATTTTCCACAAATTCCATGCTGCAGACATTTCAACACGTTCAAAACCGAGTGAAAAGAGAGTAGCTTATCTGTTCGCATTGTCTTGTAATGAAATAAAGACCTTTTTGTTTTGGAATATAAAAAAACCGTTGCTCCATAAACGAATAATCATTTATGAGCAACGGCTCTTTCTTCTTAGAGCTGGCGAGCAGACTCGAACTGCCGACCTCCTCATTACCAATGAGGTGCGCTACCACCTGTGCCACGCCAGCAACACTTGTAACACTTATTACTTATTCCGCTTTTCAGCGGCAACATGAATAATATACTATAGAAGGGCCTACTTGTCAACTACCAATTTCGGAAATTTTATTTTTTTTGACAACCTTTTTGATAGAGCGGCGGCAAGCCAGATTTCCGGCTGTCAGCGTCTCTTTTCCCGGCAGGAATCCCGAAGAGCCAGACGGCAGGGCATTTTGATATGGAGGCCTGCGTCAAAAGGCGCTTTTAAAAGATGGTATACAATACCGGCGCCGTATTGCCCCATTTCATAGGCCGGGGCATGAACGGTGGTTAAAGGAGGAGAAGTCATTTTACATAGGCTGATATCGTCAAAGCCGATGAAGGAGATATCACCGGGGATTTTGAAGCCCTGGTCCTTGGCAGCATTTAAGGCGCCGAGAGCGATGGGATCGCTGGCGGCAAAGACGGCGGAAGGGATGGCTCCCGATTCCAGCAGTTGTGTCATCATCCGGTAGCCGGATTCGCTGGAGAACAGATCTTCCTTTATATAAGGAAGATAAGTGATCCCAAGTTTTTGACAGCAGGCTGTAAAGGCATTTTTTCTGCTGTCAGGAAAGAGGGAACCGTCGGCCAGGTATTCCAGACCCCCCAGATAGGCAATGTCCCGGTGTCCAAGGCGAAAGAGATAATCCAGGGCATCTGATACAGCCTGTTCAAAATCCAGAGTAATGGAAGAGGTTTCCAGATCCGGGGAAGCCATGTCAATCAGAAGCAGAGCGTCACTGACCTTTTTAAACCGGGCTACCTCCTCTGCTGTAAATTTTCCAATGCAGATCAGACCGTCAGCCTGAGAGAGGGAATCCATACAGTTTAAGTCACTTTTGAAGGTGCGGATGACATTCAGACAGTTGGACAGGCAGAAATCTTCGATACCCTGACGGATGGATAGATAATAGCTGTCCTCCAGTTCCTGTAGAGAAGAGAACCATTGCAAAATTCCCATGGTATAAGCGGACTTGGCCGCGCTTTTTTGTTTTTTGCGATAATTTAACGCCTTGGCAGCTTCCAAAACCTTTTGTCTGGTTTCAGGGGGAACGGACAGAGAGGCATCGTTATTGAGAATCCTGGAAGCAGCGGCAGAAGAGACGCCGGCCTTTTCTGCAACATCTTTTAAAGTAGCCAATAGAAATTCCTCACTTTCACGTTGTCCTTTCCGGACATTATAAACACAAATAAGAAGAAAAGCAATTGATAAAATACCAAGAAAGGTCAGCGCCTGGAATACTGACCGGGGGTGGTTCCGAACTCCCGTTTAAACGCTTTCAGAAAATTGGAGTAATCGTTGAAACCGCATTGCAGGCAGGCGTCCATGGCAGAGGAACCGCCGCGCAACAGATTTCGTGCGATAATCAGCCGTTTTTTCATAATATACTGGTAGACGGACAAGCCGGTAAACTGCCGAAACTGTCGACTCAGATAATATTTGCTGATATAGAACTGGGCGGCCAGTCTGTCCAGAGAAAGATCCTCCGTAAGATTTTCATTGATATACTGTACGGCCTGATTTACTTTTTTATTTTCAATCACATCGCGCTTAATAGAAGCGGGAGCGTCGTAGTAGGCGCGACTGACATGTACCAGAAATTCCGTCAGGTATGCGGAAGCCAGGGCGGCGCTTCCAATCTCCAGGCTCCTTGCGGTCAGAGATATTTGCTGGCAGAGTTGTTTCAAATAAAGAATTTTCGTTCCGTCCGGGCGAATCAGACGATAGTTGTTCCTTGCGGCATCTGAAAAACAGGAGGTCAGATCGTCTCCATAGAAATCTTTGAGGTGATTGAAAAAATCGTCCATCAGCCAGATGACAATCCTTTCATAGGGTTTTCCAGGACGGATATCCGGACGATGGATATCCTGATTGCCTGTCAAAAGGATATCTCCCGGGCGTAGCTTATAACTTCTCCCCTCAATGATATAAGTCACGTTTCCGGAGAGAAAGAAAAAAATTTCATAAAAAGGATGCTGGTGAAATTCCACCGACAGAGGAGCTTCATTATAATTGTGGTGGAGTTCAAAGTACCGTTCAGTCATCATCTGGCTGGGGTTAAAAGATTCTCTGTACATGTTTTATCAGATTCCTAATTTAAGTTTTTTATTTTATAGGAAAGTGCACCCTGTGAGACAAAAACGCTCTACGGGGATCGCAGAGTCTGCCTCAGCGAAGCGAGAGCGCTGCGGCGGTAAAACAAAGGGTTATATCTAGTATTGTATGGCAAGATTCACCATATTTCAAGCCACAATCGCCATGCAGAGGAAAAGAGATTCTGATATGATAACCATGAAAGGAGGATGATGGTATGCAGATGACGTTCCGCTGGTATGGAGAAGGAAACGACAGCATTACGCCGGAGATGATCCGACAGATTCCGGGAGTGACCGGCCTGGTCTGGGTGCTTCATGAGAAACCGGTCGGGGAAGTATGGGAGACAGAAGAGATAGAAGCTGTACGTAGGCGAATTGAAGGCGCCGGATTTCATATGGAGGTGGTGGAAAGTGTCAATGTCCATGATGATTTAAGATCGGACGTTCCACAAGAGATACTTATATTGACAATTATAAAACGACACTCCGCAATCTGGCCAAGTTTGGGATGAAGGTAGTCACCTATAATTTTATGCCGGTGTTTGACTGGACAAGGACGGAGCTGTTCCATCCTCTTGAGGATGGATCCACCGCATTGTTTTATGAGAAAGACAAGATTCAGGAGGATTATCGGGGGATGGCAGATAAGATCCTGAAAAATCTTCACGGAATGACCTTTCCAGGCTGGGAACCGGAACGGATGGCAAAGCTGGACGAGCTGTTTGAGGCGTACCATGATTGCGGCTATACGGGATATGTAAGACCGGATCACGGGAGGCATCTGTGGGGGGAAACATGCAGGCCGGGGTACGGACTTTACGACCGGGCGCTTGGAATTATGTACCTGTAGGGATGTTGGGACATGCTGGAAAGAACGGAAGGGCAGGTCCAAAAATAGGGAGGCGTTTATGAAAAGATTTATGGATCAGGATTTTCTCCTGTCTACACAGACGGCGAAGTGGCTGTATCATGAAGCGGCAGAGTCGATGCCGATCATTGACTACCACTGCCATATTGACCCGAAAGAGATCGCACAGAACCGCATCTTTGAGAATATGACGGAACTTTGGCTGGGAGGCGATCATTACAAATGGAGGCAGATGAGATTTGGAGGGATTCCGGAAGCATTTATCACAGGAGACAGGAGCCCGCGGGAGAAGTTTCGCGCCTTTGCCCAGGTGCTGCCCAGGCTTGCAGGGAATCCGCTTTATCACTGGAGCCATCTGGAACTTAAACGGGTATTTGGCGTTGAAGAGACCTTGACAGAGGAAAATGCGGATGAGATTTATGACAGATGCAATGAGATGCTGCCCCGGCTTGGCGCGCGGGAACTGATGAGAAAATTCGGGGTAAAGGCAGTCTGTACCACGGACGACCCATGCGACAGCCTCTGCTGGCATGCGGCCATTGTAGCGGATGAGACCATGGAGATTCAGGTACGCCCGGCTTTCCGGCCAGATAAGGCTGTTCAGATTGAGAAAGAAGGGTTTGCAGAATACATTTGCCGGCTGGGAGAAACGGTAGGGCGTGAAATAAAGAATGTCGGGGATGTGATAGAAGCGCTTGGCGAAAGAATGGATGTTTTCGCCGCCCATGGCTGTCTGTGCGCCGATCATGGCCTGGACACCTGCATGTATGAAAAGCCGGATATGGACCTTGCCGAGGAGGCATGGCAGACGGCGATGAAGGGGAGACCCTTATCCAGGAAAGCGGCGGACGTTTATAAAACGGTAGTGACCCTCGCCTGCGCCAGGAAGTATGCAAAGAGAAACTGGGTAATGCAGATTCATTTCGGATGTCTGCGCAACAATCATCGGATACAGTTTCAGAGGCTGGGGCCGGATACGGGCTATGACGCTGTGAACAGCAGGTCCGGTATCGAATCTCTGGCCCCTCTTTTGAATGCGATGGAAGAAAACGGCGGACTGCCGAAAATGATTCTGTATTCTCTGAATCCCGGCGATAATACGGCTCTTGTTTCCATTACGGGCTGTTTTCAGGGAGGAGGCGTCGCCGGACGGATCCAGCAGGGGAGTAGTTGGTGGTTCAACGACAACAGAGCTGGGATAAAGAACCAGTTGACAGAGTTTTCCAACAATGGGATGCTGGGATGTTTCGTGGGAATGTTGACAGACTCTCGCTCTTTTTTGAGCTATACAAGGCATGAGTACTTCCGGCGGATTCTCTGTGAACTGCTCGGAGAATGGGTAGAAAGCGGACAGTACCCGGAAGATAGAACCAGGCTGGCGAAGATGGTCAAAGACATCTGCTTTTATAATACTAATGAGTTTTTTGGATTTCATTTGTAGGGGATTGGAGGAATGAAAAGGATGGAGCTTCCTTTTGATATTGATTTTTCAGGGAAAGTCGTTGTGATCACCGGAGCTGGTGGAGCGATCTGCAAAACGATGGCTATGGCTTTCGCACAGGCGGGAGCAAAAGTGGCGGCGCTAAACCGGAGTGCAAAAACCATCAGACAACTGGAAGAAGAATGCCTGGCAAAGGGACTTTGTTGCCGGGCTTATCCAGTCAACGTTCTGGATGAGGAGGGGCTTTTGCAGGTCCGGAAACTTGTTCGGGAAGAGCTTGGACCCTGCGACATTCTGATCAACGGCGCCGGCGGAAATCATCCGGACGCGACGACAGACAACGAATATCAGCATGAAGCGAGGGCGGGCGAGAAAACTTTTTTTGATTTAGATACGGAAGGCGTGGATGCTGTGTTTCGCCTGAATTTCCAGGGGACGCTGCTTCCGACCAGGATTTTTGCAGAAGATATGTCAGAGCGCAAGTCCGGGTGTATTCTGAATATTTCTTCCATGAACGCCTACCTGCCGCTCACGAAGATTCCTGCCTATTCCGCGGCAAAAGCCGGGGTTTCCAATTTTACCAAATGGCTGGCCACATATTTTGCAGGAACCGGTATCCGCTGCAACGCCATTGCCCCAGGCTTTCTGGTATCAAATCAGAACCGTGCGTTGTTGTTTCAGGAGGACGGAACGCCGACGGCCCGGGCTGAAAAAATTCTGAGAGGGACGCCTGCCTGTCGTTTTATAGAAAGCAGAGAACTTCTGGGCGGTGCGTTTTTCCTCTGCGACGATAGAGCGGCCAGCGCCATCACCGGCGTGGTATTGCCGATTGACGCAGGGTTTTCCGCTTATTCCGGCGTATAGGAAATGGAAAGATTCGTGGAGAAGGAATGAAGAAATTCAGTCGGGAATTGTTTAGTGAAAAACAGAAAGTTATTAGTGAAACATATTGAAGTTTTAGTAAAAGTATGATAGGATAAGTCTATCGAAACAGCAGAAAAGATTGCCGGGGCTCAAACACCGGAAATTGAGAAGGACAGAAGTAAGAAAGCTGGAAGGAAACGGGAAGGGTTGGTGCCACATATGAAAGAAGGAAAGCTGCTCCTTTCGGAGCTTGAACAGGGAATCCATGATGAATGGTTGAAAGATATTTATGTAGACGAGAGTCTGGTAGAAGGCCAGAAGAAACGGTATGAGAAAGCCATCAGACGATATGAAGAGCTTTTTGGAAATGGCCAGATCGAAGTTTACAGCGCGCCTGGACGCAGCGAGGTGGGAGGGAATCATACGGATCATCAGTATGGCCGGGTGCTTGCCACCTCCATCAATCTGGACGCCATCGCCGTGGTGGGACTGCACGAGGAAAACTGCATTCAGATTCTGTCTGAAGGCTATGAGATGCTCTCCGTCGATCTGAGCGACCTTTCGAAACGGGAGGAAGAAAGGGAGACGACAGCAGGACTGATTCGAGGGGTGGCGGCGGGCCTTGAGAAAATCGGCTTTCCCGTCAGACAGGGGTTTAACGCTTATGTGACCAGCAATGTATTGATTGGCGCGGGGCTTTCCTCCTCGGCAGCCTTTGAGGTGCTGGTGGGAACTATCATTTCCGGACTTTTCCACGAGATAAAGATTGATGCCGTGGAGATTGCAAAAATCGCCCAGTATGCGGAGAATGAGTATTTCGGAAAACCCTGTGGTCTGATGGATCAGACAGCCTGTTCTGTGGGCGGCATGATCCGTATCGATTTTAAAGATCCGAAAGCTCCGGTGGTAGATAAGGTTTCCGTGGACTTTGATTCCTATCATTATAGTCTGTGTATTGTAGATACAAAAGGTTCTCACTCTGACCTTACAGACGACTATGCTCAGATTCCGTCAGAGATGAAGGCGGCGGCGGCCTGTTTTGGCAAAACTGTCCTGCGGGAAGTGGACAGGGACGAATTTATGAAAAAGATTCCGGAAGTAAGGGAGAAAGCGGGAGATAGGGCTGTACTTCGGAGCCTTCATTTCTTCTCAGAAAATGATCGGGCGGCGGCGGAAGCCCAGGCTCTTTCCGAAGATCGTTTTGGAGAGTTTCTGAGCCTGGTGAAAGAATCCGGAGAATCCTCTTTCCAGTTCCTTCAGAATGTTTATACCAACAAAGACGTACAGAACCAGGGAGTATCGGTGGGCCTTGCTGTGAGCGCGAGCATTCTCGGAGAGAACGGGGTATGCCGGGTACATGGCGGCGGTTTTGCCGGAACGATTCAGGCGTTTGTGAAAAATTCCTTTGTGGAGGAGTATAGGACCGTATTAGACAGTGTGTTCGGAGAGGGGGCCTGTCATGTGCTCAAGGTGCGACCTTACGGAGGGATCCGGGTATTTTAAATGGATAGGTAATGAATCTGATGTTATAGGAAATAAATATTAAGAAAGGCGGATGGGCATGAAAATTCTAGTGCTTGGCGGGGCCGGTTATATCGGTTCTCACACAGTATACGAGCTGGTGGATGCAGGAGAGGATGTGGTGATCCTTGATAATCTGGAGACGGGACACAGGGAGGCGGTACACCCGAAGGCGAAATTTTATCATGGGGATCTGAGAGATCGAAGCTTTGTAGATTCGGTTTTGGATTCAGAGAAGGATATCGACGCGGTGATTCATTTTGCGGCAAATTCCCTGGTGGGAGAGAGCATGACGGATCCGCTCAAATATTACGACAACAATCTTTGCGGTACCAAGGTACTTCTGGAGAGCATGGTGGCCCATGGCCTGGATAAGATCGTGTTTTCTTCCACAGCGGCTACCTACGGGGAACCGGAAAAAATTCCCATTGAGGAGACAGACCGGACGGAGCCGACCAATACTTATGGGGAGACGAAGCTTTCCATGGAAAAGATGTTCAAATGGACTGGATTGGCCCATGGACTCCGATTCGTATCCCTCCGGTATTTCAATGCCTGTGGCGCCCATGTGAGCGGCGAGATTGGCGAGGCCCACAATCCGGAGAGTCATCTGATTCCTCTGATCCTTCAGGTGCCTCTGGGAAAACGGGAGGCCATCAGCATATTCGGCGACGATTATGATACCAAGGATGGTACCTGCGTCCGGGATTACATCCATGTGACTGATCTGGCTCAGGCCCATATCCTGGCGGTAAAATACCTGATGGAGGGTGGAACGAGCGATATTTTCAACCTGGGCAATGGAGTCGGCTTTACAGTCAAAGAAGTCATCGAGACGGCAAGAAAAGTGACAGAAGATCCCATCAAAGCCGTTGTTTCTCCCAGAAGGGCGGGAGATCCGGCCAGATTGATTGCTTCCAGTGAAAAGGCAAAACGGATCCTTGGCTGGAAACCGGAGCATGCGGATCTGGAGGAGATCATTGCCACTGCCTGGAAATGGCATAAGAATCATCCGAATGGATATGCGAAATAAGGGGGGACAGTCATGATGGAAAACGCCGTCAAAAAGCTTGTGACTTATGGACTGGAAACCGGCCTGATTGAAAAAGAGGATGTCCAGTATACCACAAATGCGCTTTTAGAGACGCTTAAGATCGAGGAATATGAGGAGCCTCTGGAAGAATATCATGATGTAGAACTGGAGCCGGTACTCGCCGAACTACTGGACTACGCCTGCGAGAAGGGACTGATTCAGGACAGTGTGGTCTACCGGGATCTGTTTGACACAAAGCTTATGGCAAAGCTGGTGGCAAGGCCCAGCGAAATTATTCGGAAGTTTTGGGCGCTTTATGAAAAGAGCCCGGAGGCAGCTACGGATTATTATTATAAATTCAGTCAGGACACAGATTACATCCGTCGTTACCGGGTGAAGAAGGATCTGAAATGGAAGGCGGAGACTCCTTACGGGGAAATGGATATTACCATCAATCTGTCTAAGCCGGAGAAGGACCCGAAGGCCATCGCAGCGGCTAAGCTGGCAAAGCAGAGCGGTTACCCCAAATGCCTGCTCTGCGCGGAGAATGAAGGCTATGCAGGGCGGGTAAACCATCCGGCCAGGCAGAATCACCGAATCATCCCTATCACAGTGAATGGAAAGCCCTGGGGGCTTCAGTATTCCCCTTACGTATACTACAACGAGCACTGCATTGTGCTCAATAAGGAACATACCCCCATGCAGATTGACCGGGACGCTTTCTGCAAACTGCTGGACTTTGTAAGACAGTTCCCTCATTACTTTCTGGGGTCCAATGCGGACCTTCCCATTGTGGGCGGATCGATTTTGAGCCACGATCATTTCCAGGGTGGCCATTATGAATTTGCCATGGCAAAAGCCCCCATCGAGGAGCCGGTTGCCATCCACGGTTTTGAGCATTTGGAAGCGGGGATTGTGAAATGGCCGATGTCCGTGATCCGTCTCCGTTCTGAACACACGGAAGATCTGATCGACGCTGCGGACAAGATTTTAAAAGCGTGGAGAGGGTATACGGACGAAGCGGCTTTTATTTATGCAGAGACGGACGGAGAGCCTCATAATACTATTACGCCCATTGCCAGAAAGCGGGGAGAAGTTTATGAACTGGATCTGGTCTTGCGCAACAATATTACCACAAAGGAGCACCCGCTTGGCGTCTATCATCCTCATGCGAACCTTCACCACATCAAGAAGGAAAATATTGGACTCATTGAGGTTATGGGGCTGGCAGTTTTACCGGCAAGATTAAAAGGGGAGATGGAGAAGCTGGCCGAAGTGATTTTGGAAGGCGGAGATCTGCGGGCGGACGAAACGACGAAAAAACATGCCGATTGGGCCGAGGAATTTTTGAAGCGTTGTCCCAAGGTCCATGCAGATAATATCCATGATATCATTCGGAAAGAAATCGGCTCTGTGTTCAGCCAGGTTCTGGAGGATGCCGGAGTTTATAAGAGAACTCTGGAAGGAAAGGCGGCCTTCCGGCGGTTCATTGAGAGTCTCTAGTGCCAGGGGACGAAGGCGTATGGACCTCTGGACAGTAAGATTCCATAAATTTGAAAATGCTCTCTTGACAAACGAAATTCCCTGAGATAAGATATTTCCATATGAAAAAAGCGACGAAGAGAAGAAGTAGGGTTTTTTAAGGCTTCAGAGAGCTGCCGGATGGTGCGAGGCAGCGCCGGAGGGAGTCCGAACTGGTCTTGGAGCTCCGCGTCCCAAAGGATGCCGTTCCTGATTGCTATGTATAAATCGCAGGAGGAATCGGACTTTCAGTAGGAGGCGGCGGGTATTCCCGTTATAGAAGCGATGAGCGCGCAGCTTTTGCTGCGAAATAGAGTGGTACCGCGAACAGGCCCTTCGTCTCTATGGAGAAGAAGGGCTTATTTATTTGGAAGAAAGGAAAATACGTCATGGCAATCCCTTATAATCATAAGGAAATCGAGAAAAAGTGGACAAAGAAATGGGAGGAATCCCCTGTCAATGTGGATGACGGAAAAAAACCGAAGTATTATTGTCTGGATATGTTTCCCTATCCTTCAGGAAACGGGCTCCATGTGGGGCACTGGAGAGGCTATGTGATCTCCGATGTGTGGAGCCGTTACAAGATGATGAAGGGGTATTACCTCATTCATCCTATGGGCTGGGACGCCTTCGGTCTGCCGGCGGAAAACTATGCGATCAAAATGGGAGAGCATCCGGCCAAATCCACGGCGGACAATGTGAACCGTATCAGAGAGCAGATCAAGCAGATTGCGGCCGTTTATGACTGGGATATGGAGGTAAACACCACCGATCCTGCATTCTATAAATGGACCCAGTGGATTTTCGTGAAGATGTTTAAGGCAGGGCTGGCCTATGAGAAAGAGATGCCCATCAACTGGTGCCCCTCCTGTAAAACGGGGCTGGCCAACGAAGAGGTAGTAAACGGAAGCTGTGAGCGATGTGGCGCTCCAGTGACGAAGAAGAACCTGAAACAGTGGATGCTCAAGATTACGGCTTATGCCGAGCGGTTATTATCGGATCTGGATAAGTTAGACTGGCCGGAGAAGGTCAAGAAGATGCAGACTGACTGGATCGGGAAATCCTACGGTGCGGAGATTGATTTCAAGGTGGATGGAAGAGACGAGGCCATCAAGGTTTATACCACTCGTCCCGATACCCTTTATGGCGCGACTTTTATGGTGCTGGCCCCGGAGCATGCCATGGCGGCGGGCCTTGCCGTTCCGGAACAGAAGCAGGCGGTGGACGCTTATATTTATCAGGCGTCTATGAAGTCCAATGTGGACCGTCTGCAGGATAAAGAAAAGACAGGCGTGTTCACCGGAAGCTATGCCGTCAATCCGGTCAACGGTGCAAAGGTCCCTATCTGGCTGTCCGATTACGTTCTGGCAGACTATGGAACCGGCGCTATTATGTGCGTGCCGGCTCATGATGAGAGAGACTTTGAATTTGCAACGAAATTTCAGATTCCGATTATTCAGGTCATCTCTCCTGACGGAAAAGAAAATCCGGAGCTCAAGGAAGCTTATGTGAATCCCGGCATCATGATTAATTCCGACGAATTTAACGGTATGCCCTCCGAGGAAGCCAAGGCGAAGGTGCCGGATATTATGGAGAAACGGGGTCTTGGAAAGAAAACAGTTCAGTATAAGCTTCGCGACTGGGTATTTTCCAGACAGCGTTACTGGGGCGAGCCCATTCCCATCGTTCACTGTGACCACTGTGGCTGCGTGCCGGTGCCGGAGGAGGAGCTTCCCCTTCTGCTTCCGGATGTGAAATCCTACCAGCCTACAGGAACGGGAGAATCCCCTCTGGCAGCCATCGACGAGTGGGTCAATACCACCTGCCCGGTCTGTGGACGCCCGGCCAAGAGAGAGACCAACACCATGCCTCAGTGGGCAGGTTCTTCCTGGTATTTCCTCCGCTACGTGGACAATAAAAACGACAAGGAGTTAGTTTCCAAAGAGAGGGCCGATAATTATCTGCCGGTGGATATGTATATCGGCGGCGTAGAACATGCGGTGCTTCACCTGCTCTACTCTCGTTTCTATACCAAGTTCCTTTATGACATCGGCGTGGTGGGCTTTGACGAACCTTTTACCAAACTGTTTAACCAGGGGATGATCACTGGGAAGAACGGCATCAAGATGAGTAAATCCAAGGGCAATGTAGTATCTCCCGACGATCTGGTACGGGATTATGGATGTGATTCCCTCAGGATGTATGAACTTTTCGTGGGGCCGCCGGAGCTTGATTCCGAGTGGGACGAGAGGGGCATCGACGGCGTGAACCGCTTCTTAAATCGGTTCTGGAATTTGGTCATGGACAGCAGGGATGCGCACGTGGCCCCTACCAGGGAGATGGAAAAACTCCGTCACAAGATGATCTACGACATTACCACCCGTTTGGAGAGTTTCAGCCTGAACACGGTGGTCAGCGGCTTTATGGAATATAACAACAAGATGCTGGAGATTTCCAAGAAAAACGGCGGAATGGATCAGGAGACTCTGGAAGCGGCCATTACTCTACTGGCCCCCTTTGCTCCCCATATTTGCGAAGAACTGTGGAGCCAGTTGGGCCATGAAAACAGCGTGTTTGTGGATAACAAGTGGCCGGAGTATGACAAAGCCAAGATGGCTGACGATGAGAAGGAGATTGCCGTTCAGTTAAACGGAAAGACCAGATGCGTTGTGACGCTTCCTGTCGATATCGATAAAGAAGCCGCCCTGGCAGCAGGGAAAGAAGCCCTTGGAAATAAGCTTACCGGGACCATCGTCAAGGAGATTTATGTGCCGGGCAGAATCATCAATATTGTTGCGAAATAATTGATAAATTTTAGACGGATATGCATTGACTTTTCCATGGGAAAATGAGATAATAAAACAGATTTTGATTTACGCGAAGGCAAAGTGAGGAGTATCGTCGGACTGATTCATAAGATATCTGCTCATGCCCGCGAATGTGAAAAATTCGCAAAGCGTATTTCATAGGTTCATTTAATTTTTTAAAGGAGGACGCAAGAAATGGCGACAAAAGCAAATTATCCTGTTTCTGAGATCGGCAAGGGTAAGGTTGGATTTTCCAAGACCCGTGCGATTGTTGAAGCCGCTTTTTACGGTAACAATGTGGTGAAAGTAAACAGCTTGAAGGAAGCTTACAAGCTGGCGAAAGACTCTCCCGGAACGGTAGTTACCGACATGCCGGTATATAGAGCAGAGGAAATCGGCCTGGATAGCGATGCGAAGGTTCTGTTATTCAACGACGGCGCAATCACTGGACGCTATGCGACGGCTCGTAGGATTGCCGGAGAGCCCGGAGTAGACTGCGAAGCTCTGGACAAAGTGGCGATGGACGCTATTTATGATTCCCGCTGGAAGAAGATGTATCATGCAGAAGCTTACGTGGGACTGGATTCTGAGTTCATGGTAAAAGCTCATCTGCTTCTCCCCGAGGGCGAAGAAAACATTATGTATTCCTGGATGTTAAACTTCCAGTATCTGTCTGACGAGTATGTCAAGATGTATAAGAACTCCAAGATGGTGGGAGATGGCAAGGAAGCAGATATCTATATTTTCTCTGATCCTCAGTGGGTACCTGTGGAGCATCCCGGCGTGAGCTTTGACTGCTTAAGCGATCCGGCTAAGAAAACTCTTTGCTATTTCAATACAGAAACCAACTGTGCCTGCATCCTTGGTATGAGATACTTTGGCGAGCATAAGAAGGGCACGCTGACTATGGCTTGGGCCATCGCAAACCGCAATGGTTATGCTTCTTGCCATGGCGGACAGAAGGAATACACTTTGGCGGACGGTAGCAAGTACGTTGCTTCCGTATTCGGCCTTTCCGGTTCCGGCAAGTCCACTCTGACCCATGCAAAACATGATGGTAAATATGGCGTTACTGTGCTGCATGACGATGCGTTCGTTATCAATACGGATACATGTGCTTCTGTCGCTCTGGAGCCTTCTTACTTTGATAAGACGGCGGATTATCCGACCGGATGTCCGGACAATCAGTATCTGTTGACTGTACAGAACTGCTCCGCGACCATCGATGAGGACGGAAAGATTCAGCTTGTGACGGAGGATATCAGAAATGGCAATGGACGTGCTATCAAGTCCATCCTCTGGTCTCCGAACCGCGTGAATCGTGTGGACGCACCTGTGAACTCTATTTTCTGGATCATGAAGGATCCCACCATTCCGCCTGTTGTAAAGTTAAAGGGTTCTTCTCTGGCTTCCGTCATGGGCGCTACCCTGGCGACCAAAAGATCCTCTGCTGAGAGACTGGCTCCCGGCGTAGATCCCAACAAGCTGGTAGTAGTACCTTATGCAAATCCTTTCCGGACCTATCCTCTGGCTCATGATTATGAGAAGTTTAAGAAGCTGGTGGAGGAGAAGAACGTAGACTGCTATATCATCAACACTGGTGATTTTATGGGCAAAAAGGTTCAGCCCAAGGATACTCTTGGAATCCTTGAGAGCATCGTAGATGGCAAGGCCCAGTTCAAGAAATGGGGTCCTTTCTCCGATATCGAGATTATGGACTGGGAAGGCTTCGTTCCGGATATGAACGATGCAGAGTACCTGACTCAGTTAAAAGCTCGTATGCAGGATCGCGTCAATGAAGTTGCTGCATTTGCGACAGAAAAGGGCGGATATGACAAGCTGCCGGATGACGCGCTGGACGCTCTGAAGAAGGTAGTAAGCGAACTGAATTAATCGTTTTAGATAGTAGCGTAGAATAGAGGCGAAATTTGACAGAAACAGTGAGATAGAATTGATGTTTTGTCGAAGCCTTTGAGCAAAGAAGCCGTCTGGCAATTGGAAAACAAATTGCCGGGCGGTATTTTTTTATCTATTTGTTGTTCTGAATTTTTAGCAATAGAAAAAAGGGATAAAAAATACAGAGAAGATAAAAAGAGAACATAAAAAATATATGATGAAAGAGTACATCATAATTGGAAATGTGCAGGAAATAGATACTGCGAAACTGTACGGGGACGATTACAATTCTTTGAAAAGTCTGTAAGGACTTACTTCTAAGGCTTTTGCCAGGTCAAAGATGACTTCCAGAGAAGGCGGATTTTTAAAAGAAGCAGATTCAATGAGAGACAGGTATTTGGAAGAAATTCCTGCTTTAGAGGCGATCTGCTCCTGGGTCATCTGGAGGCAATTTCTGAAATAACGGATATTCAGGGACAGAGTCCTGTATTTTTCAAAATTAGATTCTTTCGGAAGCTTAGGCTGAGACAAGATCTTACTCCTTTCTGTCAAAAGAGAACGCTAAAATTTTTAACGAAATTTCATATATAGTTTGGCACAAATATTGAAAATAATAAACTCATTATTGAGGTAGGTTGTGCTATTATTGTTAGGAAAAACTTGAATAATAATAGTGGAACGCTTGCATTGGCCATGGTTATATAGTAAAATTAAAACAAACCTCTAAAAAAATAGAAAAATATAAAGCATAAGACGAGAAAGGAGGCAAAAGCATTATGCATATGGATGAATTACTGCGAAGAATTTATTATTTAAAGAGCTACAAAGGATATCCGTGCCTTGTTTCCTGTATCAAAAGAGTAAAAGAGGATGAATCAAGGTTGTATGGAATCAGAAAACAGGTGTATTGTCCCGTAGCCAGAGAACATGGAGTGAAGCTGGAAAACTTGGAGAAAAATCTGAGAACGATGAGAGATATTTTTCAGATCCGAGGCGGAACGCAACTGCTAGAAACACAACTAGGAGGAAAGCAGGATAGTCTGTATCCGAGAGAGTTGATTGAGGCACTGGCAGAATGCATCACAGACATGTAAGAAATGTAGAATCTCTGTTCGAAAGCTTTGTTGTATTATGATATCTCTTTTTATTTAGTCCTGTCAAGCAGAAATTTTTCGGGGGGTTCGGGAAATTTCTGCTGCTAGGTCTTGTGATTTCATAGAGGATATGTTATACTCACCCCATCTAGCAGTTCTTTTCAGGATTTCTCCTGATTTTCCCACAAAGCAGTTGACTTTTGCTACAAACTATATTACTATGTTTACAACGAGAACGAACATTTGTTCTGAATTGGAGGATGCAAGATGATTAAGGAAGAGAAGCAGAAAGCATTGGACGCAGCACTGGTAAATATTGAAAAGGCATTTGGAAAAGGCTCTGTGATGCGGCTGGGTGATGCTACAGCTAATATGAATATTGAAACGATTCCTACAGGTGCCTTGAGCCTGGACATTGCTCTTGGTTTGGGAGGCGTACCCCGGGGGCGTATTGTAGAGATATACGGACCGGAATCCAGCGGAAAAACAACGGTAGCGCTTCATATGGTGGCAGAGGTACAGAAGAGAGACGGTATTGCAGGATTCATTGATGCAGAACATGCACTGGATCCGGTTTATGCAAAGAAGATTGGCGTAGACATTGACAATCTGTATATCTCTCAGCCGGATAGCGGGGAACAAGCGTTGGAAATTACGGAAACCATGGTACGTTCCGGCGCCGTAGACATTGTGATTGTAGACTCAGTAGCCGCTCTGGTTCCCAAGGCAGAGATTGACGGGGATATGGGGGATACTCACGTGGGCCTTCAGGCGAGGCTGATGTCCCAGGCGCTTAGAAAGCTGACGGCAGTGATCAGCAAGTCCAACTGCGTTGTGATTTTTATCAATCAGCTCCGTGAGAAGGTGGGAGTGATGTTTGGAAGTCCGGAGACTACGACTGGCGGCCGAGCTTTGAAATTCTATTCTTCTGTTCGGCTGGATGTAAGAAAAACAGAAACTCTGAAGCAGGGGGGAGAGATGACGGGGAATCATGTCCGTGTAAAGGTCGTGAAAAATAAGGTGGCTCCGCCTTTTCGCGAGGCGGAATTTGATATTATGTTCGGAAGAGGAATTTCCAGAGAGGGAGATATCTTAGATCTGGCGGTGAAAGAGAATATTGTGGAAAAAAGCGGCGCTTGGTATTCCTATCAGGGAAATAAAATCGGACAGGGACGGGAAAATGCAAAAACCTTTTTTGTGAATCATCCGGATGTTATGAAAGAAGTAGAGAAAAAGGTCCGAATCCAGTATGGCTTTGATCAAGAAGAGGAAGATGCAAAGAAAGAGAAAAAGACAGAAGAGGAAGGCGCAGAAGAGAAGCCGGAGAAAAAAATAGATAAAAAATTAGAGAAGTAAACAATCAAAACGGGAAAGAATTACGATGCTTGGTCAGTTTCACAGGAGGAGAGCTCTCGTCAATCAACCGTGTCGGAGGTTGATAAAGAATAATACATTGGGTCAGAGTAGGTAATAATGCTTGACAGTGACAGGAAAAGAGTTTAAAATTGTATATGTTGCAGTGCTTATGGTACTCTCGATAGATAAAGACGTACATGCTTGAAACCATCTGATTTACCGGTGGGGGTATGTTTGGTGTTACGTGCGATAAGCGATGTACAATGAAAACTAAATAAGGAGGTGCTCCTGTGGAAGGGATTATAATTGCTGTAATTATCACATTGTGTGTTGTAGTTCCTGTTACTTGGTTTGGTGCAATTGTATACCGCAAAAAAGTATACGAAAGCAAGATCGGCAAAGCAGAAGAAAAATCAAGAGAAATCATAGATGAAGCGTTAAAAGTTGCAGAAACCAAGAAGCGCGAAGCTCTCTTAGAGGCCAAAGAAGAATCCATGAAAACGAAAAATGATCTGGAGAAAGAGGTCCGTGAGAGAAGAACGGAAATACAGCGTTATGAAAGAAGAGTATTAAGCAAGGAAGAAAATTTAGAAAAAAGGTCCGAGGCACTGGAGAAAAAGGAATCCGGGCTGGCGTCAAAGGAAGAGCAGCTTGCGAAGAAGAAAAAGGAAGTTGAGGAACTCTTTGATAAGGAAGTAAAAGAGCTGGAGCGGATTTCAGGGTTTACCTCCGAACAGGCAAAAGAATATCTTTTAAAAACTGTTGAGAATGATGTAAAACATGATACGGCAAGGCTGATAAAGGAGCTGGAAACAAAGGCAAAGGAAGAGGCGGGGAAGAAGGCAAAGGAATACATTGTCACCGCTATCCAAAAATGTGCGGCAGATCATGTGGCAGAGTCCACGATTTCCGTTGTTCAGCTTCCCAATGATGAGATGAAAGGCCGTATTATCGGGCGTGAAGGCCGGAACATTCGTACACTTGAGACCTTGACGGGAGTTGATTTAATCATTGATGATACTCCGGAGGCGGTGATTTTATCAGGTTTTGATCCGATCAGGCGTGAAGTGGCCAGAATCGCTTTGGAAAAATTAATTCTGGATGGACGTATTCATCCGGCCAGAATTGAGGAAATGGTGGAAAAGGCTCAGAGAGAAGTAGAGACGATGATCCGTGAGGAAGGGGAAGCAGCGGTCCTTGAGGTAGGGATTCATGGTATCCATCCGGAACTGGTGAAACTTCTGGGTAAGATGAGATTCAGGACCAGTTATGGTCAAAATGCTTTAAAACATTCGGTTGAGGTTGCACATCTGTCCGGCCTTTTAGCTTCTGAAATTGGCGTGGATGTGCGTATGGCAAAAAGGGCTGGTCTGCTGCATGATATTGGAAAAGCAGTGGATCATGAAATGGAAGGCTCACATATTCAGCTTGGCGTTGAATTATGTAGGAAATACAAAGAATCTGCCGTTGTGATCAATGCGGTAGAGTCCCATCATGGCGATGTAGAGCCGGAGACGCTGGTAGCTTGTATCGTACAGGCAGCGGATACGATTTCAGCGGCACGGCCTGGTGCGCGTCGTGAAACAATCGAAACATATACCAACAGATTGAAACAATTAGAAGATATTACCAATACTTTTAAAGGTGTGGACAAATCTTTTGCTGTTCAGGCAGGGCGCGAAGTTCGTATTATGGTAGTACCGGAACAGGTAAGCGACGACGATATGGTTTTGATGGCAAGGAATGTTGCGAAACAGATCGAGTCGGAGCTTGAATATCCCGGGCAGATTAAGGTGAATGTGATTCGTGAATCCAGAGTCACCGATTATGCAAAATAAAGGCTGGAGAGCGGAAGAAATCAGAGACTTGATTCCTTCCGCTTTTTCTATCTGACAGAAAGGAGAAGGTTTTATGGATGAGATTAGAAGAGTGAAAAGAGAGCTGGTTTATAAAGGCAAAATTGTGAATTTTTATGAGGACTATATGTCCCTTCCAAATGGAAATACGGCTGTATGGGATTATATTGAGCATAAGGGAGCCGCCGCTGTTGTTCCGGTGACCAAAGAGGGAAAGATTCTGATGGTGCGGCAGTATCGGAACGCCCTGGAACGGTATACCTTGGAGATCCCGGCAGGGGCAGTGAATGACGTAAAAGAGCCCAAGGAACAGTGCGCCGCCAGGGAGCTGGAGGAAGAAACTGGTTACAGGGCCGGGAAACTGGAATGGCTGATGAATGTCAATACAACGGTGGCTTTCTGTAACGAGCTTATTGGCATTTATGTGGCGGAAGATTTGATTCCAGCCAAGCAACATCTGGACGAAGATGAATTTCTGAATGTGGAAGAGCATGAGCTGGAGGAACTGCTTTCCATGATTTATGATGGGCGAATCACGGATGGAAAAACGGCCGCAGCGTTGCTCGCCTATCGGGTAAAGCGGGGTTGAGTCAGATGGGTTTGTAGGGGAATAACCAGAATACTTCCATCATATAGTACTTTAGATGGAGGGTATCATGGATAGAAAAGACAGACTTGTATGGACCGCAGTCCTCGTATTTGCAGGGTTTCTGATTGTAGGAACCCTGGTGGCTAATTGGAGCGGAAAACATGGACAGGATGGCTGGAATCTTTACTTTAGCCAGATGGGAGAGGCGCTGAAACAGGAGAGCTTCGCAAGGGAGAAATATTTTTTTTATGTACTGAGGCTTCGCCTGGCAGAAGTTTCCGTTCTCTGGCTCTTGTCTATGACAGCCTTTGGGGCAGTAAGCCTGTGGGCCGCTTTGGGGTGGCTGGGCTTTACTTGCGGGGTACGGATTTCTCTGGGAACCATGGTATTTGGGAAGACGGGGATTCTGTATTTTCTGTGTAGCATTTTGCCTCAGGCAGTGTTTTACATACCGGCGATTCTGCTTGTGGGGATCCGGGGATTTCAGGTCTATGTCTTTATGCGTAAACAGAGGAGTTTGGGCCAATACCGGAGGATCCGTATGGGGAAGGACCTACTACTTTTGATTATTCTCCTGCTCTGTCTGCTTCCGGGAATTATCTGTGAATGCTATATCAATCCACTGCTGTTAAAGGCATATTTTTGAGAAACGGAGGAAAAAGAATGAAGGTATTATTGTTAAATGGAAGCCCCAGAATGAAGGGAAATACTAGGATGGCACTGTCCCTGGTACAGGAAGGAATTGAGAGGGAGCTTCATCCAGAAGAGGTGGAGTTTTATGATGTATCTCGTCATAAGCTATCGGCTTGTCTGGCCTGTGACGCCTGTAAAAACAATGGAGGAAACTGCGTACAGCCGGATGAGAGCGCGGATTTGGTCCAAAAAATTTATGAGGCGGACGTAGTTGTTTTTGGAACTCCTGTGTACTGGTGGGGGATGTCCGCTCAATTAAAAATGGCGGTGGACAAGCTGTATTCCAGAACTGCCCTTTTTCAGGCACAGGAGGCGAAAAAGGTTGGTCTGATTGCAGTCGGAGCGGCAGAGATTGATGATCCGGAGTATCGCCTGATTGAGGAGCAGATGCAGTGTATCTGCAATCATCTGGGATGGAAATTGGCCTTCTCCTATGGAATATCTGCTTGGAATCCAGGGGATTTGGAGCAGAAAAAAGAGGCGGTCGAGGTTTTAAAAGAGGCCTGGGGGACATTGGAATAGATTAAGAACTGTTATCGAAAAAGGAGTATCAAAAAGGGGGCTGTTGCCAAATCACCTGTTTTTGGCAGCAGCCCCTTTGCGACGATAAATTTTAAAGTGACTCGGCGATATCGTAGATCAATTGACGGGATTCTTCCCAGCCAAGACATGGGTCTGTAATAGAACAGCCGTAAATATGGCCGCCGACTTTCTGGCTGCCAGGCTCGATGTAGCTTTCAATCATAACGCCTTTCACCAGACTGCGAATATCCATAGAATGGCTGCGGCTGTGCAGGACCTCTTTTACGATACGAATTTGCTCTTTGTAGAGCTTGTTGGAGTTGGAGTGGTTGGCGTCTACAATGCAGGCCGGATGCTTCAGGTCTCGTTTTGCATACATATCACAGAGTAGCCGTAAGTCCTCATAATGATAATTGGGCTGGCTTTGCCCATGTTTGTTGACTGCGCCACGAAGAATCGTATGGGCATAGGGGTTTCCGTCCGTATGGACTTCCCAGCCGCGAAAAATAAAGGTGTGTCCGTGTTGAGCGGCCATGACAGAATTTAACATCACAGAGAAATCACCGCTGGTGGGGTTTTTCATACCGGCGCCCACCTCCATGCCGCTGACCGTCAGACGGTGCTGCTGATTTTCCACGGAACGAGCGCCCACGGCCACGTAGGAGAGCAGATCAGAAAGATACCGGTAATTTTCCGGATACAACATTTCGTCTGCGGCGGAGAGGCCGCTTTCCTGAAGGACACGCATATGGAGTTTGCGGATGGCCAGAAGTCCTTCAAACAGATCCGGAGCTTTCTCCGGATTGGGCTGATGGAGAATGCCTTTGTAACCGTCGCCGGTGGTGCGCGGTTTGTTGGTGTAGATGCGGGGGATTAGAATCAAATCCTCTTTTGTGTCCTCCTGTAGCTTCACCAGGCGGGAAACATAGTCGCATACGGAATCTTCGTTGTCTGCAGAACAAGGTCCGATGATTACAAGGAATTTATCGCTTTTTCCAGTAAGTACATCACGGATTTCCTGATCCCGTTTGCGTTTGATTGCAGTCAGTTCCCTGGAAAGGGGGAACTGATGACGGATTTCGGCCGGTGTGGGCAGTTTGCTGATAAATTCAAAACTCATAATTTCAGTAGTCTCCTTTTTGTCAGATCAGTTAGGCCTGTTTTCTGCCCATGTACCAGGTGACGAAGGCCCCAACTAGGAATAGAAGGATACCGACAAAAAAACCGGGCAGAGTTATATGCGCCAGAGCATTGGTGTTGTAGAAAATTCCAAAGGGCGAGGAGAGAATCAAGCCCAGGATAGCCGCATAAGTGGAAACAGTATGCTTTTCAAACAGGTATTCAATGATTTTGGAAATCAGGAAAATACCAAAGACTGCGCCGATCCCGAAGGGAACTAGGATTTTACACTGGGTTAGGATAACAGAAATCTCTCCGGCTTTCAGGCCGTCTATAAAGGTGGTAATGGAGTTGATGACTCCATAATAATATCCGAGAATCATAAGGATCATAGAGCCGCTGACGCCGGGTACGACCATGGTGGCGGCAGCAATAATTCCCATAAAAAACAGAAGAATCATCGTCCCGGGAGTGGCGTTTAAGACGCTGAGCGTATCGTCATTTCCCTGAAGCAGAGGTAAGAGAATGGCAAATGCAAACAGAACCACAAAAGCCAGAATATTGACGGAGGTCAGCCTGCCGGAACGGCTTTTTTCCACACCTTTTTTCATGTCTTTTACCAGGACGGGGACTCCGCCTAAAATCAGGCCGAGAAAGGCGAGACAGGTAGGAAACGGCTGGTTTGCCAGCAGATATTCGATGGCATAGGAAAAACCTACGATACCGAGGGCGCAGCCAAGGAGGATGGGAACTAATGTGGCGGCGCATTTTTTAAATTCCCTAAATAGATGAGAGATGGAATAAATAAGACGGTTGTAGATGCCCATGGAGACGGCCATGGTGCCGCCGCTGACACCTGGGATTACATTGGCAATGCCGATAACGGCTCCTTTTATGGTATCTAGAATAAAATTCATAAGCAGTTCCTTTCAAAAGTATTTAGTGTATAACTTCGCCCGTATCAGGCCTTCTGATCCTGATACCATATTATAGAGAGTATTTTCTGCAATGTCAAGAAAGGAATCCAGGGGAAGAAATGGCTGTATTTCCCCTATTCTATAAGAAATCTTAAGAAAATTAGTCGATTTCTCCTATAGGAATTTAGATAAAAATCTGATATATTCATGATGTACCAGCCGGAAAAGCGGACTGGGACAAATTTGAAAATAAGGACTGGGATCATGTGTGTGTTTATGAAAAAACTGAAAGTTCAGGCCGAACATCATCCGGCAGTATTCAGTTTTGCAGTTTCCGCGGTTTTGAATTTTCTGGTGGAGATCTTGTCAAGGCGTTCTCTTTTTCAAGCTCTGATTTTTATGGTAACCAGGCCACATATGTTTTTCTATAACACCTGTATTATTTTCTGGTGCTTTTCTCTATTGATTCTAGTGAAGAGGAGACTCTTTCTTGGGACAGTAATTAGCGTTGTCTGGTTGCTTCTTGGAGTGGTGAACCTGGTACTTTTAGGCTGCCGGGTGACTCCTTTCAACGGAGCCGATTTACGGCTGACAAAAGATGCCATGACGATTGCCGGAAAATATCTGACCTGGTGGCATCTGGTATTTATGGCGGTGGGAGGAGTGATTCTTGTTGCCGCTCTTGTCATTTTGTTCCGAAGGCTTCCCAGGCAGGAGGGGCGGCCTCCCTATGTCAAAGGATCGATTTTTGTGGTTTTTTCCCTGCTGGCGCTTCTTGGGCTCTCCAGTGTGGGAATGAGAACCGGGATACTGGCGAATCAATTCGGAAATCTGGCTCAGGCCTATCTGGACTACGGTTTTCCCTTCTGTTTTTCTAACAGTCTGATCAATACCGGGATCAGCAAACCGGAGGATTACAGCGTGGAAGTGATGCGGGAGATCAAAAAGAAAGAAATCCTTCCGGAGGAACATGTCTGGGCGCCGCTTATCAAGGAGGAACGGCCTACGGCCGTTGACGAACGGGGAGTAGCTGTGACGAAACAGACCCCGAATATCATTTTTTTGCAGTTGGAATCTTTCAGCGATCCGACGAAATACCTTCATATGACCTGTTCCAAGGATCCAATTCCTAATTTCAGACATCTAATGGAGCGCTATTCTTCCGGATATCTCTGGGTGCCGTCCGTGGGCGCCGGTACGGCTAATACGGAATTTGAAGTGATCACCGGCATGAATCTGGATTTCTTTGGTCCGGGAGAATATCCTTATAAAACCGTTCTCCAAAAACAAGTTTGTGAGAGCCTTTGTTTTGACCTGAAAGAAATCGGTTATCATGCGCAGGCCATTCATAATAATTCCGGGACCTTTTATGACAGATATACTGTATTTTCTCAGCTTGGGTTTGACAGTTTTACCTCTTTGGAATATATGTCCGGCTATGAAACAACTTATATGGGCTGGCCGAAAGATAAGACACTTACAGAACAGATTGAGAAGGTTATGAAATCGACCACTGGAGCGGATCTGATTTATACGATTTCCGTTCAGGGACACGGCTCTTATCCAGAGGAAGAGGTACTCTCTTCGCCCGAAATCACGGTGAGCGGACTGCCTACGGAGGAAGAAACCAATGCTATGGAGTACTACGTCCAGCAGGTTTATGAAATGGATCAGTTTGTGGGAGAGTTAATTGCCTGTCTGGAAGCATATGGAGAAGATACAGTCTTAATTATGTATGGGGATCATCTTCCAAGCCTGGATTTGACGGAAGAAAAGCTGGAAAACGGAGACGTATTTCAGACAGAATATGTGATATGGGACAATATAGGGTTGGAAAAATCCAAACGGGATGTGGAAGCCTACCAGCTTGGAGCCTGCGTCCTAGATAAAATCGGAATCCAGAAAGGAACGATGTTCCGTTATCATCAGGCCTGGCTGAAAAACCTTGTCCACACGGAGGAGGAGAGGCAGGAGTATCTGGAGGATATGAAACTGCTGGAGTACGATATTCTCTACGGCGACCAGGGGGTTTTTGATGGAAGGATTCCATATGAAGCGACAAAACTTCACATGGGAGTACAGCCCATTGCTATCAGCCAGATTATGATTCAAAGTCAGGGACTTTATGTGACCGGATGGAATTATACGCCAAGTAGCGTGGTATATATCAACGGAGAAGCCTGTGAAACGGTGGTGGTGTCACCCAATTTGCTGTACTGCAGCGAACCGCCTCTGGAAGAGGGAGAGAATGAGATTACTGTCTGTCAGGTCAGCGAAGATAACATCGTTTTAAGCATTTCTGAACCGCAGATTTTAAAAAAGTAACTGCTTTTTATTGCCTTTGAACGTTTCCTGTGGTATAGTGAAAAAGTGCAAAGATATTGCCGCATCAAGTGCCTGTTTGAAAGGGAAAAGGGAATCAGGTGAGAGTCCTGAACGATCCGGTCACTGTATTCAGGGAGCGCACCTCAACATCCATTGCAAACCCTATCATGCGAGAAGGAGAGGAAGCGCAGAGAACTGTAAGTCAGGAAACCTGCTTGGTGTGTGAGATGGGCTTCCGTGTAAGGCTTTACATCCGGCGGAGAGTATTCTCCAAAATGTCGGCTTATGGGTTGAGCAGACATGATTTTTGAAATCTCAGAGCAAGATGAAAATGCACAATTGTTTACGCGGAGAATGAGTCCGGACATGACGCGTTCCTACTCGCCGGGCATTTGCCCGTGCGTCGTGCTTTTGGACTATGTGCACATTCAAAGCGGGAGCGCGCCTGTTGGGTTGGGTGCGCTCTTTTATTTACACGAATGCATGAGGAATTTGTTCATGCAACCTGTTTTCTGTATAAAAGGGGCGGGCACATAAAAATTTTATCAGGAGGAAAGAAAATGGCAGTTTTATTGACAGGAGGGGCAGGATATATCGGTACGCATACGGCTATTGAGGTGGCAAAAAGTGGATATCCGGTGGTCATTGCAGATAATCTGGCAAACAGCCTTTTAGAAGCAGTAAAACGGGCGGAGGAACTTTCTGGCGCCACGTTTCCTTTTTATCAGGTGGATGTGGCGGAGGAAGCTGCTATGGAGCGGGTGTTTTCTGAGCATGAAATCGACGCGGTGATCCATTTTGCAGGGCTTAAGGCCGTCGGTGAATCAGTGGGAAAGCCCCTGGAGTATTATGAAAATAATCTGGGAAGTACTCTTACTCTTTTGAAGGTGATGAAGCGCCACGGGTGTAAACGGATTGTGTTTAGTTCCTCGGCGACCGTCTATGGGACGCCGGAATCTGTTCCGCTCACGGAAGAAATGCCGGTGGGCCGAAGCTGTACCAACCCTTACGGATGGACAAAAGTCTTTATTGAGCAGATATTAAGAGATGCGGCTTACGCGGATCCGGATCTTTGCGTAGTCCTTCTCCGGTACTTCAATCCAATCGGCGCCCATGAGAGCGGACGGATCGGAGAGAACCCGGACGGCATTCCCAATAACCTAATGCCTTATATTTCCCAGGTGGCTGTGGGACGACTTCCACGACTTCGGGTATTTGGGGATGATTATCCTACGCCGGACGGGACGGGAGTTCGGGATTATATCCATGTGGTGGACTTGGCGAAGGGACATGTGGCGGCTCTTTCTTACGGAGAGAAACATAGGGGAGTGGAGACTTTCAATCTGGGCACTGGGACAGGATACAGCGTACTGGATCTGGTAAAGACTTTTGAGCGGGTCAATGGCGTGGCGATTCCTTATGATATTGTAGAACGCCGGGCCGGGGATATTGCAGAGTGTTATGCCGACGCCTCGAAGGCAGAGAGGCTCCTTGGCTGGCGTGCAGAAAAAACCTTGGAGGATATGTGCCGGGATACTTGGAACTGGCAGAAAAATAATCCGGAGGGTTATCCCGAGAACGCATAGAACCTGACCAAACTTAATAGAATAGAAGTGATAATAAGACCCTGGAGCAGGTTTTATGAAACGATTACTTCAAATAACGGTTGTTTTTCTTCTGTCGCTTAGTCTGACCCTGACTCTCTGGAGTCCGGCTCTGGCAGCAGAAGAGGGACAGCCGTTTTTGGCATCTCCAGAAACAGATGCGTCGGAGACTAATCCGGATGCAAACGCAGCAGAGGCAAATCCGGGTGCAGATGCGGGAACGGGAGGGAACCCGGAAGCAGACGCAGGGACAGGACAGATGCCGGATTTGGGGATTACCGCCCGCTCAGCCCTTTTGATGGAGGCGTCTACCGGAACGGTAATTTATGAAAAAAATGCAGACGAGGCACTTCGTCCGGCCAGTATCACAAAAATTATGACCCTGATTTTGATCTTTGACGCCATCCGGGACGGGAGAATTACACTGGAAGATCAGGCGGTGACCAGCGCTTATGCCAAATCCATGGGAGGTTCCCAGGTATTTTTGGAGGAAGGGGAGAGCCAGAGCGTCGAGACGTTGATCAAATGCATTGTCATAGCATCGGGAAACGATGCGGCAGTGACCATGGCAGAGTACATAGCTGGAAGCGAATCGGAGTTTGTGCGGCAGATGAATGAACGGGCAAAGGCGCTTGGGATGGAGCATACGAATTTTGAGGACTGCTGTGGTCTGACGGATTCGGCAACCCATTTGACCTCTGCCAGGGACGTAGCGATCATGAGTCGGGAATTGATTACCAAGTATCCGGAGATTGAAAAGTACAGTACTGTCTGGATGGAAAATATTACTCATGTGACAAAGCAAGGGAGTAGTGAGTTTTGTCTGTCTAATACCAACAAGCTTCTGAAAATGAACAATTCTTTTACTGTCACAGGTTTAAAAACAGGGAGTACCAGTCTGGCAAAATACTGCTTATCGGCCACGGCGAAGAAAGACGGAGTGGAGCTGATTGCCGTCATTATGGCGGCTCCAGATTATAAAGTGCGATTTTCAGAGGCCGCCAGCCTTTTGAATTATGGGTTTTCCGGCTGCAGACTGTATACAGATAGTGACGAATCCAGAGAGCCTCTTCCCAGGCTGCCTGTCGCCATGGGAGTAACGCCGGAGGTAGGGCTTTATTATGAAGGAGAATTTTCCTATCTGGGAATGAACGGAGAGGATTTTTCGGCTGTGGAGAAAACGATTACGCTGCCAGAAACCCTGATGGCTCCGGTGACGGAGGGAGATATTGTGGGAAGCCTGACCTATACGCTAAATGGAAAAACTCTGGGAACAGTCAATATTTTAGCTGAGGAGACCGTGGAAGCTGCCGGATATAGTGATTATCTGAAATGGCTGTGGGAGGAGCTTTTGCCTGCTGTAGAACAAAAGGCAGAGGAGGCGCCGCACTGAGTAATCTGTGCGGCCGCCTTTCCTCATAGCTGACGATCCTTGGACGCTGCATTTGAGAAAATTGGACTCAAGAATTTCTTGATTTACGATAAAGCATATGGTATAATTTGGGAGAAATACAGGGGGAAGAAGGGATAATTTTGTCAACTTTAGGAGAACGTATCAAATATGCCCGTGAAGCAAAGGGGCTTTTGCAACAGGATTTGGCAAAGCAGATTGGTGTCAAATCCTCTGGAGTAATCAGCAACTGGGAAAAAAATTTAAACAAACCAGATGCAGAGAAAATTGTAAAATTGTGCGAAGTATTGGATATTTCCACGTCTTTTTTGTTGGATTACCATGGAAAATCGGCATTTGAAGTTCATCTGTCAGAAATTGAATCTATAAGGAAATATCGTTTTGTCATGCTTCATTTTCCAGAAGGAGCCAGAATGATAGATGCGATCCTTGACAGAGAATATGAGATTGCCGGCAATATGCAAAAACAGGCTGAACGGGTTCGGGAACTGGAGAAAAGGATTTCCGAACTGGAGGCGGAGAATTAAAGACACAGATCTTTCTGCAAAATTTTGGTGTATGGAATCAGAAAATCTTTAAAAATCCCCAGGTAAATCTGAGCCAGAAGCTGACGCCAGGGTCCGCGCTGAAATCAGGATATCATAGTGAGCGGCTCAAGAAATGGGGGATGGCTTTGCGCGGGAGCCATCGGGAGAGAGCCGCATTGTCCGGAAAGCTGAGATATGGGAGACAAGCTGCTTTTAAAGAACTGGAAATCCATAAAGCGATCAGACAGGGGTCTATCTTCCTAATTATATAGGAATTGGCCGTCTGCTCTGCATCTCTTTTCCGCACGGATTCACTGGTTTGATTTTGGGGTAACGTTGCTTTTAAAAAGGAAGAGCTGTCAAGAAAAAACACTTGACAGCTCTTTCTTTTTCCTGTATGATGTACGAGGTGGTGAAAGACCGTGGAAAAGATTGTGGAGCGGGCGCTCTTATATGACTTTTACGGAGAGCTTTTGACGGAGCATCAGAAGCAGATTTATGAAGATGTGGTGTTTAACGATCTGTCTTTCAGCGAGGTGGCTGAGGAGCGGGGGATTTCCAGACAGGGAGTCCATGACCTGATGAAGCGGTGTACCCGTACTTTGCAGGATTACGAAAGGAAGCTGGGTTTGGTAGAGAAATTCCGAAAGACTCAGGAAAAGGTGAAGGAAATCCACCAGCTTACCATGGAGTATCGGCGGACGGAGGACAGGGAGTTGATACTTCGCATCGAAGAGATCTCGGCGGAAATCAGCCGTTTATAAAAAGTATTTGATAGACTGTGGAGGGAAACAGTGGCTTTTGAGAGCTTATCAGATAAGTTGCAGAATGTATTTAAGAAGCTGCGGGGAAAGGGCCGTCTTTCTGAAGCAGACGTGAAGTCTGCTCTCAAGGAAGTCAAGATGGCGCTCCTGGAAGCAGATGTCAATTTTAAAGTGGTCAGACAGTTTGTGAAATCTGTGGAAGAGCGGGCCATAGGCCAGGACGTGCTAAACAGCCTGACACCTGGACAGATGGTTATCAAGATTGTCAATGAGGAAATGGTTTCCCTGATGGGAAGCGAGACCACAGAGATAAAACTAACCCCCGGGAACGCTACGACGGTGATTATGATGGCGGGCCTTCAGGGCGCGGGAAAGACGACGACCTCTGCCAAACTTGCGGGAAAGTTCAAGGCAAAAGGAAAACGGCCGCTTTTGGTGGCCTGTGATGTGTACCGCCCGGCAGCAGTGAAGCAGCTTCAGGTCAACGGCGAGAAGCAGGGAGTTCCTGTATTTTCCATGGGGGATAAGCATAAGCCGGTCAACATTGCGAAGGCGGCCATGGAGCACGCAGAGAAACACGGCAATAACGTAGTGATTTTAGATACAGCCGGTCGTCTCCATATTGATGAGGAGATGATGGAGGAACTTCAGGAAATCAAAGCAAAGATTTCGATCGATCAGACGGTGTTAGTGGTGGACGCCATGACGGGCCAGGACGCAGTGAACGCCGCCAGTATGTTCAACGACAAGATTGGCATTGACGGGGTGATTGTGACCAAATTGGACGGTGATACCAGGGGCGGAGCGGCTCTTTCTATCCGCGCAGTCACTGGAAAGCCTATTCTCTATGTGGGTATGGGAGAAAAGCTTTCCGATTTAGAGCAGTTTTATCCGGACCGGATGGCTTCCAGAATCCTTGGTATGGGCGATGTGCTTACGCTCATTGAGAAGGCGGAAGCCCAGTTTGATGAAACTCAGGCCAAAAAGCTGGAACAGAAGATGAAGAAGGCCGAGTTCGACTTCAACGATTATCTGGATCAGATGGATCAGATTAAGAAGATGGGGGGCATAAGCGACATGCTCAGTATGCTTCCCGGATTCGGAAATAAAATGAAGAATGTAAACATTGACGAGAAAGCTCTGGACAGGACGAAATCCATTATTTATTCCATGACGCCGACGGAGCGTTCCAATCCGGATCTTATCAATCCGTCCAGAAAAAAACGGATTGCGGCAGGAGCCGGCGTGGACATCGCCGAGGTGAATCGGCTGATCAAACAGCATGAGCAGAGTCGGAAGATGATGAAACAGATGTCCGGTATGATGGGGAAAAAAGGCAGGTTTAAACTTCCTTTTTAATATAGGATCACTTTAAGGAGGTGAGAGTGAGATGGCAGTTAAGATGAGATTAAAGAGAATGGGTCAGAAAAAAGCACCTTTTTATAGAATCATTGTTGCAGATTCCAGATCTCCCAGAGATGGAAGATTCATTGAAGAAATCGGCTATTATGACCCGACCAAAGATCCCAGTGTGATCAAGGTGAATGAAGAGTTGGCGAAGAAGTGGTTGTCCACAGGCGCGCAGCCTACCGACACAGTTGCAAAGCTTCTGAAGATTGCCGGTATTGAAAAATAATCCTTATTGGAGGTATTGCGATGAAAGAATTAGTTGAAGTAATTGCAAAGGCTCTGGTGGATCATCCGGATTCTGTTTTCGTAACGGAGACGGAAGAGGGAAAGGAAACCGTCCTTCAGCTGAACGTAGACCCTTCCGATATGGGAAAGGTCATCGGAAAGCAGGGCAGAATTGCAAAGGCGATCCGCAGCGTGGTAAAGGCAGCGGCGTCCAGGGAAGATAAGAAAGCAGTTCTGGAAATTCAGTAAGGGGTTATAAGGGGTGACAAAAAGAGGTCCTTGGGACCTCTTTTTAAGCGTCACGGACAAGCTTATTGTTAGAAGAATCAGGAATCTGGAGGAATTATGGTATCAGAATTTCGAGTAGGAGTGATTTCATCAACCCATGGAATCCGCGGGGAGGTGAAAGTCTTTCCCACTACTGACAATCCGGACCGTTTTAAAGATCTGAAGCAGGTGACACTTCATGCGAAGAGAGAAAAACGGACCTTGGAGCTGGAAAACGTCCGTTTTTTCAAACAGTTTGTGATTGTAAAATTTAAAGGCATCGATGACATCAATGATATAGAACCCTATAAAGGCGCAGAGCTTTGGATTGACAGAGAACAGGCGGTTCCCTTGGAGGAAGGCGAGTATTTCATCGCGGATCTGATCGGCCTGGCAGTTATAACAGAGGAAGGAGAGCGACTTGGAATCCTGAAGGATGTCCTTCAGACAGGGGCCAATGATGTCTACGAGGTACAAATGGAACATGGAAAGACGATTCTTCTTCCCGTTATTGACGAATGTGTGCTGGATGTGGATTTGGAAAAAGGGGAAGTCTTGGTCCATGTGATGGACGGGCTTCTGGATTTATGACGGAGGACGACCATGAAATGCCATATACTGACCTTGTTTCCCGATATGGTTCTTGAGGGCCTCCGTACCAGTATCCTGGGGCGGGCCGAAGAGAAGGGCGTACTTTCCCTTCACGGAGTCAATATCCGGGATTTTGCAGAAAATAAACACAATCGGGTGGACGACGCCCCTTATGGAGGCGGCGCCGGACTGGTCATGCAGCCGGGACCTGTTTATGGGGCCTGGAAGTCTGTGGCCGCCGGTCTGGAAAAACAGCCGAGGGTGGTTTATCTGACGCCCCAGGGGCGGGTGTTCAATCAGAAAATCGCAGAAGAGTTTGCCAAGGAGGAAGAGCTGATTTTTCTTTGCGGCCATTATGAGGGGATTGACGAGAGGGTTTTAGAACTTATTGTGACGGACTATCTATCTATCGGAGACTATGTGCTGACAGGAGGAGAACTGGCGGCGATGGTAGTGATTGACAGCATTGCTAGATTAATTCCCGGTGTCCTTCATAACGACGCTTCGGCGGAAATAGAAACTTTTTCCGATAATCTTCTGGAATATCCTCAGTATACAAGACCGGAAGAATTTATGGGACAGAAAGTACCGGAAGTTTTGCTTTCCGGCCATCATGGAAATGTGGACAAATGGCGTAGGAAGCAGTCCATCCTTCGGACTGCCAGGTCAAGACCAGATCTGCTTGCAAAAGCCACGCTTTCCGAAGAGGAAAAAGAACTGCTGAAAACACTTGATTTTCAGGGGGAAATATGATAGAGTAAAACAGTTGTGAAAGATAAGAGATGGTCCGCTGTTGCCACCGGCATTAAGAACATCCAACAATCATAAGGAGGTTTTGACAGATGAACGAGATTATCAGGGCGATTGAAGAAGGCCAGATGAAAGAAAAGGTAGACGCATTCCGTGTCGGCGATACGGTGAGAGTCCACAACAAGATCAAAGAGGGCGCCCGTGAGAGAATCCAGGTCTTTGAGGGAACGGTGATCAAGAGACAGAATGGCGGAGCCAAAGAAACCTTTACCGTCAGGAAAAATTCCAACGGAATCGGCGTGGAGAAAACCTGGCCGGTGCATTCTCCATTTGTAGAGAAGATTGAAGTAGTGAGAAGAGGTAAGGTCAGAAGAGCAAAACTGTTCTACTTAAGAGACAGAGTAGGCAAGGCGGCTAAGGTCAAAGAGTTAAAGAAATAGTTCGCGAGAGATGCGTATTGAGGGATTTAGGGGGACAATTACATTTGTAGATTGTCCCTTTTCCTTATCATATGGGGCGATTGGGGGATTTCCCATATGGCAGGATATGGAGGATTTGGATTGGGACCCTATTATCAGAACGAAAGAAACGGGCAGGAGAAAAAATTTTTAAAAGTAATCGGCTGGGGAGTGGACCTGGTGGCTGTTATCACACTGGCATTTTTCGCCGTTGTGATGTTTGGCGGGAAGATTACCGTATCAGGCCGGTCCATGGAACCGCTTCTGACAAGCGGGGATGTTGTTTTATTGGATAAATTATGGTATAATTTTTCAGGGCCGAATCGAATGGATGTGATTGCATTTAAAGATGCGGAGGAAGAAAGCCGGATCTATATCAAACGGATCATAGGACTTCCGGGAGAACAGGTACAGATCAAAGACGGTTTTCTCTACATTGACGGGCAGCTTTTGGAAAATCCGGTGAATCCAGAGCCGATTAAGACTGCAGGGCTGGCAGAAATTGAGATTCAGCTTGGAGACAGTGAATATTTTGTGCTTGGAGATAATTCCGATACCAGTGAGGACAGCCGATTTTCCAACGTGGGAAACGTTCATATCAGTCAGGTGCAGGGGCGTGTTTGGTTTCGGATATCGCCCTCTTCGCAGATTGGCTTTATCAAATAGAAAGAGGGATGATATGCAGGTGGTTCAGTGGTATCCGGGACATATGACAAAAGCAAAACGGGCCATGAAAGAGGACATAAAACTGATCGATCTGGTTATTGAGATTTTGGATGCCAGAGCGCCTCTTTCCAGTAGAAATCCGGATATTGACGAGCTGGGCCGGGGGAAAGCCAGACTGGTGCTGCTAAACAAAGCGGATTTGGCCGATGAGACGGCAAACAGAGTCTGGGAGCAATCTTTCCTGGAGCAGGGGCTTTCGACGGTACGCGTAGACGCCAGAAATCGAGGGGATATGAAGCCCATTCAGACGGCTATTCGGCATGCCTGTAGGGAAAAGATAGAGAGAGACTTGAAGCGGGGGATTAAGAATCGACCGGTTCGAGCCATGGTTGTGGGGATCCCCAATGTGGGGAAATCTACGTTTATTAATTCTTATGCGGGGCGCGCCTGTGCAAAAACGGGAAACAGACCAGGCGTTACCAGAGGAAACCAGTGGATCCGTCTGAGCAAAGAGGTGGAACTTTTGGATACGCCGGGGATTCTCTGGCCTAAATTTGAAGATGAACAGGTGGGAATCCGGCTGGCATTCCTTGGATCCGTGAAAGACGAAATTTTGGGAATGGAAGCGCTTTCCCTGGAGCTTCTTGCTTTTCTTAGCAGACAGTATCCGGAAGCGCTTATGGAGCGATATCAGTTTTCAGAGACGGACGTAGAGACGGAACCTGAAAAAATGCTCAGGAAAATTGCAGATCGCAGAAACTGTCTGTTAAAAGGTAATGAGCTGGATACGGAGAAAGCAGCCCGATTGATCATAGATGATTTCAGAAGCGGGAAACTGGGACGGATCACCCTGGAACTTCCCGCCGAGGAGCAAAGATGAAAAGGTATGAAAGGAAATCAGAGCAGGAGGCAGAAGGAGAGAGACTGCCAGGCGTGAGCCCGGAGAAGCAGGAGAGAGAAGCCAAACAGGAAATGATGGGACAATTTGCCGGAGAGCCGGAAGGGGAAGAACGGAGCATGCTACGAGAGGTGCTCAGTTTTCTGGTATACGCTGCGGTGATTTTTGGTTGTACCTTTCTGATTATTATGTTTGTGGCACAGAGGACCAGCGTTTCCGGTCCGTCTATGAATGATACGCTTCAGGACGGAGATCAGTTGATTCTGGAGAAGATCAGCTATCGTTTTCGGAAACCAGAGCGGTTTGATGTGGTAGTATTCCGATATTCCCATGGGAAAGATCTTTACTATATCAAGCGGATCATCGGCCTTCCCGGCGAGACGGTTCAGATCATCGGAGCTGAGATTTATATTGATGGGGAGCTTTTGGAGGAAGATTATGGCCTGGAACCAATCAAAGATCCAAAGCGAGCGGCAGAGCCTGTGATCCTCGGAGAAGATGAATATTTTGTGCTGGGGGACAATCGCAACAACAGTTCCGACAGCAGGGACCCTTCCGTGGCAAATATTAGACGAGAACAGATTGTGGGCCGGGCCTGGCTTCGCATCTGGCCACTGAATAAACTGGGATTTGTAAGTCACAGATAGCAGGAGAAAATCAGACCGAAGGCAGCAAGGCGAAGGATGAGTAAAAGATGACCGTACAGGAGATAAAAATGCAGTTGGAGCAGTCAGGCAATGCGGAGCTTCCCGCATTGCTTGACTTATATAGAAGGGATGAACGGGCAGGGGTAAGAAAGCTTGTAGTGGCAGCCGAAAAAAGACAGCAAGCTTTGGAAAAGGAATATGCCCGTCTGGAGTCCATGACAGTCTATGAGAAGGAATATGAATCCTTTGGAGTTCTCTGTGGAATTGATGAGGCCGGAAGGGGCCCTCTGGCCGGGCCAGTGGCTGCAGCAGCAGTCATTTTGCCTGAGGATTGCCGGATTCTTTATCTGAACGATTCCAAAAAACTTTCTGAGCAGAAACGGGAGATGCTCTATGAGGAAATTATGGAGCAGGCCGTCAGCGTGGGAGTCGGGCTTGTGGGACCGGCCAGAATCGACGAGATCAACATCCTTCAGGCCACTTATGAAGCGATGCGGGAGGCGGTAGACAGGCTCTCCATACGGCCGGATGTCTGTCTGAATGATGCAGTTACCATCCCGGGGCTTTCCTTTTCAGTCCGGCAGGTTCCGATTATCCGGGGAGACGCAAAGAGCCTTTCCATTGCAGCGGCCAGTATTGTTGCGAAAGTAACCAGAGATCGGCTGATGCGGGAATATGAGAAGCTTTATCCGGAATATGGGTTTGCAGGTCACAAAGGTTATGGGTCTGCCTCTCATATGGAAGCGATTCGTCACTATGGTCCCAGCCCGATTCACAGAAGAAGTTTTTTGAAACATATCTAGCTGACGGCAGGAAAGGAGCAGATGTATTTGAACCGACAGGAGACAGGCGCCAGATATGAGGAGGAGGCGGCCAGGGCTTTATATGCGAGAGGATATCGGATCCTGGAGAGAAATTTCCGGTGTCGTTTTGGAGAAATCGATATTATTGCCAGGCATCAGGGACTCCTGGTGTTTGTGGAGGTCAAATACAGAAGAGATTCCCGGAACGGATTTCCGGAGGAAGCAGTGGACAGAAGAAAGCAGGCAGCTATCCAAAAAGCTGCGGAGGTTTATATGCATCGCTACGGTTATGACTGGTGGGCCGGTTGTCGGTTTGACGTGGTATCCTTTCTGGGAGAAGAGATCCGGATCATCGAAGATGCTTTTTGGAAGGAGTAAAGGGGAGGGAGTAACGGAGCAATGGAAATTTTTTGGAATCGAAAGAAGGGGGCGCCGGGTGCTGGGTTACGATACCGGGAGAAAAACGAGATCCCTTTTTTGAGTTTTCCTCTTCTGGAGGAATACAGCAGTCTGGTGACCCATGGATTTTCCACCAGACTCGGAGGAGTCAGCGAGGGAGACCTGGCGACGATGAATCTGGGGTTTAGCCGGGGGGACGAGAGAACGCGGGTCATGGAAAACTATAGAAGGATGGCTGAGGCCCTTGAACTCCCTCTGGAACGGATGGTACTTTCCATGCAGACCCATACTGCCAATGTACGGGTGGTGACAGAAGATGACGTAGGAAACGGAATCTTCCGTCCCCTTCCCTATAAGAATGTGGACGGTCTGATTACCAATGTAAGGAACATTCCTCTCGTCACCTTTTATGCAGACTGCGTTCCGCTTTACGTAGTGGATCCGGTCCATAAAGCCATCGGCCTTTCTCATTCCGGGTGGAGGGGAACGGTGAAACGGATGGGAGCAGTGACACTGAGCGCCATGAAAGAAGTTTACAGGACGAGACCGGAGGATGTTCTGGTGGGCATTGGCCCCAGTATCTGTCGGGACTGTTATGAAGTAAGCCTGGATGTGGCGGAAGAATTTCGTCTGGCTTTTGGAGCGGAAGCAGAAAGACTCCTTGACGAAAAAGCAGACGGAAAGTTCCAGTTAGATTTGTGGGAAGCCAACCGACAGGTCTTTCTGGAAGCAGGAGTAAAAAGTGAACATCTGGCGGTGACAGATATCTGCACTTGCTGCAATCCCGAGCTTTTATTTTCTCACAGGGCCTCTAAGGGGAAGCGGGGCAATCTGGCTGCTTTCCTCTGCCTGAAATAAGCAGAGGCTATGACAGGAAACGTCTCTGGGGGGGCTTATAGAAGTGGAAGAGAATGTTAAAAACTGGATTTACAGAATAACGACAGAAGGAGAAACGAAATGTTAGACGGAAAAAAGACGCTGTTTAGCGGAATGCAGGCGACGGGGAATCTGACACTTGGAAATTATCTTGGCGCACTGAAAAACTGGGTGACCATCAGCGACGAATATCAATGTTTTTATAGTGTGGTGGATATGCATTCCATTACCGTGCGCCAGGATCCGGCGACGCTCAGAAAGCGGGCCAGAGTCCTCATGAGCCTTTATCTTGCAGCAGGGCTGGATCCGAAAAAGAACTGTATTTATTATCAGTCTCATGTTTCCGCCCATGCGGAGCTGGCCTGGATTTTGAACTGCTTTACCTATATGGGCGAACTGAACCGGATGACTCAGTTTAAGGACAAGGCCGCTAAACACGCCGATAATATCAATGCAGGACTCTTTACTTACCCGGTTTTGATGGCGGCGGATATTCTTCTGTATCAGGCTGATGTGGTTCCGGTAGGGATCGATCAGATGCAGCATTTGGAAATTACCAGGGATATTGCTCAGAGATTCAATTCCGTATATGGAGAAGTTTTTACGATTCCGGAGGTATATCTTGGGAAGGTGGGGGCCAAGATTATGAGTCTCCAGGATCCCTCGAAAAAGATGTCCAAATCGGATGAAAATCCCAATGGAAGTATTTATCTGATGGACGATCAAGATACCATTATGCGAAAATGTAAAAGAGCCGTTACAGATTCGGTGGGAGAAATTCGCTACAGCGACGAGCAGCCGGGCCTAAAAAATCTGATTGAGATTTATCGGGCCTGTACGGGGAAAACGGCAGACGAGGTGGTAAAGGAATTTGACGGGAAGGGATACGGCGACTTTAAAGCGGCTGTGGGCGAGGCTGTGGCCGCCGTACTGGTGCCTCTTCAGGCAGAACAGGCGAAGCTGATGGCAGATAAGGCTTATCTGGACGGCATCATCAAAGAAAATGCAGAAAAAGCCGGCTATTATGCCAATAAAACGCTTCGGAAGGTACAAAAGAAGGTTGGGTTCCCGGAACGGGTGCGCTAGTAACAGGCTCTGGACGACAGGAAAACGAGGACAAGACAGGATCAGAGGAGAAAGGTGGAAAAATCGATGAAGCTTGTCACATATTTATATGAAGGAAACCAGGCCGTAGGCGTTTTGACTCCGGAAGGAGAAGTGGTGTGCCCGGTAAAGGAGCTGGGATTTCCCTGTAAAGATATGAATGATCTGATAGATGCTCTGGCAGAAAGAGGAGCTTCCGATCTTCGAAAGGCGACAGAGGCAGGAAGTTTTGCAGGAGGGATTCCTGTGGAGAAAGTAACAGTTCTGGCTCCGATTCCAGTGCCGAGACAGGATGTAATCTGCCTGGGGATTAATTATATGGCTCATGCGGAAGAATCTGCCCGGTATAAGAAAGAAGCCTTTGGAGGGGAGCGGCCTTATGCCGTCTATTTTTCTAAACGGGTGGGCGAAGCAGTGCGTCCGGACGGCTGGATTGACGGCCATTTTGACATGGTGGAACGGCTGGATTATGAAGTAGAGCTGGCAGTGATCATCGGAAAAGATGCAAGGGGCGTCTCCGAGGAAGAGGCGGCAGATTATATTTTCGGCTATACCATTATGAACGACGTCAGCGCCAGAGAGCTTCAGATTCGCCACAAACAATGGTATTTTGGAAAGAGTCTGGATGGTTTTACCCCCATGGGGCCCTGGATTGTGACAGCGGACGAGTTTTCTTTTCCGCCGAAACTGTCCATTCAGTCAAAGGTCAACGGGGAACTCAGACAGAATAGCAATACGGAGCTTTTGATTTTTGGACTGCCCCATATTATCCAGGAGCTTTCCGCGGGGATGACCCTGAAGGCAGGGACCATCATCGCGACAGGAACTCCGGCTGGGGTCGGTATGGGATTTGAGCCGCCCCGGTTTTTAAAATCCGGGGATGTGGTGGAGTGTACCATTGAGGGGATCGGAACTTTGAAAAATACAGTCCGGTGACAGCGGAGAAAAAGATGGACGAACTGGAATTTAGGGAAAATGTCATTGATGTGGATACATATCTGAAGCTGCGGGCTTCGGTGGGCTGGAAAGTGCTTACCAGAGAACAGGCTGGAATGGCCCTGAAGGGAAGCCTTTATACGGTTGGTCTTTATATTGCAGGGCAGCCGGTGGGCATGGGCCGGCTGGTGGGCGACGGAGCGGTGATTTGTTACATACAGGATTTGATTGTTCATCCGAACGCACAGGGGCTTGGGGTCGGCCATATGCTGATGGAGCGTCTGATTGCCCATACGGAGGCGCTCACGCAGGAGGGGACGGAGATGATGCTGGATTTGATGTGCGCGAAAGGGCGGGAAGCTTTCTATCGTTCTCATGGATTTCTGGCAAGACCGACGAAAGAACTTGGGCCGGGGATGATTCGGTACTTGGACAAACGTAGATCTTTGCAAGAGGATCGCACGACTTGAACTTGGGAAAGGGAGTGATAGGCAATGGCGTCAAACATAGAATTTGTGGAATTTATGGTCGATCAGCTACAGGGAGCAGGAACTGTCACCTACAGAAAAATGTTTGGGGAGTATGGACTTTATTGCAATGGAAAAATTTTTTCCGTGATCTGCGACGATCAGTTTTATATCAAGATAACGGAAGCAGGGAGAAGGATCTGTCCGGCTCTGACAGAGGCGCCGCCCTATCCGAGCGCGAAAAATTATTTTCTTGTGGAACAGGTGGAGGATCGGGAGTTATTAAACAGACTGGTCACAGCGACCTGTGCAGAACTTCCGGAACCGAAACCAAAAAAACGGAAGAAAAAAGACTGAGATTTGTTTTTCATAAGAAAAAGGGCAAAGGAAAAGATGTCTGAGAGGAGAATCGCTATGGCGTCACAAGGCAAGAATCATCCGGATCATTCCAGGGGAACGGAACATCCATCTGGGAAATACAAAAGAAAGCTGGCACTAAGCGATCAGGCTTTGCTCCGTGTAGAGAAGCCTGCCCGCTATATTGGCGGTGAGATAAATGCAGTTATGAAAGACCCGGATGAGGTGGACGTCCGGTTCGCCATGTGTTTTCCGGATGTGTATGAGATTGGAATGTCCCATCTGGGAATCCAGATTCTCTATGATATGTTTAACCGAAGGGAAGATGTCTGGTGTGAACGGGTCTACTCTCCCTGGCTGGATATGGACAGACTGCTCCGGGAGGAGAAGATTCCTCTGTTTACGCTGGAAAGCCAGGCTCCAGTAAAGGAAATGGACTTTCTTGGCATTACCATCCAGTATGAAATGTGTTATACCAATATTTTGCAGATTCTGGATCTGTCCGGGATTCCTCTTTTTTCCTCAGAACGGGGAGAGGAGAGTCCCATCGTCATCGGAGGCGGTCCCTGCGCCTATAACCCGGAGCCTATCGCCGAATTTTTTGATCTGTTTTATATTGGAGAGGGAGAAACGGTTTATTACGACCTGATTGACTTGTATCAAAAAACACAGGCGGCAGGAGAGGGGCGTCAGGCATTTTTAGAACAGGCGGCAGAAATCCCCGGAATCTATGTACCGGCTTTTTATGAGGTGGAATATCATGAAGATGGGACCTTAAAAGCCATGAGGCCAAACAATCCTCATGCGCCGGAAAAGGTAGTCAAACAGCTTGTAGTGGATATGAAAGAGACCTTTTATCCGGAAAAGCCGTTGGTGCCTTATCTGAAGGCCACCCAGGACCGGGTAGTGTTGGAAATCCAGCGGGGCTGTATCCGGGGGTGCCGGTTTTGCCAGGCAGGGATGGTTTATCGGCCCGTCAGGGAGCGGGATCTGGAAGAACTAAAGCAATATGCCGTAAAACTTCTGGAGAATACCGGTCATGATGAAATCTCCTTAAGCTCGCTTAGCTCCAGCGATTATACCCATTTAAAAGAACTGGTCTCTTTTCTGATTGAGAAATTTGGGGAAAAAGATGTGAATATTTCTCTGCCATCCCTTCGTATTGACGCTTTTTCCCTGGATGTGATGAGTCGGGTGCAGGATGTGAAAAAGAGCAGCCTGACCTTTGCGCCGGAGGCCGGAAGCCAGCGGATGCGAAATGTGATCAACAAAGGATTGACGGAGGAGGAGATTCTTTCCGGGGCGGCAGAAGCATTCAGAGGCGGCTGGAATAAAGTAAAGCTTTATTTTATGCTGGGCCTTCCCACAGAGGCAGAGGAGGATATAGAAGGAATTGCCGCTCTTGCCAACCGGGTGGCAGGAGTATACTACGAGGTGGTTCCAAAGGAAGCGAGACAGGGTAGGGTACAGGTAAATTCCAGCACCTCCTTTTTTATCCCGAAACCCTTTACTCCTTTGCAGTGGGCTTCTATGTTTACCAAAGAAGAATATCTGGATAAGGCTCGCAAAGTCAACGATGCCATGAAGCGTCAGCTCAATCACAAAAGTCTCCGCTATAACTGGCACGAGGCGGATGTTTCCGTGCTGGAAGGCGTTCTGGCAAGAGGAGACAGAAGGGTAAGCCGGGTCATTCTGGAGGCTTACCGCCTGGGCTGCCTTTATGATTCCTGGTCAGAGTGTTTTGATAATGACAAATGGATGGCGGCTTTTGAGGCCGCGGGGCTGGAGATTGATTTTTATAATCTCAGAGAACGTTCTCTGGAAGAGCTTCTTCCCTGGGATTTTATTGACACAGGAGTCACGAAAGAGTTTCTAAAACGGGAGTGGAAACGGGCCATGGAAGGAGTTGTCACGCCGAACTGCCGTGTAAGTTGCCAGGGCTGCGGTGTCAGAAAATTCGGAGGAGGCGTGTGTTTTGAAGATCAGGATTAAATTCAAAAAAACAGGGAGCATGAAATTCATCGGCCATCTGGATGTCATGCGGTACTTTCAGAAGGTCAACCGAAGGGCCGGCGTGGATATTGCCTATTCAGGCGGGTTCAGCCCTCATCAGCTTATGTCCTTTGCTTCGCCTTTGGGCCTTGGCCTTACCAGCGAGGGAGAGTATCTGGATATGGAGCTTTTGTCCTCAGAATCTTCCGAAAACATGATCGAACGGATGAATGCAGTCATGGCGGAAGGAATGGAGATTATAAGCTTTCTGAAACTTCCGGAACATACAAAAACGGCCATGTCTGTGGTGGTGGCGGCCGATTATCTTCTGACGCCGGAGAAAGCGTTGTGGGAGGACTGGAAGGAGACTGCAGAACATTTTTTTGCTCAGAAGGTAATTTGGGTTCGCAAAAAGACAAAAAAGAGTGAAAAGGAAGTTGATATCCGTCCTCTTGTTTATCGTTGGCATTTTGACGGACAGAGCCTTTTTCTTACACTGGCCTCGGGGAGCGCCGACAACTTAAAACCGGAGCTTTTGCTGGAAGCGTTTTTTCAGTATGCCGGAAAGGTTTACGAGCCCTGCAGTTTTTCCATTCACCGCCTAGAACTTTATGCCAGGGAGGAAGAAAGCGGCCGTTTGATTCCTCTTTCCGACTTCGGGGAGAAAATTTTATGAGGCGGATCATCGTTACGAAGCTGGATGGCTCACTCATAACGGCAGAAGAAGAGAACGGAAGGATTACAGGCCTTTTTCTGGAGCCGGCCGGGACAAAATCCCTGGTGGGGAGGATTTATGTGGGGCAGGTCCGGCGCATCGTAAAAAATATTCGGGCGGCTTTTGTGGAAATGGGGCAGGGAATGATGTGTTTTTACCCCCTGGAGGAATGGGAACGCTATCCTCTGCCAGGGGCAAAGCAAAGAGTACTCAAAGAAGGAGATGGACTGGTTTTTCAGATTGGGAAGGATGCCGTTAAGACCAAGGCTCCGGTGGGAACGACCAGCCTTACGTTTACAGGACAGTATCTTGTGCTTATGACGGGGAAAACCGGGATTTTTTTCTCTTCCAAAATCAAGGACGAAGCCAGAAAACAGGAATTGAGAGAGATTCTTTCCGAAAGGGCGGAAGGCAGATTTCCTTTTGGACTGATTGTGCGAACCAACGGGGCGACGGCTCCCAGAGAGGCGCTCTTGTCAGAATTTGAGGAGCTCTTTTTGGAAGCTTCCCGCGTCTTTTCTCTCTGGGAGACCAGAACCGCCGGGACGCTTCTCTATGAACCGGAGCCGGCTTTTCTTTCAGAGATTTTCAATAACCGGACAGAGAGTCTTTTGGAAGTGGTTACGGATGACAGAAAAATCTATGAGTTGGTGGAGAAAAAAGAGACGGCTCTTCAGAAAGAGAATGAGACGCTTCGCCTGCCAGATCTTAGACTTTATGAAGATTCCTATCCGCTTTCTAAACTGTACAGTCTGGAAACAGCCCTTTCCAGAGCCCTCTCCGAAAAGGTATGGTTAAAATCAGGAGGCTCTCTTGTCATTGAACCTACGGAGGCGCTGGTATCTATAGATGTCAATACTGGAAAGTTTGAGGGAAAGAAAAATCTGGAGGAGACGTTTCTCAAAATCAATCTGGAAGCAGCGGCGGAGATCGCCGTTCAACTGAGACTGCGGAACCTGTCGGGAATTATTTTGGTGGATTTTATTGATATGGAGGAGGAAGATCATAAGGAACAGCTTCTGAAGGCTTTTGGAAGCGCCCTTCAGAAAGATTCCGTAAAGGTAAACCTTCTTGGTTTCACCAGGCTGAATCTGGTGGAACTGACCAGAAAAAAAGTAAGGAAGCCCCTTCATGAGCTTGTGACTGGAGAAAATGGGACAAAAAGGACCAAAAAACAAGGAAATAATACGGATATTTTCAAGAATCCTCTTGCATTTCTCAGGGAAAAGTGCTAGATTTATATTTGTGGATTTTATCCCAGTATATTATAGTTAAAATGGAGGATGAGAAATGAAGAAGCGTGTAGCAGTACTTATGCTTGCAGCCCTGATGACGGTTCTGGCTCTGGCAGGATGCGGTGGAAAGAAATCTTCCGACCCTGTGGTTGGCGAGTGGAAGATGACCAAGGTTGAGGCTATGGGCGTCAGCATGAGTGTGGAAGAGTATCTGCAGGCAGCAGGTATGGGCGACATGAAGATGGAAATGTCCATCAAGGATAACGGCAAGTTTAGCATGGACGTGGTAGGCGAGTCCGGAGACGGAACTTGGAAATATAAAGATCCGGTTCTTACTCTGACAGCCGATGGCGAGAGTGTTGAGGCAGAATACAAAGACGGTACCATTACCATGGAGATGAGTGGTGTCGCTATGATTTTTGAGAAGAAATAATTTTTCGACGTCAGTTGTAGTTGAAAACAGAATAATAGGAAAAGCACCTCCCCTTTGCAAGGCGACGAACGTGACATTGCGAAGAGGAGGTTTTCATTTCAGGGAAAGGGATGATTCTGGAAGTTCTGGAAGATCTCTGGAAATGTGTTTTTTTGTAAAATGGGGAAACTTGAGAATTATCTATTGACAGCCACATATTTTTGGAGTAGACTAAAGCAGTATGTTTACATTAGACTGTCCGTGTCCGGCTTTAATGCAAACCAGATAAAAACAAACTATTTTATTTGATTTGGAGGTGTACCAATTGGCAAATATCAAATCCGCAAAGAAGAGGGTATTAGTGACCCAGACTAAGACTGCCAGGAACAAGGCGATTCGTTCCAGAGTAAAGACCATGATCAAGAAGGTCGAGACTGCTATTGCTGCCGGTGACAAGGCTGCAGCACAGGCCAGCTTATTAGTAGCTATCAGCGAGATTGACAAGGCGGCGTCCAAAGGTGTTTATCACAAAAACACTGCTTCCAGGAAAGTTGCCCGTTTGACCAAAGCCGTAAACGGCGTTGCATAAATCATAATGGATAAAAATCCTGCCAGAATGGTGTGCTGGCAGGATTTTTTGCATGTGTGCACAGTATAGAATTTTTCAAGGCGGACGACGGGGCGTATGGGATGTATGCAGATGAAGGACAATGTGGAAACGTGTTTCGGCGTGAAAAGAACTGATTTTCTTCCGCATTTTTGGCAGCAATAAAAATGCGGAAATTCAAAAAAACTCTGCTTGACACAGCCTGACATTTTGGGTAGGATAATATATTAAATAGCGAAAAATTTTGAACTTGAGAGGAAGAAAGGAGAAAAGGGAAATGGGTAGAATTATCGGGGAAGGAATCACCTTTGACGATGTGCTGCTGGTGCCTGCATATTCTGAGGTGACGCCGAACATGGTGGATCTGTCAACCCATCTGACAAAGAAAATCAAGCTGAATATTCCGATGATGAGCGCCGGGATGGATACGGTTACGGAACACAGGATGGCTATTGCCATGGCAAGGCAGGGAGGAATCGGCATTATTCATAAGAATATGTCTGTAGAGGCCCAGGCTGAGGAAGTGGACAAGGTCAAACGTTCTGAAAACGGTGTCATCACCGACCCTTTTTATTTATCTCCTGAACATACACTGGCGGATGCCAACGAACTGATGGGCAAGTTTCGTATTTCCGGCGTTCCGATTACGGAAGGGCGGAAGTTGGTGGGTATCATTACCAACCGGGACCTGAAATTTGAGACGGATTTTACAAAGAAGATTAAGGAATCCATGACCTCGGAAGGGTTGATCACGGCACCAGAGGGGATTACTCTGGAAGAGGCCAAAAAGATTCTGGCGAAGGCGAGGAAGGAAAAGCTTCCCCTGGTGGATAAAGAGTTCAACCTGAAAGGGTTGATTACGATTAAAGATATCGAGAAGCAGATCAAGTATCCCGATTCGGCAAAGGACGAACAGGGACGGCTGCTTTGCGGCGCGGCAGTGGGGATCACAGCCAATCTTTTAGACAGAGTAGAGGCTCTTGTGAAATCCAAAGTGGACTGTGTGGTGGTGGATTCAGCTCACGGTCATTCCGCCAATATCCTGAATGCAGTACGAGACATCAAGGCCAATTATCCAGAGCTACAGGTTATTGCCGGGAACGTGGCCACAGGAGCTGCCACGAAGGCGCTTATTGAAGCGGGAGTGGACGCTGTGAAAGTGGGCATCGGGCCTGGATCCATCTGTACGACCAGAGTGGTCGCCGGAATCGGTGTTCCTCAGATCACAGCCATTATGAACTGCTATGCTGTGGCGAAGGAATATGGGATTCCGATCATTGCCGACGGCGGTATCAAGTATTCTGGCGACATGACGAAGGCCATCGCCGCTGGCGGAAGTGTCTGCATGATGGGCAGTATTTTTGCAGGCTGCGACGAAAGCCCCGGAACCTTTGAACTGTTCCAGGGCAGAAAATACAAAGTATATCGGGGCATGGGATCCATTGCAGCCATGGAGAACGGAAGTAAAGACCGTTATTTCCAGTCCGGCGCCAAGAAGCTAGTACCGGAAGGTGTGGAAGGCCGGGTGGCCTATAAGGGAACTGTGGAGGATACAGTATTCCAATTGATCGGCGGGATTCGCTCCGGTATGGGGTACTGCGGCGCGCCGGACATTCCGACCCTGCAGGAGACGGCGGAGTTTGTGAAGATCTCTGCAGCTTCTTTGAAAGAGAGCCATCCTCATGACATTCATATTACAAAGGAAGCGCCCAATTACAGCGTGGAAGAATAAAGCGGACGAAAAGGAGCAGCGCATTGACATGAAAAAAGAACCTTTTGTAACACTGGAGCAGCTTAAGGAAATTGAAAAGACTTATCCGACTCCATATCATCTTTATGACGAGAAAGGAATCCGGGAGAATGCAAAACGGGTGAAAGAAGCCTTTTCCTGGAACAAGGGCTTCCGGGAGTATTTTGCGGTGAAAGCCACCCCCAATCCTTTTTTAATCAATATTCTGCGGGAGTATGGCTGCGGATGCGACTGTTCTTCCATGACGGAGCTTATGATGGCGGATGCCATCGGATGTTCCGGGGAAGAGATTATGTTTTCTTCCAATGCGACGCCGGCAGAGGAGTATCAGTTTGCAAGGAAAATCGGCGCCACCATCAATCTGGATGATTTTACCCATATTGAGTATCTGGAGAAGTGTGCAGGGATTCCGGAAACCATCAGTTGCCGTTACAACCCTGGCGGCGTGTTCAAAATGAGCAACGGGATTATGGATAACCCCGGCGATTCCAAATATGGCTTTACCCATGAGCAGATCGTCGAAGGATTCCGGATTCTGAAGGAGAGGGGGGCAAAAACTTTCGGGCTTCATGCCTTCTTAGCCAGCAATACCGTGACCAACGAATATTATCCGCTTTTGGCCAAGGTGTTGTTTGAACTGGCGGTGGAATTAAAGGAAAAGACAGGAGTTTCTGTGAAATTCATCAATCTCTCCGGCGGGGTGGGGATTGATTATCGCCCGGAGCAGGAGTCCAATGACATTCTGGCCATCGGCGAAGGCGTGCGGAAGGTCTATGAGGAAGTGTTGGTGCCGGCTGGCATGGGAGATGTGGCCCTCTATACGGAGATGGGACGGTTTATGATGGGACCTTACGGCTGTCTGGTGACGAAGGCCATCCATCAGAAGCATATTTATAAGGAATACATCGGCTGCGACGCCTGTGCCGCGAACCTGATGCGGCCGGCCATTTACGGAGCCTATCATCATATCACAGTTATGGGGAAGGATAACAGCGTCTGCGATCACAAGTACGATGTGACCGGATCTTTATGTGAAAACAGCGATAAGTTTGCCATTGATCGGATGCTTCCGAAGGTAGACGTGGGAGATTTCCTGGTGATCCATGATACGGGGGCTCACGGCTATTCCATGGGGTACAATTACAATGGAAAGCTTCGCTCTGCAGAACTTCTTCTGAAAGAGGACGGAAGTGTTCAGATGATCCGCAGGGGCGAGACGACTCATGACTATTTTGCAACCTTTGATTTCTGTGATATTTTAAAAGACATCAAGTGGCAGGACTGACAATGAAAACGATTGACACAGTGCTTTTTGATCTGGACGGAACCCTGCTTCCCATGGATCAGGATGCTTTTGTCCGACTCTATATGGAGGCCCTTGGGAGAACCTTTGCGCCGGATGGATTCGATCCGAAACGGCTGACCGGCTCCGTCTGGAAGGGCGTGGAGGCTATGATAAGAAACGACGGCTCTGTAAATAACCGGACCCGGTTTTGGAAGGTATTCTCCGAGGCCATGGATCGGGACATGGAAGAGCAGGAGACTCATTTTGCGAAATTTTATGAGAATCAGTTCGGAGAGGCGAAGGCGGCCACCGGATATTCGGAGCTTTCCGCGAAGGCTGTGCGGCTGCTTAAGAAGAAAGGCTATACGGTGATCCTGGCTACCAATCCGGTGTTTCCCACAGTGGCGACTTACCGGCGGATGCGGTGGGCGGGGCTTTCTCCAGAGGACTTTGAACTGGTGACGACCTATGAGGAAGAGCGTTACTGCAAGCCGAATCTTAACTATTATCGATCTATTTTGGAACGGTTCGGAAAGAAACCGGAGCAGTGTCTGATGGTAGGAAACGACGTGGATGAGGATATGTGCGCGGTTTCTCTTGGAATGTCCGGATATCTTTTGACAGACTGCCTGATTAACCGGGGAGGAAAAGCGCTTGACGGATTTTTATCGGGAAGCTTTTCAGAATTTTACAATTATGCAGAAGAGATGACGGCTCTTGAAAAATTTTCGTGATATTCGAACGAGCCGTTTACGGGATGTGCCGCCGGGAAACCGGCGGCATAATCCGCGGAAAGGGGGAATGACTCATGAAACAGGGAGAAGAAAGGCGGGAATCTGCCAGAGAGGGAATGAAGCGGTATGCGTCTATGGGGCTGACAGCCTTTTGCGTCATTGCTGCCAGCATTTTGTTTTTTCTGCTGCTATATAAATATGAAACGGTTATAAAAGCGATCAAAACGGTTCTCAGAATCCTGGAGCCGATTGTATTTGGGTTTATTATCGCATATTTGATGTTTCCGGTGGTAAAGTTTTTTGAAAAGTATCTGACAAAAGGATTCAAACAAGTGATCAAACAGGAGAAAAAGGCTGTAAATCTCAGTAAGGGACTCAGCATTCTCCTGGCTCTTGTTTTCTGGATCGCCGTCATTACTGTGCTGGCTGTCATGGTCATTCCGGAGCTTTATACCAACATCAGCAGTATGATCGCCACCCTTCCCGGCCAGATTCGTCATACGTCGGCGGAGATCATGGAGTTTATGCAGCAGGAGGGGATGGACTCTGACATTGTGCGGGATCTGACGGACAAGGCTTTAACCTTCTTTAATAACTGGGTACAGACAGATTTCTTTAAGGATATGAACGTACTTTTCGGCCATCTGACGACAGGAGTCATCAGCTTTTTCAGTACGACTTTTAATATCATTATTGGGATTATCGTGGCAATTTATGTGCTGAATGGGAGAAAGACTTTTAAACGCCAGGCAAAGCAGATGATTTATGCGGCTTTTTCTGAAAAACATGCAAAAATTCTGATTGACACTTTAAAAGAAAGCAATCAGGTGTTTGGCGGTTTTATTGCAGGAAAGCTGGTAGATTCCCTGATCATCGGAATCCTCTGCTTTATCGTACTCTATATCCTGCAGATGCCCTACACGGTGTTAGTCAGCGTGATTGTGGGCGTGACTAATATCATTCCCTTTTTCGGACCTTACCTGGGAGCCATTCCAAGCGCTATCCTGATTCTTTTGGCGAATCCGGCCAAAGGGCTCATTTTTATCCTGTTTATTTTGATTTTACAGCAGATAGATGGAAATATCATCGGTCCCAAAATTCTTGGGGAGTCCACGGGGCTATCCGCTTTCTGGGTGGTGTTTTCCATTCTATTTTTCGGCGGTCTCTTCGGCATCGTGGGGATGCTCATCGGAGTCCCGCTTTTTGCCGTTATCTATCGAATTATCAGTAGAATCGTGGATTATCGCCTGCGAAAAAAGGGATTGATCCGCTTGGCTGAGGAAGGAAATGGAACGGGAAGAGGGACTGGGCCGACAGCAGAATCTGAGGCGAAAAAAGAGAAAAAACAGTCGAATAGTTGAAAAATTGGTAAAAAAATTTAATGCAGTAATTGAAAAGATGTGTTAAAATAGCAATAGCTTTTGAAATTGGTAGGGAAAATGGGGGAAGAGCCATGTTTTGTGAGGAGTGCGGGAAACAAATTCCAGACAATTCTAAATTTTGCGATGGCTGTGGAGCGCCAGTAAAAGTTCTGGGGGAACGGAAGCCTTCCGATCAGGCAGAAGCGCCTTATCAGGCTGATTTGTCTTATGGAAAGGCGCCTTCTTATGAGACGCCTTCTTATAATAGAGCGCACAGAGTAGAGCAGAATGCTCCGTTTTATGATGGGACGTCCCATACGGGAAGGGCCGTTCACAGAGCTTATAAGGAGCCGGTTCCGGATAAAAAAGAGAGAAAGAAGAAAAAGGGTAGCGCCCAGACAATTATCATTGTGATACTCAGTATAGCTGTGGTGGCTTTGATTGGCGTATTAATTGTTCTGGGGATTCGCACATTCGGAGGGAAAAAAGACGGAGATAGGAAGAGTGCGCCGGAAACAATCGAAAGCAGAGAGGAATCATCAGGAGAAATGGAAACAGAATCTTCTGAAGAAACAGAATCGGAGCAGGATACGACTTCTTCTCCTTCAGAATCTTCCGTACCCTCCAGCGTAGCTTTGGAAACTTCCTCTTCTGCACCCATGGAACCAGTGTCGGAATATATTCTTCCAACCAGCGATTCCGCGTATCTGACGGAAGCGGATCTTGCTGCTCTTACCAAAGAGGAGCTGCGACTTGCAAGAAATGAAATTTACGCCCGTCATGGCAGAAAATTCAAGGATTCTGGTCTTAATAATTATTTTATGAGTAAGTCCTGGTATGTGCCACTGATCGATCCGGACCGTTTTAATGAGAATGTGTTCAATGAGTATGAGGCAGCCAACAGGAAGCTGATTGCAGACTATGAGAAGAAGATGGGATATTAATCTTGTGATTTCGGAGGGAATGGTTACATATATATGGGACAGATAGGGATTGCAGTGTACGATCTGGATGCCGCCTACACGGAGAGGTTTTGTCAGTATATGAACGAAGTGGCAGGAGACGAGTATGAGTTCAGACCCGTTTATGATAGGGAACGGCTGAATCACCTGATTTCTGCCAGAGAAGTGGAGGGTGTTCTCGTCTCAGACACGCTTAGAGAAGAATATCCGCTTTTTATCGGCGATATCCATGTAGGGTATCTGACTGGAGAGCCGATGGAAGAAGAAGGGGAGATCTTTCGCTATCAGAGCCGGAGAGAGATTCTGGAGGTGTTAGAGAGCCTTCTGGAGATTGAAGATACGTCGGTCAAGCTTCTGGTATTTGCCGGGGCTAGTGCGGGGTGTGGCTGTTCGACGGTGGCGGCGGCCTGCGCACAGAAACTGGCTTTGGAGGAGAAGCGGGTACTTTATATCAATATGAGTAGCCTTGGAGATGCGGAAACCATTTTCCATGGAGGAAATCCCAGAGATTTTCAGTATCTCCTGAAAGAGCTGGAAACAGGAGGAGATTTGGATGCCGCCATGGGGGCAGTTTTAAACCGGGATACGGGAGGGGTTTATTATTACGACAATCTTTCGGCTCCTCTTTCTCTGATGGACATCAGCAAGTCCAGGATGGAGATTCTTTTGCGAAGGCTTATCGATTCAGGAGAATTTCGCTATATTATCATCGACAGCAGCTTTTCTCTGAACCATGGCCTGCTGGAAGCCTGTCGACTGGCAGAGCGGATCATTTTGGTCAGCGACGGCGTTTATACTTCGAATCACAGACTTCATAAAATCTGGTGCCTATTTAAAATGCTGGGAAATGGACTTTGCCGAAAATCAGTGCTCTTATATAATAAATTCCATGAGAAGTACGGACGGCTGTATGAGAATCCGGAACTCCCTGTGGCTGGGACGATTGGAGTGCTTTCTCCTGCCGGCCCGGCTCTGATGGCGGAGCAGATGATGGGGCATGAGGCGCTGCGGGAGGTTCTGCGGTAGAAGAAAAGGGGGTTTTAATTCAAAATGGACAGAATTGAACGGCAGGCGCCCATGGAAAATGCCTTTGACCAGGTCACCTACAATATGCTTTTCTGCAATGAGATTGACGGTGTGTTCCGGCTGGAGTTTACCAATGAGGCAGCCGGAGAGGCCAATTATAATACTGCAGGTTTTACGCCTCTCAGCCGGATTTTTTCGGCTGGGATGTCGAAAAAAACGGTGGTTCAGGTCTTAAAAAGTCTGCTTGGCGTATGGGTAAACCTGGATGAATATATGATTCCAAGAAGTGAACTTCTGATGAGCCTTTCCGATGTATATGCTCACAATGAGACAGGAGAGATCCGCTGGATCTGTGGTCTGCAAAAGGATCCGAGAAGTCCGATTGAGAAGTTGCGCCTTCTGATGGCGGAACTTGTGACTATTATGGAGGGAAATCCGGAACAGAACCAGGAAAATCTACATACGCTCTTGAATTATGTAAAAGGGGTGAACCGGGAAAATCTAAATCAGTGCAAGTCCATGGCGGATACGCTGCTTTTGCAGGATATTGCGGCGGCATCTGCGGAAGCGGCTGCCTCTGAGGAACTGGATTCTTACGGCTATGGCGGTAAAAAGGGAAACGGTTACGAGGACTCTTGGCGAGAGAGTGGCGATGGATTAAACATTATGATCCCGGATGTCTTTACAAAGGCCAGAGAAGTGGCATACATTATCCGGATTCGTACTGGGGATGAGATGGCGATTGTTTTGGACGAGACACTGATTGGAAAAAGCCGGGATGCAGACTTCCGTGTTGCGGATAACCGGGCGGTTAGCCGCCATCATGCCAGCATTCTTATGGAGAACGGCGGGTACTATCTGGTGGATCATGACTCTACCAATTCCACTTACCTGAATGGGATGCAGCTAGATCCGGGAGAGGAATATCGTTTGTGTCATGGGGACGGATTTGTTCTGGCCGATGAACCGTTCCAGTTTATGATACGATGACATAAGGGGGAAAAGAGTATGTATTGTACGTACTGTGGAGCACCAAATACAGATACGGCAAAATTTTGTCGAAACTGTGGAAAGAGTCTGGCAGAAGAAAACCTTCCGTCAGTAGATACGGGCGAAAGTACGGTGCCTTTGGGGAATGTTTTTCAAGACAGCGCCGGCGGCCAGGGAGGGCAACCGTCCAACCTGGAGCGCTCCTATGGCGACCAGCCTTATGAGGAAGGCCAGCCCTACGGAAATTTGCCTTATGAGGGGCAGTCCTATGGGAATCCGCCGTCTTATGGAGGAAACCAGCCCTATGAAAATCCGCCTTATGGAGGACAGTCTTACGGGAATCCGCCCTCTTATGGAGGCTGCTACAAAAACCAGCCGCTTTATGGAAGTCAGCCGCCTTATGGAGCCGGACAGCCTGGCTATGGTCAGAACAGTTACGGGCAGGTCCCTTATGCAAACCAACCATCTTATGGGGCAGTAGAGGCAGGCAGACCTAAGAAAAAGAGAAAAAAGGGCCTGGCGATTGCGATTGTTCTGGTTTTTCTGGCAGCGATTATCGGTGGAGGAGTTTTTCTGTATATCAGGGAGAGCAATCCCATTATGCCGGTGAAAAGTTTTTTTGGCGGTTTGAAGGAGTTTGACCTGGAAGAAGTTTATGACAGCATTTACTGGGGAGACGAATCTTCTTCCGATTGGATATCCAAGGAAGCCTTTATTCAGCAAGCAAAGAGTTTTTCATCGGATATCGCGAACCTTGTAACATTATCGGTTCCCGATCAGATAGAATTAGAAATAATCTCCGAGGGGGAGCCTTATGAGGGAGACGACGGCCTGATTAGAAAAGAAATAACGGTTGAAATGACAGCGGAGTTTATGGGGAAGAGCATCCGTGATCAACTGGACGATATTGTGGTGGTGAAATCAGGAAAAAAATTTCTTTTTATTCCTGTCTGGAAAATTGACCATGAAGAACTGTATGGTTTTTTTTAGATGATTTCGGACACTAGACAATACACAAATATCGTATGTTCCGGAATGGAACATACATAAAGGAGGAAAAGTATGGCAAAATTTTGTAGTCAATGCGGAAAGCCCTTGCAGGAGGGGGAAGTCTGTACCTGCCAGCAGCAGGCAGCAGGTAGTGGAGTAGTGCCTCAGAGTGGGCAGACTCCTCTCCAGATGCCGCCCCAGGGAGGTCCTGGCGGATATGGTCAGACGCCGCTTCAGGGGGGGCCTCAGGGTCCTGGTCAGACACCGCCCCAGGGAGGCCCTAACGGATATAGTCAGGTACCGCCTCAGGGAGGTCCCGGCGGATATGGCCAGATACCGCCTCAGGGAGGTCCCGGCGGATACAGCCAGATACCGCCCCAGGGAGGTCCCGGCGGATACAGCCAGATACCGCCTCAGGGAGGTCCCAGCGGATATGGTCAGGGACAGCCTTATGGATACGGTCAGGTGCCGCCTCAGGGAGGCCCCGGCGGATATGGTCAGCCTTACGGAGGACCTCAGGTACCGAGGCAGCCGGGAGCTGCAGGGATTTATATGAAGGGGCTTTGGGGTACGATTGTGGATGCCTATAAGAAACCGGCAGAGACTCTTTCCAATATGGTAGAAGCGGGAAAGACGCCGGTAGTGCTTGGAATCTGCGGGATTCAGTGTATTCTGTTTTCTTTTATTTTCTTGTTTTTTGGATTTAAGATGAATTCTGCCGCCAGCAGGCTCAGCGGAGGGATGGTATCTGTGAAGGTGGTTAGTACTCCGACGCTGTTTTTTGTAACGCTGATTGGCGGAGCCTGTATTTTGGCGTGCTGGGGAGCGGTTGCGATGGCCTTTGGTCGGGGGAAGAAACCGATGAATTATATGCAGGGACTTGGGGTGGCGGCCGCGAAGGCTCTTGCCCAGATGCCGTTTACAGTTCTCACGGCTTTGATTGTTCTGATTTTTCCGATAGTCAGTCGGTATGATATCAATACGATTCCCATGCTCGTTGCATTGATGGCTTATACATTGGGAAATCTTTTGGCTTATTTCTTTATTCCGGCGGGAATGGACGGATTCCTTACAGAAGAAAAGAATAAACGGGTTTGGCAATTATTCTTTTTGTTCTTGGTAAATGCGATTGTAACGGCGATTCTTGCTTTTATTTTCAGCCTTATTTTGGGGGGAAGTATCGGTAACTTCCTGTAAGCAATTCGTACAAAAGAAAAGCTCCGCTGGCCGAAAGCTCAAAAAGATTGGACGGCTAGGGGAGTTTTTTGCCGGCTTTTGCTGAATTTCCGGTTGAAATGGGGAAACGACGGTGTTAAAATGAAACAGACAGCATGTGCGGAGAAAACGTCATGCAGGAGGAAAGGTAAGGAGGAAACAACATGTTCAAGATTCTGAAGGCGGAGCATCTTGCGGAAAATATCATTCTGATGGATGTGGAAGCAAAGCGTGTGGCAAAATCCTGTGAGCCGGGCCAGTTTATCATTGTCAGACTGGATGAAAAGGGCGAGAGGATTCCTTTGACCATTGCGGATTATGACAGGGAGAAGGGAACGGTGACGATCGTATTCCAGCCCATCGGAGCGTCCACTCATCAGCTTGCGGGCCTGAAAGCGGGGGACAGCCTGATGGATTTCGTAGGCCCTCTGGGATGTCCGTCCGAGCTGATTACGGGAGACCTGGAAGAGACGAAGAAAAAGAAGATTTTATTTGTGGCGGGCGGCGTAGGCACGGCGCCGGTTTATCCTCAGGTGAAGTGGCTCCATGAGCATGGCATTGCGGCGGATGTCATCGTCGGCGCAAAGACCAAGAGCCTGGTCATTATGGAAGAGATGATGGAAAAAGTGGCAGGAAACCTTTACATTACCACAGACGACGGCAGCTATGGCCGCAGCGGTATGGTGACAAAGGCGATCGAGGACCTGGTTGCAGAAGGAAAACAGTACGATGTCTGCATCGCCATCGGCCCTATGATCATGATGAAATTCTGCTGCCTGACGACAAAGAAGCTGGGGATCCCCACAGTTGTCAGCATGAATCCGATTATGGTAGATGGTACCGGTATGTGTGGGGCCTGCCGTCTGAGTGTGGGAGACGAGGTGAAGTTTGCCTGTGTGGACGGTCCTGAGTTTGACGGTCATAAGATCAATTTTGATGAGGCTATGAAACGTCAGGCCATGTACAGAACGGAAGAGGGAAGAAAGCTTCTTAAGTTCCAGGAAGGCGATACACATCACGGCGGATGCGGACATTGTGGAGGTGACGAATAATGGAAGGATTAAAGAGAGTACCAGTCAGAGAGCAGGCGCCTGTGGTCAGGGCGGCGAACTTTGAAGAAGTATGTCTTGGATATAATAAAGAAGAAGCGGTGGAAGAGGCGAAGCGCTGTTTACAGTGCAAAAAGCCTTTGTGTTCCCAGGGATGCCCCGTAGCCATCGATATTCCCGGATTTATTGGGAAGATTGTGGAGGAAGATTTTGCAGGAGCCTATGAGGTCCTGACAGCCTCATCCTCTCTGCCGGCCGTCTGTGGGCGGGTATGTCCTCAGGAGAGCCAGTGCGAGGGAAAATGTATCCGTGGAAAGAAAGGGGATCCGGTTTCTATCGGAAAGCTGGAGCGTTTTGTAGCAGACTGGGCCAGAGAAAACGGTATCAAACCCAAAAAGGCAGAAAGCTTAAACGGCAAGAAAGTAGCCGTTATCGGATCTGGTCCGGCAGGACTTTCCTGTGCGGGCGATCTGGCAAAATGGGGCTATGAAGTGACTATCTTTGAGGCTCTTCATGAAGCCGGCGGCGTACTTACCTATGGAATCCCCGAGTTCCGTCTCCCCAAGGATGCGGTGGTGAAGCCGGAAGTGGAAAATGTGAAGTCTCTGGGCGTGACGATTGAGACGGATGTTATCATCGGAAAGTCGGTGACGATTGATGAACTTCTGGATGAGGAAGGCTTTGACGCTGTATTTATCGGTTCCGGCGCAGGGCTTCCCATGTTTATGGGAATCCCCGGCGAGAATGCCAATGGCGTATTCTCTGCCAATGAGTATCTGACCAGAAGCAATCTGATGAAGGCAAGGCTTGAGGACTATGCGACGCCCATGCCTGTGAGCAAAAAGGCAGTCATCGTCGGCGGTGGAAATGTGGCTATGGATGCGGCCAGGACCGCCCTTCGCCTCGGCGCGGAGAGCCATATCGTATATAGAAGAAGTGAGGCGGAGCTTCCTGCCAGGGCAGAAGAAGTCCATCATGCAAAAGAAGAGGGCGTGATTTTTGACCTTCTGACTAACCCTGTGGAAATCCTGACAGATGAAAACGGCTGGGTCAGCGGAGTACGCTGCATCCGTATGGAGCTTGGCGAGCCGGACGCATCCGGCAGAAGGAGACCGGTTCCCGTAGAGGGGTCTGAGTTTGAGATCGAGGCCGATGCAGTGATTATGTCTCTTGGAACCTCTCCGAATCCGTTGATCTCTTCCACCACGGAAGGGCTGGAAACGAATCGGAAGAAATGCATTGTGGCAGAGTCTGAGACAGGAAAGACCAGTAAAGACGGTGTATATGCCGGCGGCGATGCGGTAACTGGAGCGGCGACGGTTATTCTGGCCATGGAGGCCGGACGGGCAGGCGCCAAGGGGATTCATGAATTTCTGTCAAAATAACCCGGGGATGATGATCCGGAAGGAGGATTTTCATGGTAAAACATATTGTGAGCTGGAAGTTTAAACCAGAGGTATCGGAAGAAGAGCGGGCGCGGGTAGCGGCGGAGTTCGGAGAACGGCTGCAGGCGGTTAAGGAAGTCGCAAAAGGCGTTCTGGATGTGAAAGTGATCGCACCGCCTCTTTCCACCAGTACAGTAGACGTGGTTCTGGACAGTACGTTTGAATCGGAGGAGGCCCTGGCGGCTTATCAGGTTCATCCCGACCACGTGGCGGCAGGCGCAGCCTGTGTGAAGCCTTATATGACTGACAGGACCTGCTGTGATTTTACTCTGTAATACAGCCAGATGGTCATGATGGAGATGCCAAAAGAGCATAATCGATAAAAAGAGCGGACGGGGCTGTTTTGCGACAGCCCCGTTTTCCTACAAAATGGGATTCCAGCAGAAAAGGAGAAATTATGTTAGAAGGATTAAAAGAAAAAGTATACCGTGCGAATATGGAATTGCCGGAGTTTGGCCTGGTGGTCTATACCTGGGGAAATGTCAGCGCCATTGACCGGGAAAGCGGTCTGGTGGTCATTAAGCCCAGCGGCGTAGACTATGCCACGATGAAGCCGGAAGATATGGTGGTCGTGGATCTGGAAGGAAATGTGGTGGAGGGAAAGCTTCGTCCCTCCTCTGATACGCCGACTCATCTGGAACTCTATAAGGCATTTTCCGGCGTGGGTGGCATTGTCCATACTCATTCTGCCTGGGCTACTTCCTGGGCGCAGGCTGGTCGGGGGATTCCCTGCTACGGAACCACTCATGCCGACTACTTTTACGGAGAGATTCCCTGTGCCAGAGTGCTGACTGGGGAAGAGGTGGAGAGCGCCTATGAGAAACACACCGGAACCGTCATTATCGAGGCTTTCAAAGACCGCGATCCCATGGCGACTCCCGGCGTTCTGTGTACCAGCCACGGTCCCTTTACCTGGGGGAAGGATGCGGCCGAGGCTGTTCACAACGCGGTGGTGTTGGAGGAAGTGGCTAAGATGGCGACCCGTACGGAGATGCTGAATCCGAAGGCATCCCCTGCGATCCAGTATGTGCAGGATAAGCATTATTTTAGAAAACATGGAGCCAACGCATATTACGGACAGAATTGATTCAGAGCGCAAAACGAATGCCCTATATGACTTACGAAAGTGAGTGATGTAGGGCAGACGTATTTATAAAAATATTTGGAGGTAGTCTCTGATCAAGTTTTGGGTATCAGCGTTCTTCCGGAGTCAGTCTGGTGCGGAAAAATCTCCGTTTGAGTTCCCGCAGGCTGAAAGGCAAAATGGGGTAAATATAGCTCTTGCCTGCGATGGTCTTATTGGTGACGATGGCCAGCACAAAGATCACCATACCGGCGATAAAGCCCCACAAGTTGAATACAGAGGTCAAGATCAAAAGCTGAAGTCGCATGAATTTGAGGGCGTAGCCAAGTTCAAAACTGGACTGGGTGTAGTTGGACAGGGCCACGAAAGCCATGTACAGCATGGTTTCGGAGTTGAACCAGCCGGAGTTGGCGGCAAATTCCCCTACCACCAGAGCAGCGATGACACTTAAAGGAGTGGTCAGCATGCTCGGCGTGTTTAAGGCGGCCAGTCTGAGTCCGTCGATGGAAAACTCCAGGATCAGAAGCTGCCAGATCAGCGGAATATTGACGGCGTCCTTGATAGCCACGAACTGGAAACTTTCCGGGATCCATTCCGGATTCTGCATCAGGAGGAGCCAGATGGGAGTCAGGATGACGCCCAGGAGGGAAATGGTCATCCGGGAGAGGCGGAGATACGTGCCAGTTAAGGGAGGAAAATAAAAATCATCTGCTTCTTCAATGATATCAAAGACGGAAGAAGGCAGGATCATAGCGGCCGGGGAGGTGTCCACCAGGACAATGATGTTTCCCTCTAAAAGCTGGGCAGCCGCTGTGTCAGGTCGTTCCGAATATTTGAATTTGGGGAAGGGATTATACCATTTATGGGGGTAGATGCATTCAGCCAGACTCTCCTGGCTCATGGTGAGAGCGTCTACCTTCAGATTTTGGATTCGCTCCTTGATTCGACTCAGGAGCTCCGTATCTACCCGGCCTTCCATATAACAAATCGCAATATCTGTTCTGGAACTGGTTCCGGCCTGAGTAATCTCTACCGTAAGCTTAGGGTCCCGGATTCGGCGACGAATCATGGCAGTATTGAAAATCAGAGTTTCTACGAATCCGTCTCTGGACCCACGGAGGACCTTTTCTTTTCCCGGCTCTGATACGCTTCTGGCCGGATAGCTCCGACAGTCGATGGTCAAGGCCGCGTCGTAACCGTCCACAAAAAAGCAGGTGATGCCCATCAGAAGCTGGGTGATAATTTCATCCACCTCTCGTAAGATACCGATTTCTCCGTAAGGCAGGCATTTCTTGGAAAACTCATGGGCTTCCTTGGGGAAATCTTGGTCGCTGATTCCACACATATACTGGATAATCCGCTGGAGGACCTCATCTTTTACAAAACCGTCCACAAAATAAAAACAAGCCTGTCGCCCGCCGATTTTCATGGTCCGGTATACTACGTCAAAATTCTGGTCCACTCTGAGGATCTGGTGGAACAGCTCCATATTTTCTGCTACACTGGTAGAAATCACAGTCTTTTCCCTGTTTGTTTCACTCATAGCTGTCTCCCTTCCGCAAGTACTTGTCAATCACCGGTAGTATCTCCGCAAAAGGAAATTTTTATGTGAACAGAAGCGTAAAAAACACTTTCTAATTATGTAGGAATTGTGTATAATGGCTGTGAGAGGAGAAGTAAAATAAAGTACGGAAGATTAGAGAAAGGCGGTGACAGGATATGGCATATGAGACATTGCGACAGATGCTAGAGGAGAGCCGGCGGATTATGGTATTCAGCGGGATAGGGATGCTCAGAGAATCAGGAATTTCTTATTTTAAAGACGAACCTTATGCCTATGAGATCGAAACAAAGTACGGCGTTTCACCGGAGGAATTTTTAAGCGCTGCTTATTACAGTACGAGACCGGGGTCTTTCTACAGGTTCTATAAAGAAGAGATGTTACGGGACAGGATTAGTTGTGAACCAAACGAAGCTCATTATGCCCTGGCAAGGCTGGAGCAGAAAAAGGAATCCCAGGGAGGGAAAGTGATTGTTGCCACAAGGACTTTAAGCGGCCTTCATCAGAAGGCGGGCGCAAAGAATGTCATTGAGATTCACGGAAATTTTTCCTATAACCGGTGTACCAGATGTGGAAAAGAGTTTTCCATGGATTATATCCTGGAATCTTCAGGGATTCCTCAGTGTAATGTTTGCCACGGGGCGATCCGTCCCGGGATCCTTCTGGCAGGAGAGCGGCTGGATAATGGTATCATTACCTGGGTAGCCAATGAAACGGAACAGGCAGATATGCTGTTGGTGGTAGCGACTCATTTGGATTCGTATCTGACAAAACGCTTCCGCCATTATTATCATGGAAGCCGTTTGGTGTTGCTCACTGACGAGCATCATCCGACGGATCGGGAAGCAGATATGCTGATTTACGGAAAGGCTTCGGAAGTATTGCCTCAGGCAATTGACTGAAGAACATCAGGCGGACAGGTGTAGGACGCCGTGCAGAATATGGAAATGACGGAAAGGTAAGGAATTATCATCATGGGAAATGTAAGAACAAGGTTTGCACCCAGTCCCACGGGACGGATGCATGTGGGAAATCTGCGGACGGCGTTATATGCCTATCTGATCGCAAAACATGAGGGCGGAGATTTTTTGCTCCGTATTGAGGATACGGATCAGGAGCGCTTTGTGGAGGGCGCGTTGGAGATCATCTACCGGACCCTTGCAAAAACCGGACTTTATCATGACGAGGGGCCAGATAAAGACGGAGGCGTGGGTCCCTATGTTCAGAGTGAACGGCAGGCGGCAGGACTCTATCTGGAGTATGCGAAAAAGCTGGTGGATGCGGGCGAGGCTTATTACTGTTTCTGTGACAAAGAACGTTTGGATTCTTTAAAGCAGGAGGTAGCAGGAAAAGAGATCGTGGTCTATGACAAACACTGCCTGCATCTGTCGAAAGAAGAAGTAGAAGAGAAGCTTCAGGCGGGGATTCCCTATGTGATTCGACAGAACAACCCCACGGAGGGAACCACCACCTTTTCTGATGAAATATACGGGGATATTACGGTGGACAATGCAGAACTGGACGATATGATTCTGATCAAGTCGGACGGCTATCCCACCTATAATTTTGCCAATGTGGTAGACGACCATCTCATGGGGATCACCCATGTGGTGAGGGGGAATGAGTATCTTTCTTCATCTCCCAAGTATACCAGGCTGTATCAGGCCTTTGGCTGGGAGGAACCGGTCTATGTTCACTGTCCTCTGATCACGGATGAGACCCATAAAAAACTCAGCAAACGGAGCGGTCATTCTTCTTTTGAAGATTTGATTGAACAGGGGTTTGTGACGGAGGCAGTGGTCAACTACGTGGCTCTTCTTGGGTGGTGTCCGGAGGATAACCGGGAGATCTTTTCACTTGCAGAGCTTACGGAGGCTTTTGATTATCGTCATATGAGCAAATCTCCGGCAGTTTTTGATATCCAGAAATTAAAATGGATGAACGGAGAGTATCTGAAGTCCATGGATCCGGAAGCTTTTTACGAAATGGCGGAGCCTTATTTAAAGGAAGCGCTTCATAAGCCCTTTGATTTAAAAAAGATTGCGGCCATGGTGCAGACCAGGATTGAGGTATTTCCGGATATTGCGGGGCTGGTGGATTTTCTGGAGGAACTTCCGGAATATGACACGTCCATGTACGCCCACAAAAAAATGAAAACAAACGAAGAGAGTTCTCTGGTGGTTCTTAGGGACCTGCTTCCCATTTTGGAGGAAGCGACCTGTTATGACAATGATTCTCTTTATGAGCTTTTGCAGGGCTATGCAAAGGAGAAAGGCTACAAGAATGGCTATGTGCTGTGGCCGGTCCGTACGGCAGTCTCCGGAAAGCAGATGACTCCGGCGGGCGCCACAGAGATTATGGAGCTTCTGGGGAAAGAAGAGACCCTTACCCGTGTGAGGAAGGGTATTGAGAAGTTGACAGCATGCGCAAACTGAATGAGTTTCAGAAAATGGCAGTCTGCCATAAGGATGGCCCCGCCCTTGTACTGGCGGGGCCGGGATCCGGAAAGACTCTGGTAGTCACCAGAAGGATAAAGCAGCTTATTGAAGAGTTTCAGGTGCCTCCCGGTCAGATTCTGGTGATCACCTTTACCAGGGCGGCGGCGAAGGAGATGCAGACGCGGTTTGAAGGACTGATGGACGGGAAGAAGTTTCCTGTGACATTTGGAACCTTTCATTCCGTGTATTTTCGCGTTCTAAAACATGCCTATCATTATGATGCGGCTCAGATCATCGGAGAGGAAAAACGGCTCCGGTTTCTTTCGGAGGAGCTTTCCGATCTGGAGCCTTCTATGGCGGAAGAGTCTCTGGGATTTTTGCAGGAAGTCTTAAGCGAGATCAGCAGCGTGAAAAACGATCTGCTGGATTTGGAAAGCTATTATTCTAGAAGCTGTCCGGAAGAGTTGTTCCGGCGGCTTTTTCGTGCTTATGAAAGGCGGCTTCGAAAGGAAAATGTGATTGATTTTGACGATATGTTAAGCCTTTGCCATGAGCTTTTTATGGCCAGGAAAGACATCCTTGCTGCCTGGCAGAGAAAGTACCGGTATATTCTTTGCGACGAGTTTCAGGATATCAACAGACTTCAGTATGAGATCTTAAAGCTTTTGGCTTTGCCGGAAAATCATCTCTTTGCGGTGGGGGACGACGACCAGGCGATTTACCGGTTCCGTGGAGCCAGACCGGAGTTGATGTTAGGATTTGAGCGGGAGTATAAGGATGCAAAGCGGTATCTTCTGGCAGTTAATTACCGCTCTCAAGATAAGATCATTCAGACAGCGGGAAATCTGATCTCTCATAATCAGGTCCGGTTTCAGAAAAAGATTTCCGGTACAAAAAGAAACGGGTGTCCCGTGGTTTTAGGGAGTTTTTCTACAGAGGCGGAGGAATACAGGCGGATTCTTTCCCATATTCAGTCCTATCATGAGGAAGGGATGGCTTATGAGGAGATGGCAGTTCTTTCCAGAACCAATACAGGAAGCCGGGGGCTTCTGGGGCTCCTGATGGAATACAACATTCCTTTTCAGACCAAGGAGCAGATTCCCAGTCTCTATACTCACTGGATCAGCGGCGATATTCTGGCTTATATTCGGGCGGCCATGGGGGATGAAAGCCGGGCGACGCTCATGCGGATTATCAATAAGCCCTGCCGGTATATTTCCCGGTCGGTGTTTTCTGGCGGGAAGGTGTCTCTTTCGGAGATCGAAGCTATGTATGAAGAGAAGCCCTGGATGGCGAAACGGGTCCAAGAGCTTTCAGAGGATCTTCGAATCATTAGCCGAAGGTCGCCCTATCAGGCGGTCGTTCATATTCGGAAGGCGGCAGGCTATGACGAATATTTGAGGACTTATGCGAAGGAGAGGAATCTTAAGGAGGAGGAACTTTTCGCAGTAGCGGAAGAACTTTTGGCAGATGCCGGAGAATACAGGAGCTTTTTGGAATGGTTTGCTCACATGGAGCGCTACCGGGAGGAAATGAATCGGCAACGGGAGCAGTTGGAAGGAACAGGCGTGGTCTTTTCCACGATGCATGGGGCCAAGGGGCTGGAATATGAAGCAGTATTTCTGCCAGATGTCAATGAACAGGTGGTTCCCCACGAAAAAGCAGTGCTTCCCTCCGATGTGGAGGAAGAGCGGCGCTTGTTTTATGTGGCCATGACCAGGGCGAAAGAGAAGCTACATGTATACTGGGTAAAGGAGCGATATGGAAAAGAGACGGCGCCCAGCCGGTTTATCCGAGAGTTAAAAGCTGCCTGCAGGACGGAAAAGGAGGACAGAATTATTGGAACTTTTGATTGACGCGCTTGTGGACGGAGGGTTAGATACCTTGAAGATGTTGCCCTTTCTTCTGGTGGCTTTTCTGTTTTTAGAGTCTCTGGAACATTATTCGGAAGGGCGCAGGGATAATTTCCTTACAAAAATCGGGGCGGCAGGCCCGGCAGCAGGGGCCATTTTTGGCTGTGTACCGCAGTGTGGATTTTCTGTGGCGGCGGCCAATCTTTACGCTGGAGGCGTGATTACGGTGGGAACGCTTCTGGCAGTCTTTCTTTCGACTTCAGACGAGGCCATTTTACTGCTGATGGGGCATCCTGGCCAGGCGGGAACGATCTTTAAACTTCTGGCAGTCAAGGTGGTTTGCGGGATTGTGTTTGGATATGCGGCAGATATTTTGCTGCGAAACAGTCCGATAAAAAGAAAACGACTGGGAGCCATCTGCGGGGATTGCGGCTGTCATGAGGAGGAAGAGAGAAGTGTGGATGCTTCCACAGAAGTGTCTGTGGAGGAAGAGAGAGAACATGATTTGGCGGGAGAATCCCATGGCTCTTACAGAGTATTCCGGGCGGCTCTTTATCATACGGCGGAGGTATTTGTCTATCTGCTCAGCTTCAATATACTCTTAAATATTCTTCTGGGGGCAGTGGGGATTGAGTGGCTGTCCGGTCTCCTTTTTAAAGATTCTTTGCTTCAGCCAGTGTTAGCCGCCTTCCTGGGCTTGATTCCAAACTGCGCGGCTTCCGTGATTCTGACGGAATTTTATCTGAGCGGAGTTTTGAGCTTCGGGGCTGCAGTTTCCGGTCTCCTTTCCGGAGCGGGCGTGGGGCTGGCCGTACTGTTTAAAATCCATAGAGAGAAAAAAGAAAATCTGAAGATTACAGGAATGCTACTTTTCGCAGCAATTTTGTCTGGAATTTTTCTGCAAATTGCCGTAAAATCTTAAGGGAATTTTCAAAAAACGTTTTCTCAGACATGGTATACTGGTTTTACCCGGAAAACGCAAGATTTGTCTGTTTTCCGAGATGGATGACAATCAGAGAACCCTGTAAGCGGGATATTATTTACGAAAGAGAGGCTGGGAAAGCGTGGGAGAAGAACGAACTAGAAAGATTCTGTTTGTGGTGGGGACTGTGACGGTTATGATCCTTCTGGTATGGTTTATCCGGGAGAAGGTCTGGCCCGGTGCGAATCAGGGGATCCTGGAAAAAGAACTTTGGCCGGACGCCCATGATCCGGCCCGCTCTGTTTATCTGGATGAAAACGGAAAGCGGGTGATTCAGTGGGAAAACATCCAGCTTCCCCAATGGGTGGAAAAAGATCTTTTGCCGATCAATGAATATTCCAGACCGGGAACGTATTTGGATGATGTGGCCGGGGTGGTGGTCCACTACACGGCCAATCCCGGGACAAGCGCCAAACAGAACAGGGATTATTTTGCCGGGTTGGCAGATGGGGCGGCGGGTACTTATGTCAGCAGTCATTTTATTATTGATACAGATGGAACCATTCTCCAGTGTATTCCTATCAGCGAGGTCGCATACGCCTCCAATGACAGAAATTATGATACTGTGTCCATTGAATGCTGCCACGAAGATGAGAGCGGGAAATTTACAAAGGAGACCTATACTTCTCTGGTAAAACTGGTCGCCTGGCTTTCCGATATTTATATGATCGAGACGAAAGATATCCTCCGGCATTATGATGTGACAGGGAAAAATTGTCCTAAATATTTTGTAGATCATGAGGATAAATGGGAGAAATTTCTGCGGGATGTAGAGAAAAACAGACCTTAGAAAGATGGCCGTATCATGATTTCAAATTGCCTGGATCTGAAAGTAGGGTTGTTTATGAATAAAAGAGGACGGGAAACAAGGAAACAAATCAAGAAATGTGCATGTGCTTTATTTGCAGAAAAAGGGTTTAAACAAGTGACAATGAAGGATATCTGCGAAGCAGCAAAACTGAGCAGAGGCGGTTTATACTGCCACTATGACAGCACACGTCAAATCTTTCAGGAGATTCTTGACGATATGACTGGCGAGCAGGATCAGGAGATTGATTTAAAAATAGAACAAAATTATTCGGCAGTTACTATTTTGGATGAAATTTTAAGCAAGTACGAGAATGAAATGCTGGACTGCCAATCTTCATTAAGCATAGCAATCTATGAGTATTTTAGCATTCGTGATATTGCGAATCAGAATAATACGTTATATGAACAATATTTAATTTCGGCAAATACATGGAAGAAATTAATACAATATGGGATGGACAGACAGGAATTTAAGGAAGTGGATAGTTCCGCCGTATTCGATTTAATCGTATTTTCGTATCAGGGGGTAAGGATGTACAGTAAACTTATGCCTATGGATAAAGAAATACCTTCCGGAATCATAAAAGAAATAAGAAAGATATTGGTGAAAGACAGCAGCGATAGCGATACCGTCGCTTGACAAGAGCGCACGTGTATGTCCTTGTCAAGCGACGGTAGTATTGAAACATGAATGAAATGCAGGTTGACATTTTCCGTCCCTCTGCTATAATCGTGGAGTAACCAGTAAACGCATTGTATCCGACCTGTCGGAAGGAGCTTCCGGCAGAGGAACAGTAGCAGGAGGAAAAAAATGAATACTTCGGCAAAAACCCGAAACCTGGTATTGACTGCGGCCATTGCAGCCATTATCATCCTGATGGCCTTCGTGCCTTACGTAGGCTATATCAATCTGGTGGTGATCAAGGCCACCTTGATCCATGTACCCGTCATTATCGGATCCGTTGTTTTAGGACCGAAAAAGGGCGCGTTTCTTGGATTCATTTTTGGACTGACCAGTCTGATTATCAACACGTTTACCCCAAGTCTTTTGTCCTTTGCTTTCTCCCCGTTCTATTCCGGAGGAAATCTGTGGAGCCTTGTCATCTGTTTCCTTCCCAGGATTCTGGCAGGCGTAGTTCCCTATTTCGTATACAGAGCCTTTATGAAGGTCGGAGGCGAAAAGCGGGCGGTGGAGTACATCGCTTTGCCGGTGGCAGGAGTAGCGGGAGCGCTGGTCAATACGATTCTTGTGATGAATTTGATTTATGTTTGTTTCAGACCGCAGTTTGCCGCGGCGAAACAGATAGCTGTGACCGCTGTCTATGACGGTATTGTGGCAATTATGATTGCCAACGGGGTGCCGGAAGCCATTGTGGCGGCGGTATTGACGCTGGCGATTGGAAAGGTGCTGCTGCATTTGAAGGGATAAAGATTTCGCGAAAAAAGAGGACGGCTTTTCGTTTTGGAGACAGGATTTCCTGGCCGTGAAAACGAAAAGCCGTTTTTGGATTCCAGACAAAATATCACAACAGATTTTTAGAAACCGGCTCCAGGTGGAATACTACGGACAGAAACCTTTTTTCCGGAAGAGAGAAGCGGACGGAAAAAGGAAGAGTTTACATGGATTTTACAAAACCATGATAATGGATTTGACATAGTTTTGCTATTATGAGGAAGTAAAACGGACATGTAATGCGGAAGGAGCTTGGACTATGGATATTTTTGACGGACTGACAATGATAGGAGGACTGAGCCTGTTTCTCTTTGGCATGAGCGTTATGGGACAGGCGCTGGAACGCAGAGCAGGAGGCAGGCTCCGTACCGTTCTCGGAAGGCTTACGACGGGGAAGATGGCCGGACTTTTGACAGGACTGGGTGTGACGGCGGTGATTCAGAGTTCTTCGGCTACTACGGTCATGGTAGTCGGATTTGTCAATTCCGGACTGATGACTCTTGGGCAGGCCATTCATGTGATTATGGGCGCCAATATCGGAACGACGGTTACAGCCTGGTTACTCAGTCTCGCCGGCATCGAGAGCGGAAATCTGTTTGTAAAACTGTTGAAACCTTCTTCTTTTACACCGATTCTTGCTCTGATTGGAATCATCTGCTATCTGTTTTGCAAAAGTTCCAAAAAGAAAGATACCGGTATGATTTTCCTGGGGTTTGCAACATTAATGTTTGGGATGGAAACCATGTCGGGGGCGGTTTCCGGGCTGGGAAGTGTTCCGGCGTTTCGGAATCTGTTTCTCCTCTTTGAAAACCCTGTATTGGGGGTGATCGCAGGGGCGATTCTCACCGCAGTGATTCAGTCAAGTTCTGCCTCCGTCGGGATCTTGCAGGCATTGGCTTCTACGGGGCAGGTCTCTTATGGCGCGGCAGTTCCTATTATCATGGGTCAGAATATCGGAACCTGTGTCACGGCGATGCTATCGTCTATCGGAGCAAATAAAAATGCAAAACGCGCGGCAATGGTACATCTTCTGTTTAATGTGATTGGTACGGCTGTGTGGTTGTCTGTATTTTGCCTGCTCCGGATAGTTTTGACTCCGGTGATTCTGGAAAGCCCTGTCTCGCTTTTTGGCATTGCGGCGGCTCATTCTGTGTTCAATCTTCTCTGTACGCTTCTGATGCTCCCCATGGCCGGATTTCTGGAACGACTGGCATGCCGACTGATTCGGGACGACCGGAAACCGGAAATTCAGTCAGAATTAGACGAACGGTTTCTCAGTACGCCGTCCATTGCCCTGGAACGATGCCAGGAGGTGGCCTCCAGTCTGGCAGAAGCGGCTGTAGGGGCCTTTACGGAGGGACTTTCCTCTCTGGAAGAATATTCGGAGACGCTTGCAGATTCTGTCAGAGAAAAAGAGGGGCAGACGGACCATTACGAGGATCTTCTCGGTACCTATCTGGTTCATTTAAGCACCAGGCAGATCACAGAGGCGGATCATGCGGAGGCGGCAAAACTTTTAAAGGTCATCGGAGACTTTGAGCGAATTGCGGATCACGGGGTCAACCTTTTGGAGTCTGCGGAGGAACTGAGGAACAAAGGACTGGTTTTTACCAAGGAAGCGCGGGCGGAATATAGGATTTTGACAAAAGCAGTGGAAGAGATTCTGGGACTTTCTCTTCAGGCCTTTTTGAGAAATGATCTGGAAGCGGCGAAGCGGGTGGAACCCTTGGAGCAGGTCATCGATCTTCTTAAAGAAAAGTTTCGTACCAGTCACATCCTACGCCTCCAGGACGGAAGCTGTTCCATTGCCGCCGGCTTTGTATGGTCGGATATCCTGACCAATCTGGAGCGGGCTGCGGATCACTGTTCGAATATTGCAGGATGTGTAACGGATATTGCAGATCATAATATGAATATCCATGAATCTTTACGAGATTTCCGGGATGGAAACGAGGAATTTCACGAAAGATTTGAGGAGTATAGAAAGAAGTATTCTCCAGGTCATGCGGCCGGTATAGGTTGATTGGCTGCAATCTGGAAAAACTTACAGCCAAAGGAAAGGACGAACATGATTTTTTGTGTGGAGGACGATGAAGGGATTCGGGAACTGATGGTTTATGTGCTAAGGTCCGCCGGCTTTGAGGCGAAGGGCTTTGTGGATGGTTCCAAACTTTTCTGTGCCATGGAGGAAGAGAAACCGGAACTGATCCTTCTGGATATTATGCTTCCAGGAGAGGACGGCATTTCCGTTTTGAAAAAGATAAGAGAGGGGAATCATGGTTCGGCGGATATTCCAGTGATTATGGCTACGGCCAAAGGAACGGAGTATGACAAAGTGACGGGGTTAGATCTGGGGGCAGATGATTATCTGGCCAAACCGTTTGGGATGATGGAAATGGTTTCCCGTGTGAGAGCGGTGCTCCGGCGGACGGCTGGAAAAAATCTGCCGGAAACAGAGACAAAAAAGGAGGCAGATGCAATCTGCCAGATGGGAAGTCTTTTCATGGACAGGAACGGGCACACGGTGTCTGTCCGTGGGGAACGGATTGCGCTTACGCTGAAGGAGTATGAACTTTTGCGTCTGTTTATGGAACATCCCGGAAGGGTTTTTACCAGGGAGCAGCTTCTTGAGCAGATCTGGGGATTTGGCTATGAGGGAGAGACGAGGACGGTAGACGTCCACATCGGTACCCTTCGAACAAAGCTTCAGGAATGTGGAAGCTATATTGAGACAGTCCGAGGAGTCGGATACAGGATGGAGAGGAAAGAATGACAAGGAGGATTTTTCGTACCGTCTTTTTTGTGGCGATCAGCATGTTTTTGGCTTCGGTGACTCTTTTTATGACCGTCCTCTACGATTATTTTTCTATTGTCCGGCAGGAACAGTTGCAGGTACAGACAGATTTAGCGGCCCAGGGAGTTCAAAATGAGGGATTCCCCTATCTGGAGGATCTTGCGATCCGGGATTATCGCATTACCTGGATCAAGGGGGACGGAAGCGTTCTCTATGACAGCAGCTCTGATGCTGAAGGGATGGAAAATCATCTGGAAAGGAAAGAGGTAAGGGAGGCGTTTGACAAAGGCTACGGGACGGCGGCCCGTTCTTCTTCCACATTGACGGAACGCTATCTGTACAGCGCAAAGAAGCTGTCAGACGGAACCATTCTCCGGCTTTCCGTAGTACAGGATTCTTTGCTGGCCTTGTTTTTGGGAATGCTCCAGCCTCTTTGCGTCATATTTGCAGTGGCGGTCTGTCTGTCTGCTCTGCTGGCTTCCAGACTGTCCAGAAAGATTGTGAAACCGTTAAATGAACTGGATCTGGATGAACCTCTGAAAAGTGGGGCCTATGAAGAACTTTCTCCACTGCTTGTCCGGATTCATGCGCAACAGAGGGAGATTGGCTAGCAGAAGGAAGAGCTTTTACAGAGGCAGGAAGAATTTGAGGTGCTGACTTCTTCGATGACAGAGGGGATTGTTCTTTTAAATAACAGAGGAAGGATCCTTAGTATGAACCATGCGGCGGCAAAGCTTCTTGGAACAGGTCGTTACAGCGGGGATGCTCTGTCGGCTTCTGGAGCGCCGGGGCTGGGAGCGTTTATCCAAAGAGCGGAGAAGGGGGAACGATCGGAGATGGTCCTTTCTCTTGACGGCAGAAGCTACCAGGCGGAGGCAAGCCCCGTCGTTTCCGGTGGAAAAGTATCCGGAATTGTTTTGCTGCTTCTGGATGTGACGGAAAAAGAAAAAGTGGAACAGCTTCGCCGGGAATTTACGGCCAATGTTTCCCATGAGTTAAAAACTCCCTTGCAGACGATCTCAGGAAGCGCGGAACTGATGGCGGAAGGGATGGTAAGAGCGGAGGACATTCCCCGCTTTTCCAGGAGGATCTACGGGGAGGCAAAACGGATGATAAGGCTGGTGGAGGATATTCTCCGGCTGTCCCACCTGGATGAAGGCGCCGCAGATATGAAATGGGACCAGGTGGATTTGTATGCGCTGGCAGAAGATACGGCAGAATCGCTTTTTGCGGAAGCAAAAGCCGCCAAAGTGGCTCTCCATCTTTCCGGAGAGCCGGCATTTGTTTTCGGCGTCCGGCAGCTTTTGCAGGGGATTATCTATAATCTCTGCGACAATGCAATCAAGTACAACCGGCCGGGAGGCTCTGTTTTTCTGAAAGTCAGGGAAGAGGCAGAGGAAGTCTCTCTTACGGTTGAAGATACTGGTATCGGGATTTTGGCCGAACATCAGGAACGGATTTTTGAACGGTTTTACCGGGTCGATAAAAGCCATTCCAAAGAGATCGGCGGGACGGGGCTTGGCCTTTCCATTGTCAAACATGCGGTGAAACTGCATCAGGCGAAACTGGAACTTTCGAGTGTTCCCGGAGAAGGAACAAAGATTACCATTCAGTTTCCGAAAGACAGAAAGGATAAAGGAAGCTGTTCCACAGAAAATATCGTTTAACCGCAATTGGAATCAGAGGTCACCTGGTTGGCATCTGAAAATTTACAAGCGCTTTGTTTAAATAATCGTTAAATGGTTTCATTATGCGAAAGCTCTCGGCCGCTTTTGTGAGAAATGCCTCGGCATCGTGTAGTTCTTCATCTTTGAACGGATATTCCAGATACCAGCTTTTAAACTTTAAGTATTCCGCCTGCGGGTGGCTCTTGTCATATCCGGCCGGGACGTTTTTGAGCGCCGTTCCCCGTACCGTAAAATATTTCTGAAATTCAGGCTCTTTGGTAATGGCTTCCAATTCTTTACCATGTTCAACAATATAATCCCTCACCATTGTTGTTGCGTCCTTAAACATATCTGCAAACAGACCTCCCCCAAAAAAGGACTGGTCGCCTGGTTTAATCATAAGATAATAGCCGACAGGAACCGGCAGCTTTCCCCGGGAAGAAATATGTGCGCGAAATGCCGGGTTATATGGCGATTTATCACGGCTGAACCGGGTGTCTCTCACCAGCTTAAAGGTAAGGCTTTTCGGCTCATGATGCAGCACGCTGTCATCAAATACGCCGATACGAAAGAGCAGCGCCTGGATCAGTGTCTCAAACTCTGTGTTTGCCGCTTTGTTTTCGGATTTATGTGCGTGATACCATTCCCGATTATTATTCTCATTTAAATCAGCAAGATATTTTAAGATAAGCTGTGTATTCATTTGCAAAATCTCCTTATGCATTTTTGATAACGGAAAAGGACGTGCTGTCTAAAAATTTCTGAATGAATTTTTTCAGGCTTTCCGGAGACTGATAGGTTTTGCAAAATGAGAACTTCTGTGAAAGATCGTCAACGTCCTCCATAGCCTCTTTTACTTCTACCATTGTTTCCATGGGGAGAGCAGTTGTGAAGGCTAACTGTGCAGGGGTGATTCTGTGATTTTGGATGGCATAATTTACCCTGTTTGCGCAACGGCATGTCCCGTTTCCGTATTCACCGCAGTATTCCTGTAAAAAATCCGCCATCTTGCGACGGATTCTTGAAAGCCGCTGGCGATAGGCTTCAGGAGAAATACCTAAAAGATCACCTGCAATTCGACTGTCCACCTTAAACATCGTCCCTAAAATGAAGATACATCTGCTTTCCGTATCAAGACACTGAAGCATAACATTTGTGCAGGACAGCTTGAGCTCTTCTGCCAAAATGGACGTTTCTACATTTTGTGTCAGATCCGGTATATCGTCAATTTTTCCGTTTTTAATATCATCCCCATAAAATTCAAAGCTGAGAGGAAATTTTGCGAACATATGCTTCTGATAGTCTTTCAGATGGTTTATCGCAATGCGAAATACCCAGGTGGAGAAGGCGCTTTCCCCTCTGAATGAGGACAGATGGGTTATGATCTTCAACAGAATGTCCTGCGTGGCATCTTCGGCGTCAGGAAAAGTGCCAAGCATGCGGAGAGATAGATTAAATACGAAATCCTGTACGCTGAGAATAACAGTTTCCAGAGATTCTTTATCTCCGGCAATGGCTTTTTCAATGAAAGCCAACAGTTCTTCATTTGCTATATTTTTCATGATTTTTACCTCCATATAGTATTAGACAACCGGGAGACGGTCATGTGACAGGAAAAATAAAAATTTTTATAAACACAGACGCATTCGGACAATGGAAAAACGGCATAGCCACTAAGACTATACCGAAATTTAATATACAGACGCCCTCGTATCCTCCACTTTCTTATATGAAGGATACGAAACGGTTGATTGTTATACATGAAATGATTAAGAGTTTCTTTGGATGTTTCCCCCTTACCCCAAAACACAAAATGTAGAACCATAATTGTATTTTTTGTCATTCTATGGTAAAATACTTTGGAATTATGGGTTTTGCTGGTTTTTCGTGTAAATGATCCACAGTCCTTTGAGCAGCAGGCCGTCGTCGATGATGATTTTATGGCGGCAGTGGGGAATAATAATCTTAGAAAGACCTCCGGTGGCGAGAACTGTGGGTTCTTCTCCAAGTTCTTTGGCAAACCGGTCGATCATACCGTCCAGCATGGAAGCGCTCCCAAGGACGACGCCGCTTCGCATACATTCCGTGGTGTTTTTGCCGATGGCATGCCTGGGAGGTTCCAGACTGATATTGTGAAGCTGGGCGGCTTTTTGAGACAGGGACTCTAAGGAGACCCGGACGCCTGGGATGATGGCGCCGCCGATGTAGTTACGGTTTTTGTCGATGCAGGTGATGGTGGTAGCGGTGCCCATGTCGATGACCAGAAAGGGAGCCTTGTACTCCCGGATGCCGGCCACGGCAGTGACCACCAAATCGCTTCCCACAGCGGCGGGATTGTCCATGAGGATATTGAGACCGGTTTTCAAGCCGGGACCTACCATGAGGCAGGCTTTTCCGATGATTTTTTCCACAGAAAGGCGGACCGTATTGGAAATGGGAGGAACGACAGAAGAAAGAATTGCTCCCTCCAGACCTCTGGGATTGATATGGTAGAGTTCCAGGATATTTTTGAAAGTAATGGCATATTCCAAAGCAGTCTGGCTAAGGTTGGTGGAAATGCGTTCCACGAAGTAAGTCTGTTTGGCGTCAATGCAACCGATGACGATATTGGTGTTGCCGATGTCGATGGCGAGTATCATAAAGGTGAAGTCCTTTCCATATAAATTCAGGCCGTAGCCGGCCACGGTGCGATTATAGCATGAATCGTCAGATGGCGCAAGAAAATTACCAAAAGGAGAAAATGCTCATGTTAAAAGGGAAAACGGTGCTTCTTGGTGTTTCGGGGAGCATTGCAGCGTATAAAATTGCAAATCTGGCAAGACTTTTAAAAAAGCAGCATGCCATGGTCCATGTATTGATGACGCAGAATGCGACTAATTTTATTACACCGACTACTTTTGAGACACTGACGGGGACCAAATGTCTGATCGACACGTTTGACCGGAATTTTGAATTTTCTGTGGAGCATGTGGCTCTGGCAAAACAGGCGGATCTTTTCATGCTGGCTCCGGCCAGCGCCAATGTCATCGGGAAGATCGCTCACGGGATTGCCGACGATATGCTGACCACCACGATTATGGCCTGCCCCTGTAAGAAATTCATTGCTCCGGCCATGAATACCAATATGTACAACAATCCCATCGTCCAGGACAATCTGGCGAGACTTAAGGGCTTTGGCTATGCCTTTGTGGAGCCGGTAGTCGGGATGCTGGCCAATGGCGATACGGGCAATGGAAAGATGGCGGATGAGGAAACGCTGCTTGCTTATATATTGAGGGAACTGGCTTTCGAAAAAGATCTGGCGGGAAAAAAAGTCCTGGTGACAGCAGGACCCACCAGGGAGGCGATTGATCCAGTCCGTTATCTGTCCAATCATTCCACAGGGAAGATGGGCTATGCTTTGGCAAGAGCGGCTATGCAGCGAGGGGCTGAGGTGACGCTTGTGACCGGGCCTACGTCGCTTAAACGGCCGGAATTTGTGAAGGTGGTGGAGATCACCACAGCGGCGGAGCTTTATGAGGCGGTGACGGCTGTTTCCGAGGAACAGGATATGATTATCAAGGCGGCGGCAGTAGCAGATTACCGTCCGGTTACAGTGAGTGAGGAAAAGGTAAAGAAGGGAACGGGACAGATGTCCATTCCGCTCTGTCGGACGGAGGATACGTTAAAGGCTTTGGGAGAGCGAAAACGAAAGGAGCAGTTCCTCTGCGGTTTTTCCATGGAAACGGAGCATATGCTGGAACATTCCAGGGAAAAGCTTATCAAAAAAAATTTGGACATGATCGTGGCCAATAATGTCAAGGTAGAAGGGGCCGGATTCGGTACGGATACCAATGTGGTCACGATCCTTACCAGGGACGGAGAGCAGGAGCTTCCGAAAATGAGCAAGGAGGAAGTGGCTCATCGGATCCTGGATACCATTGTGTGCCAAAATGCTGCCGGCGACAGGGTTTTGGACAAATCAAGGAGTAAGGATGAGGCGGATTCTTAAATTTTTAACCAGCCGGATGGTCTGGGTCGCCATCGTGATGATGCTTCAGGTAGCCTGGGTTGTGGCGTCAGTTTTGTTTCTTGGCCGGTATTACTGGGCGATCACAGTGGCTCTGTCCCTGATAGGTCTTGGTTTGGTGACGTACATTATGCAGGAATGGTACAATCCTGCTTATAAGCTGGCCTGGAGTATCCTGATTTTAAGCGTTCCGATTCTGGGAACGATCCTGTATCTGTTTTTCGGACGGGGGAATACCATCATTGCACAGAGGCGCAATCATGAGCGAATCGACTATGAGCTTTATCCTCTGATGAAACAACCTGAAGGAATTATGGAGGAGCTTTTCCGGGCGGATCCGGCAGTGGCGAGACAGTTTTCCTATCTGTATCGGATCGCGCATTATCCGGCGGGCGAGAACGGTTTTACTCACTATTTTTCCAGTGGGGAAGAATATTTTGAGGAGCTTTGTAGAGCCCTTAAGAAGGCAAAAACCTTTATCTTTTTGGAGTATTTTATCATCGAGCGGGGCTATATGTGGGATACGATTCTGGAAATCCTGGAGAAGAAGGCGAAAGAAGGCGTAGAGGTTCGCCTGCTCTATGATGACGTGGGCTGTATTTGGCTGCTTCCCAGAGATTATCCGGAGATTCTTGAGAGAAAGGGAATCGTATGTAGGCGTTTTAATCTGCTAAGACCGGTCATGTCTGCAGTGTTTAACAACAGGGATCACCGGAAGATTGCAGTGATCGACGGCTATACAGCGTTTTGTGGAGGGCTGAACCTGGCAGACGAATATATTAATAAGAAAGAACGGTTCGGCCACTGGAAGGACGGCGGTGTGGTCATGGAAGGCGAGGGCGTCTGGAACTATACGGCCATGTTCCTTGGCATGTGGAATGCCATCCGTCACACGGATTTTGACTATGGACGTTACAGGATAGATCCCCATGTCTTTAAAGAGAGGAAGGCGGCGGGAGACGGTCTGAGGTCGCCGGGCTATGTGCTTCCTTACGGGGATTCTCCTCTGGATCATGAATGTGTGGGGGAAAACGTCTATCTGAATATTCTTCACAATGCCAAGAAGTATGTATATATCTACACGCCTTATCTGATTATTGACCAGGAAATGACGGTCTCACTGCTTCTGGCGGCAAAAAGCGGCGTAGATGTCCGAATTATGACGCCTCATATTCCGGATAAAAAGCTGATCTTTATGCTGACCCGTTCCTATTATGCCAGACTTCTGGATGCAGGAGTGAAGATTTATGAATATCTGCCGGGATTTCTTCATACAAAGGCTTTTGTATCAGACGATACTTTGGCGGCCATCGGCAGCATCAACCTGGATTACAGGAGCTTATATTTACATTTTGAGTGTGGAACCCTTCTCTACCGGACGGAAGCAGTCCGGGAGTTAAAGGAAGATTTTATAAAGACCATGGAGCATGAAACGATGGAGATCACCATGGAATTTTGCAGAAAGCGGCCAGTTTATGAACGGATTCTGGTATCGGCGATGCATTTGTTTGAACCCTTGTTTTGAGATACCGGCGGGGGAGCTTTCTAAAAGGAACTAAAAACCTGAAATCACAGGAGGATGGATACGTGGCAGCATCGAAACAGGAGATTTTAAGACAGGAGATAGAGAAAAGAAGGACCTTTGCGATTATTTCCCACCCGGACGCGGGCAAGACCACGCTGACGGAAAAGTTTCTTCTCTACGGGGGGGCCATCAATCTGGCCGGTTCGGTAAAGGGAAAAAAGACGGCGAAGCATGCGGTCTCCGACTGGATGGAAATAGAGAAGCAGAGGGGAATTTCCGTGACTTCGTCGGTGCTCCAGTTTAATTATGGAGGATTCTGTATCAATATTCTGGATACGCCGGGACATCAGGATTTCTCGGAGGATACTTACCGGACCTTGATGGCGGCCGATTCGGCAGTCATGGTCATCGACGCGAGCAAGGGTGTGGAGGCACAGACCATCAAGCTGTTCAAGGTCTGTCTGCTCCGGCAGATCCCGATTTTTACCTTTATCAATAAAATGGACCGGGAGGCGAACGATCCTTTTGAATTGATGGATGAAATCGAGTCTGTTCTTGGCATTGCCACTTGTCCGGTCAACTGGCCCATTGGATCCGGCAAGGAATTTAAAGGGGTCTACGAGCGAGATCTAAAGTGTGTTACCACTTTTACGGCAGCGATGAACGGCCAGAAGGAGGTGGCGACAAGGCAGGTATCTCTCTCAGATGCTTCGGCAGGAGAGATCCTTGGAGAGGGATTTTATACCCAGCTTTTGGAGGATATTGAACTTTTGGACGGAGCGGGACAGGACCTTGATATGGAGCTTGTCCGGCAGGGAAAGTTGTCGCCGGTGTTTTTCGGATCGGCTTTGACCAATTTTGGCGTGGAGACCTTCCTGAAACACTTCTTAAACATGACGACGCCTCCCCTTCCGAGAAAAGCGGATATCGGGGCCGTCGACCCGGTTACAGAGGAATTTTCTGCCTTTGTTTTTAAAATTCAGGCGAATATGAACAAGGCCCATCGGGACCGGATTGCCTTTATGCGCATTTGTTCCGGAAAATTTGAAGCGGGGATGGAGGTCAACCATGTCCAGGGAGGCAGGAAGGCAAAGCTGTCCCAGCCTCAGCAGATGATGGCTCAGGAGCGGAAGATTGTGGAAGAGGCTTATGCAGGGGATATTATCGGTGTGTTTGATCCGGGACTCTTTTCCATCGGAGATACCTTTACTTCTTCCGGGAAAAAGTTCGCCTATGAGGGGATTCCGACTTTTGCGCCGGAGCATTTTGCAAGGCTCAGGCAGATGGATACCATGAAACGGAAACAGTTTTTGAAGGGAGTCAATCAGATTGCCCAGGAGGGCGCCATTCAGATCTTCCAGGAGTTTAATACAGGTATGGAGGAGATCATTGTCGGTGTGGTGGGTGTTCTCCAGTTTGATGTATTATTATTCCGATTGAACAATGAGTACAATGTGGAGGTAAAGTTAGATCCTCTTCCCTATGAGCATATCCGTTGGATTGCCAACAAAGAGGAGGTTGATGTGGAGAAGATTCAGGGAACTTCCGACATGAAACGGGTCAAGGACTTGAAAGGAAACCCGTTGCTCCTGTTTATCAATAGTTGGAGTATGGGCATGGTCCTGGACCGGAATCCCGGACTTAAACTGGAGGAATTTTCCAGGAACTAAAGGGATTTCCATATCAGAGTTATTGTTTCTATGGGAATGGAAAGTAGTTGGGCGTGGAACCAGAGACAGGCAGTCTGCATAGAATAAAGTAAGGAACCGGAAGCGAAAGGGATTTCCTATGCGTCTGTGCGAGCTGCGAATGAAAGAGGTCATCAATATCTGTGACGGGAAACGGCTTGGATTCATTACTGATGTGGAATTTGATTGCCGTTCCGGCTGTATTATATCGTTTATTATACCGGGTCCGGCCCATATTTGCGGCTTTCTGGGACGGGATTCGGAATATATCATTCCCTTTCACTGCGTGGAACAAATCGGAGAGGATTTCGTGCTAGTCAAGGTCGTGACGGAGGAATGCATGCATAAATGTAAATAGCGCATGGCGAAACATGCCAAAGAGGAGGTTCACCATGAAATGTCCGTTTTGCAACAATGAAAATATCAGAGTCATTGACTCCAGACCGGCAGAGGAACACAATGCTATCCGCAGGCGCCGTCAGTGCGAGGTTTGCCACAGGCGGTTTACTACCTATGAAAAAATTGAGACGATTCCTTTGATGGTGGTGAAAAAGGACGAGACCAGACAGGTTTATGACCGGGACAAGATTGAGGCGGGAGTGCTCCTTGCCTGCCACAAACGGCCTATTTCCGCTCAGGACATCGGCCGCCTGGTGGATGAGGTAGAAAACGAAGCCTTTAACTGCGAGGAGAAGGAGATCACCACCAGAAGAATCGGAAATCTGGTGATGGACAAGCTAAAGGAACTGGACGAAGTGGCTTACGTTCGATTTTCCTCGGTATACCGGGAATTTAAGGACGTAAACACCTTTTTGCAAGAACTGGAAAAGCTGTACAAAGGCAGGAAACAGTGATGGCAGGACTCAGAAGATTTTACCCGGACGAATACGTGGATTCTTCTTATGGCATTGATTACGGCGCCCTTTATGGGCGGGGGATTCGTGGTCTGCTATTTGACATTGACAATACGCTGGTGCCCCACGGGAAACCGGAGACGAAGGAGGCGGTCGAACTATTCCGGCGGCTTCATGACATGGGGTTTGAGACCTGCCTGATCTCCAACAATCAGAAACCCAGAGTGGAACCCTTTGCAAAAGCCATGAAAACCAAATACATTTTCAACGCCCATAAGCCTTCTGTGAAAAACTACCGGAGGGCCATGGAGGAAATGGGGACGGACGAGGGTTCTACGGTGTTCGTGGGAGACCAGCTTTTCACAGACGTCTATGGAGCGAAGCGGAGCGGCATTTACAGTATTTTGGTAAAACCGATTCATCCAAAGGAAGAAATCCAGATTGTGCTCAAGCGGCGCCTGGAACGGATCGTGCTCTATTTCTACAAAAAATCCTTGAAAAAGTAGGAAATATGGGATAGAATAGAACAGATAGACAAGTTGAACACTGAAGGAGGAGTATCAGGACATGGTATCAGCTGGTGATTTTAGGAACGGCATTACGGTAGAGATCGAAGGAAATGTATTCCAGATTATTGAATTTCAGCATGTAAAGCCCGGAAAGGGCGCAGCTTTTGTGAGAACCAAATTAAAGAATATTAAGAGCGGCGGCGTGGTAGAAAAGACCTTCCGCCCGACAGAAAAATTTGAAAACGCTCATATCGAGCGGGTGGATATGCAGTATCTCTACAGCGACGGGGATCTGTTCTATTTTATGGATGTCAATACGTATGATCAGGTTCCGCTCAGCAGGGATATGGTCGGCGACGCGTTAAAGTTCGTGAAAGAAAACGAGATGGTTAAGGTCTGCTCTCACAAGGGACAAGTATTCTCCATCGAGCCGCCTTTGTTTGTGGAGCTTGAGATCACGGAGACGGAGCCTGGCTTCAAAGGCGATACGGCTACCGGTGCGACGAAGCCTGCCACTGTGGAGACTGGGGCAGTCGTCTATGTTCCTTTGTTTGTAGACCAGGGAGATAAGATTAAAATCGATACCAGAACCGGAGAATATCTCTCCAGAGCATAATTATCATAGAAACTCCGGGGCGTTTTTAAGGAACGGAGCCTTCAAAAATCTGACATGCATAAACGGATACCTGACAGCGGAATGGGAAAAGCTGTTAGGTATCCGTCTTTTTTACCGTATGAACCAGAGGTGAAACGCGCCCCTGGCAGTCAGTTGAAGTTTAATTCCAACTGGCGAAACTGGCTCTGCCGTTTTTGGTTGTATTTGGCCACCAGTTTTTGAATCTTTTCTGTAGGATCGATGATATTATTTAAAGAGTGATCGTGGTTGATGGTATTGATAATGGCAGCTGTAAATTTGGACATATCAGCTTCTAGATACCATTCCCTGGTCAGAAGTTCCTTCGGGCGGTAGTTTAAATTCGTAGTCACCACATAGTCGAAATATCCCCGGCGGTGAAACTCGTCGAATTTTTCAAATCCGTCCGTAAAAAGGCCGAAGGTACAGCAGATGATCACCTTGTCCGCGCGTCTGTTTTTCAGCTCTTTGGCCGTATCCAGCATACTTTCACCGGAGGAGATCATATCGTCAATGATGATGACGGTCTTTCCCTCCACATCTGCCCCAAGAAACTCGTGGGCTACGATGGGATTCCGACCGTTTACAATGGTGGAGTAGTCGCGGCGTTTGTAGAACATGCCCATATTGACGCCCAGGTTATTGGCAAAATAAACGGCTCGTCCCATGGCTCCTTCATCCGGGCTGATAACCATCAGATGCTCTTTGTCGATGGTCAGATGATGATTTTTTTTGAAAATCGCTTTGATAAACTGGTAGGGCGGCATAAAATTGTCAAAACCATGGAGAGGAATGGCATTTTGTACTCTGGGATCGTGGGCGTCGAAGGTAATAATATTCGCAACTCCCATATTGGAGAGTTCTTCCAACGCGTAGGCACAGTCCAGAGATTCCCGTTTGCTGCGCTTGTGCTGGCGTCCCTCGTAAAGAAAAGGCATGATGACATTGACCCGATGGGCATTGGCGACGGACGCGCCGATGATCCGTTTCAGATCCTGATAATGATCATCCGGAGACATGAAATTTTGATGTCCGCAGACAGTATAAGTCAGGCTGTAATTGACCACGTCAACCATAAGAAACAGGTCCGTACCGCGGACAGATTCGTGGATAACGCCCTTTCCCTCTCCTGTACCGAAACGGGGACAGGAGGCGCTAAGAAGATAGGAATCGCAGTCATAACCTCTGTACTCCATACTGGCCTGGCGGCGAAGAAGCTCCTCCGTATCGTTTTTCCGAAATCTGACAATGTGTCTGTTTACCTTTTCAGCAAAGGTTTTACAGCTCTCCAGGGCACAGATTTTAAGAGGTGCCACGGGAATGGTATTTTTAAATGCGTAATTGTTGGACATGAAAAGCCTCCGGTTATGCTCTTGTCAATCGATAATACTCCATATACAATTTATAACATTTCCTGCGTTATTTCGCAAGTACAAAAAGAGACACAAAGGATAGAAATCTTTACAAAGAAAGAAAAGGCTGGTATGATAGGAAGCGCACAGGGGAAGCTTTTGAAAAGCAAGATTCTGTGATGACAGAGAACGGAGTTTTTATGACGAAAAAAGGACATACGATTATTTGTGTACCGCCCGGCTCTCTTGCAGAGGAGCTGGAGCTTGTTCCAGGGGATACGCTCCTGGAAATTGGCGGACACGAGATCAAAGATATTTTTGATTATCAGTATTATATGGAAGAAACGTATGTGGAACTTCTGGTGAGAAAGGCTGACGGTGAGGAATGGTTCCTGGAAGTGGAGAAAGACGAGGACGAGGATTTGGGCGTCGCCTTTGAAAATGGCCTGATGGACGAATACCGTTCCTGCCGGAACCGGTGCATGTTCTGCTTTATCGATCAGATGCCTCCTGGTATGCGGGAAACTCTCTATTTTAAAGATGACGACAGCCGCCTTTCATTTCTTCAGGGAAACTATATTACGCTGACCAATATGAGCGACGATGACATTGATCGGATCATCGCCTATCGTCTGGCCCCCATCAATGTTTCTGTCCATACGATGAATCCAAAGCTGCGCTGTCGGATGCTTCACAACCGGTTTGCCGGAGAGGCTTTAAAAAAGCTTTCGAGACTTTATGAAGCCGGGGTGGAGATGAACGGACAGATTGTTCTTTGCAAGGGAATCAACGACCGGGAGGAGCTGGACGCGACCATCGAGGCTCTTGGACGATTTTTGCCTCATATGCAGAGCGTGTCTGTGGTTCCGGTAGGTCTTACCAGATACCGGGAAGGGCTTTATCCGCTGGAACCTTTATCAAAAGAAGAGATGGAAGATACCATTTCCCGGATTGAACGGTGGCAGGAGGTTTTTTATGAAAAATTCAGTTGCCATTTTGTCCATGCCAGCGACGAATTTTATCTGATGACGGGACGGCCTTTGCCGGAGGAAGAACGATATGACGGATATCTCCAGCTAGAAAACGGCGTGGGCATGCTCAGACTTTTGGAGACAGAGGTTCAGGAGGCTCTTTTGGAAGAGCCTTTCCAGATGGGATCCGGACTTCGTAAAATTTCCATCGCGACAGGAGAGCTGGCGGCGCCTTTTATAAGGAAGCTGGCGAATCAGGTGTGCGAGAAATTTCCAGGGCTTCATGTATCGGTATATGCCATTGAGAACCGGTTCTTTGGAGAGAGAATCACCGTATCCGGACTGATTACAGGCCAGGATCTGCTCCACGGACTGAAGGGGAAAGAGCTTGGGGAGCGTCTGCTTGTGCCTGTGAATATGTTTAAGAGCGGGGAAGAGATCTTTTTGGACGATATTTCTTTAAAAGAAGTAGAATCTGTTTTACAAACAGAGATAGATGTTGTAAAATCAAGCGGATGGGACTTTGTAAATGCCCTGGCGGGCGTTTCAGAAAACGGCGGGCCGGAAAACGAAAACAGCGCATATGACAGAGACGGAAGCGGCCGAAGCCGGAAGGGCAAAAGTGCGGACAGCAAAAGCAGATACCGGCCTTATGAAGGAGTAAATGGATGAGCAAACCAATCGTGGCCATTGTGGGCCGCCCGAATGTAGGAAAGTCAACGTTATTTAACGTGTTAGCGGGAGAAAAGATCTCCATTGTAAAGGATACGCCAGGCGTAACCAGAGATCGGATCTATGCAGATTGTACCTGGTTAAATTATAATTTCACCCTGATCGATACGGGAGGGATTGAACCGGATACGAAAGATATCATTCTGTCTCAGATGCGGGAGCAAGCCCAGATCGCCATAGACACGGCAGATGTGATTGTATTTATCACGGATGTGAGGCAGGGGCTTCAGGATGCGGATGCCAAGGTGGCGGATATGCTCCGCCGTTCGGCCAAACCGGTGGTGCTTACAGTCAACAAGGTGGACAGCTTTGAAAAGCTTCAAACGGATGTCTATGAGTTTTATAATCTGGGAATCGGGGATCCCGTTCCCGTCTCGGCTGCGGGAAGGCTTGGGATCGGCGATCTGCTGGACGAGGTAGTGCGCCATTTCCCTGCAAGGACAGGAGAGGAAGAGGAAGATGAGAGACCCAGGATTGCCATTGTAGGCAAGCCCAATGTGGGGAAATCTTCTATTGTCAACAAGCTTCTGGGAGAGAACCGGGTGATTGTGTCAGACATTGCGGGAACTACCAGAGACGCCATAGATACAGTGATCAAACGAAACGGTCGGGAATATGTGTTTATTGACACGGCGGGACTGAGAAGAAAAAGCAAGATCAAAGAAGAGCTGGAGCGTTACAGCATTATCCGCACGGTGACGGCTGTGGAGCGGGCCGATGTGGTGGTCTTGGTTATTGACGCCATAGAGGGAGTAACGGAGCAGGATGCGAAGATCGCCGGGATTGCCCATGAGCGGGGAAAGGGCATGATCATTGCTGTCAATAAGTGGGATGCCATTGAGAAAGACAATTCTACGGTCAATAAGTTTTCGGCGAAGATCCGGGAGATCCTGTCTTTCATGCCTTATGCGGACATTCTTTATATTTCCGCTCTTTCTGGACAGCGTTTGCCGAAGCTTTTTGATCACATTGACGTGGTGATTGAGAATCAGAATCTGAGAATTGCAACTGGAGTTCTCAATGAGATCCTTATGGAAGCAGTGGCGCTGCAGCAGCCGCCTTCAGACAGAGGGCGCCGGCTGAAAATTTTCTATATGACTCAGGTGTCGGTGAAGCCGCCTACTTTTGTTCTTTTTGTCAATGACAAAGAGTTGATGCATTTTTCTTATACCAGATATTTGGAGAACCGGATTCGTGACGCTTTCGGTTTCGGCGGCACGTCTCTTCGGTTTATTACCCGGGAAAGAAAGGATAAAGAGTAACAGTTATGGAGCGAATCATCTGTCTTGCGGCCGGTTACGCGTTTGGGCTTGTGCAGACCGGCTATCTGTATGGGAAACTGATTCACAAAGATATCAGACAGTATGGGAGCGGCAATTCGGGAACGACCAATGCCCTCAGGGTACTGGGAAAAAAGGCCGGGGCCATTGTGTTTCTCGGCGATTTTCTGAAAGCTGTTATTTTGTGCCTGCTGGTCCGGTATCTTTATGGGAGGACCATGCCGGAGATGGCTCCCCTTCTTATGTTGTACGGTGGTTTCGGCGTGGTACTTGGACACAATTACCCTTTTTATTTAAAGTTTAAGGGGGGGAAGGGGATTGCGGCTACGTCGGGCGTGATCATCACTATGGACTGGCGGATCACTTTGGTCTGCCTGGCAGTTTTTATCCTTGTGGTGGCGATTACGAGGATTGTTTCGATAGGCTCTCTTCTGGTAGTGACGATTTTCTTAGGTATGTGGCTGGGACTTGGTTTTTCAGGACTTCTGTCTCTTTCCGGAGATTATCTGACGGAATCGTATGTGGTGGTTTCCGTGTTTACGGCGTTAGCCTACTGGAAACACCGGGCAAATATCAAACGGCTGTTAAATGGAACGGAAAACAAATTCGGTTCAAAGAAATGACAGGCTGGAGCCAGAAAGGCTCAGGAGGAAAATATTATGGCAAATATCAGTATTATCGGATCCGGTACCTGGGGGATGGCGCTGTCCCTTCTACTTTATAAAAAGGGACACACCGTGAAGGTCTGGTCTGCCATTCCTGACGAGGTGGAGATGCTCCGGACAAAGAGAGAGCACAAAAATCTTCCAGGGGTTTCCATTCCGGCAGATATGGAGATCACAGGAGACTTGGAGGCGTGTATAAAAGGAGCCGATCTGATGGTTCTTTCCGTGCCGTCCGTATTTACCCGTCAGACGGCTAGGAGGATGAAACCTTTTGTGACAGAGGGGCAGATCATCGTTAATGTGGCCAAAGGCATAGAGGAAGAGACCCTGATGACTCTTTCTGAGCAGATTGAGGAGGAAATTCCAAAGGCCAATGTGGCAGTGCTTTCCGGCCCCAGCCATGCGGAAGAAGTGGGCCGTGGGATTCCGACTACCTGTGTTGTGGGGGCAAAGGACAGAAAGAGTGCAGAATATATTCAGAATATTTTTATGTGCAGCGTATTCCGGGTCTATACCAGTCCGGATATTATGGGAATTGAGCTGGGGGGATCTTTAAAGAATGTGATTGCGCTGGCAGCAGGTGTGGCCGACGGCTTAGGCTATGGAGACAATACGAAGGCAGCGCTTATCACCAGAGGGATGGCGGAAATCACCAGACTGGCTTTAAAAATGGGGGCTCATATGGAGACGCTGTACGGTTTAAGCGGCGTCGGAGATTTGATTGTGACCTGTGCCAGTATGCATAGCAGAAACCGTCGGGCCGGAATCCTTATGGGGCAGGGAAAGACTATGGAAGAAGCCATGAACGAGGTCCAGATGGTGGTGGAAGGGGTTTACTCTGCCAAGGCTGCCGCTGCTCTGGCTGATAAATACGGGGTGGAGATGCCCATTACAAAAGAGATTCATAAGGTACTGTTTGAGGGGATGAAAGCTTCGGAGGCAGTGGAAAATCTGATGCTCCGGGACAAGGGGATCGAGCATCCGAATATTCCCTGGGAGGGATAAACGCCTTCTGGAAAACGAGACTGTTACGGCCATTTTGCATGAGTTAGCAAAATGGCCGATGTGCTATTGCAAAAACATATGGAAGAGGTAGAAGTCTGGAAAGGGGATAGGGATATGGCATTCGGAATGGAAGATGTACATGTCAAGATTGAGACAGAAATCAAAGAGCAGGCGGAACGCATTTTGGATTCGCTTAGTATTTCGGCCTCTAATGCAATTACGATGTTTTACAAACAGATCATTCTTCACAGAGGGATTCCCTTTGAAGTGAGGTTTCCGGTATCCCAGCCCTTGGATATCAGCCTCCTTGGAGAAAATCAGATCAATGAAGAGTTGGAGAAAGGATATGCGGATATGGTAGAAGGGCGTACAAAACCTGCCGGAAAGGTATTTTATGATATCCGCCGGGACTATGGACTATGAACTATAAAGTAGAAGTATCCTCCCAGGCTGAAGTGGATCTACGAGGAATTTATGAGCAAATCGTCTTTGCGCTGCCTAAGTCGGAGGACACAAAAAACAGGCTTCGCCTGCTAGAAACAGAGATTATGGGGCTGGGGACGGCTACCGGGTACTGGAAAGAGGAAAAGGAACCCTGGAAAAGCCGCGGGCTGCGAAAGTTTCCCATTGGACATTTTCTGCTCTATTATATTGTCAATGAAGAAATGGGAATCGTTACAGTGATCCGGGTGGTCTGTGGCGGACAAAGCCAGCTAGGAAGCCGCCAGCCCCATTCTATCGAATCAGGAAGGGGCTGACTAGAAAAGGTTCTCACAGGCAAGAGGTAGCCCTTTATTCGGCTTCTGGTAATCCTTTTAGCTGTCTGTCGTAGGTTTTCTTTAAGAAAAATACCGCCAATAAAATGGAAGAGATCTCAGCGATAGGGAAGGAAAACCAGACGGCATCCAACCCGAGAGTAACGGCAAACAGGTAGGCGACAGGGACGATGAATACGATCTGGCGGACCACCGACATGATCAGGCTGTAGAGGCCGTTTCCAAGAGCCTGGAATACGGAAGAAGAGACGATTCCGGCTCCGGCAAAAATAAAGCTTACACTGATGATTCGAAGGGCCGGAACACCGATGGCGATCATATCCGGCGAATCGTTGAACATGCGGATCAGAGTAGCCGGCATAATCTGGAAGATCAGAAGTCCAACCAGCATGATACCGACGGCGATCACCACACTGAGCTTGATGGTATCTATAATTCTCTTTTTCTTTTTGGCGCCGTAATTGTAGGCGACGATGGGAATCATGCCGTTGTTTAGGCCAAAAACGGGCATGAAAATAAAACTTTGCAGCTTGAAATAAACGCCCAGCACGGAGACGGCCGTGGAGGAAAACATCAAAAGGATCTTGTTGAACAAGAAGGTCATGACTGACACAATGGACTGCATGATGATAGAAGGAATCCCCACTTTGTAAATTTGTCCGATGACATAGAGACTGGGGCGAAACTTCCGGAAATGGAACTGCAGTTCTTTGTTTTTCTTTAAGTTAAAAATTAGCGCCAGGATGGCAGCCACGCACTGTCCGGCTACCGTAGCGATGGCAGCTCCGGCCACTTCCATGCGGGGAAAACCGAAATAACCGAAGATCAGAATCGGATCAAAAATAATATTGATGATAGCTCCAGTGCCCTGGGTGATCATGGTGTAAATGGTTTTTCCGGTGGACTGGAGAATCCTCTCTAAAATGAGCTGCATAAAAATTCCGATAGAGACAATCGTACAGATGCTCAAATAGTCAGTCCCATAGGAGACAATCTCCGGAATATCGATCTGACTTGCGAAGTATAAATGGCTTCCGAAGAGGCCGAACAGGGCAAAGGCCACATAGGAAAGGAAGGCCAGGAAAATGCCGTTTAGAGCGGCAGCGTTGGCTCGCTCGAAATTTTTTTCTCCCAGATTTCTGGAAAGATAGGCATTGATACCTACGGCAGTTCCGCTTCCCAGAGCAATCATTAAACTTTGGATGGGAAAAGCCATGGAGACAGCCGTCAGAGCATGCTCGGAGATCCTTCCAACGAATATACTGTCCACCACGTTGTACATGGCCTGAACCAGCATGGAAATCATAATGGGGAGGGACATGCTGATCAGCAGTTTGTTAATGGGCATGATTCCCATTTTGTTTTCTCCAGGGGCTGTTATTTTTTCTTCTGTCATACGAATCACTCCATTCATCAATAGTCAAAAGTTTGTTGTTTTCAGCGACAAAGGTACCTTCGGTTTGCAAGGACGACACGCCCCGGCCTGCACGATTGGACGGCTTTTCGGGCTTGTCCTCTTTCCGATTCTTCGACCGTGTATATCCTTGGAACGAGACAGTAGCGTCGGCGTATTGCCCCCTCTGTGCACTGACGCTAAGCATAACACAATATAATTTATGCTGCAACATCTTCTTGTGGAAAAGGGGAAAATATGATATTTTTTAGAGGGGGTGTATTTCTATGGCGAAGGATATGACAGTGGGAAGGCCTTTTCCCACTCTTTTTAAATTTGCGATGCCGATGGTGCTTGGCAATTTGTTTCAGCAGTTATACAATGTGGTGGATTCCATGGTGGTGGGGAATTTTGTGGGCGAGGATGCTCTGGCAGCAGTTGGAACTACCACATCGATTACGTTTCTATTTATTGCGGTGGCTATCGGTATGGGAATCGGATGTTCTGTGGTGATTTCCCAACTTTTTGGGGCAAAGCACATAGACACCATGAAATCTGCGATTTCCACTTCTCTACTTTCCATGTTCGCTCTGGGGGCCTTTTTGTCTTTGCTTGGGTTGGCGGCTCACCGGCTGATCTTAACCTGGCTTTCCGTGCCGGAAAATATTTTTGAGGATGCGGCGGCTTACCTTCGGATCTACTGTATGGGACTTATCTTCCTGTTTATGTACAATATTTTAAACTCTGTGTTCAATGCTCTGGGAGAGTCCCGGTTTCCCTTACTGTTTCTGACCCTGTCCTCTCTGCTCAATGTGATACTGGATTTATATTTCGTGATCCGCTTGGAGATGGGTGTGCCGGGGGTGGCCTGGGCGACGCTCATTGCCCAGGGAACTTCTGCGATGCTGTCCTTTTTCGTATTGATGCGGCACTTTAAAAGGATTGAGACGACAGAAAAACCGAAACTTTTCGACGGAAGGCTGCTGGCGCGGATGTTCCGGCTGGCTGTTCCTACTACCATACAGCAGTCCATAGTTTCCCTGGGGCTGGTGTTTGTTCAGGGGTTGGTAAATGGTTACGGATCCGTGGTGATCGCCGGATATACGGCGGCGACGAAGATTGATACCATTGCTATCAACCCCATGGTCCAGGTGGGAAACGCAGTTTCCACTTTTACAGCTCAGAATATGGGAGCCGGAAAAACAGAACGGGTGAAGTCGGGGCTTGTCTCCGGTTTGATTATTTCGGCGGGGATTTCTCTTTCTCTGGCGGCGATCCTGTTTTTCTTCGGAGAAAGTTTCTTAAATGCCTTTATGGACAGCAAAAAAAGTGTGGACGCCATCCGGTTTGGAATTGATTATATCCATGTAGTCTCTGCTTTCTATGTGTTAATGGGTACCATGAACGTATTCAACGGGGTATTACGGGGTGCAGGGGATATGAGGGTGTTTATGGCGGCGACGCTGACGAATTTTTCTCTTCGGGTTGTGTGCGCCCACCTTTTTTCTGCCTCAGCCATGGGGCCCGCTGGAATTTGGTGGTCCATTCCTATCGGATGGGGCGTGGGCGCGTTGATTTCTGGAACCCGCTTTGCAAGCGGAAAGTGGAAAACAAAGAAGCTCATTGGAGTGGAAGAATAGATGAGTTTGGAAAGGAAGAAAAGAATGGAGATTCTTTTATTTGATCTGGACGGGACGCTGACCGACCCGGGGGAGGGAATTACCCGTTGTGTTCAGTATGGGATGGAGGCCCTTGGGTATCATGAGCCGGATCGGAAGAAGCTGACTCCGTTTATCGGACCGCCGTTAAAAGATATGTATATGGAAACCTGTGGTTTTTCGGAGGAAGAGGCGGCCCGGGCAGTGGAGAAATACCGGGAGCGGTTCCGGGAAAAGGGCATGTACGAAAATGAGATTTATGAGGGGATCGCAGACATGCTGGAGATGCTCAAAGTTTCCGGAAAGCGGTTGGGAGTAGCTACCTCCAAGCCGGAAGTTTTTGCAGCGCCGATTCTTGAATATTTCCAGATTGACCAGTATTTTGAGTATATTGTGGGAAGCGAACTTTCCGGAGAGCGGGTAAGAAAGGGCGACGTTATCAAGGAGGCTCTGCGGCGGTTTGGCGTGGAGGAGAAAAAGGAGAGTGTTTTAATGGTAGGAGACCGGAAGCACGACGTCCTTGGAGCAAAAGAGGCAGGGGTTTCCTGTGTCGGCGTTCTTTATGGCTATGGAGATTACGAGGAGCTTTTAACGGCCGGGGCAGACAGAGTGGTTTCCACGGTGAAGGAGTTACAAGAACTCCTGCTTGCTCTGTGAGGCCGGAAGATTCCTGTTCCGGAAAATCCTATGGATTTGGAGAGGCAGACCATTCCGAGTGCTCTTTTTCTTCTGGAAAGCCGTACCGGTCTTTTGACGAGGAAATGAAGGCGCAATTTGGGAAAAAACTTTATCGTCTGGCTTTAAGCGGCGGTCTTGGCTGTCCAAACCGGGAAGGAAGGTTCGGAAGAGGAGGCTGTATTTTTTGCAGCGAAGGCGGATCTGGAGACTTTGCAGCGGAAAAAGAACATTCTATCACCTTACAGTTGGAAGAGGCGAAAGCCCTTGTAGCAGGAAAACTTCCCAAGCGAATGCCCTACGGCTATGTGGCTTACTTTCAGGCCTATACGGGGACTTACGGCCCGGTATCGAAGCTGGAGTCAATGTTTACGGAGGCTATGGAGGACAAAGAGGTGGAGGTGGTTTCCATCGCCACCAGGCCGGACTGCCTTCCTGAGGAGACCGTGGACCTCCTTGCCAGGTTAAATAGGAGAAAGCCGGTGTGGGTGGAACTAGGACTTCAGACAGCGGTCTCCAGAACGGCAGAATTTATCCGGCGGGGATATCCGCTTTCCTGTTTTACGGAGGCGAGGAAGAAGCTTTTGAAGGCGGGGATTCCAGTTATCGCCCATGTGATTTTGGGCCTTCCGGAGGAGGGGGAGGAGGAGATCCTTACGACTATCGATTATCTCAACGGACAGCATATCGAGGGAATCAAACTACAACTTTTGCATATTTTGGAGGGAACGGATCTGGCAGAGCTTTACCGATCAGGAAGGGTCCGCGCGCTTTCTTTTGAAGAGTATGAGAACCTTTTGTTTGCCGCCCTGGAGCGGCTTCAGCCAGAGACTGTGGTGCACCGGATCACCGGAGACGGACCGAAACGGCTGCTTCTCGCTCCTTCCTGGAGCGGGGACAAAAAATGGGTGTTCAACCGGCTCCATCAGGATATGAAAGAAAGGGGCAGTTACCAGGGGAAATGTTATCAGAGAACTTTTTAGACCGAATATGACAGGGGAGCGTGTGGAGAAAATCTTTTTTCGATGATAGAAAACAGATATTTTTCTTTATTTCTTTGCAAAATCCGCCGATAAATATAATATAGCAAGAAATGCTTTGGGATACAGGCTGCAAATTAGAAGATTGGTGGGTGAGAGTATATGCGTGTCGCACATAATATTGCGGGAATGAATACAGCAAGAAATCAGGGGATTGTGAAGAGTAAACTGGGAAAATCTCTAGAAAAATTATCTTCTGGTTATAGAATCGTCCGGGCAGGTGATGATGCGGCTGGGTTGGCGATTTCTGAAAACATGCGTTCCCAGATTGCTGGTTTGGATCAAGCCATGCGAAACGCAGACGACGGAATTGGTATGGTTAATACGGGAGAGGGCGCTCTTCAGGAAGTTCATGCCATGCTTCATCGTCTGGAGACTCTGGCCATTGAATCTGCCAACGGCACCTTTGACGATGTCGCAAGGGAGAACGTGGAGCTGGAGAAGAAAGAAATTATGGAAGAGATCGACCGGATCTGCGGGAGTACTTCTTTCAATGAAAACGACTTATTTGATTTTGGTCAGCCGCCAGTTCCGATTAATCCGCCGGAACAGAGCAATTTGGTTACATTCCAGATTGGCCCGTCCGAAAATGAGATCATGGATGTGCCGCGTTATTTTATGGGGTCCAAGGCTCTCGGACTGATGGGCAAGGATGGCATGACGGAGATGGAGCTTGGGACGCCGGAAAAGGCCAATGAGGCGATCGAGGCGATTGCGCAGGCGGTCCAGGCTGTGACAGTGGTCCGCTCCGAGTTTGGATCTGCTCAGAATCATCTGGATCATACCCACAATAGTCTGGGTGTGACGAAAGAGAATATGCAAGAGGCAGAGAGCAGGATCCGTGATGCGAATATGCCGGATGAGGTTACGAAATTTACAGCTAACGATATTCTTTTGCAGGCCACTATGGCCATGCAGAGCCAGGCTAATGCGGTGCCTCAGAATGTACTTAGCCTTCTTCAGAATGCTTAAAGTAGGAGAATATTGAGGTCTAGAGTTTTGTGTTTGTATGGGGGGAGTCGGAGGAGGAAAGTCCGGCTGAAGAGGTATTTATTAGTTCGAGTAGCGAAACTCATAGATTTTTATAAACTGGTTATTGTTTAACGGTTCATCGGGAAGCTGGCAGACAGAGTTAGAATAGTCTGCCAGTTTTTTGTACATGGGAGCAGAAGGATATATTTCCACCTGTGCGGTTGGAAAACTTTAAGGAGGAATCAGGATATGACGCCGAGAGAATTATTCCATGAAAAAAGGGGAAACACCGTAGTGAAGCATTTGCAGGAAAGGGGGTTTGAGGCCTGTTACTGTAAAACCGGGGAGGAAGCAAAGAAGAAAGCGCTGGAATGGATGGAAGAAGGGGCTTCTGTCGCCTGGGGCGGTTCCATGACTATCCAGGAGATTGGCCTGACAAAAGCTGTTCGTGAAGGAAACTACAGAGCCATTGATCGGGAACAGGCTGTGACGGCTGAGGAGAAACAGAAGGCCGCCATGGATGCCCTCTCGGCAGACTATTTTCTGACCAGCGCCAATGGCATCAGCGAGGACGGCCAGCTTGTGAATGTGGATGGAAACGGAAACCGGGTGGCAGCCATCGTATTTGGGCCGAAACATGTAATTGTGGTAGCAGGAATGAACAAAGTAGTAAAGACAGCCCAGGACGCCATGGTACGGGCCAGGACAGTAGCGGCTCCTTTTAACCAGCAAAGATTCCTGAAACATACGCCCTGTGCCACCACGGGAGTCTGTAGTGACTGTAAATCGTCGGAATGCATCTGCAACCAGCTTCTAACCACCAGAAACTGCCGTCCAGCCGGCCGGATTCAGGTGATACTAGTGGGAGAAGAGCTCGGCTATTAAGCCTTACTGCTGCCAGAAGCCTGATCTGCCTCGTCTGAGTCCAGCCGGCCGCCAAAGAAGAGGGTGAGCAGGAAGGAGGAGACAAAGGCAATGGAGGCGGCGATCATGGCTTTGGCAAAATTCCCCGGTTCATCCCCACTTGCGAACATCAGACAGGAGGGAATGGCCGGAAAGGCATATACATAGCAGTGGATGCCAACGATGCCCTGATACAGTCCGGCGACGATACAGCCCAAGATTGCAGTAATCAGAGGCTTTTTGTAGCGAAGGCAGAGTCCGTAGGCAACCGGTTCTGTGACTCCTGCAAAAAAAACGGTAAGGCCGCTGCTCAGGGCTGTCTTTTTCAGAGACAGAGTTTTTGCTTTGAGGAAAACAGCCAGGGAGACACCAGTCATGGAAAGGGCCAAAATGAAGTACCCGACCATGATGCCACTGTCAAGTCCGGTGCTTCCAAGCTGGCTGATGGCGGTCGCCACGAATACCCAGTGAGTTCCGGTGATGACCTGGAGGGGAGTCGTGGCGGCAAATACGGTCCAGGCAAGCCAGGAGGCATGGAGCTGAAGCCAGGAAATGGCGCCGGACAACGCGTTTCCAATGAGGGTTCCCAGGGGACCGATGGCCAAAAGACCCACCAGGGAAGAAAGGAGCAGGATGACGAGAGGGGACAGTACGTCGTCTACGACCTTCGGCATCCATCTATGTACCAGTTTCTCAATCCAAACCATGGCGGCAATGAGAAGAATTACAGGGATAGTACTATAGGCGTAAGTGGCCTTGATAAGCGGAATCCCGAGAAAAGACAAAGCTTGCGGGCTGTTTGCCAGTTCCACAAAAGAAGGGCTCATCAGAGCGCCCACAGCTCCGATGGCCAAGATGGTATTGACGTGGAAATGAACAGAGGCCGTATAGGCCAGAAAAAAGGGCAGGAAATAAAGAGGCGCATCTCCGATAAAGGAGAGTACGGCTTCTGTGGAGGAGCCTTCCAAAAGAATCCCTGTCATGGTAAAAATGACGACAAGAAGCTTGACCAGGCCGCCTGCAATGACGATTGGAATGATCGGAGCCATACAACTTGAAATGTGATCAATAAGAATGGTCAGGATATTTTTTTTTGTCTGTGGTTCCATAGGTCTGTCCTCCATGGAGATTTTTCTGAAAAACCAAAGAGATTATAGCATTGTTTCATGGGAGGTGCAAGGAGAATATGAAGATTTCTGTGATTCAGATGAGAGTACGGAGAACAAAAGAAGAGAGTATCCGGGAAGTAGCGCGTAAAGGAAGGAAGGCAACGCGTTTGGGAGCGGATGTTGTCGTGCTCCCGGAAATGTTTTCCTGTCCTTATGAGACTTCTAATTTTCCTGTTTATGCAGAAGGGGCAGACGGCGAGACGGTGAAGCGTCTTTCAGAAATTGCCGGAGAAAATAGGATCTATCTGATAGGGGGTAGCATTCCGGAACGAGACGAGAATGGAAACCTCTACAATACGTCTTTTGTATTTGACCGGGAGGGAAAGCTTTTGACCAGGCATCGGAAGGTACATCTTTTTGACATTGCCATTCAAGGCGGACAGTCTTTCAAAGAATCAGATACCTTAAGTCCTGGATCGTCTGCTACTGTCTTTCCCACAGAATTTGGCCCCATGGGGCTTTGTATCTGTTTTGACATCCGGTTTCCGGAATTGTTTCGGGAGATGGAAGAGAGAGGGGCCTTGGCAGTTTTTTGTCCGGCCGCCTTTAACCGGACGACCGGACCGAGACACTGGGAGTTGTTATTCAGAGCCAGAGCCGTGGATTATCAGCTTTTTACAATTGGAGCGGCTCCTGCTGCCGACGAGGGCGCTCCGTATATTTCCTATGGCCATTCCATTATAGTATCTCCCTGGGGAGAAGTGCTTTCTCAGGCAGGGGAGGAGGAATGCATCCTTATGAAAGACCTGGATTTTTCCGAAGTGGAAGCTGTAAGGAGGCAGATTCCGCTCAGTCCTCCAGTTTGGTGAGTCCTGAAAGAGAAGGAGAGGCCACCATAGAATAATTGGTGTGGTAGATGACAAATCCGGGTCTGGCTCCATTTACCTTTTTTACCTGCTTTTTTTCCACATAATCAATCTCTACCTTGTCGTTGCTCTGCCCCTTGGAATAGTAGGCGGCCAGTCCAGCCGCTTCTTCAAAGAGCCGGTCCGGGAGGCTTTCTTTGGATTTTCCTTCTGTCTTTACAATGACATGGGAGCCGGGGATACCTTTGGCATGAAACCACAGGTCATTGCCTGAAGCCAGATGGAATGTCAGTTCCTCATTTTGCAGATTGTTTTTTCCCACATAGAGGTGATAGCCGTCGGAAGATAAAAAATGCAGCGGGACACTGGTGATTTTCGTCCGTTTCTCCTTCGGCCCCCGCTTCTTCACAAAACCGGCTTCCCGCAGTTCTTCCCTTATCTGTATCAGATCGGCTTCTTCTACGGCGATATCCAGCGCAGAGGAGACGGAATCCAGATAGTCAATCTCCTCTTTGGTCTCCCGGATGAGTTCCGTCAAAGCCTCAAAAGTCCGCTTCAGTTTCCCATAACGATCGAAATATTTTTTTGCATTCTCTTGGGGCGTCATCGTATTATCCAGAGGAATGGTTACAGTTTCATTTGTGTAATAATTGAGGGCTGTAAGAGTTTTCTCGCCTGGTTCCAGGCCATATCCATAGGTATTGATCAATTCTCCGTATATGCGGAACTTGTCCCGTTTTTCCGTATCCTTTAACTGTCTGGCCTGCAGGTCGTATTTTTTCCGGTTCCGTTCCAGGGCTGTCTGGACCATGTGGCGAAGCTCCGCTGATTTTTGCCGGATACGGACGATGGCTTCTCTGGAGGCGTAGTAGGTTTCCAGAACTTCGCTGATGGAGGGAAAATCCTGCCGCTCATAAGCATCCAGATGAGAGAGAGGGAGAGCAGAAAATTCAAAGGGGATCTGCCTGTCATAAAAAATACAGGGAGTGAATGCCCCTTTTTCGACATCCTCCATCCTCCTGCGGAACGTTCCGGACAGGTGAATCCGCTCCGGTTCCGTAAGCTCCACGAAGGAGACGCGGCTATCCAGAGAGGAGAGATGACAGATCTCCTCTGCCATCACAGGGCTTAATCCTGTGAAACTGGTATAGAGGGCCTTGGAAAGCGTCGTGGGTTTCTCGGCAAGGACTGAAAAAAATTCTTCTTCTGTCACTGTCAGAGGATTTTTTTTCTGCATGGTATCCGGGATGAAATAGGGGCGCCCCGGTAGGACTTCCCGGACGGAACTGACAGAAAGGGGAATGTGTTTAATACTATCAATGATAGTGTCGTTTTCATCACAAAAAATCAGGTTGCTGTGTTTCCCCATAAATTCTCCGATCAGTTTCTTCCGGCAGATATCTCCCATCTCGTTTAGATGCTCAATCTCCAGGATCAGGATACGTTCTAACCCGGGCTGAGAGACGGAAAGAATGCGTCCGCCTCCGATGTGCTTTCTGAGCAACATGCAAAATCCCGGCGCCGTCATGGGGTTTGGTTTCGACTGTTCCGTAAAATATACCAGCGGAAGGCTGGCTCCCGCCGAGAGGAAGAGTTTCCAGGCGTCCTTCTGATTTTTTATGGTGAGCATCAAAGCGTCGGACTCCGGTTGGGCGATCTTGGTGATCCGTCCTCCGGCGATGCGTTCTTTTATTTCTTTTGCCATGCAGGCGATTGCAATTCCGTCAAGAGCCACGTTTTATTCCTCCTAAATGTTTTAATAGTAGCATAAAATTCTGCCTTTTACAATGAAAAATAAACATCTATGGGTTTGATGGTATTGCAAAGGCCGCCCTCCTTTTCAGCTTCTGAAAAGCATGGGTGGCCACCTGCCGCCTCCTATGCAGTTTTTCTTTCGCATCTTCCAGAGTAAAATAAAAAGGAAATAGAACTCATATACTTTTAAGCCACTCCTCGATTGCCTCTCTTGACGTTCCAGCTTCAAATCTTTTTCCTTCCTTCCATTCTGTGGAATCCGAACATAAATCGTGTAAATGATCCGCGCTGGAACCGATACTGCTGCTGTGAGAGGTACAGAAAGGAACGATTGTTTTTCCGGAGAAATCGTAACTCTCTAAAAAGGTACTGATGATTCGAGGAGCCTGCCCATGCCAGATAGGATAGCCAAGTATGATGGTATCATATCTTTCCATATTCTTCACACCACGGGAAATCACAGGACGTGCGGAAGAATCGTTTTGCTCCTGATCTGCCCGGCCATTGGTATAATATGCCAAATCTTCCTCAGTATAAGGGATTTCCGGTACTATCTCATAAAGATCGGCGTTTAGAATTTCCGCCGCATATTCTGCCAGCGGCTTTGTTGTCCCAGTAGCAGAAAAATACACCACTAAGGTTTTGGTTTCCATATCAGACTCCTGTTCCGGTTCTGAAACTACTTCTGACGATTTCTGATTTTCTGTTCCAGAACCTTCTTGATCCTCATTGATAGCTTGCTCTGTCTGTCCATTTGTTTGCAACAGAGTGCTTTTCGTTTCATTTCCGGCTTTCTTGTTTCCACATCCGGCCATGATAAAAAGTATCAGAAATGAAAGTATGATACAAATCTTATTTTTCATCTTATTGCCCGCCTTTTTTCCAGAGATTCCCTAAAGGATACCTTTATGCCTTTCGGCAGTATTCAAGGAAATCAAAAGATATGCCATATTCTGACCGAGACTGCTCATAGTAGCAAGTCCTTCTTCATCTTTCTGAACATCTCCCGGCATGCGACCATAGGCCATAGGCCAGTAAGTGGATCCTGCGATAAACATGTTCTGCAGCATAAAAAAATGATTCATTGCGTCAAGTGCATGGAGTGCACCGCCTCTGCGTGCCGCCGTAATAGCCGCGCCAACCTTATGCTGAAATAAATTCTCTTCACGGTTCATATCTGTCACGACGGAAGCACGTTCCAAAAGCGCCTGCATATTCGCGGATATGTTCGCTGTATAAACGGGCGAACCAAGAATGATTCCGTCTGCCTGCGTCATTTTTTCGAAGATGTTCTGAAACGGATCTTTTTTATGAACACAGTTTCTCTTTCCGCCACATGCGAAACATGCTTTACATGGCTCAATTATTTTACCGGAAAGCTGAATCATTTCTGTTTCAATGCCCTCTTTATTCAGCGCCTCAAACACCTTTTTCATCAATATTGCGGTATTGCCGTCCTTTCTGGCGCTGCTGTTAATTCCTAAAACTTTCATTAAGTCCTGCCTCCGTTTCTTAATACCAGTCATGTTTTTCGCCCCGGTCAAGGGTATTAATCTGCTCCATTTCATCCTCGGTCAGTTCAAAATCGAACAGTTCCGTATTCTCCTGAATATGGTCGGGATTGCTGGAACCGGGGATAACAACCACGCCTTTTTGCAAATTCCATCGAAGGATAACCTGTGCAGATGATTTTCCATGTGCTACTGCAATTTCTGAAATCACCTCATCACCAAGCAGCTCTGCCGTATGGCCCCTGCCTCCCAGCGGATACCAGCCCTGCACTACAATGCCGTGACTTTGAATGTAGGGGATTACATCATTTTCCTGATAATATGGATGTATCTCATTCTGAACCAGAGCAGGGGTAATATTTACCTGTGGTAAAAATTC
>JAAWAV010000015.1 GCA_022792335.1 Lachnospiraceae bacterium
TACTGGTATTTTCAAGATCAAGTCAAAACAGAGCGAATCGGTAATCTGCACCAGTTCATAAAAAATGGTGCGTCACTTGAAGCTGTTTTGAAATTGGTAGGGTAGTTTTGCGCAAATTTCTATATTTGCTCATTTATAGTTGATAAAACAGAGTTCATCAGAGAATGGTGGGAGAGCAGAGACAGTGTGACACTGATCACCCGTCCGAGAAGATTTGGGAAAACCCTGACTATGAGCATGGTGGAAAAGTTTTTTTCGACCGTTTATGCAGGTCGAAAGGATCTGTTTGAAGGATTGTCTGTCTGGGAGCATGAAGCCTTCCGAAATCTGCAGGGGACCTATCCGGTGATCCTGCTCAGTTTTGCAGATGTCAAGGAGGTTTCCTTTGAACAGGCAAGAAAAATGATCTGCCGTATTATTAAATCTGTATATGGGCAATATCGTTTTTTGTTAGATGGTGATTGGCTGGATGAAAATGAAAAAGAGGAATTCAGGCAGATTTCTGTTGACATGGAGGATAATGAGGCGGCATTTTCATTAAAAGCACTTGCCGGATATCTTTATCGCTATTATGGGAAAAAAGTGATCATTTTATTGGATGAATATGACACGCCCATGCAGGAAGCTTATGTGAATGGATACTGGAAAGAGATGGTTTCCTTTATCCGTAATCTCTTTAATTCCACGTTTAAGACAAACCCTTATTTGGAACGGGCGATCATGACGGGTATCACCAGAGTCAGTAAGGAATCTATCTTTTCCGATCTGAATAATCTTGAAGTGGTGACAACGACTTCTGAGAAGTATGAGGACAGCTTTGGTTTTACAGAAGAAGAGGTTTTTGCAGCGTTGGATGAATTTGGCTTATCAGAGCAGAAGGAAGAAGTAAAGCAGTGGTATGATGGCTTTACCTTTGGGAAGAGACCGGACATCTATAATCCGTGGTCTATTATCAATTATCTGGACAAAAGAACCGTGCGCTGCTATTGGGCCAACACCAGTTCCAACAGTCTGGTCGGTAAGCTTCTTCGGGAAGGGAACGGGGAACTTAAGCATGATTTTGAACGTCTTCTTTCCGGAGAACATTTGATGGTTCCTGTAGATGAAGAGTTTATTTACGACCAGCTGGACGGGAATGATGCCGCTATTTGGAGTCTGCTTCTTGCCAGCGGCTACCTGCGGGTCTACAGTTATGAAGAGTATTACATGGGAAGCGGCCTGGATTACCGCACAGACCCGAAATATGAGCTGGGACTTACGAATCTGGAAGTGAAGATCATGTTCCATTCTATGGTAGCAGGATGGTTTCAGAAAAGCAGGACAGATTATAATGGGTTTGTGACCGCTTTGCTGGCAGATGATGTGAAGACCATGAATATTTATATGAATCGGGTGGCTTTGGAGAGCTTTAGTTATTTTGACACAGGAAACCATCCTTCCGGTGAAGAACCTGAACGTTTTTACCACGGATTTGTATTGGGGCTTATGGTAATGCTCAGAGACCGCTATGTACTGACTTCCAATCGGGAAAGCGGCTTTGGACACTATGATGTTATGCTGGAGCCCAGAAGGAGTGGGGATGATGCAATCATTTTAGAATTTAAAGTAAGAGATTCGGAGGAGGAAGCAGATCTTTCCGATACGGTGGCTGCAGCACTCGCTCAGATTGAGGAAAAGCAGTATGAGGCTTCTCTGATTACAAAAGGAACCCCGAAGGAAAAGATCAGGAAGTATGGATTTGCTTTTCAAGGGAAGAAGGTACTGATCGGGAGATAAGAGATTGTAAGATTTGATTTTAAAATAAAGCTTTCAGGGTTCAGACCTGTAGACAAAAGAGTAGAGACTGTCCATGAATGGATAGAAGCTTATTTAAAAGGTAAGTGGATCCTGGATTAAAACAGAGTGATTAGAAGAAAAGAAGCCTGCAGAGGATAGCGTCTGCAGGTTTTCTTTTTTGTAAATCAGAAGTGCACTTGTCTGATGTTCAAAGCAAGAGAAGGAAATGTAAAAAGGTTTTATTGCTGGCTTAGGCTGCTGTTTTGCTGAACATAGTCCCATACGGCTTTTTGCAGAATTCCATGTACGTCCAATCCGAAAAGCTACAATTTTCTGTTCTTTTAATAATCGGTATGCGGTATTTTTACCAATGGAAAGAATCCCGCACAACTCTTCAATCGTTATGAAATCTTCGTAAATCGTTTCAGAAATGATGAGAGCCCTCCCTTAATTTCTATTTTTAATAGATAGTTATTTCTGTTGAAGCTGAAAAGAAGTTAAACAGGGGATCAGATAATTTTTAAATCAGAGAGAAGGATGTAAAGAAAGATATATAGATAACAATAAGGTAATCAGTGCCGGCATAAGGCTACTGAAAAGAGTAAGGTATAGCATTGTCCGACAAATGCTATACTGGCTGGAAGCTGCAAACATAGCCATCAGATTTTCATTATAATTTACAATAATAGGATGAATATTTTTATTTATAGAATTGATGAAATAAATCGTATCCATATAAAGAAGTTCAGTCTTATGATCAGGGAAATGGATTAGGAGATATCTTATATATAATAGATATAAGGCCTCCGATTGAGATTACAGCAGATCCGTTCTATTCTGAGAGCAATATGGCGCATTTGCGACGGGGAATTACAGCACTTGATTCCGGCAAGGGAGTAGAGCATGAGCCTCTTTTAGAGGATGGCGAATGAAAAAAATCTGGTTTGAAGAAGCATGGGAGGATTACCTATATTGGCAGTTGCAGGATAAAAAACACTAAAACGAATCAATGCACTTTTAAAAGATACGGAAAGAGGTCCGTTTGAAGGAATTGGAAAGCCTGAACCGCTTAAGGGTGAGTTTAGTGGTTTTTGGAGTAGGCGGATTGATGAAACCAATAGATTTGTCTATCGGGTTGAAAATGGTGTATTAGAGATTTTGTCCTGCCGTGGATATTATGATGATTAAAGACTAAGACTGAATATGTCAGGACTTTTCTTTTGAGAACAAAAGCGGTTACATCATCTACATCAAATCCCACATTATTTACATCATAACGGTGCTGATATATGCGGAAAAGTAGATGTAGCGAAATGTGTAAAAAGAGGATATAAGAGGGATTAGGACTTTTTAGTAGACTATATTAATTCGCCCCATTTCGTTCTGACGATGAAATCGTTAAATGGTGTAAACAAGGAAAATGGTGTAAGCCCGAAGGCTTCTGAAGAAGTAAAAAATGGTGTAGAAACAGGGGAAGCTCCGGCTGAAAAGATTGATTTTTCCAATGTAAAAATTGAGCCTTTATTTGAGGAAATGGTAGATTTTGATACATTCAGCAAGTCCGATTTCCGGGCCGTAAGGGTAAAAGAATGTGAAGCTGTACCGAAGAGCAAAAAGCTTTTGAAATTCATCTTAGATGGCGGTACAGAGGGGCTCAATCTGCTGATGGTAGATGATAGAATACCGGCAGGAGCAAAGCTGTACTAAGAGGTAGCGTTTTGCCTGTGAAAACGAGCTGTACTTCATTTGCGAAAAAGTCTGAAAATTACGCCTTTACCCCAGACTTACACCAATAGGTGCAGGAAAATGTGCAGAGGCGAAAAAGTCGTATAACTTGGAGTATCCGCAGGAAAGCAAGCACGAGCGAAGCGAAGTATTTGTTTTCACCGGATACGGCAACGACAAAATCAGAGAGTGCGAAGCACGACGCCTGCAAAGCAGGCGGATTTTGGAGTTAAATTGAATGGGCAGTCCCACAGCGGGATTGCCCATTTTTGGAATTAAGGGTTATATAAGAGAGCGTTTACAGCAACAGCGAGTTGCCTGTGGGATGGAGATTCCCATATTTACAGGCATTTCTTCATAACCTCATTTTCTCTTTGTCCGTCTATCACGGACAGTCTGCGCCGCTTCCGACTCGCCCGGGTTTGCTGTTTACTCGATGAACAAAGATTTTAAAATCTGATCTGTGCCCAAAAGCAGAGCAGGTTTACATTTTCTTCCGTGTCAAGAAAATTCCGATGATTGCTCCTATAAGGATAATCGGCGCTAATCGGATAAACAACCACTCAAATGCGTGAAAACCGACTCCGACAACGGCAGTTTTAGGGTCATTATAGTTCCAAGCCAAATAAGAGCTGTTTAATACTACTAAGGTCACAAAAATTACTCCTATGACTACGCACAATGAGATCAGTAGCCAGTGAAAGATTTTTCTTCTCGTGGTTTTCCTCTGTGCCAGTTGTAAGTTTATAACCTCCAATTTTTTAGAAATCACTTTTAGGTTATCAATCTCCGTTTCAACAACAGTTTCTCCGAGCAATGTGCTTACGGGTATTTCAAGCACTTCTGATATGGAAATCAACATATCAGAATCAGGAACGGACAATCCTTGTTCCCATTTAGAAATAGTTTGCCGCACTACATTCAGCTTGACAGCAAGTTCTTGTTGCGAAAGACCTTTTGATTTTCTGGCGGCTTTCATATTTTCGTTTAGCATCGGGGATAATCTCCTTCCTCTTAATCTTTGCCATAATTATATGAAGAATTACCCGTTGCCACAAGCAACAGATTTTAACATTCTGGTATAACGGCTGTTTTGTTCCATTATTTTACGGATAGTTCCACAACTTTTCCAGTTATATACATTTCCACGAAGATTGACGGCTAACGGAACCCTTCTCGTTTTTATATCTTTTAAAACATATGACTGTCCATGAAATTGAAAATCGTGGAAAGCCGACACTTTGACGCCGATCATCTTTGCAATTTGAAAATGCAAAACCAATCCTGTTTGTGAACAATTGCTGAAGTGCAAAAACCCTCTTGACAAGTTTGTTCTATCTGAATAGAATATAATTATTCTATTGCAATAGAATTTTACAGAATGGAGGGAACCGACGTGGAATACAAAATTTTTGACAGCGAGCTGAAGATCCTGGAGTTTCTCTGGGACGGCGGAGAGCTGACCGCCAGAAACATTGCCGCCCAGGCAAAGGAACAGGTGGGCTGGAGCAAGACCACCACATACACGGTACTGAAAAAATGCGTGGAAAAGGGGCTGGTGGCGCGGACGGAGCCGGGTTTCCGCTGCCGCGCCCTGGTCACCCGGCAGGAGGCCCAGCGGCGGGAGACCCAGGGGCTGATTGACCGGATGTACGGCGGGGCTGCCGACCGGCTGGTGGCCTCTCTGCTGGAGGGAAAAGTCCTGTCGGCAGACGGAATTGACCGCCTGCGCAAGCTGGTGGAGGAGTTGAAATGAGGTGGGATGGGTTGCTGAACGGATTGTGGGCGGCATCCTTGTCCGCCGCCGTCATTATTCTGGCGGTACTGCCTCTGCGGGCGCTGTTCCGGGACCGGACGCCCCGGCGGGCCTTTTGCCTGCTGTGGGATGCGGCGCTGGTGCGCCTGCTGGTTTTGACCGCACTGCCATCTCCGGTAAGTGTCTGGCAGTGGCTTCCGGAAGCATCATCCACCCTGTCATCGGGGGTGAGTCACACTGCGGCGCCAAAGATCGCCGTACCTGTCACAGAAATCGTGACGGAGGGCACAGCCGCCGTATCGGATTCCGCAGCCGTACCGCCGGTCATGGTTTTGGATTGGAGCGCGGTTCTGGCGGTGGTATGGCTGGCGGCCTCGCTGGCGCTGGCGGCGTGGTTTTTCTGGAGCCATCTGCGTTCTCGTCGGCTCTACGCCGATTCCCTGCCCTGCAAGGATGCCTCCGTCCGCGGCTGGCTGGCGGCTCACCGCCTGCGCCGCGACATTCAGGTGCGGACCAGCGACCGCATTGCTGCACCCCTGACCTACGGAGTCCTGCGCCCGGTTATTCTGCTGCCATCCGGGATGAAACGAACAGACAGGGCGGTTCTCTCCTGCGTTTTGGAACATGAATATCAGCACATCCGGCGCTTTGACACGCTGCGCAAGGCGCTCCTGGCTGCTGCGCTGTGCCTGCACTGGTTCAATCCTCTGGCCTGGGTTCTGTATGTTCTGAGTAATCGCGACATGGAATTGGCCTGTGACGAGGCGGTAACTGCCCGGGGTGTAGACCGGGCCGAGTATGCCCAAACGCTTCTGAGCATGGAGGAACAGCGAGGCCGCTGGGGTCTCTCCGGCAGTCATTTCAGTCAAAACGCACTGGAAGAAAGGATCAGATCAATTATGAAGCATAA
>JAAWAV010000016.1 GCA_022792335.1 Lachnospiraceae bacterium
CCTCCCAGCGGATACCAGCCCTGCACTACAATGCCGTGACTTTGAATGTAGGGGATTACATCATTTTCCTGATAATATGGATGTATCTCATTCTGAACCAGAGCAGGGGTAATATTTACCTGTGGTAAAAATTCTTCCAGTTCCTCCATGTACCAGTTTGACAATCCGATAGAACGGATTTTTCCATCCGCGACTGCCTTCTCCATAGCAAGATACGCCTCAACGTCGCCTGTGCCCGGATGATGGAGCAGCATCATATCAATGTAGGGAGTATCCAGCTTGTTAAGGGCTTCTTCAATTGCTTCTTCAGGATTTGAAAACTGATTCGGATACAGCTTTGTAATAACAAAAATTTCTTCCCTGGGTATACCGGAATTTCTGACAGCCTCGCCCACATGTTCCTCGTTATGATATATATAGGCGGTATCTATCAAACGTACTCCGCTGTTCAACGCCGCTGTGATGGATTCCACGCAAGTCTCGCCTGTGAGGCTGTAGGTGCCGATTCCATAAATAGGCATTTCATACCCGCTGTTCAGCATAACGGTTTTTGTCTCAAAGTTAAAGGAAATATCATCTGCCATAGCATGCTCCTCCTGCGTCTGTGTCGGTTCTGTATCCGCAGCTTGTTCTGTCGTTTCTTCCGTTTGAGAGATTGTTGTCCATTCGATGGGTGCCGTGTTTTCTGACTGTTCGGATTGTTCCATTCCAGACTGCTTCCTACAGGCAGACATTGAAAAGATAAGCAGACCGGACAGTATAAGATAAAACAGCCGTTTCATATTGCCCCTTCCTTACCATAAAAATGTCCATGTTTTTTGGACATAGAGGTATACCCCTGCGGTACTTCTTCCGGGATCACTTTTAATATTTTTGCAGGAACGCCTCCTACTACCGTCTGGGGAGGAACATCCTGTGTTACTACGGCTCCTGCAGCGACAACCGCCCATTCTCCAAGTGTTACTCCAGGCAGTATCGTTGCATTGGAACCAATCCATACATGAGCGCCTATCGTTATCGGGGCATAGTGGTTTTTTCTGTTTTCTTCCGGGTTGAGATCGTGGTTGATTGTCGCCAGCACCACATTGTGTCCAATGAGCGTCCCATCCCCGATCTGTATTCCTCCCTGATCCTGAAAATGGCATCCGGAATTGATAAAGACATCTTTTCCGATTGTAATATTCTTTCCAAAATCAGTATAAAACGGTGGGAACATCCGAAACGAATCGTCAACCTTTTTTCCGATTAACCTTCCCATGATCTCCCGAATTTCCTCCGGGGTATGATACTGCGTATTCAGATCCATACCGATACGGACAGCTTCCTGAAAAAGCTCGTTTGCATACGCATTACGCTCGGCGTTTTCAGCGGCGCCTTCCCGAAAACCGTCTATCACTTCTTGTATTGTCACAGCCTACATCTCCTTTCTCCATGCTTTTCATCTTGTAAATCAGGCAGTCAGAATCATTCCTCTGCCTTACTTTTAAATGATTATAAGCGCCGCTTTTAGAAATATCAAATACATATGAAGAATGAAATTACATACTTGAAAGGTATAGAATCAGGCGTTATAATCTGTACAGGGATAAGACAAATGAACATGCCAGCATGTCCGCTTGGCTCGTTGCCCGCGGAAATGAAACAGGAGGATTGCGATATGGATATTCGGGTTTTGCAATATTTCCTCGCCGTTGCGAGGGAGGAAAGCATCACAAAAGCAGCAGAGCGCCTTCATATGACGCAGCCGCCTCTTTCAAGGCAATTAAAGGATTTGGAAGATGAACTGGGAAAACAGTTGCTGATACGCGGAAGTAAGAAGGTTACATTGACAGAGGACGGGATGCTGCTGAAAAAGCGTGCGGAAGAATTGGTGGACCTTATGGAGAAAACAAAGGCAGAATTAACATCATCAAATGAGAATATCAACGGAGAGGTTTATATTGGCTGTGGAGAGACAGAAGGTATTTCTGTTCTTGCCCAGGCAGCCTGGAATTTACAACAGGAGCATCCTCTGGTTCATTATCATATTTACAGCGGCGATGCCGAGCGTGTCATGGAACGGCTGTATAAAGGGTTGATTGATTTCGGGCTTTTGGTCGGGCCTGTGGATGTAAATAAATATGATTATATGAGACTTCCGTTTAAAGATACATGGGGGGTTTTGATGAGAAAGGACAGTCCTTTAGCAGAAAAGGAAATGATTACCGCAGAAGATCTGTGGGATAAGCCGCTTATGATATCCCATCAGACATCCATCAACAGCGAGATGTTCTCATGGTTAAAGACAGATATATCGAGACTGAATATTGTTGCTACTTACGACCTGCTCTATAATGCCTCCTGGTTTGTCAGAAAGGGGCTTGGTTATGTGATTGCTTTGGATAAAATAATCAATACTGCCGGGAATGCTTCCCTTTGTTTTCGCCCTCTTTTTCCGGCATTGGAAGCCGGGCTATGTATTGTGTGGAAGAAATATCAGGTGTTTTCGAGGGCTTCCAATGCTTTTCTTAATAAGCTGAGGAAAGAGGTGGAATATCTTGAACCCTTGTAATACTGGAAAGTATTCGTTTTGCATAAATCTAAAGGCAATATCTTTTGGTAGGATCTTCGAAAAAACAAAAGGGGGAGGCGTCGTCGTAAAAAATCGGCTTAGCAGTCATTGACTTGTACCAGTGAATGAATTATAATAAGTTAGATTACGTGGAAGGAAACTGGAAAATGGTTAAGAGCATGACAGGCTTCGGCAGGTGTGAAGCCGCGGATGAAGATTATAGGATTTCTGTGGAAATGAAGTCGGTAAACCACCGGTATTTGGATCTTGGGATTAAGATGCCGAAAAAATTCAACCCTTTTGAGGCAGAGATCCGGAAGGTTCTGAAGCGTGGTATCGAAAGAGGAAAGGTGGATGTCTATATCACCTGCGAGACTTTTTCTGAAAAATCCGTGAGCCTTATTTACAACGAGGCTCTGGCCAAAGAATACATGGAGATTTTCCGACAGATGAGTACCCGGTTTGCCATAGAAAACGACGTGGCAGTTTCTGCTCTTTCCAGATATCCGGAGGTAATCGTTACAGGACAGTCCGAGGAGGATGAGAATGCTCTCTGGAGGCTTCTGGAAAAGGCTCTTGAGGGAGCGCTTGAGAAATTTGTGGACCAGAGGATCCGGGAAGGCGAGCATTTGTTTTCTGATTTGATGGGAAAGCTTGAAGATATGGAAGCTTGGATTGACGAGATTGAGGCCCGTTCTCCTCAGATCCTTAAAGAATACCGGACGAAACTGGAAGAAAAAGTAAAAGAGCTTTTGGAGGGGAGCGGCATTGACGAGAACCGGATTGCCGCCGAAGTGACCCTGTTTGCCGATAAAATCTGCGTAGATGAGGAAACGGTTCGCCTCCGGAGTCATATCAAGACCATGAGGGCAACGCTTATGAGGGGCGATGCGGTGGGAAGAAAGCTGGATTTTATCGCACAGGAGATGAACCGGGAAGCCAATACCATTCTCTCAAAGGCCAATGATCTGGAGATTTCCGGGACAGCCATCGAGCTTAAGACGGCTATTGAAAAAGTACGGGAACAGATTCAGAATATTGAATGATCCGGAGTGATAACGAAAGTGGGACGACTGATTAATATTGGATATGGCAATGTGATTCATACGGACAAGGTACTGGCGGTAGTCAGTCCTGATTCAGCCCCGGGGAAACGGCTGGTACAGGCGGCCAGAGACGAGGGACGAAGCATTGACGCCACTCAGGGGAGAAAGACCAAGGGAATTGTGATTATGGAGGGGGGCTATGTAGTACTTTCGGCCCTTTTGCCGGAAACCATTGCCGGGAGGTTCAATGAGGCGGGGACGCTTGAACGGGGATTGGATAAGGAGGGGGACGATGAATAAGAGGGGACTTATTCTTGTGATTTCCGGGTTTTCCGGCGTGGGTAAGGGAACGGTGGTCCGGCGTCTGATGGAACAGCACGAAAACTATGCATTATCAGTTTCTGTAACCACCAGGCCGCCCAGAGAAGGAGAAGTGCATGGGAAGGACTATTTCTTTATCTCCGAGGAGGAGTTTTCCGCCATGGAAGCAGAGGACCGGTTGATGGAGTGGGCAGGCTATGTGGGACGCCACTATGGGACTCCCAGAGACTATGTACTGGGACGCCTGGAGGAAGGCCGGGATATGATTCTGGAGATTGAAGTTCAGGGAGCTTTGCAGATAAAGAGAAAATATCCGGAAGCGATTTTGGTATTTGTGGCTCCGCCTGGCGCTGCTACCTTGAAGGAACGACTGCTCCTTAGGGGAACGGAAAGCGCCGAGCAGGTAGAGAAGCGTCTTTCACGGGCAGTGGAAGAATCAGGAGCCATGGAAGCTTATGACTATTTGTTGATCAATGATGAACTGGAAACCTGTGTTTCGCAGCTTCATCAGATTATGCAGAGTGAGCACCGGAAGATGAATGTCAACCGGGAGCTTATGGAAAAAATAAAAACAGATTTGAAATGCTTTGTGGAAGGAGAATAATCATATATGCTGCATCCGTCATATTCAGATTTGATCAATGCTGTAAACAGTGAGGTGGCTCCGGGAGAGGAGCCCATTGTCCGGAGCCGCTATTCCATTGTGATTGCTACGGCCAAACGGGCTAGACAGCTCATTGCCGGAGATAAGGCTCTGGTGAACGCACCGTCCAACAAGCCTCTTTCTACCGCAGTGGAGGAAATCCATCGGACGAAAGTCCGGGTAGTCGGAGAGGACGATATTCCGGAAGATGAATTTGAAGAATAGGAAACAGGAAGGCAGGTAAGATGAAAATACTGTTTGTATCTCTGGGCTGTGATAAAAATCTGGTGGATTCCGAAGAAATGCTGGGGCTTCTTTGTGCGGCCGGCTATGAATTTACCGATGACGAGACGGAAGCAGATGTGATTGTCGTCAATACCTGCTGTTTTATTGGCGATGCCAAAGAGGAGAGCATCCATACGATTCTGGAAATGGCAGGGCAGAAAGAGACGGGACGCTGTCAGGTTCTCATTGCCGCCGGCTGCCTGGCCCAGAGATATAAAGAAGAAGTTCTTACAGAGATTCCGGAGGTGGATGGAATCCTGGGGACGGCTTCCTGTGATAAAATCGTAGCAGTTGTAGAGGAAACTCTGAAGGGAAAGCGGAAGATGGCCTTGGAGGATCTGGGGCGTTCCAGAAAAAAAACTGGGAGTAGGGTCGTCACCACAGGCGGTCATTATGCCTATCTGAAGATTGCAGAGGGCTGTGACAAGCACTGTACCTATTGCGTGATCCCAAGTGTCCGCGGCGCTTATCGAAGCATTCCCATGGAAGAGCTTTTAAAGGAAGCAAGGGAACTGGCTGAACGAGGAGTCCGGGAGCTTATTTTGGTGGCTCAGGAGACGACTCTTTATGGAACGGATCTTTACAGAGAAAAAAGACTTCCGGCGCTTTTGAAGGAATTGGCGAAGATTTCCGGTATCTACTGGATTCGCCTCCTTTACTGCTATCCGGAGGAAATTACAGATGAACTGATTGAAACCGTCAAAACAGAAAAAAAAGTATGCCATTATATGGACATTCCGATACAGCACGCCAGCGACCGGATTTTAAAGCGGATGGGACGGCGGACGAACCGGGCAGAAATCACGGATCGCATCAGAAAAATTCGAGAAGAGATTCCGGATATGGCGATACGTACGACCATGATTACCGGATTTCCGGGAGAGACGGAAGAGGATTTGGAGGAGCTTTTGGACTTTGTGGACGAGATGGAATTTGAGCGTCTCGGAGTATTTCCTTATTCTCAGGAGGAGGGGACTCCGGCGGCGGTCATGGAAAGACAGATTCCAGAAGAAAAAAAGCTTACAAGGCGGGAAGAGATTATGGAGCTTCAACAGGAAATCTCTCTTGCAAAAGGCGAGGCCATGATCGGACGAAAACTGGAAGTCTTTATAGAAGGAAAGGTGGCCGATGAAGAAGCTTACGTGGGGCGGACCTATATGGATGCGCCTGGAGTGGATGGATATATCTTTGTGAACACAAGTCTGGAGCTTATGAGTGGAATGTTCGTCCGGGCAAAGGTGACAGGCGCTCTGGAATACGATTTGATAGGAGAATTGTGCGATGAACAAGATGAACCTGCCCAATAAACTGACAATACTTCGCGTATTGATGATACCGTTTTTTGTGTTCTTTATGCTGACAGACTGGTGGGGGTATACAGGAAGACTGGTGGCGTTGGCTCTGTTTGTTGTCGCCAGTTTTACGGATTATCTGGATGGCCATATTGCGAGAAAGCACAATCTGGTAACAAACTTCGGGAAGTTTATGGATCCTTTGGCGGACAAACTTCTGGTCTGTTCCGCCCTGATCTGTTTTGTGGAGCTTGGAGAACTTCCGGCCTGGATTGTCATTGTGATTATGGCCAGAGAATTTATCATCAGCGGTTTCCGGCTGGTAGCTTCTGACAGCGGCGTGGTCATTGCAGCCAATCTGTGGGGGAAATTCAAAACAGTTTCCCAGATGATCATGACTATTTTGATTATCCTGGATCTGGAGGAGTTTGCGATCCTGACCCAGGTATTTATTTATCTGGCGCTGGCTCTGACCGTGATTTCCTTGGAGGAATATATCCGTCAGAATCTCCATGTGCTGAGGGAGGGAAACAAATGATAGTGGAAATACTGGCGGTGGGTACGGAGCTCCTTCTTGGCAACATCGCCAATACCAATGCACAGTATCTGTCGAGGCGGTGTGCAGTTCTTGGATTTTCCGTGTATCATCATACGGTAGTGGGTGATAATGAAGATAGGATGACGGAGGCCATCAGACAGGCGCTTGGGCGTTCCGACATTGTGATTTTGACGGGGGGACTAGGTCCCACGGAAGATGATATGACAAAGGAAGTCTGCGCGAAGGTTATGGGATTTTCTTTGGAAGAAGATGCCCATACCAGAAAGCGGATTTCGGGATACTTTCAGGCGACGAGGCGTAAGAAGATCACAGAGAATAACTGGAAGCAGGCGGTGGTGCCTGTGGGGGCGACAGTTCTTGACAATGACAATGGCACTGCTCCCGGACTGATTCTTAGAAAAGGCGAAAAGACAGCGATTCTTCTTCCGGGACCGCCAAACGAGTTGATGCCTCTGTTTACAGAGAAGGCAGAACCTTATCTTCGGACCCTCCAGCCGGAAACGATTTATTCTAAAATGGTAAAAGTCTGCGGCATCGGTGAGAGCAGAGCAGAGACGATGATTTTGGATTTGATTGATTCCCAGACCAATCCTACCATCGCTACCTATGCAAAAACCGGGGAGGTCCACCTTAGGGTCACGGCCAGGGCGGCGGATAAAACGCAGGCCAAAAAGCTGGTGAAGCCTGTGGTAAAGGAACTAAAGAATCGTTTCGGCATTCATATTTATTCCACGAAAGAGGAAGAGGGGCTGGAGCATACAGTCGTCAAACTTCTCAAAAAATATGGACTTACTGTCGCGACGGCAGAGTCTATGACCGGGGGACTTCTGTCCGGTCGCCTGGTCAATGTAGCCGGAGCTTCTGAGTGTTTTTGCGAGGGATTTGTCACCTATTCCAATCAGGCGAAGCGGAAAGCGCTGGGAGTAAAAAAAGAAACGCTTAAGAGGTATGGGGCTGTCAGTGAGGAAACTGCTAAAGAGATGGCGAAGGGCGGCGCCAAGGCCGCAGGAGTAAAGGCGTGCGTAGCGGTGACGGGTTTTGCCGGACCGGAGGATTCCAAAGAGGAGCCGAAGGGACTGACTTATATTTCCTGTTATCTGAATGACAAGGTTTCCGTAGAAGAATTTCACTTTACGGGAAATCGTATGAAAATCCGTGAACAGGCGGTGGTGCAGGCGCTGGATCTTCTGCGCCGCTGTATTGTGGAACAATATCAGAGATGAATAAAAATATCCGATGGTACAGAAGTCTGTATCTGGGCGAGGAAGCCCGAAGGAAAAAGAATATAGGGAAAAAACTGGAAGGAGGCATGCATCCGAGGCTCTATTTGCTGGCTTTGCCTTCCAACAGGGCCAATGTGCTGGATATCCTTCCGCAGCCGGTGCTTTCCCAGACACATTATCAGAAGCTCCCTGTTTATGTGGTGGGAGTTGCCTGGACAAAGAGGGAGGCGATGGAACTGGCCGGGAAACTTGTTATGGAGGCTTACAAGGCTACCGGGACTACGGATATGGCCGCCTATCTGGGAGATGATTTCCTGGAAAGCCCGGAGTTTTCAGATGGAAGGTTGTACAGAGAGTGGAATCTGTCGTCTGCAAGGATAACAAAGTAAGGACGTGATGCGATGCTTTCTATTATATGGGGCATTTTAAAAGTGACAGGGATGGTTCTTCTGATTCTCCTGGGGCTTTTGCTTGTCGTCCTTTTTTTGATTTTGTTTGTACCTGTGCGCTATGAGCTTGCTGCTTCAGGAGAATATGAGAAAGAAGCGGAGGACTCTCCGGAATTTCTGGTAAAGGCCAGGGTTTCCTGGCTGCTTCGGTTTTTCTGTCTGCGCATAAGAGCAGATGGAAATGGAATGGGGATAAAAATCCGGCTGTTTGGGGTCCCCCTTATCCGGCAGGGGAAGGAACGCAAAGAGAAAAAAAATCGGAAACGGAACACAAAAAAAGAAAAAAAGAAGGTGCAGGCAGTTTCAGAGGAAAGCCAGACAGCTTCTTTTCTAGAAGAAGAACCGGTACAGAGGATAGAAGAGGAAAGGATAGAAACAGCGCCGGCTAAGGAGGCGCCGGAGGAGCTTGAGAAGAAACAAGTTTCTCTGTTTGAAAAGATTCGGCGGTTTTTCCGGAAGATTTCTGAGCTGTTTCGTCAGATAGGGGCGTTTTTTTCAAACTTCTTTCATAATCTTCGCTGTACCTTTGAAAAAATCTGTGATAAAATAAAAGAGATTTTTGAAATACTTGGAAATGTTCGAGATTTTCTTAAGGCAGAAGAGAATCGAGAAGCATTTCGATATGTAAAAGGGGAGGCGGGGAAACTTCTTCGGCATATCTTTCCTCAAAAACTTTCTGGACAGATCGTATTTGGCCTGGAGGATCCGGCGGCTACGGGGCGGGTACTGATGGTGCTTGGAATGGGGTATCCCCTGATTGGAAACCGCCTTTTGGTGACTCCTATTTTTGAAAATAAGAAGTATCTGAAGGGAGGTATTTTCCTGAAAGGCAGAATAAGAGCATTTTCTTTGCTCATAATAGTCATAAGAGTATGGTTCAATAAGAAGTTCCGCGGACTGCTGGCGCGGGGGCGGGGACTGAGAGAACAGCGAAACAGAACATGATTTCGATTAATAAGCAAGGAGGAGAACAGATGGCTTCAGAGAAAGAAAAAAATACGTTTGAAAATACGGTAGAGAATCTTTTCAAAGGAATGGACGGCTTTATTACCACAAAGACGGTGGTAGGTGACGCCATTCATCTGGACGGGACCATTATTCTTCCGTTGGTGGATGTCTCCTTCGGCTTAGGGGCAGGGGCCTTTTCAGGGGAGAATAAGAATAACAGCGGCGGTGGAATGACGGGGAAGATTACGCCAAGCGCCGTATTGGTTATTCAGAACGGGCATTCCAAACTGGTGACGGTAAAGGGGCAGGACAGCATTTCCAAGCTCTTAGATATGGTACCTGATATCATCAGCAAGTTTTCCAAGTCAGATAAGAAGGAAAAAGAGGTGGATATTCCAGAGGATATCTTTGATTCTGTGAAATAGGAAAGGAATCCTCACGGCAGACCCTGCATAGACTATGAATATAGAAAATTGCAGGAGGAAAAGATGAAGCGGCTCATAGGACTTTGCCTGTTCTGGATGGGAATTGGCATGGCGCTGTATCTGATACTGCCGAACAATTTTTTTACCATCTGTCTGATGGCAGCCTCCATCGCGGGAGGGTATTATCTGTTCTGCGGCTGTTAGCGTCAGTCGCATCGATAGGATGCATAGAGAAAGAGGTCGGGAAAGAAATCAGATGCCGGCATAACCAGCTAGAGACAGGAAATCCTGCTTTGCAGGATTTCCTTTTTATGCACAGGCTCGTGCAGAGGAAACATACCACTGAAGTGGTGCACGGGCCGCGCGGCGAGTGGGGGAAGATAAATCTTCCCTGCTCGATTGTATAGATCTGTGTGGATGGAGTTTTCTATTAAGATAAAAAAATCCTGTTTTGCAGTTTTAATTAAATAAAAAAGACAACCCTCCACGGATCGTCTTTTCTGTTTCTTATTTTCCTTTTGACTAAGCCCGTTCTACCAGACCGGACTTCAGACAAGATGTACATACATACATTTTTCTTGTGCCGCCGTTCACTTTAACTCTGACGGACTTCACATTGGAACTCCACATCTTGTTAGATTTTCTATTGGAATGGCTGACTTTCTTTCCGAAGTGAGCGCCTTTCTCACAGATTGCACATTTGGCCATGATAGCACCTCCTTATACAGATTTGGCTGGCTAACGTCCATGCCAGACCCATAACATTAAACATAATATCAGATATTGGCAGAAAATGCAAGCAAATTTCGGCGGAAATTTCAAAAAATTTCTGTTCCTTTTTTGTCAGAAACAGGGTATAATACTCTAAGATAGGTGTAGTGTGGTACTGCGCCGGTAAAAGGGAGGTCAGCTTATGAAATGTCGGATTAATAATATGATGGGCGAAATCTTGATTGATACGGACGTCATTGCGAAATATGCGGGCACTGTGGCGGTAGAATGTTTCGGCATCGTCGGCATGGCGGCAGTCAGTATGAAGGATGGTCTGGTAAAACTCCTTAGGAGAGATAGTCTGACCCATGGCATCAACGTGGAGACGAGGGAGAATAAACTTCATTTGAACTTTCATGTGATCGTATCTTACGGTGTGTCGATCTCGGCCGTGGCGGACAATCTCATAGAAAATGTGAAATACAAGGTTGAAAAATTTACGGGTATCGAGGTGGAGAAGGTGAATATCTTCGTCGAGGGTGTCCGAGTGATAGACTGTTAATCAAGGAGGAACGCTGTCGTGGCAGTAAATGTAATTGATGCGGCTCTTTTAAAGACCATGTTTCTGGCAGGAGCCCAGGGGCTGGAGAGCAAGAAGGAATGGATCAATGAACTGAATGTGTTTCCCGTACCCGACGGGGATACAGGTACCAACATGACTCTGACAATCATGTCTGCGGCAAGAGAGGTACAGGCGCTTGGCGATCCCACCATGGAGTCTCTGGCTAAGGCGATTTCTACCGGATCTTTGCGTGGGGCAAGGGGAAATTCCGGCGTAATCCTGTCTCAGCTTTTCCGTGGCCTGACCAAGGAAATCAAAACAGTGGAAACGATCGATACAAAGGTGCTGGCGAGAGCTTTTCAGAGGGCGACGGAGACGGCCTACAAAGCAGTTATGAAGCCCAAAGAGGGTACGATTCTTACTGTGGCGAAAGGCATGGCGGATAAGGCGGCGGAGCTGGCTGAAGAGACAGAGGATATGGAAGCATTCCTCCGTATGATCATCGAATACGGCGATGAGGTTCTTGCCAAAACTCCGGAACTTTTGCCAGTGCTTAAGCAGGCGGGAGTCGTGGATTCGGGCGGCCAGGGACTGATGCAGGTGATGAAGGGAGCTCTGGACGGTTATCTGGGAAAAGAGATCTCCCTGGAGGCTGGTACGCCTTCCATGTCGGCCGGTAGCGTAGCGGCGGAGGCCGATGATTTTGAAATTACCTTCGGCTACTGTACGGAATTTATCATCAATCTGGAAAAAGAATATAAGGAAGAAACGGAAGCGGATTTTAAGGCGTTCTTAGAGTCCATTGGCGATTCCATTGTTCTGGTCTCTGACGACGATCTGGTAAAGGTACACGTACATACCAACGATCCCGGTCTGGCCATCCAGAGGGCTCTTGGGTACGGTTCCCTTTCCAGAATAAAGATTGACAACATGAGGGAGGAGCATCAGGAAAAGCTTATCAAAGACGCGGCAAAACTGGCGGCGAAACAGAAAGCTGAAGCGGAAGAAAAGAAAAAGACGGCGAAAGCTCCCAGAAAACCGGTAGGTTTTATCGCTGTTTCCATCGGCGAGGGACTCAACGAGATTTTTAAGGGTCTGAACGTGGATTATCTTATCGAAGGCGGCCAGACAATGAATCCCAGTACGGAGGATATGCTGACAGCCATTGACCAGGTAAATGCAGATACCATTTATATTTTCCCGAATAATAAAAATATTATCCTGGCGGCAGAACAGGCGATGCATCTGACAGAGGACAAGGAAATTGTAGTGATTCCATCCAAAACAGTTCCTCAGGGGATTACAGCCATCATCAATTTTATCCCGGAACTTTCGCCGGAGGAAAACAAGGCGGCTATGATGGAAGAGATGGCCAATGTAAAAACCGGGCAGGTGACTTATGCAGTCCGGAATACGTCCCTGGATGGGTTTGAAATCAAGCAGGGAGATATTATGGGAATCGGAGATAAGTCCATTTTGGCGGAGGGAAAGGAAGTGGAGAGTACTTCTTTGCAGCTTCTTGACGCTATGGTGGACGAGGATTCGGCGCTGGTCAGCATTTATTATGGAAGCGACATGGATGAGCAGACGGCAGAAGCCTTTTTGGAGAAGGCGCAGGCGGCCCATCCGGATGTGGATATGGAACTCCATTTTGGCGGACAGCCTATTTATTATTATATTATTTCTGTGGAGTGAGAGGCTATAAAAGTTTGAATGGTCCAGACGGTAGATGGACTTGGTGAAAGAGACGGAGGGGACTGCGAAACTACAGCCCCCTTTTTGGACCATATGGGAAACCAGGGCAGACACAGTTCTGGAAAAGGCGGGAGCGGCAGGTGAAGAGTTCAGATTCAGTTACAGTTATCAAGGGTGTCGGAGAGAAAACAGCGGCGTTACTGGAAAAATTGAAGATCCGAACGGTGGAGGATCTGTTGCATGCCTATCCCAGGGATTATGACCGGTATGAGGAAACGGTGAATACGAAGGAAATCCAAAAGCCTGGTGTTTACGCAGTGGCGGCTACGATAAAGAAACGTCCGGAAGTAAAGTTTACGTCCAGAGTAAAAGTGGTGACGGCCGTCCTTTCAGATGAGAGTGGAACCTTAAAAGCTACCTGGTTTAATATGCCCTATCTGGCTAATTCCTTAAAACCGGGAGGGCGGTATATTTTTCGGGGAAGGGTGGTGAAAAATGCCGGAAGTCTTGTGATGGAACAGCCGGCGGTTCTTAGCTTTGACGAATATGAAAAACTTCTACATACCAGACAGCCGATTTATAATCTGACGGCGGGACTTGGGAATAAAACAGTAAGCAGGGCCGTGGCAAAGGCCCTGGAAGAAATCCCGATCCCAAAAGATTACCTTCCTGAATGGATTTTGGAAAAGGAACGCTTGGTAGAATACAGGTCCGCGCTTCGGGCTATTCATTTCCCAAAAGGGGAAAAGGAACTTTTGTCCGCCAGGAGACGATTGGTATTTGACGATTTTTTCCTATTTATTCTTTCCCTGCGCCTTCTTCGCGGAGTAGAAGAAAGGAGGGAAAACCGGTGTCCGGTAAAGCCTGGAAAAGAGGCAGAAAGGCTTCTTAAAGAATTACCCTATAAACTGACAGGGGCTCAGAAGGAGACGCTGCAGGATATTTTGCAGGATATGGGGAAAAAGGGGGTCATGAGCCGCCTGGTTCAGGGAGATGTGGGATCTGGAAAAACCATAGTTGCGATTTTGGCCCTTCTTTCCGTAGTGGAAAGCGGTTATCAGGGCGCGATGATGGCGCCGACGGAGGTATTGGCAAGGCAACATTTTGAGTTTGTTACAAAGTTGTTTTCGGAACATGGGATTTTTTGCCGCGTGGTTTTTCTTGCCGGCTCCATGACGGCGAGGGAAAAGCGGGAGGTTTATGAGCAGATAGCATCCCATGAAGCGGATCTAATCATCGGCACCCACGCTTTGATTCAGAAAAAGGTGGTTTATCACAATCTGGGGCTGGTGGTTACGGATGAACAGCATCGGTTCGGAGTGCGTCAGAGGGAGCTGTTTTCTCAAAAGGGCGGCGCTCCTCACGTATTGGTCATGAGCGCGACTCCGATTCCGCGGACACTTGCCATTATTCTGTATGGAGATCTGGACATTTCCGTGATGGATGAGCTCCCGGCCAGACGGCTGCCCATTAAAAACTGTGTGGTTGACACTTCTTTTCGGCCAAACGCCTGGAAATTCATTGGGCGGGAGGTGGCGGCGGGCAGGCAGGCTTATGTCATCTGCCCTCTGGTGGAAGAAAGTGAGCTTTCTGAGGGGGAAAATGTCGTCGACTATGCGGATACTTTGCGTCAGACGCTTCTGCCGTCTGTGCGGGTGGAATATCTTCACGGCCGGATGGGCGCTGCTGAAAAAGAAAGCCGGATGGCGGCCTTTGCCGCAGGTGAAATCCAGGTTCTGGTATCGACCACAGTGATAGAGGTGGGGGTCAATGTGCCAAATGCCACAGTGATGATGATTGAAAATGCAGAGCGATTCGGTCTGGCGGGACTGCACCAGCTTCGAGGCCGGGTTGGAAGAGGAATATACCAGTCTTATTGTATCTTTGTCAATACCTCCGGGGATGAGGAAAAAAACAAACGGTTGGAGATCCTGAACCAATCCAACGACGGATTTTATATCGCTTCTGAGGATTTAAAGCTTCGAGGGCCCGGCGACATGTTTGGTATTCGCCAGAGTGGTCTGATGGAATTTTCTATCGGGGACGTATTTACAGATTCAGATATTTTAAAGGAAGCTTCAGAAGTGGCTGATGCGGTCCTTTCGGAAGATCCCGCTCTGGAATCGGAAAAATACCGACGTCTCCGGGAAAAGATAGATTTGGAACTTTTAAGACGGACCGAGGGGGCCCTGGCTTTGTAAAAGAAAGTCAGTTGTCTTAAATCGGTATGAAACAAAACAAAGAAATCAGGGGAGAATAAGAATGAAAAAAATCTGGAAACCTGTGATTTGCCTTGTAATGGCGTTTGCAATCGGAGCTTCCGGCCTTCTGGCAGGGGCGCTGCCGGCCTATGGAGAGACAGAGGCAGTAAATGAGGCAGAATCCGGAATGGAAGCAGCAGATCCAACAGGGGCGGAAGTGGAAATTGAAGAGTCCTCTAGCTTGGAGTCAGAAATATTGCTTCCTGTGGAATCAGACACAGAAATAACTTTAGATCAGAAGGAACATGCGGAAACAAGACTGGAATCGGAGACTGCAGGAAAAGAGAATGAAACGGTCCCGAATACAACGGAAACGATGCAAAACTCGGAAAGCTCTGAGACAATGTCAGAAGAGATTTCTTTATATGGCGCTGCTGGGAGCAGAGGTTCCATTTTTGGGGAGTCAAAAAAGGGATTGAAGCTTACTGTGAATTATCCGGATGACATTCGATGCGGGAAGCCGGTGACTTTTACCATGCAAGCCAGTGGAGGCTCAGGAAATTATCAGTACAGGATTCACAGCCTCTCCACGTTAAATGGGTCGGAGCTGGTGTCTGTATATGACGTCAGTTACGGGAATAACAGCGCTTATAAGCCGGATAATACCTTTACATTTACCTTTCATGCGTCCGGAGAATATCTGATTCGTTTCAACGCGATGGATATGAAGACTTTTGACTATGTGGCTACGCCAAGCGAGTATAAGATCAAAATCACAGATCCCAACTATCCGTCTGTGGACGAGATTGTGCAGAAGCTCGCGACAGAATGTACAACCAAATATAGCGATGAGTACGACCGGGCGCTCTGGCTGCACGACTGGATCATCGAGCATGCGGAATATGATTATGATTATACTTATTGTTCGGCGGAAGGAGTGCTTGCCAGAAAGGTAGGGACCTGCGAATCTTATCACAGGGCTTATGTGATGCTTTTAAAAGCCGTAGGGATTGAAACTGGAAGGATCACCGGAAACGGCCATGTCTGGACGGCTGTCAAACTGGATGGAGACTGGTATCAGGTGGATACCACCTGGGATGACAAGGGAGACAATAACAAGGATGAAGATCTGAATCACATGTATTTCGGGCTGACAGACTATATCATAGGTCTTGCCCATCCGGATCATAAAACGGCAGTGCCCGGATACGAGTCGACGTCCTTGGAAAATCATTATCTTATCAGGACCCAGAGAATAAAAAAATGGTCGGATCCTTTTGTTTCCGTTATTCAGGAGAATATCGACAAAAATATAACGGAATTTACAATTCCGGTGAAGGATTCGTCGCCGGACGGGTACAAAAATATTTTTTATAACCTGGCGGCCTATCAGTTGTCAAAAAAAGAAAGCTGGAGTGTTCCGGTATCTGTTTCCTATCAAAATGATTTACTGACCGTAAAAACCGGAGCAGCCGCAGACACGCCCCATGCACTGAGCATTGTTCCTCCGACGAAAACAACTTATCAAAAAGGAGAAGCGGTTAATGTTTCCGGCCTGGCTGTGACAGCAGTCTATGTGAGCGGAACGAAGATGGAGAAATTGAGCGGAAAGGATTACCGCCTGGAAGGGTTTGACACAAAAACGGTAGGAACCAGGACGGCTACAATCACTTATAAGGGAATCAGCGGAACGTTTACTTATACGGTTCAGGAGCCGGCGACGAACCCGACAACTCCAACGAATCCGACAACTCCGACGAAGCCAACGAACCCGACGAATCCGACAACTCCGACGAAGCCAACGAACCCGACGAATCCGACAACTCCGACGAAGCCAACGAACCCGACAAATCCGACAAAGCCAACAAGCCCGACGAAGCCAACAAGCCCGACAACTTCGACGAAGCCAACCAATCCGACAAAACCAACCAACCCGACAAATCCGACGAAACCGTCTCTTCCGGATGCCAGTATCCGGTACTGCACCCATATTCAGTCCCATGGCTGGCAGGAGTGGAAGCAGAATGGTCAGATGAGCGGAACCAGCGGCCAGTCGAAACGACTGGAAAGTATTATCATTGAACTGGTCAATCAGCCGGTGAGCGGCGGGATTGAGTACAAAACCCATATTCAGTCTTATGGCTGGCAGGGATGGAAACAGGGCGGTCAGATGAGCGGAACTAGCGGCCAGTCGAAACGACTGGAAGCAATTCAGATTCGACTGACCGGAAAAATGGCGGAGAATTATGATATCTATTACCGTGTCCATGCGCAAAGTTATGGCTGGCTGGGATGGGCCAAAAATGGAGCCAGCGCAGGAACAGCCGGCTATGGAAAGCGGTTGGAAGGAATTGAGATCCGTCTGGTGAAGAAAGGCGGAGCCGCACCTGGAGATGCGATAAATGCGTTTCGTCAAAACGGGGCGGATGCAGGCGTGAATTACCGCACCCATGTTCAAAGTTTTGGATGGCAGGACTGGAGATCCAATGGGAGTATGAGCGGAACCAGCGGTCAGTCCAAACGTCTGGAAGGAATTGAGATCAAGGTAGATAATATGGGACTTTCTGGCGGGATTGAGTACTGTACTCATATTCAGAGCTACGGCTGGGAAAGTAGCTGGAAAGGAAATGGTCAGATGAGCGGAACCAGCGGTCAGTCTAAACGGTTGGAGGCAATCCGGATAAGGCTGACAGGTGAGCTGGAACGTCAATATGATATCTATTACCGTGTCCATGCACAAAGCTATGGCTGGCTGGACTGGGCCAAAAACGGAGGAAATGCAGGAACGGCTGGTTATGGGAAACGTCTGGAGGGAATTGAAATCCGTCTGGTGAAAAAAGGGCAGGCAGCACCCGGCAGTACGTACAGGGCTTATGTGGAAAGATAAGGAAAGGAAGAATACGGCATGAATTCCATTCTGGAATGCAGAAATCTGGAAAAATCATACAACGGGGGACGGACAAAGGCCCTAAAGGGAATCAGTCTGTCCCTTGGAAAGGGACGGATTGTCGGCCTTTTGGGACCAAACGGCAGCGGGAAAACGACGTTTATTAAACTGGTCAACGGGCTTCTTTCACCGGATAACGGAGAACTTTATGTGGGCGGTTATCCGGTGGGAGTGGAGACAAAACAGATGATTTCTTATCTTCCGGAAGTGACTTATTTTGGACGCTCTATGAAGGTCCATCAGATGATTTCCTATTTTGGAGATTTTTATGAGGATTTTGACGCGGGGCGCGCCTATGAAATGCTTCATCGTCTGAATATCAACCCGGGTGACAGTCTAAAAACCATGTCTAAAGGCACAAAAGAGAAAGTGCAGCTCATTATGGTGATGAGCAGAAATGCGGAGCTGTATGTGCTGGATGAGCCCATTGGCGGGGTAGATCCGGCGGCCAGAGACTATATTCTGAGTACCATTGTTTCCAATTACAATCCGGAATCGACCATTCTTTTGTCTACCCATCTGATTGCAGATGTGGAGTCGATTCTGGATGATGTGATTTTTCTGAAAGATGGAAATATTTTGTTGGTAGAACCGGCTGAAAGGCTCCGAAAGGAGAGGGGCTGTTCCGTTGACGAGGCGTTTCGGGAGGTATTCAGATGTTAGGAAAGCTGTTAAAGTATGATTACAGGGCAAATGGATTCTATTTTCTTCTGATATATGGCGTATTGATGGGGATTGCGGTGGTGGCCAGATTGTCGATTGTCATGGCGGATGCCCGATATTTTGCTTTTGCGGATAGCCATGTGCTATCTGTAATGGCAGTGGGGGGAGCCGTTGTCACGTACCTTCTGGCCTGCGGAGCGGTGGTGGTGTTGACTTTTCTTTTGATAGCCATGCGTTTTTATAAAAATTTGATGGGACCGGAGGGCTATCTTTCTTTCACTCTTCCGGTATCGAAAGGAAGCCACCTTGCCTCTAAAATGATAAGTGGTGTCAGCTATCTGCTTCTGAGTTATTTGGTTCTTTTGGTATCGGCTATGGTAGTGACAGTCGGAACAGACTTTCTGGGGGATCCGTTTATACTGCTTTTCCGGAGCGCCCTGGATGCACTGCGTATGGATCATCTTTTGATTTTCAGCCTTTATATTATAGAGGGATTTATGACAACGGTACAGATTGTGGCAGTTATCTATCTTTCTATCTGTATTGGCCAGTTGGCGACAAAACATCGGATACTGGGAGCGATTGGAATGTATCTGGCTATTTATCTGGCGCTCGGCATGATTACAATGCTTGGAAGTGTGATTTTTATGCGACTGCTGGAAGGGTATGAGGGGACGGTTTTCTATTATGGTATTACCAAATCTGTAACCATCCTTTTTCGTAGCCTTGTGGCTGCCGGAAGCCTTGCAGGTTCCCTGCTTTTGATGAAATACAGGTTGAATCTGGAATAGTATGGAAGCCATTCCTGTTTTTGTGCATAGTATATATTTTTTTCAGAAAAGCATAGGTTTAAACTAGATAAACTAGATGATATGTGCTATACTTGAATCCGTAATAATTACAAAACCAGGCCGTTTGCCTATGCTTATTTTTCTCCAAAGTGCAGGGGTTGAAAAATGACAAAAGCAGAGCAGCATAAGGTTTGTGAATCAATAGGAAAAGGAAGGTGGGCAATTGGAGAATTATACCAAGTATAAGCTAAAAGGGAACGACGAACTGGTGTCATTATTGGCGGATAAAGACAATCTGTTCATCGTTGCCTGCAACAAATGTTTTAAGGAATTTGAGACCGTTGACGAACCGGATCTCGGCGAGTTTGAGAAAATCGTCGCCGAACAGGGAAAGACGGTTGTTGGCAGCGCAAAAGTTGATTTTTTGTGCAACAAGATCCAGACAGAGAAGAAACTGGAGGATATGATTCCGGAAGGCGCAGAACATGTGTTTGTGATTTCCTGCGGCCTGGGGATTCAGACTGTTGCAGACCTGACTGGAAAACCTGTCTATGCGTCCAGCGATTCCCTCAATTACAGGGGACGTCATGGTATGGCGTTGACGGAGCGGCGCTGCGATGCGTGCGCCCAGTGCTATCTGAACGTAACCGGCGGTATCTGTCCCATTGTTGACTGCTCCAAGAGCCTAGTCAACGGACAATGCGGCGGCGCAAAAGATGGAAAGTGCGAAGTGGATCCAGGTAAAGACTGCGCCTGGGAAAAGATTTATCAGAGATTGGAAAAACAGGGTCGTCTTTTGGAGTTCCAGGGACAGCCTGTACAGTTTAGAGACTATTCCAAGGTCGATTTCAAGTTTGTAAATGACTATGTAAAAGCGATCCGCGAAAACAGGCTCGATGGTTATTACGGTGGGATTCATCCCTCCGAGCGCAAAGAATTTACGGAGCATATGGCACTTCAGAAGTTCCCGGATCCGGAGACAGTGGTTATTCCGCTCTCCATGCATGCCGGCGCTCCGGCGAATCCCGTGGTGCAGGTGGGCGACACTGTAAAAGTCGGCCAGGTGATTGGCGAGGCGGCAGGATTTATCAGCGCCCCGGTCCATTCCAGCGTCAGTGGAACTGTTACTGCCATTGAAAACCATGGACATGCGACCAGGGGAGAATGTTTGTCTGTTGTTATTAAATCGGATGGGAAAAATACTCTGCACGAATCTGTAAAACCGAATAAAGATCTGGACAGCCTTACTCCGGATGAAATTGTTGATATTGTCCGTGAGGCCGGAATTGTAGGCATGGGCGGCGCCGGTTTCCCGACGTCCGTGAAATTAAAACCGCCCAAGCCGGTGGATACGATTTTATTAAACGGCTGTGAATGTGAGCCGCTCCTGACTGCAGACCACAGAGTATTGCTGGAATTTGCGGACGACGTAATCTTTGGTCTGAGAGCTATCATGAAAACAGTAGGCGCTGAAAAAGGAATTATCGTCATTGAGGATAATAAGCCGGATGCCATTGAGCTGATGCAGAAAAAGGTGGAAGGCATTGACGGGATGGAAGTGGTTGTGGCTAAGACCAAGTATCCCCAGGGCGCTGAGAAGATGTTAATCAAGCGGGTCGTGAAAAGACAGGTTCCCAGTGGCGGTCTGCCGGCAGACGTGGGCTGCGTGGTGAGCAATATCAGCACGACGAAGGCTATCTCTGACGCGATTCAAAAGGGAATGCCCCTGGTGGAGCGCGTGGTGACTGTGACAGGAGAATATCTGAAAAAACCTGGCAATTATATTGTAAAAATCGGTACCAGTACAAAAGAGCTGATTGATTACTGCGGCGGCGTGACAGGAGAGGATGTGACGATCAAGGCAGGCGGGCCTATGATGGGATTTGTCCTTTCTGACGTGGATGTGCCGATCATGAAGGGCTCCAATGGAATCATTGCCATTGATACTGACCATACGGTAGAGCAGCCCTGTATCAAATGCGGACGCTGTATGGATGTATGTCCGATGGAGCTGTCTCCGTTATATTTTGCAAAATATGCGGATGAGGAAAACTGGCAGGGCATGAAAGACAGAAGCGTCATGGACTGTATCGAATGTAGATGTTGTGAGTATATCTGCTCCTCTAAGATCCCGTTGGTGAGCAAGATAAAAGCCGGAAAAAATGCAGTAAGGGGGATGAAGTGATATGTTAATTACCCAGTTAAAGGCAAAGGAAACCATCGTATCACTGGCAGCCGGAAAAAAGGTTTTTATCATCAACTGTCAGGGCTGCAAAGAGGTTCATTTTCCGGAAGAAGAGGCCAAGGCCTTTGAAAAAGAACTGGCAGCTTCCGGGAATGTGACAGGGAGCATTACCACGGATTATATTTGTAATCCGGAAAACATGAAGCTGCGCCTGGAAAAGCATAAGAGCGAGATCGAGGCGGCTGAAGCAGTACTTGTATTCTCCTGCGGCGTCGGCGTACAGACGATCGCTGGATATCTGGAGGACAAGAAGGTGTATGCTGCTTGCGATACATATCCGCTTCCGGGCTTTCAGGGGGTCACTCCGTTAGAATATAACTGCGACCAGTGTGGAGAGTGTTACCTGAACTTGACCGGCGGAATCTGTCCCATTACAGCCTGTTCCAAGAGTCTGGTCAACGGACAGTGCGGCGGTTCCAAAAACGGCAAATGTGAAGTGGATGGCGAAATGGAATGCGGTTGGGAACGCATTTATAGACGGCTTGCACAGGTAGGACGTCTGGATGTACTGAAATGCCCGACACAGGTACGCAACTTCGCGACAGATGACGAAGTATCCAAATAGGGAAACAAGGAAACTGTTAAAAATTATAATGATTAGGAGTAATGGCTCATGAAAATTACTGAAGCATTTGAACGTGGTGAATTTGTAGTTACTGCGGAAGTGGGACCGCCGAAAGGATTTCATATCGAACATGTGCTGGAGGAGGCAAAAAC
>JAAWAV010000017.1 GCA_022792335.1 Lachnospiraceae bacterium
AATAATATAAGTTTCAGCCAGAGATAATAACGTTTCTTCCGCACCGAAAAATATCAGTAATTCTCTATCAAAAAATACAATGACGATCCATGTAATGATAGATAAGATAATTGCACCTATTACAGCAACTGAAAAATATTCATTCTCATTTTCAGTTTTTTTATCTGCCTTTCCCTTTAATGTACTAAAAATAACAGAACCACCAATCCCCATAAGCAGACCTAAACTATATATGATATTCCAAATAGGTGCTACAACCGCAAGCGCTGCTGTTCCGTCTGGACCATGATATTGCCCTACCATAGCCATATCTACGATAGAATAAACGGAAGTGATTAACGCACTTCCAAATGCAGCAGCCAAATACTTAAAATAGAGTGGTCGGATTTCTCCATGTAATAAATTCATATTGCTTCCCCTCCTTTTCCAAAAAAAGAGCTGGACAAGAAACAGATATTTCAATCTGTCGCCTTGTCCAGCTCATCATTTCTTATATGAATGATTTACCCTCCGAGCAATTCCTATTATAACAAAGTAGTATTGAATGTCAAGATTAAATATACCTTTTTAGAACATTGTTTTGCTCTCTTTATACAGCTATCCTTATTTTTTGATGTTGTATCATTTTAGTTGACACCCTATGTTCAAGGATTTGATGTATAATCAAAGAGGATTAAGGAGGCAATTAAAATGGCAAAAAAACCACGGAAATACGACATGGAACATAAAATCCAGGCCGTAAAATTAGCGAAAAAGCTGGGCGGCGCAAAAGCAGCAGCCGAGCTTGTCATCCCTGAAAACACTATGTACGCATGGACAAAGACTGCCAGGGAGGGAATACTGGATATCGGTTCAGGCCCACACACCAGAAACCGCCATGAGTCTTACTCAGGAGTTGACAATGCTACGTAAGCAAGTTAAGGAAAGTCACGCGACAGGGATTTTATAAATATCTGGCAGACAAAAATCATCCTTGAAAATATCAGGATTTAACCGATGTCATGCGGGCAATTGCATCAGAGGGCGAAATACAACGACACCTATGGGCGGATTCGCATGTATCAGACGCTTCTACTGAAACAGCCCGAAAACATCCATATTCCCGGCGAGAGAACGTTTTCCCGCGTCATGGAGAAAATCGGACTCAGCCATCGCCCGAAACGCAGATCAAACGGAATTACGAAAGCTGACCATGAGGCGCGGCAAATCCGACGATCTGCTGAAGCGGGATTTCACATTCGCAGAGCCATTAAAAAAATGTGTGACAGACATAATTGAAATCAAGGCAAAAGACGGAAAGTTGTATGTATCCGCCATATTTGACTGCTTTGATACCGCAGTCCTGGGACTGGCAATGGATACAAACATGAAAGCATCCTTATGCGAACGGACACCTGATAACGCCGTCCATTCCTATCCGGCGCTCAGGGCGTATAGGTCCTTGTCAAGCGACGGTATCCTTATAAAAAAAGTATCAACCAATATTGACAATATCATGTGTGTGTTTGAGGGGCAAGACATAGACAAAGGCAGGAGAAACCTGATTCTCCTGCCTGTATCTTTGTTTTATTCATTCTGAACTCATGCTCCAGTTTCCATAGAATCCAAAAGCCGTCCCATCTCCAGGGTATTATCCGTAATCGGCACCCAGTGATGAGCCAGCCTGAGCAGGCACCGCTCGTCCGGGGTTTCCCCTTCTTTTTCCAGAAATTCAATGGAAAGCTTGAAAAGCTCCCGTTCACTTAAGGCTACGTTTCCCAGTACTACCCGGCCCTTTTCCAGCATATAGGAAGTATCTGTATCCTTCCTTTCCATCATTTCCTCAACCGTATCCTTCAAAAACTGGTAATGCTCCTGATCCCAGGCAGAAAGAAACAGGCACTTACAAATTCCCTTCGTACAGAAAGGCTGTTTCTTCAATACCTTCCACGTTTCCTTAAACCGTTCCATATGCGCCGTCGACAAAAACAGCCTTGCATCCGTCAGAGAACGCAAACATTGATCCTGCCATGCCATAAGCAGCCCCCCTTTACTCTACAGAAAATCATTTCGATTTTCTCTCGTCCTATGCCTTCTATTCTACTTCATTTTGGGGGCAGATTCAAGCTTTTTAAATACCGCCGGGCGCCGTTTCCCTCTGTGGTCGTCCACATTGATTTTCGGGGGATGCATTAGCTATGAAGGCTTATCTTTCTTTTTTACCGATTCGCTAACTCCCTGGTAACTTCTTCCCAGGTAATCCCTTTCTGAGCCATCAATACCATGGCATGATAGAGAAAATCAGAAAGCTCATAAATGATCTCCTCCGGATCAGGATTTTTCGCCGCAATGATCATCTCTGCGGCCTCCTCTCCTATTTTCTTTAAAATCTTGTCGATTCCCTTATCAAAAAGATAATTGGTATAAGACCCCTCCTTAGGATGGAGCTTCCGATCTGCGATGACATCATAGACCTTCTCAAATACCAGAAGCGGATTGGTTTCGTCGTATTCCTTCTTCACCAGCGTCTGAAAAAAGCAGGAGCGGGAACCGGTATGGCAAGCTGCTCCCACCTGAAAGACCTTTGCCAGAAGCGTATCGCTGTCACAGTCCAGATGCAGGGACTTCACATACTGAAAATGGCCGGAAGTCTCCCCTTTTAACCACTGGCTCTTTCTGCTTCTGCTGAAATAGCACATCTTCCCGGTCCGTAGAGTATCCAGAAAGGCCTGCTCATTCATATAGGCCATCATAAGTACCTCGTTCGTCCGGTAATCCTGAACAATGACTGGAACAAGGCCGTCCGCCCCCTTCTTAAGCTCTGCCCAGGAAACTGGAGACTGGAACACATCCATCCCATACCCGGCCCCGGAAAGCTCTGCCTTGACCTCCATAAAAGAAACTGTCTCCCCGGCCTCTTTTGTAAAAATCACCCCGGCGATGCCGGGAATGGATAAGAGGGGCGCAATTTTATCTTTCGCCCCATCCTCAAAAAACAGGTATCCCGGATAAGGAAGCCCCTCTTTCGGACAATTCTTTTCAGAGAGAAAGAAACATCCAGCTCCCATGGCCGCATACGCTTCCACACAGGCAACGCTTTCCGGCGTGTCCAGCCAGACTGCAATCTTTTCTTTTCCAAACCGGTCTGAAACCTCTTTTAACAGCGCTTCTGTTTCCGGCCGGGAAGCTTTCAGGTAGACCAGCTTCGCCCCTGCATAGAGGTATTTCTTCACATCTTCCACTCGCTTTACCCGGCCCCCGGCTATCACCGGAGCATCCAAAGTCCGGATCAACCGCTTTAAAAGCCCGATGCTTTCCTCATGCTCTCTGTCATTTTCCGAGACATCCTCCGTCATCAAAAGATCCGCCCCGTCGTTATCCAGCAGACGAACTCTTTCCTCCGCGTGTTCTGAAAGGGGCAAAAAAGCCCCAAGCCTCTTTTTCTCCGTCATCATTCTTTCCTCGCCGTTTCTATCTCTTCTGTCAAATCTGTTCCTGTCCAGCTTCGTTTCTCCTGGAATAGCCTGCAACCCTTCCGGTTTTAAAGGGAGCCTTTTGTGGAAAGCAGCCCCTGAATCCGTTCGTCCTTCCCAGTCGCCATGTCAAGCGCTTTTCCAAAGGCTTTAAACATGGCCTCAATCACATGGTGGCTGTTTTCTCCGTGCAACTCCTTAATATGAAGGTTCATGGCCGCTGAATAGGAAATTGCATAGAAAAATTCTCGAATCATCTCCGTTTCCAGGGCGCCGACTCGTTCTACTTTAAGCTCTGCGTCATAGACCAGATACGGCCGGCCGGAAAGATCCAGGGCGCAGATCAGAAGTACCTCGTCCATGGGAAGCATACAAGAGCCATAGCGGCAAATCCCCTGTTTGTCCCCGACGGCCTGTGCAATGGCCTGACCGAGCACAATCCCCGTGTCTTCAATCGAATGATGAGTATCTACCTCCAGATCTCCTTTTACCTTCACTTTCAGGTCAAAAAATCCATGCTTTGCAAACAACGTCAGCATATGGTCCAGAAATCCGATTCCCGTATCCACCTCGCTCTCCCCCGTCCCATCCAGACTGAGAGAAAGAAAAATCTCCGTCTCTTTCGTTTTCCGCTCGATAACCGCCGTCCTCGCCATCGGATACCCTCCTATCCTCCTGTATATCTATAACTCCAGTCACGTCTTATTCCATCTGCATCTTATTCATAGCTGTCGTTTATGACTCGTACTTTATTTCATTTCTTATTTCATCTTTCTTTCATCCGCTCTTTATTCAAACCGCACCTTGACGGCATTTTCGTGAGCGGTCAGCCCTTCTTTTGCCGCAAACTGCATAATATCCTTATGGATTGGTTCTAACGCCTCTCTGGAATAGGAAATCAGACTGGATTTTTTTACGAAATCATCCACTCCGAGAGGAGAGAAAAATTTCGCCGTTCCATTGGTGGGTAAAACATGGTTGGGACCTGCGAAATAATCCCCCAGAGGCTCACAGCTATGCTCTCCAATAAAAATAGCCCCCGCATTCCGGATCCTTGTCATGACTGTAAAAGCGTCCTTCGTCATGATTTCCAGATGCTCCGACGCAATGTCATTGGCCGCTGAAATGGCCTCCTCCAAACTCTCTGCCAGAAGAATACACCCATACGTGTCCAAAGACTTCTCCATAATCTCCCGACGGGAAAGTTCTTTCAGGAATCCGTCAATTTCCCTATTTACCTCCCTGGCCAATTTCTCCGAAGTCGTTACCAGAATGGCCGACGCCATCTCGTCGTGCTCCGCCTGAGAAAGCAGATCCGCCGCCACATAGCGAGGATTGGCCGTCTCGTCGGCCAGTACCAGAATCTCGCTGGGGCCTGCAATGGAATCGATGCTCACAAAGCCAAAGACCGCTTTCTTTGCCAGAGCCACAAAAATGTTTCCAGGTCCGACGATCTTATCTACCTTTGGAATGGATTCCGTCCCAAAAGCCAGCGCGGCAACGGCCTGGGCTCCTCCCGCCTTAAAAATCCGGTCTGCTCCAGCCTCTTTCGCCGCCACCAAAACGGCCGGATTTAAACTGCCGTCTTTTCCGGGAGGCGTCGTCATGACAATTTCTTTCACTCCGGCTACTCTTGCCGGCACGATATTCATCAATACGGATGAAGGATACACCGCCTTTCCTCCTGGTACGTAAACGCCCACCCTGTTTAAGGGGCTCACCTTCTGTCCTAAAAAGATGCCTTCCTCTGAAGAGTCGAACCAACTATAGCGGCGCTGCTTCTCATGAAACGCCCGGATATTCACCAGAGCTTTCTGAATCACGGAAAGAAGCTCCCCATCCACTTTTGCATAAGCTTCGGCAATCTCTTCCTCCGTCACCAGTACATGGTCTCTGTCCACCTGGCAGCCGTCAAACTGTTCCGTATAGGCAAAGAGCGCGGCGTCTCCGTTTTTCTTTACATTTTCCACAATCTCATTCACAGTATCCGCATAAGTCCCGTACTGAGAAGGACTTCTTCTGGAAAGCAACTCCTTAAGCGCCTGTCTGGAATCCTCTCCAAGCTTTCTGATTTTCATATGGCCCTTCCTCCCTGCTCTTTCAAAAGCATCCGCATAGCATTCAAAATCCGGCTGATCCGCTCATGCTCAATTTTCATACTCACCTGATTGACCACCATCCTGGCTGACAGAGGAACAATTTCCTCCAGAACATCCAGACCGTTTTCCCGAAGGGTAGAGCCGGTTTCTACAATGTCCACGATGACCTCCGAAAGTCCCACGATGGGAGCCAGCTCAATGGAACCGTTTAACTTGATGATTTCCACTGTCTGATGCTTTTTATTATAAAAGTAATCCTTCGCAATGTTTGGATATTTGGTGGCCACCCGAATCAGCTCATGATGTCGAAGCCTGTCCGCGGCTTCCTTGGGCCCGCAGACACACATACGGCATCTGCCGATCCCCAGATCCAATACCTCATACAGCCGCCTTCCTTCCTCCAGAAGCGTGTCTTTCCCTACAATTCCCAGATCAGCGGCTCCATATTCCACATAAGTAGGTACATCATTGGCCTTTGCCAGAAAAAAGCGCACTTTAAGATCCTCATTGACGAAAATCAACTTTCTGGTTCCCTCTTCCTTCATCTCCTCGCAGGGAATCCCAATGGCCTCAAAAAGCTCCATGGACTTTTTCGCCATCCTCCCTTTGGCCAAAGCAATCGTCAGATATCTCATGGCGTATCCTCCTCATACTCCGGTAATTCTGTTCGTACAGCCTGTGTCATCCCCTTTTCCCAGACAAAAAGATCATCCGGATCTCCGGAGAGGTAATACAGCGTCTCCATCTGGTTTCGTTCTCCGAACTGTTTGTATTCCAGAAGCGAAACTTCTTCCTTTTTTCGGATAAGTTGAAGTTTCCGCCCTGCTTTCCGAAGGCGGACTGCCAAAGGAATCGCTGTCTCCTGCCGCTTCCTGTCGTAGACAAGCAGTGCGGCCGGTTCCGGGATCTCCACAAAAATATGCTGTCTGGAGAGAGCGGACATCAAACCGTCAATGGAAATGGAAAATCCCACAGCCGGAGCTTCCTTTCCAAACTGCCGCATCAGACCATCATAGCGTCCTCCTGACACGATGGGTTCCCCCATGCCAAAAGTCACACCCCGGAAAATGATCCCCGTATAGTACTGATACTTTCCAAGCATTCCAAGATCAAAGGAGACGTAATCAGACAGGCCGTAAAGTTTTAAAATCCGCCATAAGTTCTCAAGTCTCTCCACCGCCGCTTTCATACGGGGGTTGACCACCAGTCTCGCCGCCGTCTCCAGAATCTCCGCGGAGCCAAAAAGCTCCGGAAGCCTGCGAAACACTTCTGAGATCCGTCCGTCCAGGCTCTGTCTGGATACCAGATCCTCCACGCCAAAGAAATTTTTCTCCTCTATCAGCTCTCTTAAACGCGCTTCCGTCTCAGGTGGAAGCTCCGCCTCTTCCACCAGACCATTAAAAAATTCCACCTGCCCCACGTCCACCTGGAAATCTTTAAGTCCCGCGATCAGAAGGCAGTTCACCGTCAGCGCAATCAGCTCAGCGTCGGCATCGCTGGAACCGTCGCCAATCAGTTCCGCCCCCTGTACTGTCGATTCTTTTAAGCGCCCCTGATAGCTGGAGTGATTGATAAAGGTATTCGCCAGGTAAGAAAGACGAATCGGAAAGCGCTCTTCCGTATAATACTTGGCCGCGCACCGGGCCACCGGCGGCGTCATATCCGGCCGAAGTACCAGTGTATTTCCCTCCCTGTCGAAAAATTTGTACATTTCCCTGGAAGCCACGCTCCCCCGCTCTTTATTGAAAATATCAAAAAATTCAAAAGAGGGCGTCTGCAGCCCGCTATAACCGTAAGATTTAAGAATTTTCAGGATGCGGCCTTCCACTGCCAGCTTCCTTTCGTATTCTGAATGATAAATGTCCCGGACTCCTTCCGGCGTATGAAGCAGTTGTTTCATAAAATGGATCTCCCATGTCGCTTTATTGTAGTAACGTGATACCAAATTATCACACGAAATTCATTATAACGGATAGAACCTTCTCTGTCAATTTCTTTTCAGCCAAATTCTGCTTAAGCTCTTCCATCCAGATCTTTTTTAAGCATTTCCAGATAATGGACATAGGCCCCGTGTCTTAAGGGAATCTGAAAACTTTTGTCCAGCTCTTCATAAGTAAAGCTCTTTCTCCCACCGTTTTTTCCTCTGTTCCAATATTCCAGAAGATGTTGAAACGGAATATAATAAAGCTCGTCCAGGGCCGTAAAATAAAGAATAATAAAAGAGATTCCACCCTGTTTTTCAAAAGCTTCCATAAAAGTCATCTGATGCTCATGGATATTCTGAAGCGGAAAGGTCGTGCTTATACATTCCTTTGCATCAAAACAGATCGGGACCCCCTGAACTGCCCCGATATAATCCACCGTACTTTTCTGATCAAAATAGGCCAGAGTGATATGGCGGTTCTCTTTGTCAATATGGATGGGTTTAATGGGAGTCGGAATCTTCTGGATCAGCGCCAGTCCACTGTCCCGGTATTTTTCGTTCGTATGATTGATTAGTTCCTCCAGAGTCGAGCCCCGGAGGCCTCTGGAGCCCCAGGTTGCCATAAGTTTTTGCATCCTTTCTTCGTCCAGGAAATCATTTTCCTGCTCTTTCCGGATTTCTAAGGATTCCCTCTCCTCTCAAAACCCTCTGAAATACCTCTGGAATAGGGGCTTCCTCCGTTTTCTCTGAAAGTCCCAAAAGCGCTCCGGAAAGCGCCGGAAATTCCATCCTCCAGGCATGAAGAAGCTGGGAGGTAAGACCGTATTTTTCCCGGTACATACGGTTCCATCTCCCATCTCCATATTTTCTGTCGCCAATAACAGGATATCCCAGGGCTGCCAGGTGGGCGCGAATCTGATGAGTCTTTCCGGTGATAAGCTCCACCTGAAGAAGCGTCACATCCTTCCCATAAGAGAGCGGAGCATAGACCGTACAGATCCTTGCCGCACCCTCCTCATCTCTTTGACAGATTGTCACCTGATTGGTTTTCTCATCTTTCAAAAGCCAACCATTCAGGCGTCCCTCCTTTTCCACCTTTCCTCTGACCAGACACAGATAATATTTTCGTACTGTTCGCTCTTTAAAAAGGGCCGAAAGGCCCCGGAGAGCGGCCTGAGTCTTTCCAGCGGTGACAAGACCGCTGGTGTTCCGGTCCAGTCTGTTGCAGACAGAAGGGCGGAAGCTCCGAAGAGCTTCCTCCGTCGTCTGTCCGGAAGCGAGCAGATAGCCCAGAAGATATTCTACCAGGGAAGGTTCTTTTTCCTCCGCCCGCTGGGAGAGCATCCCGGCCGGCTTATTGATCAGAAGGACCTGCGAATCCTCATAAAGAATATCAAGCTTTGTCGTCGGAAGCTTTTTTCCGGCGGAAATTTCACGGCGAAAACCCTCGATGGTTTCTTCTGAAAGGAACAACTGAATTTTGTCCCCCAGACTCAGTCTCTCACTGCCGTCGCACTTCTTTCTATTGCAGGTAATATTTTTCTTCCGGAGCATTTTGTAAAAAAAGCTCTTTGGCGCCTCGGACATGTATTTTTGCAGATATTTATCCAGCCGCTGTCCGGCGCCTTCTTCACCGACAAGAAGCTCCCTCATAGGTGTTCCTCCTGATACAGATTTACATGGAATAGACCAGCAGATCTTCCCGCTTTTTCTCAAGAACCTTTCGCTCTTCCTCCGAGACCGGCGACTTGATCCCTTTCACCCGTTTCAAAAAGGCCTCATAATCCGTAAAGATCTGAATCTTAGAATAAATCCCCACACTCTTTAGCAGGCCGTTCACTTCCCGCTCCGCTTCCTTTACGTCCAGCTTTTTGGATGCCGTATAGGCGGCAATGCCCATTTCATGAAAAACGGAAACCTGAATAGGTACCAGTTTCTGGCCTGCCGTCAGGATCATGTCGCAGGCTGTCACCTGCTCTTTGCTTATGGCGGCAAACTGCTCATACTCCCGCGCTTTCAGAGGCAGCCCTTTGCTCCTGGCCACGATATTTACAAGAAATGTGGCGGCCGGAATAACTGGAAACACTGCTCCTATCGTCCAGATGTTCGCCCTTGTCCCAGTAGCAAGATAGCCTGCAAAGAGCGCGCCAAAAGCCAAAGTCAGGCAGATGGCGCAAAAGAGGCACTGCCGCAAAAGTTTCTTTTTTCCATAACCATAGGTTCCCTTTTCCATCGTTTTCTTTATCTCTCCCATTTGTCGCAAAGCATATGAATCTGATCTGCCATTCTTGCCAGGTCTTTGTTGGCTCCGCCTTCGCTCCGCCGGATAATTGCCAGCAGACGTTCTCCTGCCGCCAGCAGACGCTCGAATACCAGGCTGGCCTTTCTTGCCGCCGCTTTCTCTTTCCGGATCGGAATCGGTACGCCCTCTTTGAGCCAGGTATTTGTCCTCATGTCGTAGACGGATCCGCTAAAAGGCGCTGAAGTCTCAAAACCATGTTCTTTTCTCAAACAGTCTGCGAACTCATCGCATACTCCGTCCTCGCCATGGACCACAAAAACTCTCAGGGGCTTTGGCCAGAATGCGTTGATCCAGGCAAGCAGCCCCACCTTGTCCGCATGGCCGCTGATTCCGTCTAACTTTTTAATCTCTGCGCGGACTTCAATGGTCTCGCCAAACAGCCGCACAGACTTTGCGCCTTCCATCAGGGAACGGCCCAAGGTTCCCTTGGACTGGTATCCCACAAAAAGTACGGTACACTCTGACCTCCAGAGGTTGTGTTTCAGATGATGGCGGATCCTTCCGGCCTCGCACATACCGGAAGCAGACAAAATTACTTTCGGTTCCTCATTGAAATTGATCATCTTGGAATCGTCGCTGGTGACGGAAAGAGTCAACCCGTCAAACTTGATGGGGTCGATGCCTTTGCTTAGAAGTTCCATCGCTTCCTTACCAAAACACTCAAACTTATGTTTATTGAAAATGTTCGTCGCCTCTACAGCCAGCGGGCTGTCCACGTAGACCTTGAAACCATTGTGTCCCTGAATCAGTCCATCCTCTTTGATTTTCCGAAGATAATAGAGAAGCTCCTGCGTTCTTCCCACGGCAAAGGCGGGAATCACCACATTTCCTCCCCGGTCGAAGGTCCTCTGGATGACTGCTGCAAGTTCCTTTACATAATCCACTGGAACTTCACTGTGAAATCGGTTTCCATACGTGGATTCCATCACCACATAATCTGCCATTTCCAGATAGTGAGGGCGCTTGATCAGGGGCTGGAACCGGTTTCCTATGTCTCCGGAAAATACCAGTTTTCTGGTTTCTCCTTCTTCCGTCATCCAGATTTCAATGCTGGCAGAACCTAGCAGATGCCCCACATCCGTAAATCGCAGCCGGATTCCCTCACAGACGGAAACCTCCTCGTCATATTCGCAAGGGACCAGATGTTTTAAAAGTCCCTCCGCATCCTCCATGGTATAGAGCGGTACATACTCCGGCCCGCCGGATCGTTTTGCTTTCCGATTTCTCCACTCCGCCTCAAACTCCTGAATGTGAGCACTGTCCCGGAGCATAATCTGACACAGATCGCAAGAGGCCGTGGTCGCATATACTTCCCCCCGGAAGCCCTGAGCATAGAGCAAAGGCAACAGTCCAGAGTGGTCAATATGGGCATGTGTCAGAAATACGGCGTCAATCGCTGACGACTGGACCGGAATTTCCTGATTCTCGTAGATATCCTCGCCCTGTTCCATACCGCAGTCGATGAGAAAATTCTTTCCTGCTGCCTTTACCATATGGCAGCTCCCGGTAACTTCATGGTCTGCGCCTAAAAAAATCAGTTCCATACATACGCCTCCTTACATTTTCTTCTTGCAATGCCGGTTTCTTATGGTTACTTTTTTCTTTTCTGTCCCCGTTTTCCTGCCTGCTTCTGACTTCCTTTCCGCTCCTGGTCTCCTTCCCCCTGCTTCTGGCGTCCTTCCTGCCCTCTGTTTCTGCCCTCTCCCGTTCGTTCCTGGTTTTTCCTTCCCTTGTTCTTGTCTTTTTCTGCTGCCCGCTTCCGTCTTTTTCTCTGTCCCTGGCCTCTGTCTTTTTCCGCCTTCGCCGTTTTTCCTCCTGCTCTCAGTGTCCCCAGAGTGAGCCGCCTGCATTCCCCTTCGCTCCGGCCGGATCAGACATTCTTTTCCATAACCGATCAGATCCTTACGTCCTGCAAGATTCAGCGCCTCCTCCACCAGTTTTCTGTTTCCCGGCAGACGATACTGGATCAGCGCCCGCTGCATGGCCTTCTCATGAGGGCTTTTCGGCACATAAACCGGCTCCATGGTTCTGGGATCCAGACCAGTATAATACATACAGGTAGACAGGGTGGAAGGAGTCGGATAAAAGTCCTGCACCTGTTCCGGCATATGTCCCGTATCCCGCAGATATTCCGCCAGAAAGACAGCGTCTTTCATGGTACAGCCCGGATGGGAGGACATGAGATAGGGAACTAAATACTGTTTTTTCCCCAGCCGCTCATTCATCTTTCTGTACTTTTCGGCAAATGCCAAATATACGCTGCTATCCGGCTTTCCCATCCGTTTTAAAACTTCTGGAGAAATATGTTCCGGAGCCACCTTTAACTGGCCACTCACATGATATGCGCACAGCTCCCGCAAAAATCCGTCGTCCTGATCAGCCATCACATAGTCAAAACGGATTCCCGATCGGATAAACACTTTTTTCACTCCCGGAAGCTCCCGAAGCCTTTTTAAAAGCTTCCGGTAGTCCCTGTGATCGACCTTCAGGCTGGGACAGGGGGAAGGAAACAGGCACTGCCTTTCCAGACAGGTCCCCGATATTTTCTGTTTTTCGCAGGACGGTCCGCGGAAATTTGCCGTCGGTCCGCCCACATCATGGATATAACCCTTGAAATCAGGAAGCTCTGTCAAAAGTCTCGCCTCTGCCTCAATGGAGGCATGGCTCCTCGCCTGAACCATCCGCCCCTGGTGAAACGCCAATGCACAGAAACTGCAGCTTCCAAAACACCCCCGATTGCTCACCAGACTGAACTGAATCTCAGAAAAAGCCGGGATTCCTCCTGCTACATCGTACGCAGGATGCCAGGTTCGCATATAAGGAAGCGCATAAACATCGTCCAGCTCCAGCTCAGAAAGAGGCATGGCCGGAGGGTTTTGCACAACAAATCCCCGGGAACCATAGCTTTCTGCCAACCGTTTGCCACGGATGGGATCCGTATTTCTATACTGAATCCGAAAACTTTCTGCATAAGCTCTTTTATCCGCTTCTACCGTCTCATAATCCGGCAGCCGTTCTACAGGAGAATCTTCTGGCAGAGTTTTTGTCCGGTAAACCGTTCCGGCCACATAAGTAATCTCTGAAACGGAAAGTCCTGCTTCCAAAGCTTCTGCGATTTCCACAATGGAGCGCTCCCCCATCCCATAGCTCAAAAGATCCGCCTGAGAATCCATGAGAATCGAACGTTTCACCTTGTCCGACCAGTAGTCATAATGGGACAACCGCCTAAGGCTCGCCTCAATCCCGCCGATTATAATGGGAGTCTGCTTGTAAACCCGGCGGATCAGATTGCAGTATACAGTGACCGCATAATCCGGCCGCTTTCCCATCACTCCGCCAGGAGTGTAGGCATCTGTCTCTCTCCTCCGTTTGGAAACAGAGTAATGATTTACCATGGAATCCATGTTCCCACCGCAAACCAGAAATGCAAGTCTGGGAGACCCAAATACCTGTATGCTTCTCTCCTCTTTCCAATCCGGCTGAGCAATGATTCCAACCTTGTACCCTCTGGATTCCAGAAGGCGGCTGATGATCGCCGGTCCAAAAGAAGGGTGGTCCACATAAGCATCTCCAATGATATAGACAAAATCTAGCTGTTCCCAGCCGCGCCGCTCCATATCCGCCAGGCAGACAGGAAGAAAATCCCTCATAACTGTTTAGTCCCCCAAATCAATTTCCTCATAAGAGTGAAGAAATGCATCTGCCAGCGCCTCTTTTTCTTCTCTCATGCCCGTCGAATAGTCATCCTCCACAGCCCATACGGTCATTCCGGCCCGTTTTCCGGCCAAAATGCCTGCCGGAACATCTTCAAAGACTAGACACTCCTTTGGATCTGCCTCCAAAAGCCCGGCGGCAAACAGATAGACATCCGGCGCAGGTTTTCCCTTTGCCACCTGGCATCCGACTGTGATAGCGGAAAAGTAGTTGGAAATATCAAGTGCTTTTGTCACTGCCGTCACAAGCTCCCTGGAATTGCTGGTAGCAATCCCCATGGAAATCCCTTTTCTTTTCAGATAATCCAGAAATTCCCGGACCCCCTGTTTTAGAGGCACCACATGGCTGTATTGATACATGGCCATCTCATTCCAGCAGTCTTTGATCTCCTGAAGGCTCATGGGAATGGAAAACCGTTCTTTAAAATAAACAGCCGTTTCTGAAAAGCTTTTCCCTTCAATGTCCTCCTGAAGCCTGTCCGGCAGGGGAATCCCAAACCGGCCGAGGAAGGCGACATCAATCTCTTTCCACATTCCCATGGAATCTACAAGGGTTCCGTCCAAATCAAAAATTACTGTTTTTATCTTCTTTGGTATCTGAATCATTTCCATCTCCATCCGGGATAATATTTGTTTTTTAAGGTATCTTTTTTTCGTTTGGCAAATCCAAGAGGCCAGCCGTCCACACAGATCAAACACCAGCCGTCCTCTCCGGTCTTTAAGACGCCTTCTGTCGTCACGGTCTCTCCCTTTAAATATTTGACTACTCGAATATCTTCCGCCGGAAAATCCACACTGGAAGAAAAGGTCTCTCTTGTCAGGTACATGGCCAGAGCCTGGGAGGGTTCAAATCGCTCCCGTTTCACTGTTCCAAGATGGAGTCCCGTCCGTAAGAACCGAATCGGACAAAGCTCCCCTGCAGAAACTGGAAGCAGATAAAGCTCTCCGTTTCGTTCCCAGTAAAATCCCCTCTCTTCTAAAGGCGCCCGGATTTTTTGTCGAAATTCGGCAAACGCCTTCTGTTTTCTCAGAAAGCCTTCATTCTCTTCCCGGCCGTTTCCATAGACGGATAGGATTTTTTGTCCTTTTTTCTGAAAGAGCGCGACAAAATGTCCCTCTCCCCGAAGTTTCCAGGGGAAAAGTCGCAGGGAAGCGCCATCCTTCCCGGACACAAAGCCGTAATCCGGCTTCAATGTCACCAGCTCCATATCCGTAGTTTCTTTTAATAGCCAGTCTACTGCCCCTTCATTCTCCTCCACGGAAAAGGTACAGGTGGAGTAGAGCAGGAATCCTCCTGGTCTCAGCATCCGGCAGGCTAGAGACAGCAGTTTTTTCTGGATGGGCGCGTAATATTCCGGTCCTCGAATCTCCCATTCTGCAGCCATGGAAGGCTCTCTGCGAAACATTCCTTCTCCGGAACAGGGCGCGTCCACCAGAATTTTGTCAAAATATTCTGGGAAACATCCTGCCAGTCGCTCCGGCTCTTCGGCTGTAACCAGACAGTTTCCGATACCGAAAAGCTCCAGATTTTTTAAAAGTCCTTTTGCCCTGGAAACGCTTCGATCATTGGATACCAGAAGGCCGCTTCCTTCAAGTCTCGCTCCAAGTGCCGTACTTTTGCCTCCCGGAGCCGCACACAAGTCTAAGACCCGGTCTCCGGGTTTTATGGGAAGCAGCGCTCCGGGCGCCATCGCGCTTGGCTCCTGTAGGTAATACAATCCGGCTGAATGATAGGGATGCTTCCCCGGCGTCGCCCCCTGATAATAATATCCCACTCCCAACGACCAAGGTACCAGATCCAGCTTTTCCTCTGAAAAAATGGTACGCAAAACCGCCGCCTGTTTCTGAGGCGGCACCTTCAGAGGGTTAAACCGCAGGCCGCGGACACTCTCCTCCTGTATGCTGCTTTTGTAATTTTCAAATTCCTCTTGTCCCAGGAAAGCTTCCATCGCCTCCAGGTACTGTACAGGCAAAGCTCCCATCTTTTTCTCCGATTTTGTCCCGCAAATGTTTCTGACTCCAGCTTTTATTCTGTAAAGGTATGCAGGCCCTGAACCTTCCGAACAGCGGCCAGTTTATCCAGCCGCCGCCCGAAATCTTCCAGTTCTTCTAAAGAACCATTATGGTACACCTCATAAAACTCATTCTGAATATTGAGCACCGCATCTTCGTATCCTTCACCGTTATAAAGATTTTGAAGATTATTGAGGATATCTGCCACCATAGCCGCTTTCTCCTGAAACAGATGCTGGGCGTCCACAATCTCATCCCGGATGGCTGACATCTCACAGTCTAAAGCCAATACGGCCTCTGCTGCTGTGGACAGACGTTTCGCCAGAAGCTCCGGAAGTTTTTCTTTATATTTATATCGCAAGGAATGTTCAATGGTGGCCCAGAAATTCATAGCCATAGTCCGTATCTGGATCTCCACCTGTATTTTATGGCTGCCGCTCATGGTAAATACTTCATAAAGCACATTGATATGATAACTGCGATAGCCACTTTCTTTGGTATTGTTAATATAGTCCTGTTCGCTGACCACTTCCATATCTCGCCGGCTCCGAATCAGCCGTACCACTGTATCGATGTCCTCAACAAACTGGCAGATAATACGGATACCGGCAATATCATCCATCTGCTCCGTAAACTTATCCAAGGGAATATTCTTTCGCTGAGCCTTCTCCAGAATACTGGATATTCGCTTCACCCTCCCATTGACTGCCTCGATGGGGGAATACATACCAGACTCCCGGCATTCTTTAATGATATGATTAAATTTCACCACCAGCTCCTGAACAGCCAGATGATAGGGGGCAAGCGTCTCTCGCCAAAGTTCAATTCTCATAACTTCCACTCCTGTACTGCAAAATCACATTCACCATTCGGCTTTTTCGTATACCCTACGGGTATCCTATTATGGCCTTTCGGCCTTTTCTAAAGTATAGCACACTTCTTCGTAAATAGGAAACTAATACGCGTATTTTACTTTTTTATCTTCCAGAAACCGGAGAATCCAGTAAGGATTCACAGATAGTTCCTCGTAATGGTCCGTTCTCAGGTAAATTCCAAAATGCAAATGAACTGCAAAATTCCCCACAGTTCCAGGTACCTGGCTGTAACCGGAGTCTCCCATAAACCCGAGAAGTTCTCCTGCGTAAATCTTTTCTCCTACTGTAAATTCATGATCGTAGCTGCTTAAATGGGCATAATAAAAATAGGTTCCCTTCGGAGCGCGAATCCCGATACGCCAGCCGCCCAGTTCCAGCCAGCCCACATGTTCCACCACGCCGTCACTGACGCTGACCACTGGAAAAAATCCTCTGCCGTTTCCTGCATCCATCAGATCCGTTCCCTCGTGTGTTCTTTCTCCTCCGTAAGTTCGTTCCGCCCCCCAGGAATTTTCATAGCTGTAGGCCGCCGCCTTCTCGCTGTCCCCGGCAGGAATTGGGAAATAGACCGTATCCGAGAGAATCGTCTCATAGGCGCCGGACAGCTTGGCAAACTCCACAGGTTTTCGCTCCGTCATGGACTCTTTCAGGGATTCCCATCTGTGAAAAGTCAGTTTTTCCGGTTTCTCTTTCGTCAAATCATAATTTTTTTCCACCATAAAGGCACAGACCATCTCACCGATTCCGATGCCATGTTCTCCGGCCACAGAAGTGATGGCGTCCAGGTTCCCTTCTCCAAAGGCCATGGCCCGAAACCCTTCTTCTTCCATTGTATATTCCCCCAACTGGTAGTAAAAAGGGTTTTTCAGAAGATAATGCAGCATAACTGTCAACAAAATTCCCAGAAGGAACACTGCTCCACTTAAAACAGCCAGACCGTACTTTTTTCCCATGGCGCGCTCCTGTTCCATTTCTATAAACTCTTATGCACGTTCTTTCTGTTTCAGTACTATCAAGTCTCCAATTCTTTGCCTGTCATAGACAGTCTTATCTTTTCATAGACTGTACAAAAACAAAGGACAGCATCATCCATGAAAAGACTTCTGTTTCCTTTGTCCATTCTTCTTCTGTTTCTGCTTTGTATCTTTCAGCCAAAGACGGCCGTTTCCGGTGCCGCCGCCGGTCTATCCCTTTGGTACTGTACTGTTTTGCCCACCCTTCTGCCCTGTATGGTACTTTCCGGATATTTTATTTCCAGTGAGTTGGTATCCTATCTTCCACCCGCTCCTCTCGCTCTGATAACTGGATGGTTCTGTGGTTATCCGATGGGAGCGAAAACCGTTTCCGACCTTTGGAAAAGCCAACGGATCTCCGAAAAAGACGGGAAACGCCTTCTGTCTCTTTGTTGTATGCCAAGTCCCATGTTCCTGACTGGTTTTCTTTGTATGGGAATGTTACGGCTTTCTCTCAAAGACGCCCTTCCTTTTCTGGCAGCCATCTACCTTCCTCCTGTTTTATGCTGGCTACCGATAAGGCTGAAGGAAGGAAAAGTTTCCCGGACAGCTTCTAGCTCTCCGCTTCCGAAAAACAGCCCTCTTCAAACCTTTTTAAATTTCGAGAAATCCATGATGGACGGTTTCCTGATTATGGTAAAAATCGGCGGGTATCTGATGCTCTTCACCATGCTATCCTATTTTTTCCGCTCCTGGATTCAAAATCCCTTTTTGTCCTCCCTGATTCCAGGACTTCTGGAAATGACCTCCGGTATCGCATTTACTGTCCAGTCCGGCCTTTCCGGAGCTCTAACTGTCGCACTTTGTTTTGCCTTTGCCGCCTTTGGAGGACTTTCCGGCGCTGCCCAGACCGTCAGTGTTTTAAAATCCACCCCCTTTTCTGGAAAAAGTTACCTTTTCCAGAAGTTCCTCCAGGCTACCATGACCTTCGTAGCGGTTTTTCTTCTTTATCCAAAATAAATTCTGTCGAGTAGGAAAGATTTATCTTCCCCCACTCGCCGCGCGGCCCGTGCACCACTTCAGTGGTATGTTTCCTCTGCACGGGCCTGTGCATAAAAAAACGGAGATGCCCTGGCATCTCCGCCTACTTTCTCTTATCCGAGCATGTCCGCGTTCAATCCGCCGCTACTCTTCTCCTGCCGTTTCTCAGGCTCCGCTACCGGCAACGCTTCCGACACCGGTACCTGAAGCTCACTTCTGTTTCTGCTGACTGTCTCATAAGTGGATCGGAGAGTTTCCAGCATCGCCGTATATTTCCCCTCCGTCTGCTCCAGAGTATAGCCGATAATACTCTGAAGATTCTTCAACATATCATCTGCGTATCGGATGGCTCCTTCCTTGATGTTGTCCGACGCGCTGGCCGCCTCATTGATCAAACGCTGAGCCTCCGCATTGGCCTGCTCTGCAAGCTGTCTGGCCTGGTCGTTGGCCTGTTCTGCAAGCTCTTGAGCCTGCGCGTTGGTCTGCTCCATCAACTCACTGGCCTGTGCATTGGTCTGTTCCATCAAATCGCTGGCCTGCTGATAAGCCTGCTGAACAATTTCATGCTCACTGAGCATTTCCGCTGAAAGCTTCTGTGCATCTGATATGGTCTGCTCCGCTTTCTCATTTGCCTCGGAGATTAGCTTCTCGGCTTCTGCCCTCGCCCTCCCTAAAATCCCATTGGCCTCCTCCTGAGCAGAACTTAAAATCGCTTCCTTATTGCTGATAATCTTCTGGTACTTTTTTATTTCATCCGGAGTCCGCAGGCGAAGCTCCACAAGCAGCTCCTCCATCTCATCCTTATCTACGATAATCTTCTTATTATTCGTAAAGGCCTGAGGCTTACAGCCGTCTATGTAACCTTCGATTTCACTTATCAACTGTTCAATCCTGCTCATGTTTCAGGTCCTCCAAAAGAGTTTTCTCCTACAAATTTCTCAAACACGCGCTCCACAATGGTTGCCGGAACAAAGGCGGAAATATCTCCGCCATAATGGGCCACCTCACGAACGATGCTGGAACTTAAATAGGCATATTTTAAATCTGTCGTCAGGAATATGGTATCTAACTCAGGACACATGATCCGATTCGTCTGAGACATCTGCAACTCATACTCAAAATCCGTAATGGCCCGCAGACCCCGGACTGCCACACCTGCATGACATTTGGCAGCAAAATCCACCAGGAGTCCGTCAAAGGCTTCAATCCGCACATTAGGAAGATGCAAGGTCACTTCCTCTAACATATTAACACGTTCTTCCACAGAAAACAACGGATTTTTTGAACTGTTGTTCAATACCCCTACCACCAGTTCGTCCACAATTCTGGCAGAACGTTCAATAATGTCCAGATGTCCAAGCGTCACAGGATCGAAACTTCCGGGATAAACAGCGGTCCTCATGCTACGTCTCCTCCCTACAGTTCCTTCATGGTAATAAACACATGCTTATTCGTCTTGTATCTCTTCTCGCGGGTTATGGCAAAGATAGTATCCTCCAGCCAGGCAAAATCCGTATCAAGAGCCGCCTCCACAACAATCGTCGTCATATCGTCCACCAGCCTGGAATGGATCAACCGGAAAATCAGCTCTTTTTCCAGTTCCTTTTTGTAAGGGGGATCCATAAAGATCAAATCAAATACCTCTCCCCCCGCGTCCTCCAGTCGACGGATTGCCGTGAGCGCATCACACTCCATAAGTTCCGCCGATTCTTCAAGGCGGGTAAAACTTAAGTTTTCCCGGATACACTCTGCCGCCTTTCGGTTCTTTTCTACAAATACGCACTCTCTGGCGCCGCGGCTTAACGCCTCGATACCAATAGCTCCGCTGCCGGCAAAGAGATCTAAAAATCGGCTTCCACTTACATCTGCCTGAAGCATATTAAAAAGAGTTTCTTTTATCCTGTCTGTCGTGGGCCTGGTTTCCGGCCCTTCTAATGTTTTTAACGGCAGCCTTCTGGCTGTCCCCGCAATTACTCTCATGTCTGCTCCCTCATTCTATTTTACCCATACAATTTATTATAGTATGGATTGTTTCTCCAATCAAGGCTTTTATTCCTGAGTTTCCGTATTTTGTCGTACTGTTTTTTCTCTTCTTCCGTTATATAAAAACATGGCGACAGAAGCGGCAATGATAATTGTATAACCAAGGAAGCTCCAGCCGTCCGGAATCTGATTTAAAAATAAAATCCCAAGAAGCGTAGAAAAAATAATCTGAGAATAGTCATAGATAGAAATTTCTCTGGCCGGAGCAAAACGGTAAGCTGCTGTCACGGCAAACTGACCGACAGATGCAAAACAACCCGCCAGAAGCAGACAGGCAAGCTGCTTCCCTTCCATGGGCTGATAATGAGGAATCACCCAGGGAAGCACCACCACACAGGAAAACATAGAGAAGAAAAATACAATAAAGGGACCTGGGATCCCTCTTTTTTGCAGTAACCGCACAATACTGTACGCCGTTCCCGCACCGGCTCCACCAAGCACTGCTACCATTGCCGGTCCCATAGGCATCCCGGTCATTCCCGGTTTGATCACAAACAGCGTCCCGATAAATGCCGTTGCAATGCACAAAATCTGTGGAACTCGAAGCGCCTCCTTTAATAAAAACACGGATACAATCACTGTAAAAAATGGCGCCAGTTTATTTAACATATTGGCATCGGCCACCATCATCCGATCCAGCGCATAAAAATTCCCAAGAAGTCCTATGGTTCCGGCGGCGGATCGTAAAATCAACCACTTCATATCCCCTTTCTTTAACTTTATTTTCATTCGGGAAGCCAATAAAAAAATACCGGCTGCCATCATGGCCACCAGATTTCGAAACACACTCTTCTGAAAAGAAGGCACATCTCCCGCCAATCGAACTAAAATCCCCATAACCGCCCAGGAAAAGGACGAAAGCATAATACATAAAATCCCCTTTGTCTTATTGGACATCTCCCTTTTACCTCTTTCTCTCTCGGATTCTCATAAAACCTTTTTGTGAGAAATTGTACCACGAATTTCCACTTTCTTCAAGCATAGGGGAGGGGATATTCCGGTCAGGTTTGACATTCCCCTGTTTTCTGAGTACAATCAATAGAGAAGTAGCCTATTTCAGTCCAGGCAAGGTACTCCTGGATCTGTCATAAGCAAAAGATACTTGTGAAAAGGAGAGACACTGTCATGGATAATCAGCAGAAAACCTATCTGTTTGAAGAAGCTCCGATACCCAAAGCTGTCATGTCGATGGCCATTCCCACCATTTTAAGTTCTCTTGTCATGGTCATCTATAATATGGCCGATACCTATTTTGTCGGATTATTAAATGATCCTATCCAAAATGCCGCCGTCACCTTGGCGTCTCCTGTCCTTCTGGCTTTCAATGCCGTCAATAATCTCTTTGGAGTGGGAAGTTCCAGTATGATGAGTCGGGCTCTGGGAAGACGGGAATACGATACGGTGAGGAAAAGCTCTGCCTTCGGGTTTTATTGCTCTATCCTCAGCGGCCTTCTGTTTTCTCTTGGTTTTACTCTCTTTCGTTCTCCGCTTCTGACTGTCCTCGGCGCGGAAGCAGATACCGCCCTTGCCACTGCTCAGTATTTAAAATGGACCGTTACCTTTGGCGCCATTCCTTCTATATTAAACGTAGTCCTTGCCTATATGGTCCGTTCTGAGGGTTCCTCCCTCCATGCCAGTATTGGCACCATGAGCGGCTGTCTGCTAAATATCATCCTGGATCCGATTTTTATTCTGCCCTGGGGGATCGGGATGGGAGCTGCCGGCGCCGGGCTCGCCACGTTTCTTTCAAACTGTATTGCCTGCCTGTATTTCTTCATTTTGCTTTTTATAAAACGCAAAAACACTTATGTTTCTTTGAATCCGGCTCTTTTCCGTCCGAGAAAGGCGATTGTGGCAGGTATCTGTGGGGTCGGCATCCCGGCTTCCATTCAAAATCTGTTAAATGTAACCGGGATGACGGTCCTAAACAACTTCACCTCCTCTTATGGCTCCGAGGCAGTCGCCGCCATGGGAATCTCCCAGAAACTCAGTCTGATTCCCATGTACATTGCCCTCGGTCTTTCTCAGGGACTTATGCCGTTAATCAGTTACAATTACGCCTCTGGAAATGTGCCGCGAATGAAAAAGGCGTTGCTTTTCGCTGAACGGGCGGCCATCACTTTTATGGTTGCCACGACTCTTCTGTACTTTTTCGGTTCCGGTACTCTGATCCGTCTGTTTATGAAAAATCCGGCCATCGTAGCCTATGGCAGTCGTTTCCTCCGTGGATTTTGTCTTGCCATGACTTTTCTATGTATTGATTTTCTGGCTGTCGGCGTATTCCAGGCATGCGGTATGGGAAAAAAAGCGCTTGTCTTTGCCATTCTTAGAAAAATTGTACTGGAGATTCCGGCTCTTTATCTCTGGAATTTTCTCTACCCTCTTTATGGACTGGCTTATGCCCAGTTCACAGCAGAATTTGTATTGGCCATCGCTGCCGTCATTGTTCTGGTTCGCATGTTTCGGGGACTGGAAAACCGGTCTGAGGGCAGCTCCCGCTGACAATCCCGTCCCTCTACTTGTTCCGGCAGCGGTCTTTTCGTCTCTTTTTTAGCAGTAAGACGATTACGCCTGCTGCCGCGGTGGCAGACAGGGATAAGTAGACAACCGGCGCCCTGTCGCCGGTGAGGATCCGGCCCAGGCTCTGCCCCAGACTCCGGCGCGGTTCAATCTCCCCCTCAAAAAGTAGTGTAACCGTGTCGTCTTTGTCTGTGACCTTCACCCCTCTCCAGTCTCCGGAAAGCATAATATTCGTAAGCATCTCTTCTGTCACTTCTACCCCTGGTTTTACTTTGGTAAAATAAATGGGATTCTGTTCTGCTATCTGAAAATCTGCGGGGACTGTTCCAAATTCATACCGGTACGCCGTTATCTGTTCTCCTTCATCCAGAGCAACCCCAGTGAAAGATATGATATGATTTGCCTTGGAATCCATTTCTCCAACCAGAAAATGCCACTCGTCAGAATGGTTTGTCTGATAAGAAATCGAATAGTCCAGTTCATCGCTGAATGTTCCAGTATGTAGTTCCCTGATAATAGCCTGTTCTGGCAGATAATCCGTACAGGTGAAATTTTCCAGCGATGTATTGGACGCATTGTGAAGCGTGGTAATGGTGTATTTATAGGTGTCTCCTGTCTGTGTCCGCCGAATTGTCTTTTTGGCTACCTCCAGGTTGATTACTGCCAGCTCATCTTCCAATACCACTGTTTGAACCTCTCCTGTGTCCGATACGGTAAACTCCATATCAGGAGCTGTCAAATATCCTTCCGGAGCCTCCTCCTCATGGAGAAGGTAAGTTTCTCCGGCCGTAAGTTTTTCCACCAATTTTGGCTCTTCCCCGCTAATCCATTCCTCAACTAGGATTCCTTCTTTGTCTATAATCTGCAAAAGTGCTCCGGAAAGTGCTTTTTCTCTGTCCGCCGCATCCACCTTAAAAATCTCTGTTTTGATCGTATCATCTTCCATTTTCACCTTTTGAATGTCTCCTGTATCTGCAACTGTAAAGATAACGGATTCTGCCGTCGCATAGCCGTCCGCCGGACGAACCTCTGTCAGCGTATACGTCTGACCCGCCACAAGCCCTGTGATTCTATGCGGTTCTCCTCCGCTGATCCACTTCTCAACCAGAGTTCCTTTCGCATCCGTTACCTCTAGACTGGCTCCTGGAAGTTCCTCCCCGGTCGTCAGGTCCGTTTTGGAAAAGTCTACTTTTATGGTATCATCTTCCATTTCAACTTTCTGAATTTCCCCTGTATCTTCAACTGTAAAGGTAACCGGTTCTGCTGTCGCGTATCCATCTGCCGGACGAATCTCTGTCAACGTATACGTCTGACCCGCCACAAGTCTGGTAATTCTGTGGGGCTCTTCTTCGGAACTCCATTCTGCAACCAGATTCCCTTCCGCATCCGTTACCTGTAAGCTGGCTCCCGGAAGTCTTTCCCCGGTCGTCAGATCCTTTTTGGAAATTTCCACTTCTGTGATATCGTCCTCCATCACCAGAAGCTGAGCTTCTCCAGTATCTGCAACTGTAAATTCCATGGGCTCTGCCGTCGCATAGCCGTCTGCCGGGTGAACTTCTGTCAGAATATAGGTTTTACCAGCTTCCAGTTTCTCAATTATATGTTCCCTGCCGTCTGTGATCCACTCATCCACCACAGTTCCTTCCGTGTCCGTCACCTGAAGTGTTGCTCCAAAGATACTCTTTGCTTCCCAAATAACGGTTCCCCCTTCTGCATCTGTCCCAGTCCATGTGACTGAAACTGAGGGGTTTTCCGGTTCTTTCTCTGTTCCCTCTTCTGGAACTCCTTCCGACGTTTCCTCCTCTGCTTCCTCTTCCGAAACTCCTTCCGACGTTTCCTCCTCTGCTTCCTCTTCCGGAACTCCTTCCGACGTCTCTTCCTCTGTTCCCTCCTCAGGAACTCCTTCTGACGTTTTCTCTTCTATTTCTTTTTCTGGAACTCCTTCCAACATTTCCTCCGATGTTTCCTCCTTCGGAACCTCTTCTGAAATCTCCGGTTTTTCTTCTTGTTCTCCTTCTTCCCCCTGTATCCGTTTTGTCGTTCCGTCAACCTTCTGAATAACAATTTTTGTAATATCATCTTCCATTCTGATTTTCTGAACTTCCCCCGTATCTGATACTGTAAATGTCACCGACTCCGCCGTCGCGTAACCTGCCGCCGGTATCGTCTCTGTCAGCGTATACCTCTGGCCGGCCACAAGTTTCGTGATCCGGTGCGGCTTTGTCCCCGACACCCACTTGTCTATCACCTTCCCCGCCTGATCCGTCACCTGCAGCGTGGCTCCGGGAAGTTCTTTTCCCGTTGTGAGATCCGTCTTGGAAATCTCCACTTTGGTGATATCGTCGCGCAATTCCACCTTCTGAACCTCTCCCGTGTCTGATACTGTAAATGTCACCGACTTCGCCGTCGCGTAACCCGCCGCCGGTATCGTCTCTGTCAGCGTATACCTCCGGCCGGCCACAAGTTTCGTGATTCGGTGCGGCTTCGTCCCCGACACCCACTTGTCTATCACCTTCCCCGCCTGATCCGTCACCTGCAGCGTCGCTCCGGGAAGTTCTTTTCCCGTTGTGAGATCCGTCTTGGAAATCTCCACCTTGGTGATGTCGTCGCGCAGTTCCACCTTCTGAACCTCTCCCGTATCTGATACGGTAAATGTCACCGACTCTGCCGTCGCGTAGCCCGCCGCCGGTATCGTCTCTGTCAGCGTATACCTCCGGCCGGCCACAAGTTTCGTGATTCG
>JAAWAV010000018.1 GCA_022792335.1 Lachnospiraceae bacterium
CCCTGACACCCATTTGTCTATCACCTTCCCCGCCTGATCCGTCACCTGCAGCGTCGCTCCGGGAAGTTCTTTTCCCGTTGTGAGATCTGTCTTAGAAATCTCCACTTTGGTGATATCGTCGTGCAGTTCCACCTTCTGAACTTCCCCCGTATCTGATACGGTAAATGTCACCGACTCCGCCGTCGCGTAGCCCGCCGCCGGTATCGTCTCTGTCAGCGTATACCTCCGGCCGGCCACAAGTTTCGTAATCCGGTGCGGCTTCGTCCCCGACACCCACTTGTCTATCACCTTCCCCGCCTGATCTGTCACCTGCAGCGTGGCTCCAGGAAGTTCTTTTCCTGTCGTGAGATCCGTCTTGGAAATGTCAATCCGGATCATCTCATCTTTCATCACAACCGGCGCCGCTCCATGTGAAGCCGTAAAAGAAATCGGTTCCGCCGTCGCATATCCAGGTGCAGGGGATGTTTCTGTCAGGGTATAACGGCGGCCGTTTTTCAGGTTTCGGATTGGATGGGGTTCCGTACCCGATGTCCACGCGTCTATCAGGTTTCCCCCTTCATCCGTCACTTTCATCCCCGCCCCCGGAAGCTTCCTCCCCGTAGCCGCATCCTCTTTGGAAAACGTCATTGAAACTGGCGCTTCCGTAATATTGACGCTCAAAGATGCATAAATGGGCGCGTAGGCTCCACTGGTCATTAAATCTTGACGGGAACCATCCGTATAAACAAAATTTTCCCCTTCGATTCCACCGGGCAATGGCTTTTTCAGAGTAATCTGTCCCGTTCCCGCCTCCGTTCCAGTTGCTATAATCAAGAGCCGGTTTCCATCTTTTGACACCTGAATCGGTCCGTTTCCTGTCACCTCCATGCTGTCAAGTACACCGTTGGCATCCACAACCTCTCTGCTCTGTCCTGCCTCCAGGGTAATGGTTTCCCCGTCAAATCCTGGGCGTCTGTAATAAGCCGCCACCTTTTCCTCAATGGCATGATAATAGTCCTGTAACTGTTCCCTGCTTGTCAGTGTTGTCGTGGATATCCACTGTTCGCCGCTTTCTCCGTTTCGCTGTAAAATCTCCTTCCAAATCAGAGACTGAGCCGCCGCCCAACCGTCGATTCCCCATCCGGAATTTTCTCCATAATAGGCTATCAGGCCAATTCTGTCTGCAAAAGCCGCGTCTCCAAAATACTGAGTCAGCGTCACCCAATGATCTCTCGATGACATCACCTCATTGACATGAGGTTCCACGCAAAATAAAAGTTCTCCTGTTTCCCGAACATGAAAATATCCTCCCTGAGAGGTATGACCGTCTGCATAGTGGAATCTCCAGCCGTCTGGAAATGTCATCATCACATTAGTAACCTGTGGATGGGCCTCTACAGAGGAGACCATTCCCGAAACCGTCAGCATTGCCACCATCAAAAAGCCCAGAAACCTCCTTTTCCATCCTTTCATAAATCCTCCCTTTCCGAAGAGAAAAGCCGTCCGTTCCAGACAGCCCTTCTCTTCTGTAATCGCCCCTTCCTGCATTCCTACAAAAAGTCCGGCAGTTTCCTGTTTTCTTTTCGTTCTGAATTGTCTATGTCAGGCCAGGCCTTCCGTCGTCTTTCTTTCGTCAAGCCCGGAAATACCATCCTCCCATAAAACCACAGTATCCTTCAGGCCTGCGAACAAAACGCCTGCGGACGATACTATTTTCATCTGTCGGATCCTTCCCCGTAAAAGCTGTCCGGAGGGTTTTAACACCAATTTTTTCAAACGGACTCCCGGCAGTTCCATCAGCCGTTCCGGAATACGAACCACCAGAAGTCCTTTCTCCACCCGGGCACAGGTTTTGCCGAGAAGTTGTCCCACTTCCCCTCTCTGGCCCCCCATATGGATAGAAACTCTGTTTTTTCTTCTGACAAACAGGCAGCATGCAAAAGCTCCGCCAAGAATCAGCCCTCCTGCAGCTCCTGCAACTGTATGATTTAAAAACACTGCTTCATTCAGTGGTCTTTCCAGAGTGGCATCCAAAGATACCTCCTCTTCCAAAGCAGCGCCTAAAGGTACTCCCGCTTCTTCTATGGTCGCGGTCTCCATCTCTCCCTCTGTTTCCAGTCCTTCTCTCTGTTCTTCCTCTTTTACAGAGACAGACTCCTCCAAAATTTCCGGTTCCAAAATCTGCTCATATGTATTTTTTGCAATCACATGGTCCAAAACAGATTCCCGTTTTGTTCCTGTATAAACTGCAGTGGCCGTCCACTCTACAGGAATCTCGTTCTCCTGCTCCACATTGACTGCATACCGGCATACAGCCTCATAGGCAGAAGGGATTCCGGATTCCGTTGTCTCCGCCACGCGGTATTCCACCTCAATTAACTCCAAAGGCGTCCCATCTCTGACAATCTCCTTCTGAAGCTCTTCGATATCATTATCCTCCACCATATAAGTCACATATTCTTCCAGAATATCCAGATCTCTGCGAAGCTCCGTTCTGGAAACCCGAAGCGAAAGACTATCTTCATCCAAGAGATACTCTACCCCGTCGCGGATCAGAGTCCGTGGAAGAGAGGACGTATCCTCCGAGGAGAGTACCATTTCCTCCCGAATGGTCTGTTCCTGTTCTTCTTCTCTATAAACTTCTTCGTAATCTGTATCTGTCAGCCGATAAGTTTTTTCTCCCGACACAATCTGCTCCGGAGCTTCGGAAAGACTGTCATAATCTTCCCCCTGAATTTCCTGTACGATACGTTCTTCCCGCGTATCCTCTGTGTTCTGTTCCAAACGATTACTCATGCTGCTACCTCCTGTCCTGATAAAGTCTCTGTCAAACTTTCAAAGCGCCCAATCCTTTGGCGCTTCTTTTCTCTGCTTGTCTCCCTCTCTCCTCCCTCCCATGGGAAGCCCTCTCTCCAGAAATCCCCGGATTCCTTTGGAATTTCCCCGGTAGACCTTCAGACTTTTAAAAAACAGGATAATTATCTGGAATTTTTAAGAAAATAAAAGAATATAAGAAAAACATGGGAAACACTTGTTTCTATAGAAAGATATCCTGAATTGTCGTTTAGAAAAGATATTGCATATAAAAACTGGGGGGAATCTCTGTCAACCGGAACCGGTCTGAATATAGCGAACTTCTTAAGATTATGTCGTTTATTATAACGTATATCCTGCGTTTTGCCAACTTATTTCCTGCGTTTTATAAAACTTTTAGTTTTGTTCCACGCCTGAAGCATTTGCTTCAGGCCTTCTTCCGTCTTTTAATCATTTCCCTGAGTCTGCGCAGAGCCTTATCAATCCCACCTACCTGGCGAATCAGCCCTATACGGACTGCATCTTCTCCTACAAGAAGCGTTCCCAGATCTTTGGTCAGATCCGTCGTATTCATCATCAGTTCTTCAATTTTATCTTGGGGCGTCGAACTGTGATCCGCGATAAATCCAGTAATCCTATCCTGAATCCGCTGAAAATAATGATAGGTCTGCGGCGCGCCGATGGTCATCCCCGTCATCCGCACCGGATGAATCAGCATACTGGCCGTAGGAACAATAAAGGAATCGTCTGCCGATACTGCCAATGGTACGCCAATCGAATGGCTGTCTCCTATCACCAGGGACACCGTAGGTTTGCTCAAAGACGCCACCATCTCCGCCAGAGCTAACCCACATGAAACATCTCCTCCCTGAGTATTGATCAGAAGTAAAACTCCCTCAATCTCCCGGCTGTCCTCAATCTGAGCCAGCTTTGGCAACACATGTTCATATTTTGTAGTCTTACTGCCGGAATTTAGATTCTCATGTCCTTCGATTTCCCCAATCACAGACAGCAGATAAATATTTCCCAGACCATTCTTCTCATCCAGCAGAACCTGTCCGTATTCTGCAATCCGCTCGTCGCTTTTCGCGTTCTGTCCCACTGCCGGTTCTTCTCCGTTTTTCGCCGTGCAGTCTTTCTGTTTCGTATCTTCTTTCTGTGATACCATATGGCCCTTCCTCTTTCCTTTTTTCTTTCCCATGATCAGACCTCCTTTGGTCTTTGAGTCTTGTTTACCGTCGCTTGACAAGAACATACACGGTCGAAAAAGGGGGAAATTCAGCTCCTGCAGCGTTACTTTCACTCCGCGTACGTCCAGTACGCGTCGGTCAAGTGCCTTGCAGGGGCTGAATTTCATCCCTTTTCGACTTTTCAACCCTGACCACTGACATTTGCTTGATTTTCAAGGCAGACGATGGAGGTGTACCGGACGTACACCGACTAAGGATA
>JAAWAV010000019.1 GCA_022792335.1 Lachnospiraceae bacterium
ATATCCCGTTTACTGTTGTTAGGTTGATGCTCCGCTTCTCTCCCCGTCTCCGGTTCTCAGCTGCTTCGCATCAGTTCTCTGAAACTTCTTTTAAGAAATTTCAGGGGTTGGAATATACTGTTCAGTTATCAAGGTTCTCGCTCTGTTTCTGACTGTTTTTTTCTTTCGTCAGCGACAGCTTATTCAATATACCACACCATCTCTGTCGTGTCAACACTTTTTTTAAATTTTTTTGTTGTCGACTGCTGTCCTTTTCTGACCCCTCTTTTTTCTACGGTCAAACAGCCTTTTTATAACCTCTCACTTATCATTTCGCCCCGGCTGACAAAGGGCACACTCCGGTCAGCCAGGGCAAATTTCTTGATTGTATTTGGTTACACAAAAAAGATTATCTTCCGCCGGCCGTAATAAACGTATTATATCCCATCTGGCGCAGTTTCTGTTCCATGCGTACTGCATTATCCAGTTTTTCGTAAGCTCCCACTTTCACACGAAAATATCCGTCCTCAGCCTCAATCCAGGCTGGAAAGCCTTCTGCCTGAAGCTGTTCCAGCATCTGATCCGCAAAATCCCGAACACGGTATGCTCCCACCTGTACCTGATAAAGCGGTGTTCTTTCCGGACCCGTGGTCTGAGTCTCCACGTCATCCCCCACTGTTTTCAAAAAACCTTCTGCAATGGCCCTGGCAATTTCATTGAACTGTCTGTCAAACTGTTCATTGTCTGTTGGCGAATCAATAAAACCGGCTTCTACGAGTACGGCCGGCATGGAGGTTCTTCGCAACACTACCAAATTGGGACGCTCTGTAATTCCCCGATTTTCAAATCCCACATCTTCCAATTCATCATTGATATTTTCCGCTAACCGTTCTGCTTCTCCACCTTTACTGTATACAAGAGTCTCAATGCCTGAAGCACCTCCCGGCGCCGCCGTAGCGTTTCTATGAATGGAAATGAAGTAATCAGCTCCGGAATTGTTCCCCATCACTGCTTTTTCATAAGGCGTATTATATACATCCTCAGTTCTTGTATAGGCCACATCGACGCCTGCCTGCTCCAGAATTTCTCCCACTGCAAGAGCCAGAGCCAAGGCGTCGTCTTTTTCCTTTCTGTCCTGATAAACAGCTCCCGGATCGCGTCCCCCGTGACCTGCATCCAAAATCACTTTATATGGCATAACTTCCTCCTGCTGCCTGATATGCTTCGTATTATTGTATGCATGTAAAAAAAAGTTGTTCCGTATTAAAGGGAAGATCACCTCTTGTATTTTTCTTTTTTTCTGTTATAATGCCATTAAACCAATATACAAAGACTTTGATAGGAAGAAGTAAGTCGGTCCCCCGCTTCTCAGAGAGCATCCGTCTGGTGAAAGGATGCAGGCGGCGCCGATCTGAATACATCTTGGAGTTGTCTGTCTGAACCTGCCTCTTATTTTGGATTCATGAAAAATATCTGTAGAATATGTTCAAATCTGAGTAAGGGAGCGCATTAGGACTGGCCGGAAGTGTCCGTTAGCGCACAGGAGAATACGCCGATGCGATTTGCCGTAGGGCTGAACGTCCCGCGGGATTTTGGGGTTGTTTTTGGTTGTTCTCCATGAGGAGGGTTCTGTGAGGAGCTCTCGAATAAGAGGTGGTACCGCGAAATCTGCATTCGCCCTCTGTCCAAAGGGACAGAGGATTTTTTATGCACAGAAGTACACAGGGGAGGCTTGTTGTGCCGCTGTCTGGACGTTCTACGGACAGGCAGAATGTGAAGCCTCCACTCATTTTTTATCAGGAAGGAAAAAATTATGAAGATTTATGAGGAATTGCAAGCCAGAGGGCTGATTGCCCAGGTAACAGATGAACCGGAAATCCGGGAACTTATCAACAACGGCAACGCCCGGTTTTATATCGGCTTTGATCCCACGGCGGATTCCCTCCATGTGGGACACTTTATGGCGCTCTGTCTGATGAAGCGGCTCCAGATGGCCGGAAATAAGCCCATCGTCCTGATTGGCGGCGGCACCGGACATGTGGGAGACCCTTCCGGACGGACAGATATGCGCTCTATGATGACCAAAGAAACCATTGAGCAAAACTGTGAATGTTTCAAAAAGCAGATGGAACGTTTTATTGAGTTTGGCCCGGACAAAGCCATTATGGTAAACAATGCAGACTGGCTCTTAAAATTAAATTATGTAGAGCTTTTGCGGGATGTGGGCGGTTGTTTTTCCGTCAACAACATGCTTCGCGCCGAGTGTTACAAACAGCGCATGGAAAAAGGGTTAAGTTTCCTGGAATTTAATTATATGATCATGCAGGCATACGATTTTTACTATCTCCATCAGCATTACGACTGCAACATGCAGTTTGGCGGCAATGACCAGTGGTCCAATATGCTGGCCGGAACGGAACTGATTCGCAAAAAGACCACAGAAAATGAGGACGCCTATGCGATGACCATTACCCTCCTCATGAACTCCGAGGGTAAGAAAATGGGGAAAACTGCCAAAGGCGCCGTATGGCTCGATCCCAATAAGACTTCGCCCTTTGAATTTTACCAGTACTGGAGAAATACCGGCGACGCCGATGTATTAAAATGTATCCGTATGCTGACTTTCCTCCCTCTGGAAGAAATTGATAAGATGGACCGATGGGAAGGAAGCCAGTTAAATGAGGCCAAGGAAATTCTGGCCTATGAACTGACCTGCCTGGTTCACGGCAAAGAAGAAGCCGACAAAGCCAAACAGGCGTCTCACGCCCTCTTTGCCGGCGAAGGGGATGAAACAGGTATGCCCTCTACGGAACTTTCTGCCGGACAGCTTACAGACGGCGTCATCGGAATCCTGGATCTTATGATGGTCTGCAAGCTGGCCCCTACCAAAAGCGAAGCCAGGCGTCTGGTTACTCAAGGAGGCGTTACAGTAGACGGTGAAAAAGCCACCCTTGAGACCAAGATCACCGAGGCACAGCTCCGAAGCGGTGCAAAAATCCGAAAAGGCAAGAAAGTCTATCATAAGGCGCTGTTAAAAGCGTAAGTTTCTGTGCCATAGGAAAAAGAATTTTATTTTGTAAGAAGAATCGCGTAAGCTTACGCTTTTACGTCTTTTTATTCCAGCTCAAACGCTCCCGTATAAAGCTGGTAATATTTTCCGTGGTTGGCGATAAGCTCTTCATGGTCTCCCCGTTCGATGACCTGACCATGTTCCAGCACCAAAATCGCATTGGAATTTTTTACTGTGGACAGTCTGTGGGCAATGACGAATACCGTCCGGCCCTTCATCAGGCTGTCCATTCCTTTTTGGACAATAAATTCCGTTCTGGTGTCAATGCTGGAAGTCGCTTCATCTAAAATCATCACCGGAGGATCAGCCACCGCCGCTCTGGCGATGGACAGAAGCTGCCTCTGTCCCTGAGAGAGACTGGATCCGTTCCCGGTCAGCATGGTGTCATAGCCCTGGGGCAGCCGCCTGATAAAATCGTCGGCGTTGGCTAACTTCGCGGCATGACGCACTTCTTCATCCGTGGCATCCAGCCGCCCATACCGAATATTTTCCATAACTGTTCCGGTAAAGAGGCAGGTATCCTGGAGGACCATACCTAACGAACGCCTTAAATCAGCCTTTTTAATTTTATTAATATTGATATTGTCATAACGGATCTTTCCGTCGCCAATGTCATAAAATCGGTTGATTAGATTGGTAATAGTGGTCTTTCCAGCCCCGGTGGCTCCCACAAAAGCCAGTTTCTGGCCCGGCTTCGCATAGAGAGTTACGTTGTGAAGAACTGTTTTTTCCGGCTCATAGCCGAAATCCACATCAAAAAATCGTACGTCCCCCGTCAATTTTGTATAGGTAAGAGCGCCTGTCTCGTGAGGATGCCGCCAGGCCCAGATACCGTCCCTATCCGTCGTTTCCTCTACAATCTCCGCCGGAATCTGCTCCGGAAGTTCTTTCGCTTCATCCTTCGGCCGGATCCTTGTCAAGGTCACATAACCGTTATCTGCCTCCGGCTCCTCGTCCGTCAGTGCAAAAATCCGCTCTGCCCCTGCAAGTGCCATGATAATGGCATTAAGCTGCATGGACATCTGGTTGATGGGCATGGTAAAACTCCTGGAAAGTTGCAAAAAAGAGGCGATGGTTCCCAGAGTCATGCCGCCGATCCCATTCACAGCCAGAAGCCCGCCAAACACAGCCAGAAGTGCATACTGGAGATTTCCCAGATTCATGGAAACCGGTCCCAGGACATTGGCAAAGGTATTGGCGCTGGCGGCATTTTTGCAAAGTTCCTCATTCTTTTCGTCAAACTCCCGCTTCGCCTCCTCCTCATGGCAAAATACCTTGATGACCTTCTGGCCACTCACCATTTCTTCAATATAGCCGTTGACCTCTCCCAGAGATTTCTGCTGTCGTACAAAGTAAGTGGCGCTCCGGCCGCCAATTTTTTTGGAAATCATCACCAGACAGGTGATTGTCACCAGAATAAACAGGGTCAAATACACGCTGGTGTAAATCATGGCGCAAAATACCAGCACAATGGTCGTGCAGGATGAAAGAAGCTGGGGAAAGCTCTGGGAAACCATCTGTCTGAGCGTGTCAATGTCATTGGTGTAATGGCTCATCACATCCCCAAAAGTATGAGTATCAAAATACCGGATGGGAAGGCTCTGCATATGGGAGAACATCTCATCCCGAATCCGCTTCTGGACTCCCTGAGAAATTCCTGCCATGATCCAGTTATAGCTAAAAGTACAGGAAACTCCTACCAGATAGACACAGGCCATGGTAAAGATGGCCCGGATTAATCCGTCGAATACCGGGTTTGTTGTTAAAAGAAGCGGTTCGATATATTGGTCAATGAGGACACGCAGGAACATGGAGCCCGCCACATTGGCCGCCGTACTGAGTAAAATGCAGACGACCACTACCGCGAACAGGGCTTTGTTCTGCCCGGCGATGTATCCAAAGAGCCGCTTTGCCGTTTTCGGATTCAACTTCATTCCTTTTGCCGGCGGCATTCCCCGCATTCCCATCCTCCCAGGCATTCTGGCTACCCGGACGGTCTGTGGCGAAGCCGTTTCCTTTCGGACATCTCCCTGATTCATCTGTGCCGCTCGGTTCTCATTCGCCATCGCTTCCGCCTCCCTTCCTCTGAGACTCATAGACCTCTCTGTAAATTTCATTCTGTTCCAATAGTTCCTCGTGAGTACCGAAGCCGCTCACTCTTCCTCCGTCCAAAACGATGATCTTGTCGGCGTCCTCCACAGAAGAAATCCTCTGGGCGATAATAAATTTTGTCGTCGCCGGAATTTCCTCCCGGAAAGCTTTTCGGATCTGAGCGTCCGTGGCCGTATCCACAGCGCTGGTGGAGTCATCGAGAATCAAAATTTTCGGCCGCTTTAACAATGCTCTGGCGATACAGAGTCTCTGCCTCTGGCCTCCGGATACATTGGCGCCGCCCTGCTCTATGTAAGTATCATAGCCGTCCGGAAACTCCCGGATAAAACCATCCGCCTGGGCCAGTCTGCAGGCATGGATCAGCTCTTCCTCTGTGGCATCCTGGTTTCCCCACCGGAGATTTTCCTTGATGGTTCCGGAAAAAAGGACATTTTTCTGAAGCACCATGGCTACTTGATTCCGTAAGGTTTCAATATCATAGTCCCGGACATCTAAACCACCCACAAAAAGCCGTCCTTCTGTGACGTCATAAAGCCTTGGAATAAGTTGAACCAGAGAGCTTTTGGAAGAACCGGTCCCGCCGATGATTCCCACGGTCTCCCCGGACATTATTTTCAGGTCAATATCCATCAGACAAAGTTTGTTTTTATCCCCTTTATAACTGAAAGAGACATGTTCAAAGGTAACAGAGCCATCCGCCACCTCAAACACTGGCTGCTTCGGATTCTTCAAGCTGCTCTCTTCATCCAGAATCTCCACAATCCGCTCTGCCGACGCCTTGGAAATAATCAGCATTACAAACACATTGGATAACATCATCAGACTCATAAGGATTTGCATGGTATAGGAAAACATGCTCATCAACTGCCCTGTGGTCATCCCACCAGCCGTACCGTTTCCGCCCACAATCAGCCTGGCGCCGATCCAGGACAAAAGCAGCATACAGGTATAGACGGAAATCTGCATCAGAGGCATATTGAAAGCCACAGTCCTCTCCGCCTTTTTAAAATCCCGGTAAATACTCTCCGATACTTGGCCAAACTTCTCCTTCTCGTGTTCCTCTCTTACAAAAGACTTCACCACCCGAATCCCGTGCAGGTTTTCCTGTACCACCATATTCAGCCGGTCATAAGTTTTAAAGACCCGCTCGAAGAGGGGATGAGCATAGCTCATAATCAGAAACAACCCGATTCCAAGAACCGGGATCACACAAAGATAAATAACTGCCAACTTGGCATTCACCAGAAAGGACATAAACAGGGCAAAAACCAGAAGAATCGGCGACCGGACCGCCATGCGTATCATCATCTGAAATGCATTTTGTACATTCGTCACATCCGTCGTCAGTCTGGTGACAATGCTGGCCGTAGAAAATTTATCAATATTGGAAAAAGAATATTCCTGTACTTTATAATACATATCATGGCGTAAGTTTTTTGCAAATCCGGCTGAAGCTCTGGCCGCATGAGTTCCCGCCAGAATGCCAAAGCTCAAGGAAATCAGGCAACAGACGATCAAAAGAAGCCCGATCTGCCAGATAGCCGTCATACTTCCTTTGTCAATCCCCTGATCGATGAGCTTTGCCATCAGCATGGGAATCAGAACCTCCATGGCTCCTTCCCCCACAATGTACGCAGGCGCCAGAATGGAATCTCGTTTGTATTCTCTGATACACCCCGCAAGCCGCTTTATCATGTTATCCTCCTTCTGTTTTTTTATTTTTATTGAATTTAAAATGTTGTTATTCTGAATTACCTTCTTTTTCAAACCATTTCTGATCCACTTTAAAGAATGATATTTATATTTCCGAAATCTTCTTCCAACTCAGTCACTCCTGTTCAAATTGTCCCGGATGCGGGATAGCATCTGAATCAGCGTCTGGAGTTCTTCCTCAGAAAACCCTCTGGAAATCCTCTCCTCCACCAGATCAATTTCTCGGCGGACAGAAGTGTCCAGGGAAACGGCCTTTTTTGTCATCACAATCCGTTTAAGCCTTGCGTCGTACGGTACCTCCTCCCGGTAAATAAGGCCGTTCTTCTCCATGAGTTGCAAAAGACCTGTAGCAGAGGAACGATTAATACCAAACTGTTTCTCAATGTCCTTCTGAAAAATTTCTTTTCCACGATTCTCCTGTAAATACTTAAGAATCCAGACATGAGTCCCCGTCATCTGATTGGCACACTGTACTGCAGTCGACCGATCGATATATTTCTTGATCAGCCTGAACGTCTGTTTAATCTCAAATCCAATATGAAATCGGTGCGGTTCGTCCATACAGATGCCCCCTTTCTATTTTTTATTCCAAAAGATATCAAGTCTTTTCTCTCTATTTAGTTTCTATCCGAACTGTTTTGTTCCGAACAATTTTAGCACAAAAAATTATTCACGTCAACCAAAAATCTGCCCTCGATGGATCCGCCCTCCTGTAGAAAGTCTGCTTATCCCATATCTCCATTTTCATAAATTCCGGCTTCTTTCCTGACTCGCCGGATGGTTTCCCGACTTTCAAAACAACAGTCTCCAATCCGGGCCACCGGCATCATCCCCATGAGAGAATTGGTAAGAAAACATTCTTCAAACCGGCCTATCTCCTCAGCCAAGATCTGGCCTTCTGTAACGTCACATCGCTCCATCAAAACTTCCCGTACAATGCCCGGAAGGAGACCACAGGAAAGCTTCGGGGTAAACAGTTTCCCTTCCCGAACGAAAAAGATATTGGATATGCAGCCTTCACAGATCTCACCTTTGCTGTTCAAAAAAATTGCTTCATCAAATCCCCGCTCCGCTGCCCGACGTTTTTCCAGTATACAGTCCCCATAGTTTAAGGTTTTGTGACGAGTCAGCGAAGAATGCTCATTGCGCCTTCCTTTTGCGAAGTCTGCGACAAATCCCCTCTCATAATCTTGCTTGGTATAGGGGTTCTCCCTTGGAAAAAACAACTTATTTTTTTCAGATATGACGATTTTAAGAGCCCCTGTAGTAATGTTTTCCACCTTCAGATACTCATACACTTCTTCTTTTGTCACCCGCCTGGAAATTCCGAGAAATGCAAGCGTAGCGTCAAGCCGCCTTAGATGCCGTTCTAACCATATGGGGCGGCCGCTAAGGGCAATGGTCTCAAATGCCCCCAACCCAAACAAAAACCCCTCGTCCAGCACAATCTTCCTGTCTATCTCCATCTCATTCCTTTCCTGTTTCTCCCCTGTCCGTCCCCTTACTCGTTTCCATTCTGCTTTCCGCCCTGTTTTTATGGCTCCTCGGAGGTTTTCCATCCATACTCTATGCTGCCGCGGCTGTCCAGTCTTTCTCCAGTTTGTACGGTTTCCAGGCCGGTTGATACGGCTTTCCAGGCCCCAGGTCGTCCTCCTTACTGTTCTTCTCACATTGCCTCTAAAAGCGCTTTTGCCTTCTGAAGTGTCTCTTCGTATTCAAATTCCCGCTCTGATTCACAGGTGATTCCGCCTCCTACTCCCAGAAAATAAGTCCCATCCCGGTGAATCGCGGTCCGGATGACGATGTTAAAATCACAGTCTCCGTCCAGAGTCAGGTAGCCCATAGTCCCAGTATAAAGCCCTCTCCGCCCATGTTCCAGCTCATCGATGATTTCCATAGCACGAGGTTTGGGCGCCCCAGTAATGGAACCTCCCGGAAATGTCGCCTCCATCAGATCCATCACGGTCTTTCCCCGTTCCAGCTCTCCTTCCACTGTAGACACCAGATGAAACACAGTCGCATAAGTTTCCACTCCAAACAATTCTGTTACTTGAACGCTTCCCGGCACGCACACCCGGTTCAGGTCGTTTCGTTCCAGATCTACAATCATCAAAAGCTCGCTCTTATCTTTTTCCGACTCCAAAAGCTCCCGTCTAAACGCCTTATCTTCTGCCTCTGTCTCTCCCCGCTTTCTGGTTCCTTTGATGGGGCGGGTCACTACATGCCCCCGTTTCATTTGAAGGAACCGCTCCGGAGACGCGCTGATGATCTGGAAGTCTCCGTACTGAAAGTATCCGCCAAAGGGAGAAGGATTGTTCTGGCGAAGCGTCTGAAACACCTGATAGGGCTGCTTCTTACTGGAAATTGCAAGCTGTTGCGTCAGATTCATGATGTAGATATCCCCTTCTATGATATGGGAAACCACATCGTCCACGGCCTTTAGGTAATCCTCCTTTCCAAAATTCGCTTCCACCTGGATTTTATCTGAATTTTCGAGAGCAGTCTCTTCCGGCGCCCCTGTCTGAACGACTCCGGATGCTCTTTCCCGTTCCTCTTCCTGAACGACTCCGGATGCTTTTTTCAGTTCCTCTTCCTGAAGAGCTCCAGATGCTTTTTTCAGCGCTTCTTCCCGGACTATTTCAGATGCTTTTTCCAGTTCCCCTGCCTGGACTATCCCGGACGCTTCTTTCGGCGTCTCTTCCCGGAGTCTCTCAGAGGCTTCTCCTGACATTTTCCCCTGCATTTTTTCTATCTGGTAAAGAAGTTTTTCCATCATCTGCCTGCTGTCCGTTTTCTTTCCATTGGCAATCAAATGCAGTTTCCCGGTTTGATGGTCCTCCACAAGAAATACATCATAGAAACATAAAATGCATTCCGGAATAAGTTCCTCCTTCTCATGTCGGCTTTCTATTCCTTCCTTCTGAAGTCCGTAATCATAGGAAAAGTAACCGATGGCGCCGGATACAATGGGAAGTTCCGTGAGATTTTCTTCCCTGTGGCTTTCCAGATATTCTTTCACATAAGTTTCAAAGCTCTGCCCCCATTCCTGACCGTTCACGGTAAATTTCTCTCCCTTCACCAATGTCAGATAAGGATAGAGCCCGACAATGGAGTAACGTCCCAGGTGGTTCCGCAAAGAAGAATCCAGAAATACCGCCATCTCCTCTTGCGCATACCAGCCAAAAATTTGAGAGAGCGGCAGATGATTCTCAAAAGTTTTTATGATTCTCATGATCCTTCCTCCATTTCTTGCAGATTTTTACGAAGTTCTCCAGAAGCTCCAAACCGCATTCTGTCAGTACTGCTTCCGGATGAAATTGTACGCCGTATATGGGATAATGCCTGTGAGAAAGTCCCATGATCACGCCGTCTGAAGCTGACACCGCATCTACAGAAAGTTCCAGAGGTAAACAGGCTTTGCTGACTATCAGCGAATGATATCTTGTCGCCAAAAATCCTTGAGGAATCCCTGAAAACAGACCGCCTTCCTTATGGATGATCTGCGCCTGCTTTCCATGCATGGGACGCGCCCCCTTTTCCACCCGCGCGCCAAAATAATGGCCGACAGCCTGGTGCCCCAGGCATACGCCCAAAATCGGAATTTTTTCTTTCCATCGTTCCAGAATTTGCAGCGACATCGCTGCATCAGACGGCTTTCCCGGCCCTGGAGAAAGAAGAATCCCCTCCGGTCCAAGCGCCTCGATCTCAGAAAGCGTGATCTCTCCCTCACGCTTTACCAGAATTTCCTGTCCAAGCTCCTTCAAATAAGCTGACAGATTGTAGACAAACGAATCATAATTATCCAGCATAAAATACACAGGTTCCCCTCGCTTTCCGAATGTTTCGGCATAGTCGTTCTTGACACCGAAGCATCCCCAATAAAAAACCGATCAGGGAGAGCCTGTCTCCGGGCAGCCATATCGCCCGGTCCGTATCCTTGCCTTTCTTCTGACAGTGTACTGTAAATCCGACTGGAATACAAGCCTTTTTTTATTTTTCCATTTGTTTTTACACACTCTGCGCCAGCCACACGCTGATCACGACTCCTGCAAAAGTCGCAAGAAGCGCGCCAGTCAGAGTATATCTGGTTTTCTTAATTTTCACGCTCATAAAATAAACGCTCATGGTATAAAACACGGTCTCCGTACAGCTTAAGATAATGGATACCATACGACCTGACAGAGAGTCCGGTCCAAATTCCTTGAAAATATCCAGAGCCAGTCCAGTGGCCGCTGAGGAAGAAAACAGTTTCACCAAAATCACCGGAAAGACCTGAGCTGGAAGAAGGATTGCAGGAATCAGCTTTGAAAGCCACAACGCCAGCACATCCAAAAAGCCAGAGGCACGCAAAAGCCCGGTTCCAATCATCAATCCCACCAGCGTCGGCAAAATCCCTCCCACCGTTTTTAATCCCTCTTTCGCTCCCCGGATAAAATCCTCAAAAACAGGGCGTTTTTCCAAAAGTCCGTAAATTGCCACCAGACAGACAAGGACCGGAATCATCAGATTGGAAATATAAACCATAAAAAACTCCTGCAAAACATTTATACATCCTATGCAAAAGCCGTGAGCATTCATACCAAAGATACAAAATTCCAGAATAGAGGAAGCGCCCTCACCTCCCCCAGAGGTAAGGGCGCCTTCTCCTATCCTGCAATTTAAAAATCTGTCTTTAAGAAAAATTTTCAGCGGCTGCTTTCTCGATGGCAAGCCCCTTTCGATACTGGTTCATAAAGGTAGCAAAGCCAGCGATATCTTCCGCCTCCGGTGACAGCTTGACCTTTTCCATGGATCCAAATACTCTGTCTGAAAGATAAGCCTCCAGAGTCTCTTCCTCTTTCTTGTTTGCCAGATAGGAAGCAAGCAGAGCTATCCCCCATGCGCCGCCCTCTCCGGCAGTTTCCATAACAGAAATATCCGTATTCATAGCAGCCGCCAGGAAACGCTGACCCACTTCTTTTGTCTTAAAGAATCCTCCGTGTCCAAGAATTTCATCCACCTGAACCTCTTCTTTTTCCAGAATCTCCAGTCCAACCTTCAGAGCTCCCAGAGCTGAAAAAAGATGGGTTCGCATAAAATTTGCCAGCGTAAAACGACTATCCGGGGTCCGTACAAAGAGAGGCCGTCCCTCTTCTACTCCGGTCAAAAACTCGCCGGAAAGATAACCGTAAGACAGAAGTCCGCCGCAATCGGCATCTCCTTCCAGCGCCTTGCTATAGAGGGTGGTAAAAATCTGATTCCTGTCCAGTTTCATCCCCATACTCTCGGCAAAGTCCTGAAATACCCCCGCCCAGGCGTTGATGTCAGAAGTACAATTGTTGGCATGTACCATCCCCACCAGACTGCCGGAAGGCGTTGTCACCATGTCAATTTCCGGATAAACTTTGGACAGTTCCTTCTCCAGAACAATCATAGCAAAAATCGAAGTCCCCGCCGATACATTCCCTGTCCGCTTTGCAACGCTGTTCGTCGCTACCATGCCGGTTCCGGCATCTCCTTCCGGAGGACAAAGAGGAATGCCTGCTTCCAAGGTCCCGCTCACATCCAGAAGCTTCGCGCCTTCTTCTGTCAACGCTCCGGCGCCTTCCCCGGCCAGCCGTACTGTGGGCATGATATCCTGAAATCTCCAGGAAAGTCCCTGTTCCTCCACCAGACTATTGAATTTTCCTGCCATGACAGCATCATAATCTTTTTTCTCCATATCAATGGGAAACATACCGGAAGCATCTCCTACGCCCAGTACCCGTTCCCCTGTCAGTCTCCAGTGAATATAGCCTGCCAGAGTCGTTATATAATCGATCTCACTGATATGAGCTTCTTTGTTTCGCATGGCCTGATACAGATGAGCAATGCTCCACCGCTGGGGAATGTTATACTGAAACAGCTCAATCAGCTTTTCTGCCGCTTCCCCGGTCGTTCCGTTGCGCCACGTGCGAAAAGGAACCAGAAGTTCTCCCTCCTTATCAAAAGCCATATATCCATGCATCATGGCGCTGAAACCAATAGCCGCCAGCCGGCGTACTGGTACTCCGTACTGTTCCTTCACCTCCTGCACCATGTTTCCGTAACAGTCCCTGAGACCTTTCCAGATATCCTCCAGAGAATAGGTCCAGTAACCACCTTCATATTGATTTTCCCAGTCATGGCTTCCCTGAGCAATGGGCTCATGACTGCTCCCGATAAGAACCGCCTTAATTCTTGTAGAGCCAAATTCAATACCGAGAACTGCCTTTCCTCCCATAATTTCCTGCTTTGCAAGCTGTTTGTCCATAATCAAATACCTTCCCCTTTATTTTTAGTTTCAGTATAGCACATTTCGCCGGTTTATAAAATCAGGAACTGCCTGATACTGGTTTTTCTCCTACAAATTCGCAAACACATCCATCTGTTTTTGCAATTCTCCGACAATTTCCTGGTTTGTATCCATACGGGAGGCAATGCCGGCCATGTCTTTTGCCAGAATATGGGTACTATTGGCCGCGCCAGTGACGTCCGGAAGTGCGCCCTCAATTGCCCCGGAAATTCCGGAAATGGATCCGGCGATCTCATCCATCGCCTTTTGCAATCTGTCTGTCCGACTGTTAAAGGCTTCCATGGAGTGTTCCACGTAAGCGGCGTCTTTTCTATACTGTTTTCCGGACTGAAGGGAAGCTTCAAACTGCGTCAGAATATTTTTCCCGAGGTAATCCACCAGCTCTCTGGCGCTTTCAGAAAGGTACTCCACCGCACCGGTGACAATTCCACTGACTTCCTGAATATGTCCGGCCGTTTCAGCACAGGAGTCGGCCAGACGACGGATCTCCTGGGCCACGACGGCAAATCCTTCTCCCGATTTCCCGGCCCGTGCCGCTTCGATGGAGGCGTTGACGGCAATCAGGTCTGTGGTAGAAGAAATGGCCAGAATATCCTGGATCAGGCTGTCAATCTGGTTTACACTCTGACTTTTCTCAATGGCTTCCTGAAGCACAGATAAAATCTCCTCCGTCTTGGCGCGAATTGCTTCCATATTGATTCTCGCCGTCTGCTCCATTTGCTCTGCCCGCCCCCGCATATCTGCGGAATAAGCCGTAATCGCAGCACATTCCTCGACCATGTTCTTGGTATCGCTTTGAGTACCGGAAGCATTGGCGCTGATGGAAGCAGCATTTCCGGCAATCTCTTCAAAGGCGGCCGACAGCTCATCCGTCAACCCTGAAAGTTTCTGAACGCTGTCATGGGAGGTCCTGGTTCTCTCCCGTACTTCCCCCACCACGCCGTTTATTCGCTCTGAACTACCCTGGAGCGTACCCATAGCATCCCGGATCGGAGCAATGACCGATTTTCGAATAATTCGGAAAGCCGCCAGTACCAGGATCACTCCCACTGCCAGTGTAACCGCACTGGTGATCAGCGAAATGACATATACTGTAAAAAGACGGCCTCGCGCCTGCTTCGCCTGTTCGCTGACAGAAGCATAAAGAGCGTCAATGCTCTCTTCCGCTGCGCTGCTAAATACCGCTACATCCCCATTCGCCATGGCATAAGCCTCCTGGGTCTTACTATCCGCACTGGCGCAAACCAGAAAAACCAGAGAATGCTTAAAAGAATCATAAGCCGTAAGGAGCTCTTCATAAGTTTCTCTGTCTCCTTCCGACACATAAGCCTCATAGTCCGCCAGCTTTTCGTCCAGCCTGGCTTCCTCCTCCTTGATCTCCCCAACCAATTGAATCATTGTGGCATGATCTGCCGCCACGATGTGCGAAAGCGACAGACGATGAATATTCATCATCGAATGCCGGACATTCTCCAGCTTCGTCTCACTGGCCATGTACTCGTCGACGATGATACCTGCATTGCCATTTACATTATTGATCCCGAATGCCGCCAGGATATTTGACAACAAGGTGATAACTCCCAGCAAGAGAACAGGCAAAAGCAACCTCTGTTGCAGTGTCAGCTTGCTTTTCATACAATTTCCTCCCCAATAATCTGTATCCTTATTCATTCAAACGGTCCCCGCCGTTTTTACCGTGCCGTCACACTTTCCACCAGGCGGTCAAGCTGCTCCTGAAGAGATGTGCCTGAGGGGTTTCCCTGCGCTAGATTGTTTGCAAATTCAGTCACAGGATCCCAGAACTTTCCGCCCACCCGCTGGAGCTGAGAAAATTCTGACTGCTCCAAAAGCGCTACAATGGCAGGCGATTCCTGCACTTTAGCCGAACTGGCCGCCTGGATATTGGAAGGTCCCTGCCCCCTTTTCTCAAATCGGAGCGTCTGGCTGCTCTCATTGGTAAGCCACTCTGCAAGTCTGGCCGACCACTCCGGATGTTCGGAATAGGCGTTCACGCCGATTAACTTACAGCCAGAAAAGGAAGCCATCTGTACCTCCTCTCCTTTGCAGATATAAACGGGTAACTTGGCCGCTCCCGTCTGATCGCCCCAGGCTTCTTCAATCGCCACCTCATTCCAGACGCCACTGATTCCGGCAATAACAGAGCCATCTTTCACCCCGGCCAAAAATTCCTCATCTGTACAGTTTAAAAATCCTGTACTGGCCGCAATATCCAGCATAGCCTGAGCCACGTCCACTCCCTGGATTGGCCCGTCTGTACGATTCCAGGTGCAGTAGTTGGTCAGACCATCTTCGTTCAGTCCTACCTCCAGACCAGTATTGCCGAAAAAAGCATAGACATACCAGGCTGAGGACCAGTCCATCGTCACATGCTTTCCGCTCTTTGCCGCAATCTCCACCATCTTATTCAGATTTTGGATATCCTTGTCGGAAAAATACTTTTTATTGTAGTAAAGAAAATAACCGTTGTCTGCAGTCAGTGGATATGCATAAAGTGTATTCCCCACAGACGCTGCCTCCACGGACGCCGGAAGATTAGCCGCCCGGATTTCTTCGGAATGTTCTATTGGATCCAGAGCGCCCGCTGCCGCCAAGGCCGCCACTTGATCATCTGCGAAAGCAAATACATCCGCACCCTCCTCCAGATCGCCTAACAAGGCATCTTTACAGCTTGACTCGCTCTGCGCCTGATAGGTAATCTGAAAGCTGGCCTGATCCCTATAATGCTCTTCAAACGAAGCAAAAAGCTCCTGGAGAAGTTCCTCGTCATCTTCTCCGCCCCAAACAGTCAGCTCAATCACCTGGTTAGACACTTCCTCCACATCTTCTGCCTGTTTCTCCTTACCGCACCCATTCAACACAATGAGGCTCCCAATTGCCAAAAAAAGGCAGAACCATCTCTTTTTCATATCCTCAACCCTTTCCCATTTTTCAGACTTTTCGGAAAGCCCCTGTAAAAATCCCACGCGAATACTCCTTGACCTCTTCCCAGGCAACTCCTTGGTATCGCTCAGGAAACATACTATAGGCTATCACAGGGGCCAGAGCACTGTAAAGTGCCGTCTGTCTCGCCATCCGTCCCCCCTCCGTCTCCAGGTCGCCGTCCTGAAAGCCGGACCGGATAAGCGCCTTTGTCACCTGCTCCGCCATGTCCAGCCCCTCACAGCCGCCCTTTCTGGAGCAACAAAGTTCTCTCTTTAAACCTTCCGGAAGTTTTTCCCCATCTAGGAATCGTATCAGGAAAAGGGCGCGGCCCTGAGGCGATCCGACCCACTCAAAGATTACATCCAGCATGGCGGAAAATCCGGAAGCCGCCGCCATTTTCCGGTAAATCTCCTCCGCCTCTTTTTTCAAAGACCATAGGATAGTCTCGGCAATCAAATGATCCCTGCTGCGAAAATACTCATAAATCGTTCCTTTCGGAATACCGGAGGCTTCTGCGACAGCTCCCATACGAATGTTGTTCCAGCCTGCTCCCTCCATGTGAAGCTTCCATACGCTCTGGAACAATAGCTCCTTTTTTGACACCACTTCCTTACTCATCCAGTATCTCCAACTCTTCTTCCTTAATCACACGCATTTTCTTCCTGTGGAACAGGTCATAAAGCACCGGCACCACAAACAGAGTCATAAGCGTCGCATATAAAAGCCCTCCGATGGTGACAACTGCCACTGGCTGCATCATTTCTGCTCCAGTCCCCACACCAATCGCCATGGTGACAAGACCCAGGATGGTCGTCAAGGCTGTCATCAGGATCGGACGCATACGAGTCACGCCAGCCTCCACAATGGCCTCTCGTTTTTCTGTTCCTTCCCGTCTGAGCTGGTTGACATAATCCACCAGCACGATACCGTTATTTACAATGATCCCAGCCAGCATGACAAAGCCAATCATGGCAATGACGCTGACCTCCTGTCCCGCGAGGAACAATCCCAGAAAGCCTCCTGTGAACGCCAGAGGGATCGTAAACATGACGATAAAGGGCGACAGCAGAGACTGGAACTGAGCTACCATAATCAGATAAATAAAGGCAACCGCCACAAGAAGCATCTTAATGAGCTGGTTCATCGCCTCCACGATGGTCTCGTTTTCCCCGGCAAACTCCATGGCGCAGCCTTCCGGAAGCTCAAAATCTGCAAAAGCCGCTTCCACATCACTGCTGACCAGCCCCACATTATAGCCTTCTTCAATCTGACCACTGACCGTCAGATAACGTCTCTGGCTCTCTCTCCTTATGGAAGAAAGACTCTCCGTTTCTTCAATCGTCGCAATCTCCCGCAAAGCAATCTCTTTTTCCTCGCCGTCCATTCCAGTTACATGGAACTTGAATCGCTCCATATCTTCCCGGTCAAAATCCACCAGAGACCCATCGTCCACCATGACAGAATATCCTTCCGTTCCCTCTGTCAGTTCCGTGGCCTCTTTTTCGGAACGAAGAGCGCTCTGCAAATCCATATAAGCCTGAGCCACAGTCACGCCCTGAGCCATGGCTTTTTCCTTATCAATGACAACTCGAAGTTCCGGAGTGGGATCCTCAATACCGTCGGCCACCTCGATCACTCCTTGGACCGTTCCGAGGCGCTCTGCCACAGCCTTAGCCGCTTCCCTCAAGTCGTCCAGGTCCCGTCCGCTCACTTTAATGGTGATACCGGAACCGCCAAGAGCGCTGACATCCATGGTGGAACCGCTTGCAGAAACACTGCATTCCAAATCCATGCAGACTTCTTCAATCCTGGTTGCAATCTCTTGACTGGAAGCCGACTTATCCTCTTTTAAAATCGCATAAACGGACACAGAATCGGAAGAACCTCCGCCCATCATGGACATCATTCCTCCTCCGCCCATCATAGCCCCTACTGTCTCCACATCCTCCACAGACATGATCCGCTCGATGGCCTTATCGGCCAGCTCCCGGATTTCCTCTGTCGTCGCCTCCTCAGGCATTTCCAGAGATACGGAAATCTGCATGCTGTCCATCTCCGGCATATAAGCCGTTCCTCGACTGGTGCTGGCGATGACACTGAACACCAGCATACCGACCGCGGTAAGAAGCGTAAGAATCCGATGTCTTAAACAGAAACGGACTGCCTTCTCATAACCGTTTAACATCCAGTCAAACAGCCGGTGGGATTTCTCCTTCTGTTTCTTTTTCAACATCCCGGAGGCCATGGCCGGAACCAAAGTCATGGCCACAATCAGACTGGCCACCAATGAATAGGTGATGGTAAGAGCCATATCCGTAAAAAGCTGTCTCGTCATGCCATGGATGAATACGATGGGTAGGAACACACTGACAGTGGTCAGGGTGGAGGAGGTAATGGCTCCCGCCACCTGAACAGTTCCGCTGACGGCCGCCTGGATGGCCGATACCCCTTTATTTCTCAATCGGTATATATTTTCAATTACGACAACGGAGTTATCTACCAGCATACCGACGCCCACCGCCAGTCCTGACAAAGAGATCATATTTAATGTCACACCGGAAAAATACATCAGCACAATGGCAAAGACCACACTGATGGGAATCGAACAGGCAATGATCACTGTGGGCCGCAAATCCTTTAAAAACAAAAGCAGGATAACAATGGCTAAAATCGCTCCGTAAAGAAGATTATTTAACACCGAATCCACCACCAGATGGATGTAATCCCCCTGATTGGACAACATGGTAAAGTGAAGCCCGTCATGATTCTGTTCCAACTGGTCAAATTTCTTCTGAACGCTTTCTGCCACATCGGCCGTCGCATAAGTAGGCTGCTTTTCAATCGATAGCACCACGCCGTCGTTCCCATTGATCTTCGCATAAATGTCCGCGCTGTTATCGCTTTTATAAACTTCCGCCACATCAGATAAGCGGATAGGCTCTGCGCCTTCCATACCAGGATCAAATAAGATCAGGTTCTGGAGTTCTTCGAGATCTTCTAATTTATTGCCCACCCGCACCAGATACTGAATCCCGTCCTCCGTCACATAGCCTGCGGGCATGGCAAAATTCTGAGCTGTCAGAATCTGGGAAATCATCTCCACCGTCAGCTTATCGGAGACGTCGGCCGCCTCAAGCGCCGTCTTTTTAGAGCTGTCAAAGGTCTCCTTCTGGGTGTTAAACTCTTTTTCTCCCTCGGAAAGTTGCCGTTTTGCCTCGTCTAACTGAGCCTGAGCCTCGTATTTGGTCATACCAGCTTCCTGGGCTTTTGCAAGAAGAGTCTCCTTTCCTGAAGCCAGCTCTGCTCTGGCTGCCGCTATCTGGGCCTTTCCTGAACGAAGAGCTTCTATTCCGGAAAGCCCCGCCTGAAGCTGCTCCAACGTTCCTTCGCTTTTTATTTTGTCGATCTGGGCGATTAGCGTTTCCGCCTCTGTTTTCTTTGTGGTAAGTTCTGTTTTTTGTGCTGTAAGCTCCTCTTTCTTTGTCGTAAGCTCTGCTTCCGTCGCCTCTAGCTGAGACAGGCTTTGACGATATGTGTCCATGGCAGTCTTAAGTCCTGCCACCTGAGCTGCAATCTGCTCATACCCCGGCGTTTCCGGCGGGAGCAACAGGTTTCCGTCCCCGTCGATGATCCCCTGCTTTACCATCTCGTCAAAAGCCATCCTTGCTGTCTGGAGCTCCTGATTTTCGTTCAAAGCCTGTTTTCCGGATGCCACTTGCAAAAGACCCGCCTCAATCTGAGCAAGGCCTTCGTCAATCTGGGAAAGCCCGCCCGTGATCTGAGAAAGCCCATCCCGAATAGCTCCCTCCTGGGCAAGCAGTGTGTTTAACTGCTCCAAAGAGGTCTTAAGTCCGGCTTCCATTTCATCCACACTGGCATACCCGGCCTGACTTAACGCCTCGTTTTCTTTTGCCTTTAGTTCTTCTTCCGCCCGATCCAGGGCAATCTCTCCCTGGAGAATCTGCATTCTGGCCTCAGAAAGGGCCTGATCCGCCTGAACCATCCCGTTTTGGAACTTGGATGTCTGTTCCTCCAGTTCCGCCTTGCCGTCGGCAATTTTATCCTCTGCTTCTTTCAGAGCATCCTCCGCCTCGCTTAAAGAATCTCTGACGGAATCCTCGAGCCTCTCATTGACGTCGTCTACCAGCTCCTTTCGGATCACCACGTTGATTTGTTCCTCCAGAAGCCCGGAAGCCGACACGCTGGCCACGCCGCCCACTCCCTCCAGAGCAGGCTGAACTGTTTCCTCGACGTAAGCGGAAATTTCTTTCACATCCATATCGTCTGCATCTACAGAGGCCACCACGATGGGAAGCATATCCGGATTGATCTTCATAATCAGAGGGGATCCGACACTGTCGCTCCAGTATCCTGTGATCTGATCCAGTTTTTCCCGGATGTCCACGGTCACAGAATCCATATTGACCTCGTCGTTAAATTCCAGAATAACCATAGACACATTCTCACTGGAAACAGAGGTCACTTCATGGATATCGTTAAGCGTCGCCATAGACTGCTCTACCGGCCTGGTCACAGTCGTCTCCACTTCCTCCGGGCTGGCCCCCGGATACGTGGTCACCACTACCGCATAGGGCAGGTTGATACTTGGCAAAAGATCCGGCGTCATCTCTGTAAAAGAAACCACGCCCAAAATCAGTATCAGAACCATTCCTACAAATACAGTCATCGGCTTTTTTACGCTGAACTTTGCAAACATGCTGCGCCTCCTGTCAGTAATCCGGTTTTCCAGTCCCCATCATATGTACACTGACGTTTTGCTGAAAATTTCCGGATGATTTTATGTCATGGCAAAAGCCGACCAGTTGGTCGGCTTCCGGTCTGTGCCTATTATATGCCAAAGGAAATGCAAAGTCAATTTTTCGGGTCTAAACTTTTTATAAAATTGCCATTGGAAACCCAAAGAAACTGTTGTTCATTGACAGGTTCTCCCTTCAGTAGTACACTTAAAGACAGGTTTGCAAATGTCGGTAAGAAACGGCAGCGGAACTGATCGACAGAAAATGATGGAGTATGGAGGCCGCCTGTATGAAACAGAAGGAATCACTGGAAATGCCAGTCTGCGAATGCAGACATGAACATAAGGAACTGATTGCTATCCTCAAGGAACAGACCCCTGACGACGGAACTTTGTTGCGTTTGGCGGATCTGTTCAAAATTTTTGGAGATCCTACCAGAATTAAAATCCTTTATGCCCTTTTGGGACATGAAATGTGCGTCTGTGATATCGCCCAGCTCCTCGGCATGAGCCAAAGTTCCATTTCCCACCAGCTCAGAATCCTGAAACAAAGTTTCCTGGTCAAGTTCCGTCGGGAAGGAAAGATGGTTTTCTATTCTCTGGCTGACGAACATGTTATGACCATCTTAAGCCAGGGATTTGACCATATCACGGAATGAGATAGTTTCTCTACTTAAATCAAAGCCCAGTTCTTTTTTCCGTCCAAAAAATCCCGTGTTCCACTTTCATGGTAACACAGGATTTCTTTGTCTGCACTTGACGTTTTTGTAACCTTTCGCCTCATGCGTCGTTTTCTTCGCCCTTATTATTTTTTGTTATTTCTTTGTGATATATCCCTTTGCCGTCAGAAGCTCCGCGCACAAAAGAGCTCCGCCTGCCGCGCCTCTTAAAGTATTGTGAGACAAGCCCACAAACTTATAATCAAATACGGTATCCTCTCTGAGGCGTCCCAAAGCTACGCCCATACCATGTTCATAATCCCGATCCAGATTCGCCTGAGGTCTGTTATCCTCTTCAAAGTACTTGAGGAACTGCTTCGGCGCGCTGGGAAGGTTCAGTTTCTGTGGCTCTCCGGCAAAAGCCGCCCACCGCTCCAAAATTTCTTCCTTTGTGGGCTTTTTCTCAAAACTCACAAATACCGCCGCTGTATGTCCATTGCTGACAGGCACACGAATACACTGAGAGGTAATAACCGGGCCTTCTGCTTTTTTAATCACACCGTCCTCGATCTTACCCCAGATCTTTAACGGCTCTTGCTCTGACTTTTCCTCTTCACCGCCGATATAAGGAATTACGTTGTCGACCATTTCCGGCCAGTCCTTAAAAGTCTTTCCCGCACCGGAAATCGCCTGATACGTAGTAACTACTGCTGTTTTCACACCAAACTCACGGAGCGCGTGAAAAGCAGGGGTATAGCTCTGAATCGAGCAATTCGGCTTCACAGCGATGAATCCCCGTTTCGTGCCAAGGCGTTTCTTCTGAAATTCAATGACCTCGGCATGTTCCGGATTTAACTCCGGGATAATCATCGGTACGTCCGGCGTCCAGCGGTGCGCGCTGTTGTTGGATACCACAGGTACTTCTGCTTTCGCATAAGCCTCTTCAATCGCCCGAATCTCATCCTTTGTCATATCCACGGCGCTGAATACAAAATCCACATCTGCCACCACTTCGTCGACGTTATGCAGATCTTTCACCACCAGCTTCTTTACATTCTCCGGCATGGGATTATCTAACTTCCAGCGGCTTCCCACGGCCTCCTCGTAAGTTTTTCCCGCACTTCTGGGGCTGGCCGCTACAGTAACCACCTCATACCAGGGATGTTCTGCCAAAAGGGACACAAAACGCTGTCCCACCATGCCTGTCGCTCCCAACACGCCAACCTTTAACTTTTCTGTCATTTCCATCTTTCATTCTCTCCTCGTAATTCTTATTTCAAATTGACGCACGCCCTTTGTCTTTGCAGAGCGCACATTTGTCTTTCCTTTGCGTATTTTACATCATATACCGCCAAATTGCAAGGATTTTTTTATTTCTTTATCCAAAATCGGTACAGAGAGAACCATGCGGAGAGGCTATCATCGGTGAACAAAGGCACGCGCATTCCCATCTGTATGATTTTTCTCTCCCTCGTTCCCGGCCGGACTGGCAGTCTCCTTGTATATAGAAAAGACCTGTTTCCACTCTCACAGAAAACAGGTCCTACCAAAATTTAGAGCTCCCGGCCGGACTTGAACCGGCGACCTATTGATTACGAATCAATCGCTCTACCGACTGAGCCACGGAAGCATGTATATAAAAGGTTTTTCAACGTTACTAATATACTATAGGTTATTCTTTCTGTCAACCCTTTCCTGAATATTTTCTTACTCACCACTTTTCCGTCCTTTCCATACAATAAGATATACCCGGAAGGCGTTCTTTCTTTACCAAGTCCTCCGGGCGGGCACGCTTCGTGCAGCTTACGTTTACCCAGTTGGAGGAACTTTTTATGGAACCAATCCTTGAATTTATAGACGTATGTTTTTCCTATCACTCGCCGGACGGCGAGACCCCGGCCCTCTCCGGCATTTCTCTGTCGGTCCTGCCAGGGGAGTTCATCGCAGTCGTAGGGCCCTCCGGATGCGGCAATCCTCTGGTATAACAGTGGAAACAAATCAGTCGGCAGCCACCGATTTTCCACCATTTTTTCTTTATCCATGGCTGCCATAGATAAAAATATGAGCATGTTCTCCGTCCCACACCACTTTATCCAAAATCATCCTCAGATACTCCCGCTTCTCAAGCACATTCAACGTATCATACAGATTTTTAAAATTCTTGATCTGCTCCATCAGAAATGCGAGCTGTTTTCTTTCATCCCAGACTCCATCTTCCTCTGTGCCAAGCTTTGACTTCTCTCTTTCTAAAGCAGCGCATTCCCCATTCAGTCTGCCGATTTCCGCTTCAATCTGGCGGATAAATTTCTCATCACCATCCGTCTTTGCCAGCACACCGATCAGGTTTTTCACTTCCTTTTTTCTCTTTTCAATTTCTCTCTCTAACAGCTCTCCTTCCGTTCCTTTCTCTACTTTTGTCTCTTCCATCCTCCTGATCGTTTCCTGAAGCATAAGGTGAACATCGGAGTCCTCGTCTGCATAACGAAAAACCTCTCTGCATACCAGCTCGTCCAGCGTATTTCCCTGTACATTCACCGTAGCACATCTCTCTCCATGAGTCAGATCCTTATAAGGACACAGATAAGAAAATTTCCTCTCACCCTTTGCTGTAACCTGCCCGCTCGCATAGTTTTTCGGTCTCATTAAATGGCCGCAGGAGCAATACAAAAGTCCCGAAAGCAGTGCCACCGGGTTCTGTACCTTCCTCCATCCGTCTCCCTTCGATCGATTCCTTTCCAATAGTTTCTGGACTTTGGAAAAATCCCTCCCCGTGAGGATTCCCCTGTGACGTCCTTTTGCAATGATCCACTTCTCCGGTTCATTGTCCTTATTCCGATACTGAGAAGAAGAAGTCTTTGCATATGCGATTATGCCGTATTTTCCGTCAGCCTCCCCTTCCTCCATGCACACCTGACAGCCAAGGTTCCAGAAATATTCATAAGCTTCTTTGTCGGCTGTGCAATATACCGGATTCGTCAGAATATCCCGGATGGTTCCGATGGAATACTCCTTTCCCCTTTTGGTTTTTATTCCATGACGCATAAAATATTTGACAATGCCGATCAAAGACTGCTTCTCCAGATATTCCCGAAAGATAAACCGTACTGTCTCCATCTCTTCTTCCTTCACCGCCAGCCGAAAAGATTTCTTGCTTTTCCCATTGATGGACACCGTTTCTTCCGCCTCTGTAACAAAGCCCAGAGGGGGATTTCCGCCGAGCCAGCGTCCTTTTCTGGCCAGCATAAGCATATTGTCTCTCACCCGCTCTGCAATCTGTTCCCGCTCCATCTGTGCCAAAACTCCGGCGAAATAGAGCATGGCCTTCCCGATGGGGGTGGAAGTATCAAATCGCTCTTTGATACTGATAAAAGAAACATGCAGCTTATTAAGTGTTTCAATCAGATTTGCCAGATCGGCGATATTCCTTCCCAGTCTGTCCAGTTTGTAGCAGACCAGATAATCGCAGCTTCCCTTTTTGATCTCCTGCATCATCTTCTGAAACTGAGGACGGTTCGTATTCTTCCCGGAATATCCCTCGTCCTCATACTCGATAATCTCGGCCGAACCAGAGCCTTCAATATTATACTGTATATAATCCCGGCACATGGCAAGCTGGTTCTCCACGCTCTCGCCCCGGCCTGTCCACTTGGATTTTCTGCTGTAGATGAATATCCGCATAGCTATCCTCCCATCTACGGTTATTTACATCTCACAATCTGACAGTCTCTCTTATAAATGAAATTGTTCTGCCACGATACTAATTTTTTCAACTGCCCTATCAAAACAGGTAATTTATATATCTTTTAAATCCTTTGCCATTTTGAATATTTCATGCAACAAGCAGCCTCTCTCTCATTATTATATTATAAAAGTCACTGTCCTTATTAACTTCATTGATCTCAAAAACATCCACGTCTTTCTTTAGCACCTCACGAAGCTCTTCGGCAAGCGCAAAAATCATTGTACGTTTAAAATTTTCTCCCCCAAACACCAGAAAATCAATATCGCTGTTTTCATCCGCTTCTCCTCTGGCATATGGCCCAAATAAATAGATTTCTTTTACCCCATATTGTTCAGCAATCGGTTTAACCAAACTTGCAATATCTTGTACTATAAATACCTTGTTATTCATCTTTCCATTTCCTCTCTGTTATGGAATATCCGGTATTTTTTACCAGATTAGCCCTGCCATTAAAAAGGAAACCCCGTTTCTTCTGTATTCTGTTCCTGTTTAATTGCCTCCCTCGATCAATACTTTTTTTCCCTGAAATGCAAAACCATACGTTCTGATCCGTTCTTTCGGTATTCCTCTCGCCCTCAGAGCCGCTTCATAATTTTTTTCTTCAATCTGCCTAAGCGCCGCCTGCACGGTATCCGTCAAATCCTTTTCTATGCGCGGTTTAAAAACCCTGAATTCCAGTATTATGGCGTCATCCTTTTCATCGACCGGCTCCAGCATAACATCGTAACGGCCAAAGCCGCTCTCACGGTTGGAGGTGAATACGTAGCGGCCTTTCAGTTCCGCCATCAGGCCCAGGACAAAGCCATGATAAAATTTTTCAGGTTCCTCCTTCGCCGGATTCTTCCCTGTATCAAAATAACTGAATACCGCCTGCGTCACTTCATTCATGTATTCATTCATCGCTTCCACGTCGCCAAGGAGCATTGCCTGGATAAAATCTGTATATCGGTCATTCTCCTCCCAGAACCATCCCCGCACCATCTCTTCAAACATCAGACGCACTTCCCGGTTCGTCAGCGCCAGCGTATAATAATCACGGCCATCCCGGGCTGAAACCTCCGTCTGCACTACTTTCAGATATCCGCTGGCAAGCAGGAGACTCCAGACGGCTGTCTTTTTTTCTCCAAGCTGGTTATAAATAATCTGTTCGTCGATCTCAACCGTCAGAGTTCCTCCCTGCAAAAGCAGCTCAAAATCCTGCTTGGTTTTCTTATTCCCTTCCTTAAGGAGCTTTCCGACCAGGCTGTTGGAACTGCTGTTTGCCCAGTAACAACGCACCCGTTTTGTATCCAGATAATTAATGATGGACCATGGATTATAAATATCTGTTTTTTCCCAAAGGTAAAACCGTCATACCAGCTCTTTACTTCTTCCTTTTTCTCAGACAGGCCAAATTCATCCAGCGCAGCAAAGACTTCCTCCTCGGTGAAGCCAAAGCTGGATTCATATTCCTCGGAGGTCGTTGTCACCACTTTTAGATTATTCAGATCAGAAAAGATGGACTCCTTGCTCACTCTGGTGATTCCCGTCATGACTGCGCGTTCCAGATACGGGTTCGTCTTAAATGTGGAATTGAACAGGCTCCTGGTAAATGCCACCAGTTCCTCCCAGTATCCATTGACATAAGCTTCCTGCAAAGGTGTGTCGTATTCGTCTAATAATATGATCACCTTTTTTCCATAGTAATGATAGAGATAGCCGGCAAGCGCTTTCAGAGAAAAAGCAGCTTCACTATCTTCCATTTCAGCAGATATTCCTAAAAAATCCGCCTTTTCACTTTCACTCAAACAATCCTCTTCCAGAAGGAAATCAAACTGGCGGTACACAGATTTAATAATCCGACAGATGGTCTTTCTGGCCTGTACAAAGGAACCCTCCTTCACATCTGCAAAGCTTAAACTGATCACCGGATAAGACCCCTGCAAATCTCTAAAATCAGGTTTTTCCCATATGGACAACCCCTCAAACAAATCTCCCCGACCGGCATAAGCAATGGAAAAGAACTGTTCTGTCATACTCATGTTCAGGGTTTTTCCAAATCTCCTCGGACGGGTGAGCAAAGTTACACTGTCGTTTCCTTCCCACCATTCCCGGATGAAATCCGTCTTATCAATGTAAAAGAGCCCTTTTGTTCTGATATCCTCAAAGTCCTGATGTCCGATCCCAACCGTTCTTGCCATAAATCATCCTCCTGATTCTTTCCTTTAGTATATCGAATTTCTACAGAGAATACAAATCATTCTTTCTATAAATGCTTCTGCTCTTTTCCAGAGGTGACACAACCATTCCTTCCATCCATTTCCCCTATTGCAGGTACAGTCAAAATCGTTTCTCTGGCTGTACCTGCATATTTTGGTGTTCTGGTTTCTGCAAGGGGTCAGACTGCCCCCAATGACCCCTCCTTCCTCATCAGCCCCTTAAGCTCCCCTTCTTCCTCATCCCGCCATTCCACCAGCCTGCTTTCCCGGTCATAATAATACACATGGTCAGAGAGCCGGTCCATGGGCGGGACTTCTTCCTGGTTCACCTCCTTCACCATCTGGTTCAGGGCTCTTATGGAAATCTGCCCATCATCCGGTAAGAGAAGAAATTCATGAACGCTTGAGGGGAGCAGGAACAGGTTAGCTTCCACCTTCTTTGCATACTCCTCCAGCATATCCGGCAACAGAATCCCAGCGACTCCATACAGCCGGCTTCGGTTGGTCAGCACCGCAGCAGAAAGGAACGCTCCGCCTGCCCCCAGGAGCGGTTCCATCCCAAGGGCCTCCGGAATACTCTGGACAAAGTAGCCGTCCTGTTCCAGATTCTTTAAGGCCTGACGGTGCAGCTCTTCTTCGGAGATTCCCCACGATTCAAACACCGGGCGTTCGATACGGACTGTCCCCCATTCCGAACCGCACTCTGTCCGGGCCGCATAAACCACAGCCAGGTCCTGAAACCTCCGGTACACCAGCCTTGGAATGAGCCGCTGATGATCCATGCAGGAAAGTAACTGGGGACGAATGTAAGAGCGAATCTCCTCCCAGTCCATCATGCGGCGGACCAGCTCCCGGAACCCGTCCTCTCTTCCTTCCTGACTCCGGTATGTTTTTAACAACTCTTCCACACATCCATCCACGTCCCCGGCTTCCTCCCCCGGAGTCTGTTCTTCCCGACAGAACCCTCCGCTTGGCCTTGGATACAGGATGGCCGCAAGGACATCCCCAACCTTTCGGACGGAGATTCCTTCTGCCTCCACTCCATGATTCTTTAAGGCCGTCGTTCTCTCTACCTCATAGCCTTCCCCAAGCTTCTCGGACAACCGTCTCCTGATCGCTTCCATCCACACTTCTGACTGCATTGGTGTCTCCTTCCTCTTTCTTTGTTTTTTGATGATTCGTTTCTGACCATAGCTTCCTGATATCAGACGGGAATCCCGGATAGCCGCCGGGATTCCTGTTCGGACCATGCGGTTCCATCCCATCGTCATGCCGCCTGCTTCGGTTTGGTGCGCTTCAGGCTCCGCATGGCCTTGTCATAGACTTCCTTTGTCATGGCATTCAGGCCGGGGAGCTGATACCTCACAAGCACCGCCTCCAGAGTCACGCCGGTTCTCTCTAACTCCTCCATGAGAGCCTTTAACTGGGGTTCGGCTAACTGCCCGGTCGGTGATAGCTGACTGGACGGTTCTTCTTCAATGGGAACTCCCCGTATGCGATGTGACGAACGGTAAAACGGTCGTAGGTCGTATAGCGGTCCCCTTTCTGAATCACCGGTACCTTTCCTGCGGGAATCCAGATAAAAGGAGCCGTGTAGAGTTCCCTTCCAATCCCCCAGTTGAAGCAGGCCCGCTTGAAGGAATCGCTGGCCTGGCCCTTTTCTTTCTCCGTATAACTGGTAGTCCCCACGTCCTGTTTGGCGACCCACTCCTGTTTCTCCCTGTCGTAGACCTCCACGGTGCAGTAGAGGTTCCCGTCAATGCTCTGGTGGGTGCGTCTCCATCCGAAGGGCGTAAAGGTCTCGTCCAAAATCTTCTGGTCCACCCTTGCGTCCTTATAGAGAAGAAGGGAGACACCCTTCTCACTGACCGTGGAGACCCGGCACTCGATTTCATCTGCCTTTAACAGACGAATCTTCCACACCTCCGGCTGAGGAATTTTTAAAGCAGAAACCGTTCCTCCTTTAATCGGAGCCATTTTCTCCTCATGCTTTTGGGGAAGCCCCAGCTCTCTTCCGGTTCCCTTTTCGTCTGCTTCCATGGAAACAGTCTTTGCTTCTGACTCGTGGGAAGCCGGATTTTCTGATTTCTTTTCTGATTCCTTCCCCTTTTCTTTCGTCCTGCTTCTCTCTCCACCAGACACCGTTATGCGATTCGCTTTCTTCTCCAATTCTTCTTTGATATCCATCTGATTCCTCCATTCTGCCTAAGGAACTTATATAGGTTCCTATCATAAGAAATCAGCCGCCATGGAATCCCTGTCTGTATTCCAGAACGGCCCCTTTCCCATAAGATAAAGCTCTCTTTTATGCTGTTTCTTGTCTGACGGCTCTGCAGCCCCTCCTTTAAGCCGCCCTGACCGAAAACCTCCTGGAAGAAATTTCCCGCTTGTACCGGTTATAGATCTCCGGCTGCTCCTCCTTCAGCCGCTTTTCATCCAGACGGTTCATGGAGACGGATTTCCACGACACCCGGTAATGCTCATTTTCTGCACAAGCAGTTTCCCCCAGATACATCTTAAGCTCCTGCTCGATCTGCCGCTTCTCCTGTTCCATCCGTTCCATCTCCGCTAAAAGCTCCTGTCTGCGCTTCAGGCGGTCGTCAAAACCGACCAGGGGAATGGTCTCTGTCCTGGACGCCTGAAAGTAAGCGGCAATGGCCGTATCAGCCGCCTCGGAACCGTCCGGAGCAGGGAGCACCCCTTTCAATACATGGTTGTTCCAGAAATCCTCCTCGATCTTTACCAGATCAGCCAGCATGGACTCATCCCGCTCCAGCTTATAAAACTTGAACTCCCTCCCATAGATCAGAACGGCAATGTACCAGGCCTCGGCATGGCATAACTGCATGTAGTGGGCGCACTGGAGCTGGTAATGGACGGGGATTTTCCCGTCCTCCCAGTGCTTCGCCAGAAAGGGGCCTGCGGTCTTGCATTCCAGGCCCGCCCGCTCCCCGACCACCAGACGGTCCACGTCTGCGAGCATCCACGGGCGGGATTCCTCACAGAACAGGGCGTTGGCCCGGCGCACCTTCTTCCCAGTCTCTTCCATAAACCGCCTGGCAACGTAATCCTCCAATTCCCGCCCCTGCCTCATGGCCTCGTTGTCAAACGATTCTATCCGATCCGAGGTTTTGTCCAGATACACGTCCATGGCGGAACGGTAAGGGTTCCAGCCACAGACGGCTCCTGCGTCAGAGCCGCCAATCCCCTTCTTCCTGTGGCAGAGCCATTCTGCCTTGTCCATATGTAACGTGGATACCAGTTTCTTCATCCGTAACCATCCTTCCTTTCCTGAGTTTTCTTTTCCTTTGACCACAGGAACCCTCTATGCCGCCCGCACCATCTGGTAGGCCTTATCAATGAGCGGGTTCCCCTCGATGGTCTTTGCGAACAGGTTCTCTTTATAATTGGCGCTCCTTCTGAGGGGCTTTGCATGGGTGGCAAAATCGGAGACCGCATTGATCAAGCGGTAGGCGTTCTTCCCCACGCCTTTCAGATCAGGGGCGTCAAAGTAGCGCATTTTCAGGTCCTCCTTCAGGCGCTTCATGTTCTTTGCCTGCTGGGGCGTGGAGCCGTCCTCCGAAGGGAGCAGAATCTCGATGTAATCCAGGACCTCCTTGTCCGTCAGGGTCTTTTTCCGGAGTGTCTCAAATTCCCTGCCCAGAGCGTCCATGTAAGCAGAAGCCAGGAACAGCGTATCTTCCGCCTCCTTTAATTTTTCCCGGACATCCCCCGTATGGATCATGGACCAGGAGCGTTTTGCCGTCGCCAGCGCCAGGTTCAGGGTGTTGGAGCAGACCACCCGGATGGGCGTAAGGGCAATGCGGACAGCCCCGCTCCCGTCGTGGATATTGGAGAACACCAGGTAGGGGCTGATCCGTTCTCCGCCGATGATATATTCATGGGGAAGATGGGCCAGAAGCCAAACCTTCCTGCCACCAAGCAGGGAGCCTGCGGTCTCATAGCGGACTCCCTCCCCCAGCAGTTCATCCGTAAAGGCAAACGCCTCCTCATTCTGGATCACCTTGTAGCGGTCTGTCACCACTCCCAGTACCCTCCGGTCGCTGTCACGGACATTGGCCTTGTACCCTTCGATCCGTTCCTCCGTCTCCGTATAGATGGGTTCCTGTAAGACCTGCCAGTCAAGCCCCGCCAGCCGAAGGGCGTCCGAAGAAGAGGGGGCCGACAAGACCCTGGTCCCCAGCCCATGCCATGGGGTTTCCCTCACATAAAACATGCTCTCTACATTTGCTGCCATAAATAAATTCCTCCTTTGATTGGTTGTGTTGGTTTCTGCCGACAGTCGTCAGCCAGTTTCTTTTCCTTCCGATTTTGCTTCTAATCTTCTTTGAAGATTTCTTCTGCGATAACAAGGGCTGCGCCAAGCAGCGCAAGGATGATCGCTCCCACGGCCTTCACCTCCTTCCCGAAAGGGGTCTTTCCCCTCTGCCTCCTCCAGCCCCCCTCTTTCTCTCATCCACCCGAACCGCTCTACAAAGCTCACATATTCCCGGTCTCCGAGGATGATGTGGTCTACCAACGGAATCCCCATCAATTCTCCCGCCTTCCTCATCCGCCTGGTCAGCCGGATATCCTCTTCACTGGCTTCTGCTTCACCGGAAGGGTGGTTGTGGAATACCAAAAGACAGGCAGCGTTGCTTAACACTGCATACTTAAAGACTTCCCGCATGTTTAACGGGCATTCGCTGATGGTTCCAATGGCAATCCGTTCCAGGCTTAAAGGCTTCATCCTTGTGTCCATGCAGCACACCACAACGCATTCCCGGTCTGCGCCATCTAGAAGAAGCCAGCCAAGCTCCGCCGCCTGTTCGGTGGTCGTGACCTTCCGGCGGCTGTATCGGACTTCCTTTTCCCGTATCGCCGAGAGCCGGATCACCGGTAGGAAGGTATCCGAATCATCCCCTTTCGCCCGCCATCGTTTGATTTCCTCCTTCCACGGTTCCTCTTTTCTTTCTTTCATAATTTCTGATCTCTCCTTTCTGATTTCCGGCAGATAAGGGTTTACCCTCCGACACCAGATAAATTGTAGTGCCAGAAAGCTTCCGGCACCGGTTTTCTGCAACAAAAAAACGACAGAGAGTTTATTTCCTGTCGCCTTCATGATAATAATATACAATTATCAGGTCTTTGTTTTTCAATATGAGAGATCACGCCGCTTTGTTATAATCAACAATCGCAACCTCCGTTAATACACTCTTTGACTTTTCCAAAATACCTTCGATTTTCTGAAGTGTCACACCATTCAGATATTCCTCTCCACATTGTGTACATTTGGAACAAGGCACATGTTTAATGATAAGAAAACAGCCATCATATTCTGTCATATAACTAGTCATTGATTTGACAACATCACCTTTACATATAAAACAAGTCATTTTCCTTCTCCTTGTTCTTAAATCCGACTCCCATTTATTCAGATCCGGATAATAAACCGTTATGATCCATATCGTTCTCTGAGACCGATCTGCCTTATGGACGGATCGAGAATAAGGACACTGGGATATGGATATTCTTCCCCGCCGTCTCTAATTCCGGTTTTCTTCCCGTCCGCCTCTTTGTTCCCCTAGACAAATCTCGATTTCTTGTTTTAATACAGGCAAGTCCTCACGTATAGTAATCCAGACGATACTCATATCTACGCCAGAATATCCATGGACAATTCTGTTTCGCATACCATAAAGCTGCTTCCATGGTATCGTGGTAACGGTTGCCTTAAAGTCATCACTCACGGAAACCTTTGCCAGTTCCCCGATTTGCATAAGATTAAATACACATGCCTCCACCCGCATGGAATCTCTCTGAAATTCATCAAGGTTTTTACAGTCCTCACAGTATTTCAAAACCGAAACAATATGTGCTCGAATCTTTTTTAAAACCTGCACATCTTTATTGCTCATAAATCACCACTCCACTTCTCTTGATCTCTTCATCGACTGGCGAATTTGGCGTAAGCTGGGACGTATCAAGCAAATCCACCGGTTTTCCCAGCGAAGTGACAACATCTTCAAGCAGCCCAAAAAACGCAAGCCCCCTCAAACCGCTGTCAACCAAAATGTCAATGTCACTCTGCTCCTTTGCCAGGCCCTTTGCATAGGAACCAAAAAGAATCGCCTTTTTTACATGATACTCCGAAAACACAGGCTGCAAAATCCTTTGAATTTGCAGCGGTGTGTATATCTCATGATACATGGAACTGCCTCCTTCCTGCCGTTTCTATCACACTCTGTTCAGAGGGGACATCCGTCATTTCCCACTTGCTTTCTTATATCATGGGGATTTCTGATGGATAGCCGTGAAAAATGAAAACCCGAAGGATTTCCCCAGTTACTGAAAAACTTGAGCATAAGCTAATTGTCATACAGATTTCAGATATTCTTCTACAGACGCTACAAAGAACCTGACGCTTTTCAGTTGTTCTTCCGCCTCTTGTTTTCCGGCAATATAAAAATCGTCATAATCCGATTTTTCACGCAGATAGGAAATGGCTTTGATAATCTGATACAGGTCCCGGTTCAGTTTTCCTTCCTTCAAAAAAGATCTGTTAAAATAAGCAATAACACCTGAATGTTTGGAAGAATCAAATCCCTCCAGTACATTGACAGCACGCATTCCATGAAATACGGCATAATAAGAGCGGTTCAGTGAGGTTCGATATTGATGTATTTTAAGATTCTCTCCGGAAGCGTTCAGCATTTCTTTTTCTCTCTCTAACCGATCATATACCAGTTCTTTTATGCTGTTTTCCAAAGTACGATTCCCTCCTTTTGGACGTTTTTGTAGAACGGGAGTACCTCCCCCCATTTGTCCAGACTTTTCTGCTCGATATCAATGATCGAGAACACACGCTCATATCTAAGATCTAGATCAGCCGCCAGGGATAGTAGCCGCTTTCTGTTTTCTACTGTCAGAACCTCTTTTACGATCACCGCTATATCAATGTCGCTTTCTAAAGTGTCCTCTTTTCTTGCTACGGAGCCATACAGGATGATTTGCAGAATATCATTTTTTAACTATAAATGAGTAAATACCAAATATTGCACAAAATAAAGACACCCGCTGCTGAATGATGTATCATTGAAGTACCAACAAACAACATACTCAAACAACAAGGGGGTGTCCGTTGCAAACAGTATACATCATTCCA
>JAAWAV010000020.1 GCA_022792335.1 Lachnospiraceae bacterium
ACCTGTGCCGCTGGTACTCCTGACTGCACCCTCCTACATGCTTCTTCCTTGAATTCAATACTGTACGTCTGTGCCATGATCTCTCCTCCTGACTTTCTGGATAGATTATACCACTCGTTCTATGTGTCTATCAAATGGGGTATAAGGCAGTTGATAAGGACTAGAGAGGTTCAAGGATTGTTAAATACAATACTTCATAATTGAAAAGTATGTGATATAGACCGTCAGAAAAATGTAATTATATGGAGGAACAAAAATTATGCTTGCACCTTTTGCAAGACGAAATAATGTAGGAATGGATACATAAATATGAGTAAATAGTTAATCTTTTTGATATTAGATATTATTAATAAGAGTAAGTCTATAGGGACAATCTTTAAGTTGGGATATTCATATTCTGAAACCAAAGGAAAACTACCTTCTATGTGATGTAATTAGTATATCAAACATGGGAGGTGTTTTTTATGATGAGAAGATTTGTGACTCAGACGTATCAGAAAAACACTTCTGCAAAACCTTTCTTTTTTACACATACCTGGGAGAGAAAACGGGCAGACTAGATACAAATTTAGGATACTTGGCAGAAAACACAGAAAAGGAAGGTCTGGAGATGAAGGATGTGAAAGACGAAGTTCTGGAACAGGCGGCAGAAGAGGAAATGCAGGTCCATACGGACCTGGCGCTGGAAGCGAGGGAGTCCTGTAGCGAAGGGCAGGAGGGGATTGCGGGAGTACACATCGATGAATCTGTCCATGGACCTTCCGGCGTAAAAGTGACCTGGGTGGAGGTTCTTGACAAACAGGGAGAAGAAGCCATCGGGAAGCCCTGCGGAAGCTATATCACTCTGGAGGCAGAACAGATGGCCGTCCATGACGAGGGCTGCCACCGGGAAATTTCCAGAGCGCTTGCAGAGTATATAAAAAAACTTCTGGGAGGGGTTGGAAGCCCCAGATCGGTACTGGTGGTAGGACTTGGCAATCAGGAGGTGACTTCTGATTCCCTGGGGCCGCAGGTCCTTGGAAATCTGAGGATTACCAGACATTTAAGTCTGGAGGCGAATACCTCGGAAGAAAAGAAACAGGAAAAAAGGGATGGAGGCCTCTATTTCATCAGTGGGATGGTTCCCGGGGTGATGGCTCAGACTGGAATGGAGACAGCAGAAATGATACGGGGCATCGTGGCGGAGACAAAGCCGGAGGCGCTGATTGTGGTGGACGCGCTGGCAGCAAGGAGCGTGAGTCGCCTGGGAACCACCATCCAGCTCAGCAATACAGGGATCAGCCCCGGTTCCGGCGTGGGAAACCACAGACACAGTCTGACGGAGGAGAGCCTGGGAGTTCCGGTGATTGCCATCGGAGTACCCACGGTGGTGGCGGCCGCAGCCATTGTCTATGACACAGTGGACGCGCTGGCAGAACTTTTGGAGGCGGCCGGGTCTGGAAACGTAGCTGAGGCAGTGGACGGGATGTCCCTTCCGGAGCGGTACCAGATGGTACGGGAACTGATTGAGCCGAGGCTTGGTCCCATGTATGTGACGCCGGGAAATATTGATGAGAGGATAAAACTTCTGAGCTTTATTATCTCAGAAGGAATTAATCAGGTATTTGTCTGAAAGACTTCTAACCGTCTTACGCCGGGCATAGGATGATATGAGCGGTGAGGCGGAAGGATTCATACAAAGCCCCCGCAAAAAGACAAGCATAGAACAAGCATAAACGCGTAAGGGGGAAACAGATTGAGTACCAGAAACAGATACCGGGGAACATGGGGAAAGGGAGCTGTGATTCTTTTGTCCGCTGCAGTGGGATGGTTTTTCCTGGAGGATGGTCCTTCCAGGCTGACAGCCCTCGCGGCCAGGCCTTCGCTTCTTTCTTTTTTATCGGAGGCCGGCCCGGAATCTGTGGGTACTGATATTTTAAAACAGGCTTCGGGAATCCAGACCCTTTCTTTTTTCATGGAAGAACAGGAGGAGGCCTCTATGCAGGCGGAGACGGATCCAGCTTACCTGGCTTTACTGGCAGAGGCAGGGGGAACAGGCGGAAACGGCAGTCTGTTGGCGAATGCAGGGCCTCAGGGGGATCAGGAAAAGGGCACAGAAGGAGGAGCGGGGGCGACAGAAGAAAACAGCCAGGCGACTGTGGAGGCTCCAGAAAATACGGATGTACCGGTGGCAGAAGGAAGCAGCCAGGAAACACCGGAAAACGGGACGCCAGAGCAGGGGGCGCCGGAAGGAGGCGGAGAGACCGGCACAGAAGGGGCGGTGGCGGCTTCCGGTCAGCCGGCGATGGCAGCCACAGAAGTGCGGGGGACTTTGTATACGGCGGAACAGCTTGCAGATTTCGAATTTGTCAAAAAGAAATTTTTCTATGTACATAAGTCCACGACGGTTTATCCGGAGCAGCTTGACGCATCCGTTCTTTTGGGAAAGGATCTGACGCTGCCGGAAAGCGATGAACCTCAGGTTCTCTTATTTCATACTCATGGGAGCGAGGCATTTTCAGACTCGGCGGAGGGGGACGCCAATATGACAGTTGTGGGAGTCGGGAATTACCTGGCCGAGCTTCTCAGTACCCAGTATGGAATCCAGGTGATCCATAATACAGAGGTATTTCCTTATTCCGATTCCTATTCCATGGCCCTTGATATGTTAAAACGAACGCTGGCGGAACATCCCAGCATTCAGGTCACAATCGATCTGCACCGGGATTCCGGCGGACATGAGGTGGTGGACATCAATGGAAAACCTACGGCGCCCATTATGTTTTTCAACGGAATGTGTCAGACACCGGACGGCCCTCTGGAAGACGTAGAGAATCCATATCTTCTCGATAACCTGGCGTTCAATTTCCAGTTGAAGATGAAGGCGGAGGCATATTATCCGGGCCTTACGCTTCGGACGTTTCTGAAAGCATATCGTTATAATCAACATGTGCTTCCAAGAGCGACTCTGGTGGAAGTTGGGACGGAAAACAATACCTTTGAGGAGGCCAGAAACGCCATGGAGCCGCTTGCAGATATGCTATACAAAGTGCTTCGGGGGAAATAAGAGAAAATAGGATAGGACAAGGGAATCAGGGAACCTGTCGGCAGAAGAGATGATCAGAGATGAGACAAAACAATAAACATTGGAGTCTTGAGGAAAACGGATTAAAACTGTAAAAACAGTTGAAAATTGTCTAATGTTAGTATATACTGAATTACAATAAAAAGAGTTCTACAAATAGAGAAATTCTGAAATCTGACAAAAAATTTGAAAAATGGTGGAATGTTTTCTTGCTTTTTTCGCACAATGTGGTATATTATAGTCTATAACCTGAAAATGCCGACGAGAAAGAGTGGAGAGACAGAATGAAGAAGAATAATCGGATGACAGAACGGGAACTGACAGTGATGAAGGCGATTTGGTCGATTGGGGATGATGTAACCACTTCAAAGATCGTAAAACAGCTTCAAGAGTGGTACGGCGAAAAACTGACGCCTCAGGCAATCGGGGTTTATATTGAAAAATTGAGAAGAAAAGGTTATATTCGCGTTACGAAACCAGACAATTATTACAAGATGTATGAACCGCTGCTGACTCAGGAAGAGTTTATGACGCAGCAGGTGAAATCCATTGCGAAATTCTGGAATGCGAGTACGGCCCGTTACGGAATCATGGCGCTGGGCGGCGCAGAAGAACTGACGAAAGAGGAAGCAGAAGAACTTAGGAGAATTCTGGATGATTTTGATTAGTATTTTCAGTATGATTTTTCTGACTTCTCTGACAGGAACGCTGATTTTTGCATTCTGGAAACTGGCCAGTGTGATGCTGGAACGGTTCGGAGAAATCGGAATGATTTATTTCCTGCTTCGTATAGTTCTTATCTTTTATCTGGTTCCGGTAGTATTCCTTTGGATGGTATGGTGGGGCGGCGTACTTGATGAGAGAGAAGCAGGAGGCCTTCTGGCCGTAACGCCGCTTCTGATAAAAATAGCGAAGGTTTTATCCGTGATATGGCTGATTGGTTTCCTGGTGGAGGTCGGAAAATATATGGTCCAGCGGGGAACCAGGAAGGTCGAGCGGAAAATCAGTATGCCTGGCGGAGCCTGTTCCAGAGAAGTTGCTCAGAGAGTGGGAGAGCGGCTCCATATCAAGAAAAAGATATTTATCTACGAGCTTCAAAACTGTAAGTCTCCTTTTGTCGAAGGAATTTTCAAATGCCGTATCTTTATTCCCCCTGAAATCAAAGATGAAAAAGAACTGGAAATGATTCTGGAACATGAGCTGTACCATCATAGGCGAAGCGATTTGTATATGAAGAAGCTCTGTACCTGGATTGTCAGGCTCCAGTGGTTTAATCCTGTCGCACATCGGCTGGTTTCCCAGGTAGATATCTGGGGAGACAGTTTCTGCGATTTACATATGTGCTACGGCTGTCTCAGCCGTTGGGATATCAAGGAATATTTCAGGGTGGTCATCAAGTACAGTGAAGAAAAAGGGAACTCTAACGATAGCATGTATATGGGAAAGGATCGAAAAGAGATCTGGAGGAGGATGGAGCGAATGAGGAATTTAAAGACACAGAGACGGATGAAACGAGTATCGGCGCTGTTTTTGATCGTATGCTTTGCCATGGCCTCGGCAATTACTTCCATGGCGGCAGGCGCCGGAGTAGAAAACCTCTATAAGAAAGCGTATGACGCGTCGCTTGTACAGGTTAAGAAAGCGTATCAGGAGCTGGAGCTGGAAGAGTTTACCCGGGAGCGGACGGACGATATGGATATCGTAGAGACAGACGAGGAAGTCAACCTGGATGCAAAGGTCGTGAACACTTACACCTGGGAATTAAAAGCCGGGGTAATCTATGAGACTGGGATTTTCTGGGCGACAAAAGGAGACAAGATAGTAGTGTCAATAGCGCCTTCCCCTACAAACGCGAGGACGGGAGTTGGTCTGGATCAGCCGGACGGGATTTTGCGAGGAGTGACCAGTACAGGTGGTTATAGTTATACGTTTACGGTTAATCAGACCGGTATCCACCGAGTTTATGCAGAAAATTTAGAGAACAAAACGATTACAGTGGGAGTAGCTGTCTCCAGATAAAAGCGGAGAACGAAAATTTCTGTAGGGAGATATCGCAGTATAAAATTAGAAGATAACTGTACGGCGAAAACGATATCTGTACAGCGATTAGATAGAAGCCGGAGCGAAAGAGCGCGCTGCGAAACAGAGGAGTCCTGTTTTTGCAGCGCGTTTTTTGTCGTTGTTTCCACCAGATAAGGGGGTGGGCTTTCTATGGCGGTATGTTGTTAGAAGGCGTTTGCACATTCGAGGGCGAGAGCCATATATTTGCCACTGTGGCTGATTCCATAATCGGTCAAATCACGTATTTCCCAGGCATCGGCGTCCAGGTTATCCGCGCCGTAGAAGAACTGGAGAATGGGGATATTTCTGAACCTTGCGACGGCCAGGGATGCGGAGCACTCCATTTCCACGGCGATGCAGCCCTGCTTTTTCCGCCTCTCTATCAGTTCCGGCGTCTCCCGGTAAATCGCGTCCGTGGTCCAGACTTTCCCTATGATGTATGGAATATCCTGCTTTTTTAAACACTGTACGGCTATCTCCACAGAAGAAGGATCTGCAGATATCTCTTCACTGTCCGGGCAGTAATGATAACTGGTCCCTTCATCTCTGACGGCGGAGGAGGGAAGAATGATCGAATTTCCGACATAAGACTGATCCAAGACGCCGCAGCATCCAAACTGTATGATTTTTTTGGCCCCGAGAGCGATGATTTCTTCCAGACCGGCTACACAGGCGGGGGCTCCTACCCTGGACAGGAATAATCCCATCTTTTTCTTATGGTATTCGATTTCATATACAGGGATCGCCCCGTTGGCAGAATAGAGATGGGCAATCACTTTTGCCGCGCTTCCTTGAGCGGCCTTTCTGATGATGCCTTCGGAAAAAGTGGTGATACATACTTCCGGAAAACCATCTATCTTTTCGGTTGTGTCGGAGGGATTGATAAACGCATGTTTATTCTCGCAAAAATGATGAAAAATGGTAGTCATCGCAGTCACTCCTTACTGGTTGTTCTGACTTCCCCGAGGCTTCTGGCAGAGCGCTCTTCCTCCGGGGGCGTCTGTTTTCTTGTTTCCTGTCCTTGGTTGTTCATGGCCGGCAACGATTTCCGACATAATTGTTGGAAAACATTATACGACATATATGTCGGAAAGTCAAGATTTTTCAAAGAGAAAAAAGAGCAGATATTGAGCGAAAAAGGATAAGCTTCTCCGTGATATGGTACAACCGCTTTTTCATATGCTGGAAGCGGAGGTGGATTTTGTTGGGACATAGAACCTTTGTCTACGCCGGAGATCCCGTGCCCAAACTTCAGGGAACGGAGTATGACGCGTGTTTGATAAATATCTGGAGGGGGCTCCTCTTGTCTTTGGAAGAGAGAGGGTTGCTGACGCCAAAACAGAGAGAACGCTGTCTGCGGGAGCTGGAAAAGAAAAAAGAGAAGAGACAAAGCCGGATGCGGCCGCCTTCTCCTGGCATAGGAGGCGAAAAAGGGGGAGGGCAGGATGAACCGATATGAAATTCTGAATCAGGAACGGAAGTTTGTAGAGACGAAAAAACGGGTTGCAGCCTATTGCCGGGTCTCTACGGACAAAGAAGATCAGGCCAATTCTCTGGAAAGCCAGCAGCGGTATTTCCGGCAGTATATTGAGAACAATCCGGACTGGGAACTTTCGGAAATATTTGCGGACGAAGGGATTTCCGGTACAAGCACCAGAAAACGGAAAGAGTTTAACCGCATGATTGCCTGCGCGAAACAAGGAGCCTTTGACCTGATTATCACCAAGGAGATTTCCCGCTTTGCGAGAAACACTCTGGACAGCATCGCTTATACCCGTGAGTTGAAACAATATGGCGTCGGGGTTCTTTTTATGGGGGACGGAATCCATACCATGGATGGCGACGCGGAGCTTCGCCTGGCGATCATGTCCTCGATTGCCCAGGAGGAAAGTCGAAAGACATCCGAACGGGTGAAATGGGGACAGAGACGACGGATGGAACAGGGCGTCGTATTTGGTAGAAGTATGCTGGGATATGATGTGAGAGAAGGAAAGATGTACGTCAATGAGGAGGGGGCAGAGGTGGTGCGCCGTATTTTCCATAAATTTGTCTTTGAGGGAAAGGGAACGCATGTCATTGCCAGAGAACTTAGGGAGGAGGGGGTAAGGCCTATGCGCGTGAAGGAGTGGCAGACTACAGTGATCCTCCGGATTCTTCGAAATGAAAAATACTGCGGCGATCTGGTACAGAAAAAGACTTACACCCCTGATTTTTTGTCTCATGAGAAAAAGTATAACCGGGGGGAAGAGGAATTTGTCATTCTCAAAAATCATCACGAGCCCATCATTTCCCGTGAATTGTTTGATAAGGCGAACGACATTCTGGAAAAACGTTCCCTGACGCAAAAGGGAGAGACGAAACACAGCAAACGCTATCCATTTTCCGGAAAAATCAAATGTGGCTGTTGCGGCGGAAGCTATGTGGCAAGGTACAAGAACAGAAAGGATGGAAGCCGATCCAAGTCCTGGAGGTGCGGCAAGGCGGCGAAAGAGGGACTTCCCCACACAGACAAAGCCGGAAATCAGGTGGGCTGTCCCGGCCCTACGCTTCGGAATGAAGACGCAGTCCACCTGATGCGCCTTGTGACTGAAAATCTTCCATATAATAAAGCAAAGATCACAGAAAGGCTTCAGTCCGCTCTTTGGCCCATTTTGAGAGAGGAATGGGCCGGCAGTGAGGAGGCGGCTTCCGATGCGACAAAGACACCCTCTGGCGGGGCGGAGAAAGTTTCCGGCACGCTCAGAGTATTACCCGGGGATGGGGACGGTGCTTCAGTGGACTGGCAGGCAAGACTTTTGGACTTATATATGTCCGGGGAGATTACAAAAGAGGAATTTGCAGCGACGAAGAGCAGATGGGAGCGGAAGGCCAGGGCTGAGCAGGAGACGCTTTTCCCGGAGAAAAAGGAGGAAACGGAGGGAAATCTGGAAAAGCGTATGAAGGAAATCAAGGATGCGATGGATGAGATTCTGGAAGGGACAGAACGAGAAGAAACCTTTTACAGACAGATTCTGGAAAAGATGGTAGTAGTCGACAGAGATAGGATTGATATTTTTATCCGGGACTTTCCTTTTAAATGGAGCTATTTGGCAATGGATGCATGTTCTGGGAGGGAGACATTTCCGATTGCATAAGTTCCTTTTATTTTCGCATACTAGAAAACGATACAGAATATTGGATGCAAAGGAGGGATTCGGATGGCGGAGATTCATTCTCAGGTGACGGAACTTCCCAGTTCCTGCAAATCGGCTGCAGAACATATGGTGGCAGAGCTGGAGCGGGAAGAACAGTACGCCGGACTCAACGAAAATTGCTGCCGGAGGATTACGGAACTGGAACAGGCGATTGCCAAAGAGACAGGCGAGAGAGTTGCTTTGGTGGCCTATAGGCTTTGATATGGCGGGGCTTTATAGGGGCGGTCTGGCCGGTGGGCGATAGGGAGAGCGGTATCTGGCGTCTGAATACGGCGCCATTTCCGCTGCTTCTCTACCGATATCGGTCAGTACTGCCTGCCCTTGCTTATAAGGCATGGTATAGCGCTGGGAGAGGTAGCGCATGGATGCGCCCATTTCTCCGTCTGGTCCGCCGTACTGGCTGATAATGACGCTGGCGAGTTTCGCATTAGGCGTTGAAATGTTTACCGGGTATTGCAGCCTCTTCTCATAGTTCCACATTTACCGGCACCTCCTTCCCAGGGCCAGGGTCCGTTCACCCAGGTCCAATAATCGACGCAGTCTTTTATACCGTCTTTTGTCAGGGGACCGAATTGATTTTCGTAAGCGCCTACGGCGGCCGCCCTGGCTTCTTTCATGTTCTTATAGTAGGCCAGGGCTTCCTGGTCGTCCGGATGGGTATCCAGATACAGAAGAACATCGTCAACTGCAAAACTGTATTCATAAATCTGAGTCATTAATTCATTCATGGACGAACTGCACACCTCCCGATCAAAAATGGCTTGTCAAGAGACGGAAACACGGTTCCGACAAACAATCCCTGATGAAGCGGGTACGTGCATTCCCACTGCTGCCAGGGGACATAACCCATGGCAAGGCCTTCATTGGCAGCGGGAGGACACTCGCCGGGGCGGCAGACATTGAAGCCTGCCAGAGAAACCGGCTGGCAGGGGCAACCGGGACGGGGGGTTCTGTCCGGAGGGTTTCCGGGGGAAGGGTTCTGGCAACCGCAGGAAGGGCCCTTAGGGGGAGCAGAGCAACCACAGGAAGGACCTCTGTGAGGAGCAGAGCAACCGCAGGAAGGACCTTTAGGGGGAGTAGAGCAACCACAGGAAGGACCTTTAGGAGGAGCAGAGCAACCACAGGAAGAATCCTTGGGAGGATTCTGACAGCCGCAGGAAGGAGCCTTACGGGGCGTGGGGCAGCCGCAGGACATAGAGTCTTGGCCGCATCCGGAGCCGGAGGTGTTTCGCCGGCAATCTACACGGCGCTGATAATAACGTTCCAAGATTCAAAAACTCCTTTCGAATTGATTGTTTAATAGTAATATATGAGAAAACGAGGGGGAGGTGCGGAAACTTGGGGACAGAGGGCACTTGCACATTTGGGGGGAAAATGGTATGATTTTGAAGGACAAAGATTGCCGGTGACGAAGAAGGGCGTCTGCATTCCCGGAGGTTGCCGGCAGAAAAGAGGAACGACATTGAGGATAAAAATGGCCGGAATTGATTACCAGAAGGCGCCGGTTCAAATCAGGGAACAGTTTTCTATGACAGCGTCCATGGTGGAACGGGCTTTGAGGGAGAGCCGGCAGACCAAAGGCGTGACAGGATGCGTGATAATTTCCACCTGCAACAGGACGGAATACTGGATCAGCGGGGAAGAAGAATCCTTTGACTGTCTGGACGTGGCAGCGCTTCTCGCCCGGGAAAAGGGGCTTGAGGTTTCGGAGTATGCCGGATTTTTCACGGTGAGGGAAGGCAGAGAGGCTGTCCATTATCTGATGGAACTTTCCTGCGGCTTAAGATCACAGATTTTCGGGGACGACCAGATCATTACCCAGGTCAAACGGGCGGTGGATATGGCCAGAGAGCAGGAGGCGCTAGACGCTGTACTGGAGATTTTATTTCGTACGGCCATCACTGGAGCGAAAAAGGTGAAGAGCAAAGTGCTTCTCACCAATGTGGATCGTTCTGTGGCGGCCGCCATGAGAAGCTTGCTTGAGCAGGAGGGAATTTCCGTTTCCGGGAAACGCTGCATGGTTATCGGGAACGGAGAAATCGGAAGGCTGGCGGCCAGTGAGCTTGTGAAGGCAGGAGGACTGGTATCTATGACGCTGCGTCAGTATAAGGCGAAGGAAGCTGTGATTCCGGCCGGCTGTCGGGTGATCGATTATCAGGAGCGGTACGAAGCGCTGCGAAAGATGGAGCTTGTGGTGAGCGCGACAGTCAGCCCCCATTATACGCTGACAAAGGAACAGGCGGGAGATTTCTTGGAAGAGGGGGAAAAGATCTTGATTGATCTGGCGATTCCGAGGGATATTGAACCGGATCTGGGAAGAATGCCCGGAGTCCGTCTGTTTGACATGGACAGCTTTGACACGCTTAAATCAGAGGGAGACAGGCGGCAGATTGCGGTGGCGGACGGGATTCTCAAAAAATATGAGCTGGAGTATGAGCAGTGGTATGCATTCCGGGAATACATATCGGTTGTGAAGGAGATTTCGGAGTTTGCCGGGGAGGATGTGGCGGCGAGACTAAAAAAGGAGTTGAAGCAGCATGTTCCGGAACGGGAAAACAGGGAAGCTCTGGAAAAAGCAATTGGACGGGCGGCGGCAAAGGTGGTGGCTAAGCTCTGCTATGGACTCAGAGAGAATCTGGAGCCGGAAACATGGCGCCCCTGTCTGGAGGGGCTGCTTTCCTCTGCCAGAGAACTGGAATGAGCAGGATGAGAAAGATGGAGACAGAGTATGAGATTTCCGATGTTTATAGAGCTGGAGGGAAAAAAAGCAGTGGTGGCCGGGGCCGGGAGAATCGGTACCAGGAGGATTCGGCTGTTGGCGGATTTTGGCGCCTGGGTGACAGTGATTGCGCCGGAGATTTCCGATGAGGTAAGGAGGCTGTGGGAGGCAGGACAGGTAAGCTGCGAACTGAGAGAAATTGAACAAAGAGATGTGGAGGGAGCGTTTCTGGCGGTGGCGGCGACCGATCAAAGGGAGATCAACCGCCGGATGGCGTTTTGGTGCCGGAGCGTTGGGATTCCCGTCAATGTGGCGGATCGGAAGGAAGAGTGCGATTTTTATTTTCCGGGAATCGCCAGGGCAGGGTGCCTGACGGCGGGGGTCTGTGCCGGAGGAAATGCTCATCGACTGGCAAAGGAGGCTGCGGCGGATATCCGTGGCCTTTTTGCAGAGAATGCAGAAAAATACGGGCTGGCTGCCAAAGAGGGAGACGGCCGGTACGAAGCAGAAATTTTGGACTTGCCAAGCAGGGAAAACCATGGGAGGAACGGAGTTCATGGGGAGTGAAAAAAGGGAAATTCGCGTGGGAAGCCGGGAGAGCAAACTGGCGGTTGCACAGACGAGGCTTCTTTTGAGGAAGCTTGAGGAACATCATCCGGAGCTTGTATTCCGGTTAGTGACTATGAAAACCACAGGAGACATGATTCTGGACAGAAGTCTGGACAAGGTGGGCGGAAAGGGACTGTTTGTAAAGGAGCTGGATAAGGCGCTCCGGGAGAAACAGATTGATTTCAGTGTTCACAGTTTAAAAGACATGCCCATGGAACAGCCGATGGGAATGCCCATTGTCGCCATGGGGGAGCGGGGCGAGGTCCGGGACGTGCTGGTTTATCCGAGAGGGCGGGAGCGGTGGAGCAGAGCGTCTGGCCGTCCTTTTGTGATTGGAACTTCCAGCGAAAGAAGGCGGCTTCAGCTAAAGGCTCTGTTTCCGGAAGCGGAATTTTCACTGCTCCGGGGAAATGTTCTGACCCGCCTGAAAAAGCTGGATGAAGGCCAGTACGATGCCATTGTACTGGCGGCCGCCGGCCTGATCCGCCTGGGACTTGCAGAGAGAATTGACGAATATCTGGATACGGAAGTGGTGATACCTGCAGCAGGGCAGGCAGTTTTGGCCGTTCAGGGCCGGGAGGGAGAGGATTACTCCTATCTGGACTGCATTGACAATCAGGTCGCCAGGCAGGAGGCCGAAGCAGAGCGGGGATTCGTCCGATATCTGGACGGAGGCTGTTCTTCTCCCATTGCCGCTTATGCGAAGAGACAGGCGGAGGGCAATATACGGCTTCAGGGACTCTATTATGATGAGAAAACGGGACGACATATTACCGGAGAGCTCACAGGAGCGGCTGAAGAAGGAGAGAGGCTTGGCATTCGTTTGGCAAAAAAACTGCGAAAAGAATTGCAAGAAGGAAAACAAGAAGAACAGCGAAAAAAACGGGAAGAGACTGTGACGACGCAGACAAAAACAAAGGGATGGGCAGAAATAAAAAAACAGGAAGGAACAAAAAAGCAGGAAGAAACAAAAGAACAGGCGAAGAAGAGGGCGGTCGGAAAGGTCTGGCTGGTGGGAGCAGGGCCCTCCGATGTCGGACTTTTTACCATAAAGGGCGCGCAGGTTCTTTCTAAGGCCCAGGTGGTTGTCTGTGACAGACTGGTGGGACCTGGAATCTTGCAGATGATACCGGAGGAGGCAGAGATTTTTGATGTGGGAAAGAGCTCCGGAAATCATCCGGTTCCTCAGAAAGAGATCAGCCGGCTTCTTCTTGAAAAGGCCCTGGAGGGAAAACGGGTGGTGCGTTTAAAGGGCGGCGATCCCTTTGTATTTGGACGGGGCGGCGAAGAACTGGAGCTTCTGGCGGCCAGCGGGATTCCTTTTGAAGTGGTACCGGGAGTGACTGCGGCTTCGGCAGTGACTGCCTACGCGGGGATTCCTGTGACACATCGGGACTACTGTTCCTCTGTCCATCTGATTACAGCTCATAAAAAGCGGGGAAGCAGCGAGAGCCTGGATTTTGAGACGCTGGCGAAGCTTGACGGTACTCTGGTTTTCTACATGGGACTTGGTGAACTGGAGACGATCTGCCGGGGACTTTTGGAGGCGGGCATGGGGAAAGAGATGCCGGCGGCAGTGATTTCCAGGGGCACCACTGCCGCCCAGCGACAGGTGTTTTCCACCCTGGTGAAGCTTCCCGAAGAGGCCGGGAAGGCGGAAATGATATCTCCGGCTTTAATTGTGGTTGGAAAGGTATGCAGTCTTTCTGAGACCTTCCGCTGGGCACAGGAGCGGCCCCTTGGAAGGAGACGGATTCTTGTCACCAGGCCAAAGAAACGGAGCAATCAAATGGCGGAGCGACTTTTGGCCCTTGGGGCGGAGGTGATTTTGCTTCCGGCCATTCGGACGGAGCCAATTGCAGAAAATGAAGCGCTGGAGGAAGCATTCTCCCATATGGGAGATTATGACTGGATTGCCTTTACCAGCGCGGAAGGCGTGGACTGCTTTTTCGATAAGATGTATGAGAAGGGGATTGATATCCGCTCCCTTGCAGGAATCCAGTTTGCGGCCATCGGTCCGGCCACGGGGAAAGCGCTTGGAAAACGGGGAATCCTGCCGGTTTTACAGCCGGAGTCCTTTACAGGAAAAGCCCTTGGAGAGAGTCTGGCGGAACGGATGAAGCCCGGGGAGCGGCTGCTTTTGCCACGGGCAGATATCGGGACCAGGGAAGTGTTGGAGCCCCTTTTGGATGCCGGAGCCTCTTTTGTGGATATCCCGGTTTACCGGACCATAATGGCAGGAAATGACAGATTGCTGCCAAAGCTTCTGCCGGACGATATTGTGACCTTTACAAGTGCCTCCACAGTTCGGGGGTTTGCTGCTCTTTATCCGGAGTCAGAATATCGGAGTGTGCTTGGCCTTTGCATTGGGGAACAGACGGCAAAGGAGGCCAGGTATTACGGGATCCGGACAGTCGTGTCAGACAGGGCGGAAATGGATAGTATGGTGGAAAAACTTTTGGAGATAGCAGGAGGAATGGGACAATGAACAGTAAGAAACGCCCCAGGCGCCTTCGGGGGACGGAGACGCTCAGGAATATGGTAAGGGAAACCAGGATGGATAAGGCTTCGCTGATTTATCCGATGTTTGTGGTGGAGGGAAAGGGAATCCGCAGGGAGATTCCCTCGATGCCGGGGCAGTATCACTATAGTTTGGATATGCTTCCGGCGGCTCTGGAGGAAGTGGCAAAATCCGGCGTTTCTTCTGTGATGCTGTTTGGCATACCGGAAAAAAAAGACGAGCTTGGAAGCAGCGCCTGGGTAGAGGACGGAATCATCCAACGGGCGCTTGAAGCAGGGAAAAAGGCGGTGCCGGAACTTTATTACATTACGGACGTATGTATGTGTGAATACACATCCCATGGCCATTGCGGCGCACTCTGTGGTCGCCATGTGGACAATGACAGGACGCTGCCGCTTCTGGCAAAGACGGCTCTTTCTCATGTACGGGCGGGGGCGGATATGGTGGCGCCTTCTGACATGATGGACGGGAGAGTGGAAGCAATCCGGCAGATTTTGGATGAGAATGGTTATCTGGAGACGCCGATTATGTCTTATGCGGTCAAATATGCCTCTGCCTTTTACGGACCGTTCAGAGAGGCGGCGGATTCTGCTCCGGCTTTCGGAGACAGAAAAACCTATCAGATGGATTATCACAATGCAAAAGAGGGGATCAAGGAGGCGCTTTTGGATGTGGAAGAAGGCGCCGACCTGGTTATGGTAAAGCCGGCTCTGTCTTATCTGGATGTGATTCGGCGGGTATCGGAGCAGGTCTGCGTCCCTGTGGCCGCTTACAGCGTCAGCGGGGAATACGCCATGATCAAGGCGGCCGCTATGAAAGGATGGATTGACGAGGCTTCGGTGGTCTGCGAGGCTGCGACCAGCGTATACCGGGCCGGCGCAGGCGTGCTTCTTACCTATTACGCAAAGGAACTGGCCAGATTCATGGAAGAAGGCCGGATTGGATGAATCCGTCGGAGCGCCGGCCAGTGAGCAAAGGCGGCAGACGAGAAGAGGCAGAGAGGACTTAAAAAACAGAAAAAGGAGCGGGTTATGAGCAGATCGGAAGCATTATTTGAGCGGGCGAAACAGGTGATTCCCGGAGGCGTCAACAGCCCGGTGCGGGCATTTCAGGCTGTGGGGGGGAATCCCCGCTTTATCGGGAAAGCGGACGGGACCAGAATGATGGATGTGGACGGAAATACTTATTTGGATTATATCGGGTCCTGGGGACCAATGATCCTGGGACACAGCCATCCGGCTATTACGGAGGCAGCTGTAAAGGCGGCGGAGCAGGGATTGAGTTTCGGCGCAAGCTGTGAAGCAGAAGTGGAGATGGCGGAACTTATCTGCCAGTCAGTGCCTTCCGTGGAACTGGTGCGCATGGTCAATTCCGGTACGGAGGCAGTGATGTCGGCCTTGCGGGCGGCAAGAGGTTATACAGGACGGGATAAGATTGTCAAATTTGAAGGATGCTATCATGGTCACTGCGACTCCATGCTGGTCAAAGCAGGATCCGGTGTCATGACTGGGGGAGCGCCAGACAGCGCCGGAGTGCCAAAAGGCTGCGCGGCCGATACGCTGACGGCAGTTTACAACGATTTGAAAAGCGTGGAAAAGCTGTTTTCTGAATTTCCCGGCGAGATTGCCGCCGTGATTGTGGAGCCGGTGGCGGCCAATATGGGAGTGGTAACGCCGGAAGAAGGATTTCTTTCAGGACTTCGGAGCCTTTGCAGCAAAGAGAAGGCGCTGCTGATTTTCGACGAGGTGATTACTGGATTCCGGCTCGGGTTTACCGGGGCGCAGGGGTACTATGATGTGACGCCGGATCTGACCACCTTTGGGAAAATCATCGGCGCGGGGATGCCGGTAGGCGCCTACGGCGGACGGCGGGAAGTCATGGAGACGGTAGCTCCCGTAGGGCAGGTATATCAGGCGGGAACCTTAAGTGGAAATCCGGTGGCCATGGCGGCAGGGCTTGCCCAGCTTCATATCCTGAAGGAGAATCCGGATATTTATGAGAAGCTGAACAGACTTGGAGACTGCTTCCGGACGAAACTGAGCGGACTTTTGGAGCAGTATCAGGTTCCCTGTCAGGTGACAGGCGTCGGCTCTTTGAGCTGTCTGTTCTTTACAGAAAGGCCGGTGAGAGACTATCCTTCAGCAAAAACTTCTGATACAGAAGCTTTCGGCCGGTATTTCCGCTATATGTTGAGCAAAGGCATCTATGTGGCTCCCTCTCAGTTCGAGGCGCTCTTTTTGTCCGCGGCTCATACGGAGGAAGATATCAGCCGGACGCTGACTGTGATGGAGGAATACTGGAACCATCCGGAGGTCTGAATTTGGAGACCTTTCGGAGTTCGTCATTCCCTGGAGGTCCTACAAGCAGAAAGGAATTTTTATGGCAAGAGCGCAGATAGAAGCTTTGCGGAAGGCAATGAGAGAGGCGGGCGTATCTGTCTGCCTGGTTCCCACGGCAGACGCCCATGAATCGGAATACCCGGCGGAGTACTTTGAAGCCCGGAAATATCTGTCCGGGTTTACCGGATCGGCCGGAATCCTGGCGGTGACAGAGGATTGGGCGGGACTTTTTACAGACGGCAGATATTTTTTGCAGGCAGAACGGCAGCTTGCAGGGAGCGGCATTACCCTTTATAAGACGGGAGAGGAGGGCGTTCCTTCTGTGGAGGAGGAGCTTTCTGTGAGGTTTCCGGAAGGCGGAGTTCTGGCTTTTGACGGAACGACGGTGAACCGGAGATTTGGAGAACTTCTGGGCAAGCTTGCGAAAGAAAGAAACGGAAGCGTCCTTCTGGCAGATCTGCCGGGAAGGATTTGGAAAAAGCGGCCTCCTCTTAAGATGGCGGCTGTTTTTCCACTGAAGTTGTGCTATGCCGGGGAAAGCCGGAGAGAGAAATTTTCAAGAGTCCGGCAACAGATGGGACAAAAGCATACGGATTTGCATGTGGTGACGACCCTGGATGACATTGCCTGGCTGATGAATCTGAGGGGGAGGGATATCGCCTGCAACCCGGTGTTTCTGAGCTACCTGGTTTTGTCTATGGAAAGGGCCTGGCTTTTTGCTGGGGAGGAGGCATTGTCGGAGGCGGTGAAGAGGGAACTTTCGGAGGACCTGGTCACGGTGCGCCCCTATGGAGCATTTTTCGGGGAGCTTCCGGCGCTTTGCCAGGGAAAGACGGTATTGGCCGATAGCAGAAAGGTCAGTGAACAGGTCTGGGAGGGGCTGTCCAGAGCCAAGACGATTGTGGACAGTCCGAATCCTTCCATAGCCATGAAGGCAGTCAAAAACCCTACAGAGGAAGAAAATTTCAGAAAGGCCCATAGAAAAGACGGCGTCGCGGTGACGAAATTTCTCTATTGGCTGAAGAAGAATATCGGGAGAACGCCGATCACGGAAGGGCAGGCGGCGGCCTATCTGGAAACCTGCAGGAGAAAACAGAAAAATTATCTTGGACCTAGCTTTCCGACCATCGCCGCTTACGGGGCAAACGGAGCCCAGGTCCATTACCAGCCGGAAGGGGAGGGCGCGCTTCTCTCTCCGGAAGGATTTCTGCTGGTGGATTCCGGGGGACATTATCTGGAAGGAACCACGGATATTACAAGAACAGTGGCTCTGGGACCTCTTACCAAGGGGCAGAAGCGGCATTTTACGGCGGTACTCAAGGGAATGCTGGCTCTGGGGGATGCAAAATTCCCACAGGGGCTTCGCGGATCCGGTTTAGACTGCCTTGCCAGAGGGCCTCTCTGGGCCATGGGACTGGATTATCTGCACGGAACAGGTCACGGGGTCGGCTATCTCTTAAATGTCCATGAGGGCCCCAACGGATTTCGGTGGAGGCAGCCGCCGGAAGGAGCAGAGACGGCGATACTTGCTCCGGGCATGATTACTTCTGACGAACCAGGTTTTTATCTGGAGGGAGAGTATGGGATCCGGACAGAAAATCTGCTTCTTTGCCGGAAGGGAGAAAAGAACCGGTACGGGCAGTTTTTGGAGTTTGAACATCTGACGCTGGCGCCCATTGATCTGGAAGCGGTGGATTGGGAAGAAATGGATGGGAGAGATGTTCAAAGACTGAACGTCTATCACCGACAGGTCAGAAGCGCTCTGGCTCCCCATCTGGAGGGAGACGAGTTGCAATGGTTTTTGGATGCGACAGAAACGGTGTAAGTTCTCTATCTAAAGTAGGCGGATCTTTTCCGCCCTGGAATCTCAATGTGAAATTTTTATAGTAATACTTCACAGGAAAATGCTAGAAAATGGCAAAATGCTTGTCAGTTCGCAGATAGGGTGTACAAAGTTGCTAAAGAGAAAAAATGCTTTTTGTGGATTTCGTTTATGGTTTTTTATACGGCGTTAGGGTATGATAGTGCTAATCATACAGGGCAGGAGGCGGACAGATGGCAGGGATTTCATTTCGAAAGGTGACAAAAACATTTCCCAACGGAAAGGCGGCAGTGAAAGATTTTAACCTGGAAATCGACGACGGAGAGTTTATCGTACTGACCGGGCCAAAGGGTTCGGGAAAGGCGACTGTTCTTCGTATGATTGCCGGAATGGAGCCGGTAAATGCCGGGGAGCTTTGGATTGGCGGAGAGATGGTGGAAAACGGCAGAACGGAAAAGCGGAATGTGGGAATGATTTTCCAGCATTTTACGCTGTATCCAGGTATGACGGTTTATGACAATATCGCCTTTTTGATGAAGCTCAAGGGAGAGCCGGAAGAAAAGATCCGCCCTTTGGTGGAAGAGAACGCCCGGATTTTTAAAATCGAAAATCTGCTTTTCTGTTACCCGAGGGAGCTGGACGATCTGCAAAAACAGTATGTGGCCATGGCAAGAGCCAATGTCCGTGGACCGGAAGCATTTCTTATGCTGGACCTTTTAGAGAGTCTGGATGCTCCGGCCAGGAAGAAGGCGAGAGAGCGGTTGCAGAGTCTTTATGAAGAAATCAGGACGACTCTGGTCTATGTCACAGACGATCCGCTGGAGGCCGCCCGCATGGGAAGAAAGACTGTGGTGATGCGGCGGGGACAGATTGAACAGGTGGGGACGGTCGAAGAGATGAAGAGGAATCCCCGGAATTTTTTTGTGGCTCAGTTTATACACGGTTTCGGTTTTGGAAGCAGCGAGGTGGAGATCGTCAGGGGCAAAACGGCTGTGGAGGCAGTGGGCCAGGGATTCAGTGTGGACGTGCCGCCAGAGTGGGTGTCCCGTCTGGAGAAGGGGAGCTACATAGGGAAAACGGTGCTTTTGGGCTATACGGTAAGCTGTCCGTCGGAAGAGGAGGACGAGACAGAAGAGACAAGGCCGGAGGCGGGATGTGAGTTTTTCTTTTTTGATAAAGAGACTGGAGAGGCAGTTGGATAGAGAATGGCTGTCTTGGCGGAGTAGAAAGAGGTTGCTGTTGCAACCCGCCGCAGGCGGAGAATCCTGTAAAGCAGGATTCTTTTTTTATCTTTTTATCGTATAGTTTTCTCTGTTCGATTACTGGAACTTTCGCCCCTGATAGAACAAAAAACCTTCCGGTGGATGTGTTACGGGCATGGCAAGTAGAAGAAAGGAAGCGTCCGCGACTCAATTTTTTGATAAAAAAACTCTAAAAACTCTTTCATTTTTGTCCTTTATGCATTAAGATAAAACAAGGGTGAATTGTTCATTCCTTCAAAGACTACGAATTGACGAAAAATAGGATGTAAATAAGGATAAAATTTGGAAGGTGAAGTTCCAAATCTGCCTAGATGACGCAGCAGGTGCGTTTGGAGGAGGGAATTATGATATCAAATCAGATTTTGCAGAATACGATTGAAGGCCTGAAAGGGATTATGAGAATCGAACTTTGTATTTGTGATACGGAAGGAAAGGTTTTAGCGACCACCTTTCCTGACGCAGAAGAATATGAATTTTCCGTGCTGGCCTTTGTGGAATCTCCGGCAGACAGCCAGGTGATTCAGGGGTATCAGTTTTTCAAGGTGTTTGACGAGCACCAGTTGGAATACGTACTTCTGGCTAGAGGAGCGGGAGACGATGCTTATATGGCCGGAAAGGTGGTGGTATTCCAAATCCAGAATCTTCTGGTGGCTTATAAGGAACGGTTTGACAAGGATAACTTTATCAAGAATCTGCTCCTTGACAATTTGCTTTTGGTGGATATTTATAACCGGGCGAAGAAACTTCATATCGATATCAATGTGCGCCGGGTGGTCTTTGTGATTGAGACTCAGACAGAAAACGATACGGTGGCTTTAGAGACGGTGAAGGGGATGTTTTCCGCGAAGTCCAAGGATTTCATCACGGCTGTGGATGAGAAGAACATCATCTTAGTGAAAGAACTTAAGCCCAATGAGAGCTATGAAGATATGGAAAAAGTAGCGAAGATGATCCTGGATATGTTAAATACGGAGGCGATGTCCACGGTCCATGTGGCCTACGGGACCATCGTGAACGAAGTGAAGGAAGTGTCCCGTTCCTATAAAGAAGCCAAGATGGCCCTGGATGTGGGAAAGATTTTCTACAGCGACAAAAATATTGTGGCCTACAACAATCTGGGAATCGGGCGTCTGATCTATCAGCTCCCGGTATCCTTATGTCGGATGTTCATCAAGGAAATTTTCGATGGGAAGTCTCCGGACGATCTGGACGATGAGACATTAGTGACTATTAATAAATTTTTTGAGAATAATCTGAATGTCTCCGAGACTTCCAGGCAGCTTTATATCCATAGAAATACATTGGTTTACCGTTTGGATAAGCTGCAGAAGAGCACGGGCCTTGATCTTCGGGTTTTTGAGGATGCCATTACCTTTAAGATTGCCCTTATGGTAGTGAAATACATGAATTATATTGAGGCATTGGATAACTAGAATTGAGGTTTTTTCATGATCATATTTGAACACGTAAACAAGATCTACGATAAAGCTACCGACCGGGAGACAAAGGCCGTGCGGGATCTGAACCTGAAAATTGAAAAAGGGGAATTTGTCTTTATTGTGGGAAACAGCGGATCAGGAAAGACGACCCTGATCCGTCTGCTGTTAAAGGAAATTGAAGCGACTTCCGGCAGGATCCGTGTGGACGGCATTGATATTACCGGGATGAAGAGAAAAATGATACCCAGATACCGTCGGCATCTGGGGGTTGTTTTTCAGGATTTTCGTCTGCTTAAAGACAAGAATGTCTATGAAAATGTAGCCTTTGCCCAGCGGGTGGTGGTGACGCCCACCAGGGAGATTCGCAAAAGGGTACCGGAGGTCCTCGCCATGGTGGGGCTCTCCTCCAAATATAAGTCTTTGCCAAATCAGCTTTCCGGTGGAGAGCAGCAGCGGGTAGCTATCGCAAGAGCACTTGTCAATCGCCCGGAAATCCTGTTGGCGGACGAGCCTACGGGGAATATGGATCCGGGAAACGCCTGGCAGATTATGAAGCTTCTGGAGGAGATCAATGAGATGGGGACTACGGTCGTTGTCGTGACCCATAGCAAAGAGATTGTGGATAAGATGAAAAAAAGGGTAATCACGATGAAACGGGGCGAGATTGTGACAGACAGAGAAGAAAGCGGGTACGAAAATGAGAATTAGTACACTGTGGTATTGCATCAGGCAGGGATTTCACAGTATCCGGAAAAACAAGCTGTTTTCACTGGCTTCCGTCGGAACCATGGCCACCTGCGTTTTTTTGTTCTGTATTTTTTACTCCATGGTGATTAATGTTCAACACATGGTAAAAAACCTGGAAAATACGGTAGGCGTGACCGTGTTTTTTGACGAGGGACTTTCTGAGGAAGAGATTTTTGCTATCGGAGATGTGATAAAAGCCAGGGAAGGGGTAGCTGGTCTGAATTATATTTCAGCGGAGAAAGCTTGGGAAACGTATCAGGAGGATTATTTCCATGAAGCTCCGGAGCTGGCCGAAGGGTTTGCAAAGGACAACCCTCTGGCAAACAGCGCCTCCTATGAAATTTATCTGGAGGACATTGCCGACCAGAAAGAATTTGTGGAATACTTAAAGTCCATTGACGGGATCCGTCGGGTGAATTATTCAGAGATCGCGGCGGCCGGTCTTTCCGGAATCAACAATCTTGTCGGTTATGTGTCCATGGCGATTATCCTGATTCTTCTGGCTGTGGCAGTTTTTTTAATCAGCAATACCATTGCGATTACTATCAGCGCCAGGAAGGAAGAGATCCGGATTATGCGCATGATTGGAGCGACGAATTTTTTGATTCGGGCTCCTTTTGTAGTGGAAGGGCTGATCATCGGCGCTTTCGGTGCGGGGATTCCGCTGGTGGTGGTTTATTATGCCTATGGCTATGCGGTGGAGTTTTGCTTGAGCCACTTAAACATTTTATCAAGGATCCTGACGTTGCTTCCGGTAGGGCAGGTTTTTCGTGTGCTGATTCCAGTTTCTCTGGGACTGGGACTGGGAATCGGGCTTTTCGGCAGTTTCTTTTCGATTCGGAAACACCTTAAGGCCTAAGAGCTGGAGCTTGCGTAAAACAGGAGGACAGGGAAAAGCCTCTGTCCGGAGTATTGACCGGGTGGATGAAAGGAATGACAACATGAGATGGAAGTACAAGAGACTGGCCGGTTTCTTAGGCACAGCGCTTTTTCTTTTGAGCAGTCTGTCCGGAGCGGGCGCTGCCGGAGAACTGGAGAGCAGGCAGGAGCGGATCGATGCGATTGAGGAAGAACAGGAGCAGGTCAGGGAGAAACTTTCGGAGCTGGAAGCCTTAAAAGACGATGTGAGCGCCTACATCGAGGCTGTCAATGAAGAGATTGAAAAGGCGGGAGACAGCCTGACGGATCTGGAAAAGAGGATGGAGACAGTCCGCGGGGAAATTGAGACAGCGAAGGCGGAGCTTGAGGCAGCGAACGAATCGGAGCGGGAACAGTATGAAACCATGAAGATTCGTATTCAATATATGTATGAAAAAGGAGACACTCTGTTTCTGGAAATGCTGTTTCAGTCGGCCAGCCTTACAGAATTTTTAAATCGGGCGGAGTATATTTCCAGAATATCGGAATATGATAGAACTATGCTGACTGCCTACAGGGATACGAGGCAGTTGATTACGGAGCGAACGGAGCAACTGGAAGAGGCATATGCGTCCCTTGAAACTATGACGGCTCAGGCAGAGGCCAAGAGGCGTTCTCTTTCGGAGTTAGAACTGGCCAAGGAGGAGGAACTTTCCGGGTTGAATGTGGAAATCTCCGAGAATCAGGATCTGATGGCAGATTATGACGAGGCTCTGAAAGATGAGCTTGAGGAGTTTATCGCGCTGGAAGAAGCCATCCGTTTGCGGGAGGAAGAGGAGGCCAGAGCCCTTGCGGAACTGGAAGAGGCTTCCAGAGAGGCGGAACGGACGACGGAGGCTCCGAAAGAAACAGAGACGCAGACAGAGGAAAGGAAAGAAGAGCCTGAGAGCAGCGGGACAGAGGAAGAGGAGACGTCGGGAGACACAGAAGAAACGTCAGGAGAGATAACAGAGACAAAGGAAACCCAGGAGACGGAGACGCCGGCTGAGACTACCTCAAAGGCGTCTGTCGAGACACCGACAAAACCGCCGGCGGTTTCCATAGATTTTCTCTGGCCAGTACCTTCTTGCGGCCGGATTTCTTCCGGTTACGGAAGCCGGGATGATCCGCTGACAGGAGAGGCGGACGGGAACTTAAGCGATCATCATGGCATTGATATCGCTCTTCCAGGCGGCGCTCTGGCCGGAGCGGACATTGTGGCGGCGGCAGACGGAGAGGTGATCATTGCCCGAAGCAGCGTTTCAGCAGGTAACTGGATTGTGATTTATCACGGAAACAGTACATATACCGTATATATGCATTGCCAGAAGCTTTTTGTTTCGGCAGGCGACAAAGTGGAGCAGGGAGATAGCATCGGGCTGGTGGGGAGTACCGGCTGGTCTACAGGCCCTCATCTGCACTTTGAGGTGAGAGTGGGAGGCTTCAGTACCTCCGCCTATTCGAAAAATCCTCTGAATTATGTGTCGCCTCCGTAGGGAACTGTCTGGATGACAGAAGAAAAAAGCTCTAGAAGTAGAGGGGGAGAATATAAAGAAAGAAGGAAGATTGCATGGAAAAACGTGACGATTGGATGGACGAACAGGACGGCTGGCTGGAGGAGAATCCGGCCCCAAAACGTGACAACCGTTTTCTGAAAGGAGTGCTTACAGGCATTTTATGCAGTCTGGTCGTGGCGGCGGCAGCTACCTGGGGCCTGTATTCCATTTTATTAGTAAAGAATGGAGACAGGATCCGGGAGACTGAGGCAAAAACCAATTATGGAGAGATCAGCCAGAAACTGGAAATGTTAAAGGGTATGATAGATAACATCTTCCTCTATGAGGCGGATGAGGAAGCCATGGCGGAGGGAATTTACAAAGGCTTTATTGCAGGTCTGGGAGATCCCTATACCGTCTATTATACAAAAGAAGAATACGAAAAAATGATGGAGTCCTCCGACGGGGAGTATGTGGGGATTGGCGTCCAGATCAGTCAGAGCGAAAGTACAAATCTGATTACGATTATCCGCGTATTTCGTGGATCCGGGGCGGAGGAAGCCGGAATGCAGGCCGGAGACATTCTGTATAAGGTGGACGGCGAGGACATTACCGGAGAAGATATCAATAATGTGGTGGCGAAGATCCGGGGAAATGAGGGTACGAAAGTCGGCATTGAGGTGTATCGGGAATCGGAAGAGGACTATGTATCCATGGAAGTGGAACGCCGGGAAGTAAGCATGGATACGGTGGAGTGGAATATGCTTGGCGCCGGGATGGGTTATCTTCAGATTACGGAATTTGATGGAGTTACCTATGAACAGTTCTATGAAGCTCTGGAGGATTTAAAGGCTCAGGGGATGACAGGACTGATCCTGGATTTGCGGGACAATACCGGCGGCCGCCTGGATCAGGTGGTGGAGATTGCCGATGATTTCCTGTCGGAAGGAGTCATTGTATCGACGAAAAATAAAAACGGCAAGGGAAGTGTCTATGAGGCAGACGAGGAAGTCAGATTTGACGGGCCGGTGGTCCTTTTGGTAAACGGAAATTCAGCCAGTGCGTCGGAGGTACTGGCCGGCGCGCTTAAAGATTATCATAAGGCGAAGCTGGTGGGGACGACCACTTTTGGCAAAGGAATCGTTCAGAGTATTTATCCGCTGGAGGACGGTACGGCCATTAAAATTACCATTTCCGATTACTATACGCCAAACGGCAACAACATTCATGGAACAGGAATTGAACCGGATGTGGTGGTAGAACGGGAAAAGAGCGAGAAAGAAGATCAGGATAATCAGCTTGACAGAGCGAAAGAACTCCTGGCGGAGGAGATGCGTTAAACCTCCGCCAGGGATAAATTTTCAGGTATAAAATACAGTTCCGGTTTTTCCCTGTATCGCTTCTCTGGATTTTTCCAGGAGCGTAATGATAGCGGTACGGTTGCTTTTGGAGGATGTAAAATCAATGGCGGCCTGTACTTTTGGCAGCATGGAACCGGAAGCAAAATGTCCTTGTGCCAGATACGCTTCTGCCTCTTTTACGGACAGGCGATCCAGCCAAGTTTCATTTTCCCGGCCAAAGTTGATGGCGACTTTTTCGACGGCCGTCAGGATCACCAGACTGTCTGCGTCCAGCTCTTTTGCCAGCAGGCAGCTCGCAAAGTCCTTGTCAATCACGGCGCTGGCGCCTTGCAGGTGACGCCCGTGCCGGGTGACAGGGATGCCGCCGCCTCCGCAGGCGATAACCAGATTGCCGGAGTTTACCATGGTGCGGATGGTGTCGATTTCGATGATTTCCACAGGCCTGGGCGAGGCGACGACACGGCGGTATCCCCGTCCGGCGTCCTCTTTCATGATATATTGATATTTTCGGGCGACTTCTTCTGCCTGAGTGGCAGTCATGAATTTACCGATGGGTTTCGTGGGGGTCTGGAATGCGGGATCCTGCTCTTCTACGCGGACCTGAGTGATCATAGTAACGACGGGAATCGATGTTATCGCTCTGTTTGATAGCTCCTCCCGCAAGGCATTTTGCAGATCGTAGCCGATATAGGCCTGACTCATGGCGACACAGACGGACAGAGGAGTGTTCGGCTGTGAGGAATCCTCGTGCGTAAGGGCGATCATGGCGCTGTTGATCATACCCACCTGAGGGCCGTTGCCGTGGGTGACAATCACTTCATAACCTTCTTCGATCAGATCGACAATTGCTTTTGCAGTGGTTCTGACTGCGAGTTGTTGTTCCGGAAGCGTATTTCCCAGAGCGTTTCCGCCAAGAGCAATGACGATTCTTTTTTTCTTTTCCATAAACCGTTTCTCCTTTTGAAAAAAGGCCATCCCGGAGGGCCGGCATAGTAAGTGATAAGTTCATTATATTTAGGATTGCGGGTTTTGGCAAGCGCTTATAATTTTAAATGGACTTTGAAGGAAAATTATGCTAAACTAATACAACGTTATCGTCAGTAAGAAAGCGAAGCCAGGAGGTTATTTATGGCGGCAGACCAGAGTAAAATCAGAAATTTTTGCATTATCGCCCATATCGACCATGGGAAATCTACCCTGGCCGATCGGATCATTGAAAAGACGGGCCTGCTTACCAGCAGAGAGATGCAGTCTCAGGTACTTGACAATATGGACCTGGAGCGGGAAAGAGGGATTACCATCAAGTCCCAGGCAGTTCGTACTATATATAAGGCAAACGACGGGGAGGAGTATCAGTTCAATTTGATTGATACGCCTGGTCATGTGGATTTTAATTATGAGGTTTCCAGAAGTCTGGCGGCCTGCGACGGAGCAGTTTTGGTGGTGGACGCCGCTCAGGGGATTGAGGCTCAGACCATGGCCAATGTGTATCTGGCTCTGGATCATGATTTGGAAGTGTTTCCGGTTATCAATAAGATTGATCTTCCAAGCGCTGAACCTCAGAGAGTCATTGATGAAATTGAGGATGTCATCGGGATCGAGGCTCAGGATGCGCCTCAGATTTCTGCCAAGGCAGGGATCAATATTGAAGAAGTTCTGGAACAGATTGTGACGAAGCTTCCGGCGCCGACCGGCGATCCGAACGCTCCTTTGCAGGCGCTGATCTTTGATTCCGTCTACGATCCTTATAAGGGCGTGATTGTATTTTGCAGAATCAAGGAGGGGACGGTCAGAAAGGGTATGAAAATCCGCTTTATGGCCACCGGAGCAGAATTTGAGACTGTGGAAGTGGGATATTTCGGGGCCGGTCAGTTTATTGCCTGCGAGGAGCTTTCTGCCGGGATGGTGGGGTATCTCACAGCCAGCATCAAAAATGTCCGGGATACCCGGGTGGGCGATACGGTAACAGACGGAGAGAACCCCTGTAAGGCTCCGCTTCCCGGTTATAAGAAGGTGACTTCCATGGTATACTGCGGCCTGTATCCGGCAGATGGGGCCAAATACAACGATCTCAGGGAAGCGTTGGAAAAACTTCAGTTAAACGACGCGTCCTTACAGTTTGAACCAGAGACTTCCATTGCTCTGGGATTCGGTTTCCGGTGCGGATTTCTTGGACTGCTGCACCTGGAGATTATCCAGGAACGGCTGGAGCGGGAATATAATCTGGACCTGGTGACGACAGCTCCAGGAGTCGTCTATAAGGTTTATAGGACCAACGGAGAGGTCACGGAGTTGACCAATCCCTCCAATCTGCCGGATCCTTCAGAGATCGAATATATGGAGGAACCGGTGGTGAAAGCGGAAATTATGGTCACTACTGAGTTTATCGGAGCAATTATGGGGCTTTGTCAGGAGCGACGGGGCATCTATGTGGGAACGGAATATATGGAAGATACCAGAGCCCTTTTGCGCTATGAACTTCCACTGAATGAAATTATTTATGATTTCTTTGACGCTTTGAAATCTCGATCCAGAGGCTACGCTTCTTTTGACTATGAGTTAAAAGGCTATGAGCGATCGGACCTGGTGAAGCTGGATATTCTGATCAATAAAGAAGCCGTCGACGCGCTTTCTTTCATTGTCCATGCGGATACAGCCTATGAGAGAGGACGGAAGATGTGTGAGAAACTGAAAGAGGAGATTCCCAGACATCTCTTCGAGATTCCTATCCAGGCGGCCATCGGAAACCGGATCATTGCCAGGGAAACGGTAAAGGCCATGCGCAAGGATGTACTGGCAAAGTGCTATGGCGGCGATATCAGCCGGAAACGGAAGCTTTTGGAAAAACAGAAGGAGGGCAAGAAGCGGATGCGCCAGGTGGGAAATGTGGAAATTCCGCAGAAAGCCTTTATGAGTGTATTGAAATTAGATGATAAATAAAGTGGCGAAGGCCGGAGAGACGGAAAGAAAATTGACGTTTTCCTGTCTCAGATTGTAAAGAGCCGCCCGTCTTTATTCCCTGCAAAACCTTCTTATCGTCTGCCGGGAGCAAGGAGGGGCGGTTTTGCTTCAGAGACTGTTGCAAAAAAGGCGTCGGCTCCTTTTCTGGCTGACAGAACAATAAGGAGATGGAGATGGAAATCTATGTGCATATTCCCTTCTGTGTAAAGAAGTGTGGATATTGTGATTTTGTGTCAGGGCCTGCCGGGGAGAAAGTGCAAAGAGCCTATATGGAGGCACTTCGCCGGGAAATTTGCCTGGCGGCGAAGGAGGGGCGGGTAGGTAAATTCAAACAGAGTGCAGGCAGGGTGGAAAAACGGCGCCAGGGTGATTTTTGGAAGAACGAAACAGAAAGCCCTGTGGATGAGAGGATGACTTCTGTATTCTTTGGGGGAGGGACGCCGTCCATTGTAGCGGCGGAAGAGATTGCAGAGACTCTTGCCTGTATCCGTCGGGAATTTGTGCTGGCAGTGGATGCAGAGATCACACTGGAGGCAAATCCGGGAACATTGACCAGGGAAAAACTGGCCTGCTACCGGGAGGCCGGGATCAACCGTCTGAGCATCGGACTTCAGTCGGCAGAGGATGGGGAACTGGTTCTCCTTGGCCGGATTCATACTTTTTCGGAATTTCAGGAGAGCTACAGACTCGCCAGAGAGGCGGGGTTTGAGAACATCAACGTGGATCTGATGGCGGCGCTTCCGGGGCAGACGATAGAAAGCTTTGAGAAAAGCCTTCTGGCGGTGAAAGAACTTTCTCCAGGGCCGGAGCATCTGTCTGTGTACAGCCTGATTATCGAAGAAGGTACGCCGTTTTATGAGCAGTATCACAAGCAGGCGCAGGCCAGGGCCTCCGGGGAGGAAAACTGCGCTCCTCTGCCTTCCGAGGAGGAGGAGAGGGCCATGTACGCGCTGACTGGACAAATACTGGGAGCCAGCGGTTATAGACGCTACGAGATTTCCAATTATGCAAAGCCTGGTTTTTCCTGCAAACATAATGTGGGCTACTGGACCGGCGTGCCTTATTTGGGATTTGGAATTTCCTCCGCTTCTTATATGGGAGGAAAACGATATGCGAATCTTCCTGATCTGGAACGCTACCTGGAGATTCTGTCAGATCAGGGGGCGGGAAGCAGGGAAGGTTTGGAGAAGGGGAGAGACCTGGAAACTTTTCTTGAGAAGATTCGGGGGGAAGAGGAAGTGGTGAATGAAAAGCGGGCCATGGAAGAGTTTCTGTTTCTGGGCCTGCGCATGATGAGAGGGGTTTCAGAAGAGGAGTTTGAAAGGCGGTTCGGAAAAAAAATGGAAGCAGTCTATGGAACTGTTCTGGCGGTCATGGAACGGGACGGATTGATGGAACGGACAGTTTCTGGCGGACAGAGGGAGAGGCGCTGGCACCTGACGGCGCGCGGCATTGACGTGAGCAATTATGTGCTGGCGGAGTTTTTGCTGTAGAGACTTTGCCGGCTGAATTTTTTCATGAAATAGCAACGCGCGAAGCCAGTGAGAAGCCATAAAGGAGAGACAAGGGCTTGAATATTTCGGCAGAAATAGAGGAAGCCTATAAAAAAGAAAACAAAAAGCTGGAATTTTGCAGAGAAACGGATGCCCTGCAGTGGCTTCCAGCGGAGATCTGAGAGGAAAATAAGGCTTCCCAAAGGAAAGAAAGAGGGAATACAGAAACGTAAGGAATCTCCAGGGTTTACAGAAATTTGAAAAAACATATTGACAAAGGATCCAGGCAGTGCTATCTTATTGGTATGGATGTTAGCACTCTTTCATGTCGAGTGCTAACAAGAAAGGAGAGACGTGAGACGTGGAATTGGACGGACGGAAGAAAAAGATTTTAAACGCGATCATCCGCAATTACCAGGAAACCGGGGAGCCGGTTGGCTCACGGACCATCTCCAAATATTCAGACTTGCAGCTTTCTTCAGCTACCATCCGGAATGAGATGTCTGATCTGGAGGAGATGGGGCTGATTGTCCAGCCTCATACCTCGGCAGGGCGGATTCCTACGGACAAAGGATATCGTCTTTATGTGGACAGCATGCTGGAGACAGCGGACCGGGAGGCAGGGCGGCAGGAGCTGGCTCAGACCAGCGAGTTTCTGATTGACCGGATGGACCGCATGGAACAGGTACTGAAACAGATGGCCAAAGTGCTGGCCTTGAATACCAATTACGCATCTATGATTTCTGCTCCAAGATACAACCGGAATAAGTTAAAATTTATCCAGCTTTCCAGAGTGGAGGATCACAAGCTCCTGGTAGTGGTAGTCGTGGAGGGAAATCTGATTAAAAACACCATTTTTGAAGTGGAGGAGAAGTTAAAGGAGGAAGATATCCTTTCTTTGAATCTGCTGCTCAATACGAACCTGAACGGGCTGACCATTGAGGAGATTAATCTGGGGATTATCACCAAGCTAAAAGAACAGGCGGGAGGCCATGCGGAGGTGGTGGGAAAGGTTCTGGACGCAGTGGCGGAGGCCATCCGCAGCGACGACGAGGACCTTCAGATTTATACCAGCGGGGCTACCAACATTTTCCGGTATCCGGAGCTTTCTGACAGCAGCAAGGCGAAGGAGATTATTCAAGTATTTGAAGAGAAGAAACAGCTCACCAATCTTCTGACAGACAAACTGGGGGAAGAAGGTCAACAGGGCATTCAGGTGTATATTGGAAACGAGACTCCGGTCCAGAGTATGAAAGACTGCAGCGTGGTCACAGCTACTTACGATCTGGGAGACGGTTTGCAGGGGACCATCGGTATCGTAGGGCCGAAGCGGATGGATTATGAAAAGGTAGTTTCTACGCTCCAGACAGTGATGGGGCAGCTTGATACCATGTTTAAGAAAGAGGAATAGAAAGGCGGAGAAAAACGTGACGGATACCAAAAAGGATCAGATGGAAGTAGAACAGGAGAATCCGACGGAACATGCTCCGGAGGCAGATATGCAGGAGGAGAACCTTTCAGCAAAAGAGGAAATGGAAGCGTGTACCGGAGAAGAAGCAGAGGATTTGTCAGAAGCTTCTGAAGGGGAGGGGGCAGACGCCGAAAAGGGCGGAGAGCCTGTTTCTGAAAAAAAGGGGTTCTTTAAAAAGAAAGAAAAGAAAGATAAAAAAGACGAGCAGATCGAAGATCTGACGGACCGGCTAAAACGGTCCATGGCGGAGTTTGAAAATTTCCGGAAGCGGACAGAGAAAGAAAAGGCCGCCATGTATGAAGTAGGAGCCAAAAGCGTCATCGAAAAAATCCTGCCGGTGGTGGATAATTTCGAACGGGGCATGGCAACCTTAAAGGAAGAAGAAGCCCATTCTCCTTTTGCAGAGGGAATGGATAAAATATATAAGCAGCTTCTTACGACCCTGGAGTCCATGGATGTGACAGTCATTGAAGCAGTGGGACAGGAATTTAATCCGGACTTCCACAATGCGGTCATGCATGTGGAGGATGAGGAGGCCGGCGAGAACGTCGTTGTAGAAGAGTTCCAAAAGGGGTATCTTTACCGGGGAAGCGTAGTGCGTCACAGTATGGTAAAGGTTGCAAATTAAACATCTATCAGAAAGCAAAGTGGATAATACAGGAGGAAATGAATCATGGGAAAAATCATAGGCATTGATTTGGGAACAACAAATTCATGTGTAGCCGTCATGGAGGGTGGAAAGCCCGTTGTGATCGCAAATACAGAGGGAATCCGGACGACGCCTTCCGTTGTGGCATTTACAAAGAACGGAGAGAGGCTGGTAGGAGATCCCGCAAAGCGTCAGGCAGTAACCAATTCAGAGCGAACCATCTCTTCCATCAAGAGACATATGGGTTCCGATTACAAAGTGGATATTGACGGAAAAAAATATTCTCCTCAGGAGATTTCTGCCATGATCCTTCAGAAATTAAAAGCAGATGCTGAGAGCTATCTGGGTGAGAAGGTGACGGATGCAGTCATCACAGTTCCCGCTTATTTTAACGACGCGCAGAGGCAGGCTACCAAGGATGCAGGAAAGATCGCGGGCCTTGAGGTCAAGAGAATCATCAATGAGCCTACGGCAGCGGCGCTGGCCTACGGCCTGGATAACGAAAAAGAGCAGAAGATCCTGGTGTATGACCTGGGCGGCGGCACGTTTGACGTTTCCATCATTGAGATTGGCGACGGTGTGATTGAAGTTTTGGCTACCAACGGCGATACCCATCTGGGCGGCGACGACTTTGACGCGAAGCTGACAGATTATATGATTGCTGAATTTAAGAAGGCTGAGGGTGTGGATCTTTCCAATGACAAGATGGCTCTTCAGAGATTAAAGGAAGCGGCAGAGAAGGCGAAAAAGGAGTTGTCCTCCGCTACCACTACCAATATCAACCTGCCTTTCATTACAGCGACCAGCGAAGGTCCCAAGCATTTCGATATGAATCTTTCCAGGGCGAAATTTGACGAGCTGACCCATGATTTGGTGGAGAGAACGGCAGTTCCTGTTCAGAATGCTCTGAGAGACGCCGGTCTCACCTCCTCAGAAATCGGAAAGGTTCTGCTGGTAGGCGGTTCCACCCGTGTGCCGGCAGTACAGGAGAAGGTAAAACAGCTCACAGGCAAGGAACCTTCCAAGAGCTTAAATCCGGATGAGTGTGTGGCTATCGGCGCTTCCATCCAGGGTGGTAAGCTGGCCGGAGACGCAGGCGCAGGCGATATCCTTCTTTTGGATGTGACTCCTCTGTCTCTGTCCATTGAGACCATGGGCGGCGTCGCTACAAGACTGATTGAGAGAAATACGACGATCCCCACCAAGCACAGCCAGGTGTTCTCCACCGCAGCCGACAATCAGACTGCCGTAGATATCAATGTGCTCCAGGGTGAGAGACAGTTTGCAAAGGATAACAAGAGCCTTGGCCAGTTCCGCCTGGACGGGATTCCTCCTGCAAGAAGAGGGGTGCCTCAGATTGAAGTTACCTTTGATATTGACGCCAACGGTATCGTAAACGTGTCGGCGAAGGATCTGGGAACCGGTAAGGAGCAGCATATTACCATCACGGCAGGTTCCAATATGTCTGAGGCCGATATTGATAAAGCAGTGAAGGAAGCGGCTGAATTTGAGGCTCAGGACAAGAAGCGCAAGGAAGGCATTGACGCGAGGAATGACGCCGATTCCATGGTATTCCAGACGGAGAAGGCCCTGGAGGAAGCTGGAGACAAGATTGACGCTTCAGAAAAAGCGGCTGTAGAGGAAGATATCAAGGCATTAAAGGCAGTGGTAGAAGCGACAGCGAACGGTGAAATTTCCGACGCTCAGTTGGATGAATTAAAGGCTGGAAAAGAGAAACTGATGAACAGTGCGCAGGCGCTTTTTGCCAAAATGTATGAGCAGGCCCAGGGAGCGGCAGGCGCCCAGAACGCAGGCCCCGATATGGGAGCAGGCTCCGGCGCAGGTGCGGCAGACGACGATGTGGTAGATGCAGACTATAAGGAAGTATAAGGTTTATCCCCCCTTTATTGGATTCAGGGCGGCCCCGTAAGGGGCTTGCCTTGGATTCTTTGCGTAACTAACTATGGATAGGTGAGGAAAAGTGGCTGAGAGTAAAAGAGATTATTACGAGGTGCTGGGGGTGCCGAAGGATGCCGATGATGGGGCGCTTAAAAAGGCATACCGGGCTCTGGCGAAGAAATATCATCCGGATACCAATCAGGGGAATCCGGAGGCGGAGGCAAAGTTTAAAGAGGCTTCAGAAGCTTATGCGGTCCTTAGTGATCCGGATAAGAGGAGGCAGTATGATCAGTTTGGTCATGCGGCCTTTGAGGGCGGCGGAGCGGGAGGCTTCGGCGGTTTTGATTTCAGCGGCGCAGATATGGGCGATATTTTCGGCGATATCTTCGGCGACTTGTTTGGCGGTGGTCGCAGAAGCCGGGCAAACAACGGCCCTATGCGGGGAGCGAATCTCCGCTCCAGAATCCGTATTACCTTTGACGAGGCGCTTTTTGGCTGTGAGAAGGAAATTGAGCTGACCAGCAGGGATGACTGCAAAGAGTGTAAAGGGACTGGAGCGAAGCCCGGGACGAAACCGGAAACCTGTCCCAAATGCAATGGCAAGGGACAGGTGGTTTACACCCAGCAGTCGCTGTTTGGCATGGTGCGGAACGTACAGACCTGCCCGGACTGCAATGGAACGGGAAAGATCATCAAGGAAAAATGCTCCGTTTGCCGTGGAACGGGATATACCAGCTCCAAGAAACGGATTGCTGTGTCAATTCCTGCCGGGATTGACAACGGACAGAGTGTGCGGATTCGAGGGAAGGGCGAACTTGGTGTGAATGGAGGCGAACGGGGCGATCTTTTGGTAGAAGTTGTGGTGTCAGAACATCCCACTTTCCGTCGCCAGGAGACCAGCATTTATTCTACAGTTCCTATTACCTTCGCCACGGCGGCTCTGGGCGGGGATATCAAGATTAAGACAGTAGACGGCGAAGTGCTTTATACGGTGGCGCCCGGCACTCAGACAGATACGAGAATCCGATTAAAAGGAAAAGGCGTGCCATACTTGCGGAATAAGGATGTTCGCGGCGATCACTATGTGACACTGGTGGTCAAGGTACCGGAACGGTTAAATAAGGAACAGAAAGAAGCGCTTCAGAAGTTCCGGGAAGCCATGGGAGAGACCGCCTCTTCGCCGGCCACGGAAGAAAAACACAAAAAGAAAGGATTTTTTAATAAGTAAAGGTTCCTTTTTAAGGAGAAATGTGCTATGATAGTCCCAGCAGTTTTATATGGCAGAGCGGCCGGGGGGCGGCGTTGCCATTAGAAAGTTACAGGTGGTGGGAAAGCTATGGATCCATTTATTTTTTATTTTTTGATCGGCCTGATCATATTTATCGTGATTGTTGCTGCAGTGACTGCGGTGGTAAGCGCAGTGAGCTGCGTATCGGTGGCAGTCGTCGACGAAGATGAGGAAGATTAGCCAGGAGAAAAGAGCTGTCGTAAAGGAGAAGCAGTTTACGACGGCTCTTTTTATGCACAGGCCCGTGCAGAGGAAATATGCCACTAAAGTGGCGCACGGGCCGCGCGCCGCGTAGGGAAGAAAGCGTCCCCTACGCGAAAGGAGCCAGGCCCGTGCAGGTGCATGAAGGGAAATGCGCCGTCGAGATGTGTCCGGGCCGCGCGTCGCGTCTATAGGATGCTGTCTGAGAAGTAAAGGGGAGGAATCAGTATGGAAGGAACAAGAGAAAAGGGAAATTTGGGAGCTCTTCTGCCGATAGGGATCTTTCTGGTCCTATTTCTTGGCGTGGGGCTTTTGAGTGGAGACTTTTATGCGATGCCGGCCATTGTAGCGTTTCTGATTGCGCTGGTGGCGGCTTTTTTTCAAAACAGAAAGAGATCTTTTGGGGAAAAGTTAAAGACAGCGGCCGAAGGCATCGGCAATGAAGATATTATCACAATGTGTCTCATCTATCTGGCGGCCGGGGCTTTCTCAGGAACTGTGACAGCGGCCGGAGGTGCGGACAGTACCGTGGCTCTGGGGCTTTCCGTTCTGCCGCCGGGCATTGCGGTGGCAGGTCTCATGTTAATCGGCTGCTTTATGTCTGTATCCATGGGTACCAGTATGGGAACCATTGGCGCTCTGGCGCCGATTGCTGTGAAAATCAGCGAGCAGACAGGGTTTTCCATGGCGATCTGTATCGGCGCGGTGGTGAGTGGCGCCATGTTCGGCGACAATCTTTCCATGATCTCCGACACCACCATTGCGGCAGTCCGTACCCAGGGGTGTGAGATGCGGGATAAGTTCAAGGAGAATTTTTTCCTGGTACTTCCGGCGGCGCTTGTTTCCATGGTTATTTATGTGATCGTCAGCCGGAATACCTCTTATCAGTTGGATGCGGAACTGACTTATAATCTGTGGCAGGTACTCCCTTATCTGGTGGTTCTTACAGGCGCTTTGGCAGGCTTCAATGTATTCCTGGTGTTGCTTGGAGGGACAATCCTCTCGGTTTTTGCAGGTCTGGGGACAGGAACCATTCTGGCAGGGGATATCTTTAAAGTCATGGGCGAGGGCGTTACCTCCATGTACGACATTACGGTTATTTCCATGGTGGTGGCGGCGATTGTGGCTTTGGTGAAGAAAAACGGAGGAATCGCCTGCATTCTGAATATGATTCACAGTCGGATCAAGGGAAAGAAGGGCGGCGAGCTGGGGATCGCAGCACTGGCAGTGCTGGTGGATATGGCGACGGCCAACAATACGGTGGCTATCGTGATTGCCGGTCCTATTGCCAGGGAAATCAGCAGCGATTACGGGATTTCTCCCAGAAGGTCGGCTTCCCTTCTGGATATCTTCGCATCGGTGACTCAGGGATTGATCCCCTACGGAGCTCAGCTTCTTTTAGCGGCAGGGCAGACGGGGCTTTCTCCTTTGGAGATCATTCCCTATACCTTTTATCCGGTGCTAATGGGAGCCAGCGTGATTGGGTTTATTTTACTCAGAAAACAGAAAGTCTGAAAGTTTGTTTGGTAAGGAGACACAGTATGAAATTGTTGATTCAGGGCGGACGTGTGATCGATCCGGATACGGGAAGAGACGGAATTTATGATGTACTTGTGGAGGACGGGCATATCAGCCGGGTGGGCGAAGCCGCTTCCTTGGCAGTCGACAGGGAGGAAGCTTCCGGAGAACTGCGGATCATCGACGGGACAGGGCTTTATGTGATGCCTGGAATTGTGGATCTTCATGTACATCTGCGCGATCCGGGGCTGGAATATAAGGAAACGCTGTTTACAGGCGGACGGGCAGCGGCAAAAGGCGGAGTGACGACAATCTGCGCCATGCCCAATACAAAGCCGGTGACGGACAGCCCGGAGCTGCTCCGGAGTCAGACGGCGCGGGCAAAAAAAGAATGTCTGGTCCATGTCTCCTTTGTGGGGGCTGTGACAAAGGGGCAGGAGGGAAACGAACTGACGGACATTGCCGCCATGAAGCGGGAAGGCATGGCCTGTATCAGCGAAGACGGAAAGTCTGTGATGGACGCAAAACTTTATCAAAAGGCCATGGAAACTGCCGCCAGGGAGGACGTCCTTGTACTGGCCCACTGTGAGGATCAGAATATGGTGAGAGGCGCCGTGATTGTAAACGAATCGGAGCGCTCCAGGAGCCTGGGGATCTTTGGCGTTACGAACGCTGTGGAGGATGTGATTGCCGCCAGAGACATTCTACTGGCGAAAGAGACGGGAGCCAGGCTTCATCTGTGCCATTGTTCTACAAAGGACAGCGTCCGGATGGTGCGGCTGGCGAAAGAAGCCGGCATTCCGGTGACAGCGGAGGTCTGCCCTCATCATTTTACGCTGACCAGCGGGGATATTCCAGGAGACGACGGGAATTATAAGATGAATCCGCCCCTCAGGGAGAAAGAGGATGTAGAGGCGTTGCTTGCCGGTCTGAAAGAGGGAGTCATTGATGTGATTTCCACGGATCACGCGCCCCATAGCGAGGAGGACAAGGCGGGAGGATTCCGGAAGGCGGCCTGTGGAATCGTAGGGCTGGAGACTTCTCTTTCCATTGCCATGACAGAACTGGTCCACAAAGGTATTTTGACGCCTATGGAGCTGGCAGAAAGGATGTGCTATACTCCGGCGAAGATTCTGGGCATAGACAGGGGCAGCCTGGCAGAAGGAAAATGCGCGGATCTTGTACTGGTTGATCCGGAGAGGGAAGCCGTGATTCGGAAAGAGAACTTTGTATCCAAAGGAAAGAACACTCCGTTTGACGGAAAACATGTCAAAGGTATGGTAGTCATGACCATTGTGGATGGTGAGATTGTATATGAGGAAAGGGAAGGATTTTTGAAATGATCAATCTACTTTGTGAAAAAATTCAGAAACGAAACGCACCTGTGGTAGTCGGACTGGACCCGATGCTTTCCTATGTACCGGAACATGTGGTGAAAAAATCTCTGGCAGAGTACGGAGAGACTCTGGAGGGAGCGGCGGACGCCATCTGGCAGTTTAATAAAGAAATCGTAGATTCCATCTATGATCTCATTCCGGCAGTAAAACCGCAGGTGGCTATGTATGAACAGTTTGGCGTGGCCGGAATGGCGGCCTATCAGAAAACGGTGGATTACTGCCAGGAAAAAGGGCTGATCGTCATCGGCGATGTGAAGAGAGGGGACATTGGTTCTACGTCTGCGGCCTATGCGGCAGGACATTTGGGGAAAGTACAGGTGGGAAGCAGACTTCTCACCGCGTTTCATGAGGACTTTGTGACGGTAAACCCCTATCTGGGAACGGACGGAGTGAAGCCCTTCATCGACGTATGCCGGGAGGAGAAAAAAGGGTTGTTTATTTTGGTCAAGACCTCCAATCCCTCCAGCGGCGAGTTTCAGGACAGACTTATTGACGGACGCCCGCTCTATGAGTGGGTGGGCGAGCAGGTGGCCAGATGGGGAGAAACCTGTATGGGGGACTCCTATAGCTATGTGGGCGCTGTGGTGGGCGCCACCTACCCGGAAATGGGAAAAACGCTTCGGAAGCTGATGCCCAAATCCTTTATTCTGGTGCCTGGTTACGGAGCACAGGGTGGGAAGGCAGAGGACCTGGCTCCTTATTTCAATGAGGATGGTCTGGGGGCCATTGTCAATTCGTCCAGAGGAATCATTGCTGCCTATAAAAAGGAACCTTATGCGAAATTTGGCGCAGAGCATTTTGGAGAGGCATCCAGGCAGGCAGTTCTTGATATGATTGCAGATATCGGAGGCGCATTGAACCGGAGATAAGCAGGGGTTCGGCATAGCGGCATGTAGCGGCGGCGCGGTGAAACCAAACGATCGACAGGTCTGAGGGAAAGAGAAGCATCGTCGATACAGAAGATACGGGAGGATGTTTATGAAGAGGAAAGAGAAAGCAAGGATCCTGTCCCAGGAGTGGCTGTCGCCCGGGATCTACAGTATGTGGGTGGAAACCGGGATGGCGGAGGAGGCAGCGCCGGGCCAGTTTGTTTCCTTGTACAGTGCAGACGGTTCCAGACTTTTACCCCGGCCCATCAGCCTTTGCGAGATCGAAGAGGGCAGGATTCGCCTGGTTTACCGGGTGGCAGGAGCGGGCACAGAGGAATTTTCTTCCAGAAAGGCGGGCGATACCATCGAGGTTCTCGGACCTCTTGGAAACGGCTTTCCCCTGAAAGAGGCAGAAGGAAAAAAAGCCTTTCTGATTGGCGGCGGGATCGGCGTGCCCCCCATGCTGGAGCTTGCAAAACGGCTTTCCGGGGAAACCGTTCTGGTTATGGGGTATCGGGACAGGCAGATGTTTCTGAAAAAAGAACTGGAGGAGAGCGGTCCGCTTTTTGTAGCGACAGAGGACGGAAGTTTCGGCACAAAGGGAAACGTGCTGGATGCCATCCGGGAAAACAGCCTTTCAGCGGACGTGATCTTTGCCTGTGGCCCGGCGCCCATGTTGCGGGCTGTGAAAGTCTATGCGAGGCAGCAGAAGATTCCGGCCTGGATTTCCATGGAAGAGCGGATGGCATGTGGGATTGGCGCCTGTCTGGGTTGTGTCTGTGAGTCCGGAGAAGTGGACGGCCACAGCCATGTCAAAAATAAACGGATCTGCAAAGACGGTCCCGTATTTCTGGCTGAGGAGGTGGAGCTTTGATGAATGTATCGGTGGAGCTTGCAGGGGTTTCCTTAAAAAATCCGGTGATGACGGCTTCGGGAACTTTTGGTTCGGGAGAAGAATACAGTGAATTTGTGGATCTAAACCGTCTTGGGGCGGTGGTCACAAAAGGCGTGGCCAATGTACCTTGGCCGGGGAATAAAACACCCAGGATTGCAGAGACTTACGGCGGGATGCTCAATGCCATTGGCCTGCAAAATCCCGGCATTGATGTGTTCGTAGAGAGGGATATTCCCTTTTTAAGGCAGTTTGATACGAAGATTGTGGTGAATGTCTGCGGGAAAACGACGGAAGATTATGTGGAAGTGGTAGAGCGGCTTTCCAAAGAGCCGGTAGATCTTCTGGAGATTAACATTTCCTGTCCCAATGTGAAAGAAGGCGGAATCGCCTTTGGCCAGAGTGCGAAGGCGGCGGAAGCGATTACCAGGGCAGTGAAGGAAAAGGCAAAGCAGCCGGTGATTATGAAGTTAAGCCCCAATGTGACGGATATTGGTGAGATGGCGCGGGCCGTGGAGGCAGGAGGCGCCGATGCGGTTTCTCTGATCAATACACTCACGGGAATGAAAATCGATATCTTTAGACGCACGTTTGCCCTGGCAAACAAAACGGGAGGGCTTTCCGGGCCGGCGATAAAGCCGGTGGCTGTGCGTATGGTTTATGAGGCAGCCCAGGCTGTACAGATTCCGGTGATTGGTATGGGCGGAATCCAAAACGCCCAGGATGCCTTGGAATTTATTCTGGCAGGCGCCACGGCCGTATCTGTCGGCACGGCCAATTTTCATCATCCTTATACCACGGTGGAGATTGTGGAAGGGATTCGGGATTATATGGAAGAGCAGAGAGTTTCGGATATCCGGGAATTGATTGGAGCGGTAAGATAAGGAAATGCAGAGCCGATTTCCTGGTTGAAAGAACTGAGGTTTAATGATATACTTGTTTGCAGTATTTAAAAATAGGACCAAGGAGAAACGAAACCATGGAAGCATATAAGAGAGAATTTATTGAGTTTATGGTGGACTGCAAAGTACTTAAATTCGGAGATTTTGTGACAAAGAGCGGAAGAAAAACGCCCTTTTTTATCAATACAGGGTTTTATCGTACCGGGGGACAGCTAAAACGGCTGGGAAGCTATTACGCAAAAGCCATCAAAGACAAGTTTGGTACAGCGTTTGACGTATTGTTCGGACCGGCCTACAAGGGGATCCCCTTAAGCACGGCGGCAGTCATTGCGCTTTCGGAGGAATACGGGGCGGATATCCGTTACTGTTCCAACCGAAAGGAAGTGAAAGACCACGGAGACAGGGGGATTCTTCTGGGAGGTCCTGTGGGGGATGGCGACAGGGTGGTGATCATCGAGGACGTAACCACGGCAGGAACTTCTATTGAAGAGACACTTCCCATTCTGAAAGCCCAGGGGGCGGTGGATGTTCTCGGTCTTGTGGTCTCTGTGGACCGGATGGAACGGGGCCAGGGAAAGAAGTCGGCTCTCAAGGAGATCCATGAAAAGTACGGCCTGCAGACAACGGCTATTGTGACGATGGCAGAGGTGATCGAACACCTTTATAACAGACCTTATCAGGGAGAAATCATCATTGACGATACATTAAAAAGCGCCATTGACGCATATTATGAACAGTACGGCGCAGAAGAATGAGGAGGCAGCTTATGAGTGAAAAGGTATATAAGACCATGAAGAATACAGGGGGTTTTTCCATTGCCATGGGGATTGTTATTCTTGTGGCAGGACTGGTGGTCGGGATCGGCAGCATTATAAGCGGCGCGTTTTTACTGAAACGGAAATCAGATATTACGTTTTGACAGGGTGGACGGGATTGAAAACTCGAATAAAGACGGAGACCATCCGGAAGGCCGGCTGGGTGCTCTTTGGTTGTTATCTGGCTGGACTGGTTTATTTTATGTTTTTTGCCGAGTCTCTGGGACGGACGGAGGCTTCTGGAGGATACCGCTATAATCTGGAACCCTTTTTGGAGATTAAGCGGTGTATCCGTTACTGGGACGTGCTTGGGCCCCTGAACGCGGGGATGAATTTGTTTGGAAATGTGGCGGCTTTTATGCCCTTTGGATTTATTCTGCCCATGCTTCGGTTTTCCAACAGAAAGTGGTATGTGATTGTGCTCTGGAGCTTTTTTTGCAGCCTCTGTATTGAGACTGTGCAGCTTTTGTCCAAGCGGGGGAGTTTTGATGTGGACGATCTGATGCTCAACACTCTGGGAGGATTTCTGGGATATCTGTGTTTCCTGGCAGCCGTGTATTTGCGCTGGAAAAGGCTAGATGAGGGGGCTGGGAGACAGGACCGGGGGCGGCAGCACTGATAACTCATTCTGCTAGATACCGGAAAAAGGAGATGTTACGTTGAACAGAAAGAGGATGAAGCTTTTTCGGATGAAATTTTCAGCGGCGGGGATGGCCTCGGTGCTGATTTTTGTCGGTTCTGTTTTAATTTTGCTGGCGGCTTTTTGGATTGCCTTTAGGACTTATGGCCATGGAGATACCAATATTGCGGCGCTGGGGTTTCTGGCTCTGTTTTTTAATATTCTTGGGATTTTTCTTCCGCTTCACGATATGAGGCGGCGGGGAAGCGAGGAGGGGATTCCGGTTCTTTCCAGGGTCGCGATTATTCTGAATGTGCTGGCGATAGCAGGAATCCTGGGGATTTACATTCTGGGAATTGTGATTTGAGAATCGTTCCGGAGAAACACAGAGAAATAAATGTTTAGGAGGAGACAGGATGGAGACAGAAGGACGGTTGGAAAAACAGCTTCATTTTCTGATGGAAACGGATAAGATTAAGCAGGTATTCAGACAGACCTATCTTTCCGACGGGAGTCGGAAGGAAAATGATGCGGAGCATTCCTGGCACTTGGCGCTTATGTGCGCGTTGCTTGCTGAGTACGCCAATGAGTCCATCGATACGCTTCGTACGATGACTATGGTGCTGATCCACGATATTATTGAAATTGATGCGGGAGACACCTATGCTTATGACGAGGCGGGCAATGTCACAAAGAGAGAGCGGGAAGTCAAGGCGGCGGATCGGATTTTTGGCCTTCTTCCGGCGGATCAGGAGGCGTATTTCCGGGAGCTTTGGGAGGAATTTGAGGCGGGCCAGACGCCGGAGGCGAAGTTTGCGCTGACTTTGGACAAGGTTCAGCCTCTGCTTCTCAATGACGCCACGGAAGGAAAATCCTGGAAGGAGCATGGAATCCGGGTTTCCCAGGTGTTAAAACGGAATGAAAAGACGGTGGAAGGTTCCTCAAGGCTCTGGGAGCATGCCAGGGGACTGATTGAAAAGAATGCGAAGCTTGGAAAGCTCCGGGACGACAGATAAAGGAGAAAATCAGATGGGAGATAATTTTAATTTACTTTGGAGCGTTCTGATGGCTGTGATTTTTGCCTTTGGAGCATTTCAGACCTGGAATGGAAAAACGGATTTTGTGGGAAAAAATGTGGAGAGTGTCAAGCCGGAGCTTAAAGAGGCCTACTGTAAGGAGATGAGTATGCCCATGTTTTTGCTGGCCGGGGTGGAAGTGATCGACGTCATTCTTCAGCTTACCATTGATTTTGGACAGTGGTCTTTGCTGCTTCTTGGAACAGGGATCCTCATTGGAATAGCCTGGATTGTCATGATTCAGCGGAAATACAGCAAAATGTAACGATATAGAGGAGTGAAAAAATTGGAATATTCGATCTTGGAGGAGCGGTATCAGCTCTCTATGGAAAGGATTCAGGAGTTATCGGAAGAATGCAGAGAAACCCTGACACTCCGGAAAGAAGCGGCGGCGTATTTTAAAGAGCAGGCCGCTTTTATCCTTTTTCTGGACGAGGTCAGGAGAGGGCTTGCGAAGGAAAAAAAAGAGGGCCTTCCTTCCATGGAAGTCCTCAAACGGCGGAATGAAAAACTTTATGAAGCCATTGCCGGGCCGGCTTATGAAAAAAGCTTTGCCAATCCGGCCTATGCAGTGCAGGTGATGGGAGAAAAGATAGGACGGATGCTCTCCTTTCTGGCGGCAGAGCTTCGGGGCGGGATTGCCTATATTTACGAAGCCAGGATGGAAGAATGGGTTCCCTGTCTGGAGGTTTTTATTGAGACCTATAATCTTTTTGAGGCGGAGCAGACAGGAGAGCTTATGGAGGAGACTCTTCTTTCTGAGCTTAAAGAAGCCCTGTATTATTACGTAAGCGATTATTGCGATGTGACGGTGGCCAGGCGGATCAGAGAACAGGTGGATCCGTCCCTGGATTTTGCAGTGCGTATCGTGATGAACAGTGATCTGTCGGATTTGCGCTATCTGTATCAGTTTGGAGAATATATTACGGAGTGTGAGGAAACAACAGCCAGGTTTCTGAACAGCCTTTCAGAGGAAACTGTCACACAGATGGCTTCTGCATTTACAGAAGGGTATCGCCGCGGATTTGAACTGGCCGGGATTGATCTGAAAAAGAAGAAAACAGCAGAACTTCGTTACTGTGTAGGATTCGAGCGAATTTTGAGGAAGGTGATAGAACAGTTTGCGGCCATGGGACTTTCCCCCGTGGTGTTCCGGGCGGCTGTGGGTGTGGCGAATAAGAGGCAACATCTGAAGATTGGATACTATGGGGCTTATGCCAACCGACAGTATGAGTACGATCACCGATTTGACAGCGCTCTGTTTCTGGATAAAGCCTTCAAGGAGCGAAAACTTTCTGTCATGCGGGTGACTTATGAGGAGTATAAGGATCTGGCGGCAGTTTATGCCGGACCGGCAGTTATGGAAACCTTCGGAGAAGAACCTTTTTCCTATGAGAACAAGCCGGAGGCTTACAGACTTAACGAAAAGCAGAAACGGCTGTCCGTGGAGCTTTCTTCCCAGTCGGCGGAACTGGTGAATCAGTACATCCGGGGAGAAGAGCGGAGCTTTGCCATTATCTCCTGGCCCACGCCTCAGATTGGAGCGGATTTTTCGGAGATTTTTAAAGAAATGATTCGAATCAACACACTGGATTATGAGGAATACAAAGCGATTCAGAGCGCGCTCATTGATGCGCTGGACGAGGGGGAATTTGTGGAAGTTACCGGGACAAGTGGGAATCGAACCAGCCTTCGGATAGCTCTTCATCCTCTCTCTGACCGGGAGAGGGAGACAAATTTTGAAAACTGTCTGGCCGATGTGAATATACCTCTGGGAGAGGTCTTTACTTCCCCCAGACTTTCCGGGACGATGGGCGTCCTCCATGTGTCTCAGATTTATTTAAATGAGGTGGAGTATCAGGATCTGGAGCTCACCTTTCGGGACGGGATGACTGTTTCCGGGATCTGTCGGAATTATGAGTCGGAGGAAGAGAACAGGAAGCTTATCGAGGAAAACCTTCTGTGCAACCACAAATCTCTTCCCATGGGCGAGTTTGCCATCGGTACCAATACGGCTGCTTACGCCATGGCGAGAAAGTATGATATCCTGAGCAGACTGAAAATTCTGGTGATTGAAAAAATGGGTCCTCATTTTGCCATCGGGGATACCTGCTACAGTCACAGTGAGGAAGTGAAGGTGTATAATCCTGACGGGAAAGAAGTGACGGCCAGAGACAATGAATGTTCTATCCGGCGAAAAGAACATCCGGAGGAAGCCTATTTTAACTGTCATACGGATATTACCATCCCTTATGATGAGTTGGGGGAGATCGCTGTGATTCAGCCAGACGGCGTCAGGACGACTCTGATAAAGAGCGGTCGCTTTGTCCTTCCCGGTACGGAAAAACTCAATGAAAACCTGTGACAGTTTTATAGAAAGGCCGGTTTTTGTTTCCGCTAGCCGGCGGTCTGTCCACCGGATTTTCTTTCGGGAATTGTTTCAAAAATGCGGAAACTCACGGATTTTCGTCCTTGTACGCAGCGAACCTTTATGATACGATAGTACCATCGGCTGGCAAGAGAGTGTGTGTCCTTATCAACGGATGGTACCGCCGATGAAAACATAATTTTACGGTTTTGTGAGAGATGAGAGGAGAATGAAGAATGGCAAAAGTGGGAATTGTGATGGGAAGCGATTCCGATCTGGCAGTTATGAGCAAGGCGGCCGATGTGCTTTCGGAGCTTGGAGTGGACTATGAGATGACAATCATTTCTGCCCATAGAGAACCAGATGTATTTTTTGAATATGCGAAATCTGCGGAGAGCAAGGGATTTAAAGTGATCATTGCGGGAGCGGGTATGGCGGCCCATCTTCCCGGTATGTGCGCGGCGATTTTCCCGCTTCCGGTCATCGGGGTGCCTATGCACACCACATCCTTGGGCGGAAGGGACTCTCTGTATTCCATTGTCCAGATGCCTTCTGGCATTCCGGTGGCCACAGTTGCCATAAACGGCGGGGCCAATGCGGGAATCCTGGCAGCGAAAATGCTGGCGGTATCGGATGAGGCGCTTTTTGAGAGACTGAAAACATATTCGGCAAACCTGAAAGATCAGGTGGTGGCAAAGGCTGAGAAGCTGGACAAGCTTGGTTATAAAGAATATCTGAATCAGAAGTAAATATCCCACGGTGCACGGCCGGAGCATGTCCCTTTGGCTGCATGTCTGCGTGTGGAGAAGGATCTACGTGAGGAGGAAAACATGGATTACAAGAAAGCAGGGGTTGATATTGAGGCCGGTTATAGGGCCGTGGAGCTGATGAAAAAGCATGTGCAGGGAACCATGCGCCCGGAGGTCCTGGGAGGGCTTGGCGGCTTTTCCGGCGCTTTTTCCATGGATGCTTTTAAGACGATGGAGCATCCTACGCTGGTGTCCGGCACGGACGGTGTCGGTACAAAGCTAAAGCTGGCGTTTGCCCTGGATAGGCATGATACCATCGGAATCGACTGTGTTGCGATGTGTGTGAATGATATCGCCTGCGCAGGCGGCGAACCCTTATTCTTCCTGGATTACATTGCCTGTGGCAAGAATGAACCGGAGAAAATAGCTACCATTGTGAGCGGCGTAGCAGAGGGCTGCCGCCAGGCAGGAGCCGCTTTAATCGGCGGAGAGACAGCGGAGATGCCGGGCTTTTATCCAGTGGAGGAATACGACCTGGCCGGATTTGCAGTTGGAATTGTGGACAGAAAGGATTTGATTGACGGAAAGGAGCTCAAGGCCGGGGACGTGTTGATCGGTATGGCCTCTTCCGGAATCCATTCCAACGGATATTCTCTGGTACGGAAGGTCTTTTCTATGTCAGAGAGCAGTTTAAACACTTACTGTGAGTCTCTGGGAGCGACGCTGGGCGAGACGCTTCTGACGCCCACAAAGATTTATGTGAGGGCGCTGAAGGCTGTTCGGAGCGCGGGAGTTCAGATCAAAGCCTGCAGTCACATTACCGGCGGCGGATTTTACGAGAATGTTCCCCGGATGCTGACGGAAGGGACCCGCGCAGTCATCGAGAAGGCCAGTTATCCGGTGCCTCCTATCTTTGGGCTTCTGGCAAAGGACGGAGAGATCGAGGAGCAGATGATGTATAATACCTTCAACATGGGGATCGGCATGGTGCTGGCTGTGGAAGCAGCCCAGGTAGACGCGGCCATGGAGGCTATCCGGACGGCTGGTGAAAAGCCTTATGTGATTGGGAAAATTGAGGCCGGCGGAAAGGGAGTCACTTTATGTTAAGGGTCGGCGTATGTGTATCCGGCGGAGGAACCAACCTTCAGGCCATCATTGACAAAGTGGAGAGCGGCGCCATTACGGGAGTAGAGCTTGCGGCGGTGGTGAGCAACAATGCCGGAGCCTATGCGCTCACAAGGGCGAAGAATCACGGGATTCCGGTCGCCTGTATCTCTCCGAAAGATTACGGAACGAGAGAGGCATTTCATAGAGCGTTGATTGAGACCTTAGACCGTTTTCACCTGGATCTCATTGTACTGGCGGGATTTTTGGTGGTCATTCCGGAAGAGTTGGTAAGAAAATACAGGAACAGGATGATCAACATCCACCCCTCCCTGATTCCCTCCTTCTGTGGAACAGGGAATTACGGGCTGGCAGTCCATGAACATGCTTTAAAGCGGGGCGTAAAGGTGACAGGAGCCACCGTCCATTTTGTGGACGAGGGAACGGATACTGGTCCCATTATTTTACAGAAGGCAGTGTCGGTGCGAGAGGACGATACACCGGAGAGCCTGCAGCTTCGGGTGATGGAAGAGGCAGAATGGGAGATCCTTCCGGCGGCGATTGATCTGATTGCAAATGGAAACATACGGGTAGAAAACGGACGGGTGGTCCGGACGACCTAGTGTAAATCTGAAGCTTGGACAGAAATGAATTTTATCAGGGCAGAACGGTCAAGATCAGAAGAGACAGAGGAGGTAGCATGAACGTACTGATTGTAGGGAGCGGCGGCAGGGAACATGCGCTTGCCTGGAAGATTGCAAAGAGTAGCCGCGTAGAGAAGATTTACTGTGCGCCTGGGAATGCCGGGATTGCAGAATACGCCCAGTGCGTACCCATTGGCGTGCTGGATTTTCCCGCGCTTGTGACTTTTGCAAAGGAGAAGTCCATTGACCTGACAGTGATTGGCATGGATGATCCGCTGGTAGCCGGAGTGGTAGACGCTTTTGAGGCAGAGGGACTTCGGGTGTTCGGCCCCAGAAAGGCGGCTGCCATTTTGGAAGGCTCCAAGGCATTTTCCAAGGATTTGATGAAGAAATATGGGATCCCCACGGCTGCTTATGAGAATTTTTCCGATGCGGACGCGGCCCTTTCCTATCTGGAAACGGCGAAGTTTCCCATTGTGCTGAAGGCGGACGGCCTGGCGCTGGGGAAGGGAGTTCTGATCTGCAATACTCTGGAGGAGGCGAAGGCCGGAGTAAGGGAGATTATGCTGGACAAAAAGTTTGGCACTGCAGGAAATCAGATGGTGATTGAAGAATTTTTAACAGGACGGGAAGTGTCGGTGCTTTCTTTTGTGGACGGGAATACTGTGCGGATTATGACTTCTGCCCAGGACCACAAACGGGCCGGAGACGGCGACACAGGACTCAATACCGGCGGGATGGGAACCTTTTCCCCCAGCCCTTTCTATACGGAAGAGGTGGACGAGTTTTGCCAGAAATATATTTACCAGGCGACGGTGGACGCCATGCGGGAAGAGGGTCGGATGTTTAAGGGAATCATTTTCTTCGGCCTGATGTTGACTAAGGACGGCCCCAGAGTTCTGGAGTACAATGCCAGATTTGGCGATCCGGAAGCCCAGGTGGTGATTCCACGAATGAAGAATGATATTGTGGATGTGATGGAAGCCTGTATAGACGGAAGGCTTTCAGACCTTACGCTGGAGTTTGAGGACAACGCGGCAGTCTGCGTAGTGCTGGCCTCCGACGGTTATCCCGTATCCTATGAAAAGGGATTTGTCATCGAGGGGTTAGACAGAGTGAAGGCGAAGGAGAACGAAGGCTACTACGTATTCCATGCAGGGACAACGCAGACAGAAAAGGGAATCGTCACAAACGGAGGTCGGGTACTGGGCGTGACAGCCAAAGGAGAGAATCTGAAAGCGGCCCGCGCCAATGCCTACAGAGCCACAGAGTGGGTGAACTTCCAGAACAAATATATGCGCCATGATATTGGAAAAGCCATTGATGAGGCATAACGTGAAAAAGCTGGCAGATCAGTAGACAAATACGATAGGAGAAACCTGTCATTGCAGGGCGGAGACGGTGTTGCAGGAGGTCTCCGCTCTCTTTTTGTATTTTTTTAACATTTCTATTTTCTTTTACGGACGATTCCAATTCCTACGCATATCAGACCGGCGAAAATGCTTCCGATCAGAATCAGCCATTTGATATTTTCGTCGCTGGTGACGAGATTCCATGTGTTTAAATGGAAGCCGGGTAAGGAGCGTCTTTCTCCGAGAATCCGGGCAATGACCGGATCGACTATAAAAATGTACCCCCCAGTCATCACACTGGCAATCCCGGCGCGGATCCATCGATTCGTAGTCAGATATCTGCATATGAGAAAGAGACCCCAGAGGAATCCGGCGTTAAACAGAACGATCGGCGGCATAAGTTTCCAGTAGAGAGCACTGTCGCAGTAAAAGCCGATACAAAGCAACATAACGACAAACAAAACGCTGTCCACACTGAAAAAAAACAGCCCCCTGTTTCTCTTCCAGAAAGCTGGTAAGGGAAGAGTATAGGCCAGATAAGGAGTAAACAGGACGGATAGGCCAAACAGCACGGCAGTTCCCGCGAGCAAAAACCAGTCGCCCCCAGTATAGACTGCGCAGGTGAATAGTAAAAGCAGCAGACTTCCGGTGAAACTAAAAATGGTATAAAGCCCCCTCTGTCTGTCGGCGATGAGAGGGACGACAAGCAGCGAAGCAAGGACCATCATGGAAGTCAGGACAATAAAAAACCAGTCCAGAGCGTGGCCGACTGCCAAGTTTACGATGAGACAGACGAGAATCGGAATGCACAAAATACCAGCGATACCGGCTCCCGCAATCAGCGTTTTTCGTTTTTGTCGTCTGGCCTGATGAGCGATCACTCCTTCTTTTTCCAGATGCAGAGCTGTTTCATATTGATTTGATTTCATCGACTGCAAAAGTTCGGTACATGCGCTGCATTCTGCCAAATGGTTTTCGATCATCTCTACACTGGGAGCGCTGCAGGCGTTATCAATATAGAGCGGTAACAGATCCCGTATGATTTCACAAGGTTGATTCATGGTCATCTTCCATCCTTTCTTTGATTTTTAGGCGAGCCCGATAATAAGTCACTCTTGCCCAACTTTCCGTTTTTTCAAAAATAGATGCGATTTTAGAAAAAGGCAGTTCGCCAAAGACTCTCAGAGAAAAAACTTCTTTATAAGGCTCTTCCAAATGGTGCAGGATCACATGGATTCGATAGGCAGTATCTGCATCTGCCATGGCCTTTTCCATTTTTTCTTCCCCAAGGAGATTATCGTCTGACGGGAGATCGGCGGCGAGGTGCTTCTGTCGTCTCATTTCATCGTAGAATGCATGCTTGGCGATGGAACACAGCCAGGTTAATTCGCCAGACTGTCTACGAAATTTTGTCTGCGCCGATAAGGCCTTGAAAAATACATGCTGTGTAATTTCCTCGGCCAGATCCCGGTTTTTTGCAAGTGTCATAACATAGGAATACACCTGCATGTAATAAGTATGGTATAAGTTCTCATAATCCATGATGCTTGCCCTCACCTCCCTGTTTTCAAAGATTAGACGGATGTTTTTGCATTTTGTTACACCGATTTGTAAATTATTTCTTTATTTCTGTACGTTCGATATTATAGCGCAATTCTGGAATTATCACAAGAAAAAGTAAAGTTTGGATAAATTGTCCAAATATCCCATGGGAAGATTGTCAAATTGGGAAATTGAACAATCTTTCTTAAAGTTATATAATAAACTCAACAAACAAAATGCGCCATAAGCCGCATGTAGCAATGGTACAGGAAATCAACAGGAGAAAGGGAAAACGTATGGAAGAGAAAAAAACGATGAAGATGAAAAACACGCCTTTGGTGAACGACACGCTCTCAAAGGAAGTCCGCTTTGAAAATGAAAAGCGAGGGATGATTTATTTTCAGATGGTCAAACATGCAGTGGCGGCCGGCCTTGACAAAGAAAAATTTGCAAGAGCGGCTGTCAATCGGATCGGACGCGACAACAGCCGGGATTTCGGAAAATATGATAGCCTTCCGGAGTTTGTTTACAGTTTTATGAACGAGGGTCTGATCAGTCAGTTCCGCCCAGAATTAAAAGAGATGGACGATGATAGGGCCAGAGTGGACTTTCACTACTGCCCGATGCTCGGCGGCCTTTCGAATATGACAGAGGACGCGGATGAACTGGAATTGCTTTGCGACTGTGCCATGGAAACGGATCGCGGTCTGACCAGTTCACTGGGGCTTGGATTTGAGCTTGGCCATACCATTGCGACAGGATATGATACCTGCGAACTTTGCTTTAAATGGAAGGAGAAAAGATGATGAAGAATGTTCCTACAAAATATGTAAACAATAAGAGTACGGATACTTTGCGTGCAGCAGTGGAAAACCAGGCCAAATGGATCTATTATCTGACTGTCGAGGGGATGGAAAACGGACTGTCCTGCGAATTTGCCAAGGATGCGATGAAGGAACTGGGAGAATATTATGCAGACACAGAGTACAAAGACTGCGACACCGCCGGAAAGCTCTCGAAAAAGCTTATGCGCCGTTCCATGGAGTTTGGTCATGAGGCAGAGATCGAAGATTTGGGAGAAGAAGGGTTTGATCTGAAAATCGGTTACTGTCCGATGGTGAATCTGTGGTCGAAACTCACCGACGATGAAGAGCGGATAGGGACTCTCTGCGACGTCGCCTGTTCGATGTATGATAAAATTGCTGAGAAAAAGGGACTGCGCTTTGAAAAAACAGCAGCCATTACACAGGGATGTGAAGCCTGCAGGCTCAGCTTCAGAAAGGAGTAGGAACGATGGACTTTTCTGAACTGATTCGACAGGATATGAAACCGGCTCTGGGCGTGACAGAACCTGCGGCTATTGCACTGGCTTGTGCAAGAGCAAGGGCCTTGAGCAAAGAACCGCCAAAGACGGTTACAGTCCGCGTTAATTCCGGCATTTTCAAAAATGCCTTTACCTGCGGGATTCCCAATACCTGCAAAGTGGGAAATGAATATGCCGCGGCGCTTGGCTGCTGGTTTGGCCGGCCGGATCAAGAACTGCTAGTCTTAGACGCCATTACAGAAGAGGACGTTCAGTTTTGCGAAGGGCAGATTGAACAGGGAAATGTGACCGTTTTCATGGGAGAAATCAGCCCGGACATTTCGATTCAGGCCCGGGTTACCACAGAACATGATGTTTGCGAAGCAGAAATCCGTCACCGGCATACCAATGTCTGTTATCTTTGCCGGAATCAGGTGGTCCTTCTGGACGAGCGGGAGAAAACGGAGGATGCACAGGGAGAAAGCAGCGTCTCTCTGGAAGAAATTACTCTGGAGCAGATGTTTGTTTTTGCCTCCCAGGCTTCAGAGGAGGAACTTGAGTTTATCCGCGAAGCCTACAGAGTCAACCGGAGCCTGGCAGAGGCTGGACTGGCCTCCGACCGGTGCACATTCACAAAAGCGCTTTTTCAGGACAACGAAAGTCTGAGGATTTCAGAGGACGCAGAGAAAACGGCAGTGTTCTTTGCAGGCGCCGCTGCCGAGGCAAGAGTCCTGGGGCTTAACCATCCGGCGATGAGCATCACAGGCAGTGGAAACCACGGGATTATCAGTACGCTGCCTTTATATGCAGTTGCAAAGGCAGAAGGCTATTCGGATCTTACCCTGCTTCGCGCAACTGCACTCAGTTATCTTGTGACCATGTACATCAAACAGTATTCCGGGATTTTGTCTGCTCTGTGCGGATGTGCTGTGGCAGCAGGCACCGGGATGGCTTGTGGAATCGCCATGTTACGTGGCGGGGATCTGGAGGCTGTCGTACACACGCTGTATAATATGACAAACTCCATTGTCGGCATGATCTGTCAAGGCGGAAACCATGGCTGTGTGATGAAAGTGATTTCTGCTGTAAAAACTGGCTTTTCTGCGGCAAAACTGGGGCTTTCCGGTCTGCAGATTGAGGCCTGCCACGGCATCGGAGGAGAAACTCCGGAAGAGACGATGCGAAACATTGGTCGGATTGCCAATCCCGGTATGGTTCAGACAGAAGAGACGATTGTCGAAATCATGGGCAGAAAGAATGTGGTGTTCCCCGGGGATTCTCTTTAAGCGAAATTCACCGAATGGACTGGGATAATTGTCAGAATTGTGGTAAAATAATAGCAAAAATAGTCAATCATGCCAGTATCAGGGGGTGAGAGCATGGAACTTTATAAAATTATGATTGTGGACGATGAGGAGGAGGTCCGCAAAGCCATTGTTAAGAAGATGGATTGGGAAAGTCTGGGGTTCGAGGTGGTGGCTGATGCAGAGAACGGGATTGAAGCGCTGGAAAAGGCGGAGACGCTGGATTTGGATCTGATTCTCACCGACATTAAAATGCCTTTTATGGACGGGCTGGAGTTGGGGCGAAAGTTGCAGAAAAGGCATTCCCACATCAAGCTGATTTTGTTTTCCGGTTTTGACGAATTTGAGTATGCCAAGGAGGCCATCCGGCTGAATGTGATGGAATATGTCCTGAAACCGGTCAATGCGGAGGAATTGGCCAGAGTACTCACAAGAGTCAGAGAGGAACTGGACAGGACCATTGCAGAGAACAGGGATATCGAACGGCTGAAAAAGAATTATGAAGAAATGCTTCCTGTGATCAGAGAGCGGTTTCTGACAGACTTTGTCCGAGGGCTTTTTGAGGAAGAAAATCTAGAGGGACGGATGGAGGAGTTAAAGATTCCGGGAAGAGAGAAGGCGATTCACCGGATGGCTGTAGCCAGAATCGGACATCGATCGGATGGGAAACTGACAGCAAAGGAACAGGAAATGCTCCGGATTTCCGTGGGAAAATTTTTGGAGGAACAGCTTGTTTCAGCAGATTTTATCCCGGTGATCTGGATTTACAAAACATACCTGACTGTGATGATTTCCATGGATGAGGAGAAGGAGACGGTTCGACTTCTGGATATTCTGGAGAGCTCCTGCAGAAAATGTCAGAAGATTTTTGGAGTCAGTCTGACTGTGGGGCTTGGCGGAAGGGGAACTGGTTACCGGAGCGTTCCGGAATCTTACCGGGAAGCGCTTTCCGCCCTGGAGTACCGGGCGATTTTAGGAAACGGACGGGTGATCTGTTATCAGGATGTGGACTATTCCGTCTCAGTACCCTTATGCTTTGGCAGCGAGGAAGCCGCTCTCCTTACCAAGGCGGTGACCTTTGGCGGCGGGGAAGAAAATCCGGTCCGGGCAGCCGTAGAGTCTGTTCTGGAACGGGTGGAGGAGACGGATTCCACGGCTGGGAGTTACCAGCTTTATATGATTGGAATCCTGAATACGGTGGCCCGGATTGTAGAAAAATATGGCCTTTCCATGGAACAGATGGTAGGACAGGGCGGAAATTACCTGGAGCTTATCACCGCTTTCCAGAGCAAGGAGGAGCTTTCTGGGTGGCTGTTTGATACCTGCATGAATCTGAGCCGGGGGATCGAGGAAAAACGGGCGGCCACGACAAGGAACCTTGTGGACGAGGCCAGAGATTACATTGAAAAACATTACGCTGATCCGGAGCTTTCCGTGGACAAGCTCTGCCGCCAGATTCATATAAGCCCTTCCTATTTTTCCACGATTTTCAAACAGGAGACAGGAAGCAGCTATGTCAATTATCTGACAGAGGTGCGGCTCCAGAGGGCGGCGGCGCTTTTGCAGACAACAGAGGACAAAACTTATCTGATTGCTTCCAAAGTGGGGTATCCGGAAGCAAATTACTTCAGCTATGTGTTTAAAAAACGGTTTGGTGTTTCGCCGACCAGGTATCGAAGCAGGTAGAGGCCTATGGGAAAAGAAAAGAAAAACAGTCTGTCAGCCCGTCTTTCCGGTCTGCATGGGAAGAGCAGCATCCGCTACAGCGTATTTTTGACCTTTACAGTCAGCGCAGTTTTGGTTGTCATGCTGACAGCATTTTTTTTCTATCGGCGCTTTTCAGGTCAATTGGAACGGACGATGCTTTCCGAGAATCAGATTTTGATTTCCCAGATCAATCAGGCCATGGAGACCTACCTTCGGGAAAAGATGAAGCTGTCGGACGCTTTCTATTATAATGTAATCAAAAATAAGAATCTGGACGACGAAGAAGTCACAGAAAAGTTGCAGCTTTTGTACGAAGCCAATCACAGCAGCGTGGAAAATATGGCTGTCTTTTCTATGACGGGAAAAGTTTTGGCCACTGCGCCTCCGGCAAGCCCGAAAAAGAATGTCAATATTATGGGGCAGGAGTGGTTTGTAAAGTCTGTCCAGAAAACAGAAGATCTGCATTTTTTCAATCCGACAGTCCAAAGTGTGTTTGTGGACACGGCGAATCCTTTCAAATGGGTGATTCCTCTGAGCAGTTCTGTGGAGATTACCAGAGAAAAGAGTACCCAACAGGGTGTTCTTTTGATCAATCTGAAATACAGTGGTATCGAACAGATTATGAGCAAGGCGACTCTGGGAAACGGCGGGTATATTTATCTGACAGATCGGGAGGGAAATCTGATTTATCATCCTAAGAAGCAGCTTATTTTTTCCGGGCTGGAGACAGAAAGCAATGTCTCGGCAGCCGCTTTGTCCGACGGAAATCATAAAGAGACCTTTGAGGGGGAGGAGCGGGTCCTGACAGTAAAGACTGTGGGATATACTGGCTGGAAGTTGATTGGGGTGATGCCAGGCCGGAGATTTTCTTTCAATACGTTTCAGAACCGGTTGTTTATCTCCAGCATCATTCTGGCTTTGCTTTTGGTGCTGGTAATGGTCAATTCCAGGATTTCTTCTATGCTGACAGATCCCATTCGGAGACTGGAAAAAAGCGTTCATGAGATGGAAGAGGGAAACTTGGAAGCAGTGATCTATACGGGTGGTTCCTATGAGGTGATGCATCTGGGACGGGCCATTCAGGATATGGTGGATGAGATGAAGCGGCTGATGGAGGCCACGGTGGCGGAGCACGAATCCAAGCGAAAGAGCGAGCTGGACGCCCTGCAGTCTCAGATTAACCCCCATTTTCTGTATAACACCCTGGATATTATCGTATGGATGATTGAGAACGAACAGTATCCGGAAGCAGTTCGTATTGTAACGTCTCTGGCAAGACTTTTCCGGATCAGCTTGAGCCGGGGCAGAAACATCATTCCAGTCCGGGATGAGCTGGAACATGTGCGCAATTATCTGAATATCCAGCAGATGCGGTTTAAGAATAAATTTGAATTTTCCATTGAAGCGGAGGAAGAGGTCTGCGCCATGTCCACCATTAAGCTGGTGGTTCAGCCGTTGGCGGAAAACGCGCTCTATCATGGAATTGAATTTATGGACGAAGAGGGGAGAATTGATATCAGGGCCTGGAAAAAGGGGGGCGATGTCTATCTGAGTGTCAGCGACAATGGACTGGGGATGACGAAGGAGACCATGGAGGCTCTCTTAAAAGGAGAAATTTCGTCCAAAACCAAAGGCTCCGGTATCGGTTTTAGCAATGTCAACGAGCGAATCAAACTGTATTTTGGCGAAGCCTACGGACTCAGGATTGAGAGCGAGCCGGACGAGGGGACCACGGTTATGATTCATATTCCGGCGGTGCCATATGGGGAGGAGGTAGTCCGATGGGGAAGATAGAACGGGCGCTCATGTATGTTTTGGCGGCAGCGCTGGCAGTTTCCCTGGTGATCACTTTTGCCTGGGGACTTTTGGAAAGAGGAGAAGATGTCAGCAGCATTTCTGTGATTGTTCATGATGAGGACGATGCCCAGTGGAAAAAGTTTAAGATGGGGATGGACCAGGCGGCTTCTGAGTATAATGCGGAAGTAAATTTTGTAACTCTGTATGACCGGAACGACGTGGGGCAGCAGATGGAGCTGATAGAGCGAGAGGTATCAAACGGCGCGCAGGCTATCATCCTTTCTCCGGCAGGAGACGAGGAGCTTGCGCTGGCTCTGGAGAAAGCGCCCCCGTCTGCTCCTTTGATTCTGATCGGAGGCGGACTGGAGAGTGAGATCATCAACCGGGAAATTTCAGCGGATCAGGAGGCCATGGGTTACAGCCTGGGAATGGCAATGAAAGAGGATGGGATCGAAAACTGTGTTGTTTATACGGGAAACGGGACGCAAAGTTTTATCACAGACCGGTTAAGCGGAATGCGGAAGGCTTTCAGAGAAGCAGGAATTTCCTATACAGTTACGGGAGAACAGCCGGAAACTTATTTCTGGCGGGGAATCCAGGCAGTGGTGGCTCTGGACGATACCCTGACTGCAGAGCTTTGCGCAGACGGAATGTTCTGGTATTACGAAAAGAAAGTATATGGCTTTGGCTCTTCTGACCAGCTTTTAAAATATCTGGACGAGGGAGAATTGGAGCTTTTGATGTTCGTAAATAGTTATGATGAGGGATATCTGAGCCTTCAGGCGGCAGTACAGGAGATCCAAAAAGAAGGAAAAAGCCAGGATGAAGCCCTGGAATATTACAAGATTAAACGGGAACGGATCTATCAGAAAAATTATCAGAGACTTTTATTTCCGTCGTCCTAGAAGGGAGGGACAATGAAGAAAAAGAAACGGTATCTCATTCTGGGAGCAGGAATCGTTCTGGCGGTTGTCATAACAGGGCTTGTTTTTATGGACCGGTATTACAGGAGCCTGGAAAAGTCGGATATTTTAAAGATCGGAGTGCTTGTTTACAAAGAGGACGATACGTTTGTAGACGGAATTGTCGATGAGATGAAACGGCAGGGGAAACTTTATGAGCGGGAAACAGGAGGCGGAATCCGGCTGGATTTTTCCTTTGCAGAAGAAAATCAGAGTATTCAGAATGAACAGATCGAAAAGTATCTCTCTTTGGAATACGATGTGCTCTGTGTGAATCTGGTGGATCGGACGGAAGCGGCGATTGTGATTGAAAAGGCCAGAGCCGCCAATGTGCCGGTTGTGTTTTTCAACCGGGAACCGGTGGCAGAGGATCTGCAACAGTGGGATAAGCTCTATTATGTTGGATCCGATGCAAAAGAAAGCGGGACACTGGAAGGACTTTTGGTGGTGGACTATTATCGGAAGTATCCGGAGCGGCTGGACAGGAACCAGGACGGTGTGATTCAATATGTGATTCTGGAGGGGGAGAGCCGCCACCAGGACTCTCTGATTCGCACAGAGTATTCTGTGCAGACGCTGGTGAATGCAGGGCTTTCTCTGGAACGACTGGACGGAGGCATCGCCAACTGGGTTCGCAGCCAGGGAGAGGCGCTGACCACTCAGTGGCTGAAAGAATACGGGGAAGAAATTGAACTGATTATCAGCAACAACGACGATATGGCTCTGGGAGCCATTGACGCCATAGATAAATGGAGGCTCAGTTTTTCCAATGTGGTGGGAATTGACGGAACACCGGAAGGGCTTCAGGCAGTCGAAACAGGCAAAATGATCGGTACCATTGTGACGGGACAGGAGGGTTATGCCAGAATCCTTCTGGACCTGGCAAAGCGGATGGCAAGGGGGGAGCCCCTGGACGGCCTTCCGATTCAGGAGGATAAGTCCATCCGGATTCCCATGTACAGTATAAACTGTGATGGAGAAATTCAGACATTGGAAGAAGAAGGAAAAGAAGAAAATTAGAGGAATTGCATAAAAATCGAATAAATTCAAAGACTGACAGTAGAATTTTGTATAGAAATTCTGCTGTCATTTTTATATGATGTTGTCGTAAGAAACAAAAATCATATTATAGGAGGAGAAACATGAAGAAAGTATTAGCAGCAGTACTTGCGTCTATGATGGTTCTTTCTCTGGCAGCCTGCGGCGGCGGAGACAAGAAGGAGACGGAAGCTCCTAAGAAGGAGACAGAGAAAGCGACGGAGGCTCCCAAGGAGACGGAGAAAGCGACAGAAAAGGCAACAGATGCTGCCAAAGAGACGGCTGAGAAGGCAACGCAGGCAGCTCCGGCGGCAGATGGCGAGAAATTAAAAATCGGCGTTTGCATTTACAAATTCGATGATAACTTCATGACCCTGTATCGTCAGGAACTTCAGAAATATCTGGAAGAGACCTACGGCGCAGAAGTGACAGTTGTGGACGGCAAAGGCGATCAGGCTGAGCAGACCAATCAGATTGACAACTTTATCTCCCAGGGCGTGGACGTGCTGATTCTGAACCTGGTACAGGCTTCCGCTACAGAGACTGTGGCAAAGACTTGTGCAGATGCAGGAATCCCCGCCGTGTTCATCAACCGTGAGCCTGATGCGGCGGAGCTTGAGAGATGGGAAAGCGAAGGCGTGGCTGCTACTTATGTAGGCGCTGATGCAAGACAGTCTGGAACCTTCCAGGGCGAGATTATTCTGGATACCGCCAACAAGGGCGACATCAACGGCGACGGAAAAGTTTCCTATGTTATGCTCATCGGCGATCCGGAGAACGTAGACGCTCAGTACAGAACAGAGTTCTCTGTAAAGGCTCTGACAGATGCAGGCGTAGAAGTAGAAGAGCTGTTCGCACAGCGTGGCGACTGGGATCAGGCTAAGGGTCAGGAGTTGACTGCCAATGCTCTGGCACAGTTCGGCGATCAGGTTGAGGTTGTATTCGCAAACAACGATGCTATGGCTCTGGGCGCTATCGAAGCTATCGAGGCAGAAGGCCGCAAGGTGAATGAGGACATTTATCTGGTAGGCGTTGACGCTCTGGACGAAGCGACTGCAGCAATCAAAGACGGCAGAATGACTGGTACCGTTCTCAACGACCATATGGGACAGTCTCACACTGCAGCAGATGTTGCTATCAAGATGGCAAACGGCGAGAAGGTTGATACCAAGTATACCGTTGACTATGTAAAGGTTACCGAGTAATCCTTCATCGGATTGTTTTGGGAAAATCAATACAGAAAGATCGGGTGCGTTTTCTAACGCACCCGATTCTTGAATAGCCTCAGAGAATGAGAAAGAGGAGGTTTGGAGTATGGCTGAATACAGGCTGGAGATGAAAGGCATCAGCAAAAGCTTTCCCGGCGTCAAGGCTTTGGATCAGGTATCTTTGAGGGTACGTCCAGGCACAGTTCATTCCCTTATGGGAGAGAACGGCGCAGGGAAATCGACGCTGATGAAATGTCTCTTCGGAATCTATAAAATGGATGAGGGCGAGGTGTATCTGGACGGAGAAAAGGTCCAGATTGCTAATGCGGACGATGCCCTTCATAAGGGGATCGCCATGGTACACCAGGAGTTGCAGCCGATCCCGGAGCGGAGTATTGGGGAAAATATTTTTTGCGGGCGCTATCCGCTTAAAAAGCTTCTTGGTTTTATCCCGGTGGTAGACCATAAAAAAATGTATGAAGAATCAGAACGGCTTTTGAAAGAGGTCCGTATGGAATACGACCCCAAGGCGAAACTAGGCTCTCTCTCTGTGTCTCAGATGCAGTCCGTAGAGATCGCAAAAGCCGTTTCTATGAATGCGAAGGTGGTTATTCTGGATGAGCCCACTTCATCGCTCACTGCCAATGAGGTGGAGGCGTTGTTCCGCATCATCGATGATTTGCGGGATAAGGGCGTATCTATTATCTATATTTCTCACAAGATGGATGAGATCCTTCGGATTTCCGACGATGTGTCCATTATGCGAGACGGACAGTATATCGGTACCTGGGAAGCAAAAGAGTTGACCACCGATATGATCATTACGAAAATGGTAGGACGTGAGCTGACCAACCTCTATCCGCCCAAGAGTAACGAACCGGGTGAGGTGGTTCTCAAAGTTTCCGGCTTTAGCAGTATCCACAACAAATCCTTCCAGGACTGCGGATTTGAACTGAGAAGGGGGGAGATCCTCGGAATCGGCGGTCTGGTAGGCGCTCAGAGGACGGAGCTTGTAGAAGCCATCTTTGGCGTCCGTGGAATTGTAGCAGGAGAAGTGGAATACAAGGGAAAGAAGTTAAAGATCAAACGTCCGAAAGACGCCATTGACAACGGCATCGCACTTCTTACGGAGGACCGGAGAGGTTCCGGTATTTTTGGGGTGCTTTCGATTTCTGACAATGTCGCCATTTCCTCCCTTAATAAATATTTAAGCTTCGGCGTCATGATCAACAATAAGAAGGTCGAAGATCTGGTCGATGAAAACGTGGCGAAGTTAAGCATCAAGACGCCCAACAATAAGACTCAGATTCAGTCGCTCTCCGGTGGCAACCAGCAGAAGGTTATCATTTCCAGATGGCTGGCCAATGACCCGGACGTACTGATTCTGGACGAACCGACCAGAGGAATTGACGTAGGCGCCAAGTACGAGATTTATACCATTATGGCGGAGTTGGCCGCCCAGGGCAAAAGCATTATCATGATTTCTTCCGAGATGGCAGAGCTTATCGGCATGTCTGACAGAATCGTCGTCATGTGTAACGGTCATGTGACCGGAGAGCTGGCGAAAGAGGACGCTACCCAGGAAAATATCATGAGCCTGGCGACGAAATTCAATTAGAGGAGGAGAAGCAGATGAATAAGAAATCAGGAAAAGATATCAGGAATTTTCTGCAGAATAACAGTATTATTATTCTGCTGGTAGTTCTGGTGATTATCGTAGCAGTCCTTAAGGACAATTTCTTCGGAAAGAGTAACATTACCAATACCGCTTCCAACGTGGCAGTTCGTATGTTCATCGCTCTGGGCGTCAGCGGCTGTCTGATTACAAAAGGTACAGACCTTTCCGCGGGCCGTCTGGTGGGGCTTTCTGCCTGCCTTTCCGGTATCCTGCTGCAGACGACAGATGCGGCCAGCAAGTTTTATCCCAACCTGGGGAAGATGAACATCCTTCTGGTACTGGTGATTGTCATTGCCATTACGGCAGTATTCGGCCTGATCAACGGCCTTGTGATCGCAATCTTAAAGGTTCCGCCCTTTATCGCAACCCTCGGTATGCAGCAGTTGGTATACGGCATCTGCCTGATCTATACCAAGGCCACCCCTCTTGGCGGTTTCCGCGAGGACTATACCAACATTGCAAAGGGAAAGATTTTTGCCGGATGGCTTCCCTATCTGGTGATCATTGCTCTGGTTGTAGGATTCCTGATGTGGTTCCTCTACAATAAGACGAGACACGGCAAATATATGTACGCCATCGGCGGCAATGAAGTGGCCGCAGAAGTTTCCGGCGTCAATGTAACCAAGACAAAGATTTTGATTTACGTTCTGGCGGCCGTTCTTTATGCCTGTGCAGGTTTCCTGCTGGCGGCAAAGACTGGCGGCGCGACGGTCAATGCCGGACAGGGATATGAGCTGGAGGCCATCGCCGCATGTACCATCGGCGGCGTTTCCACCAACGGCGGTATCGGCCGCATTTCCGGTATCTTCATCGGCGTGCTGGTGTTCGAGCTCCTTAAGGTCTGCCTGCAGTTTTTGGGCGTGCCTTCCGACTACACTTATGTGGTACAGGGCCTTGTTATTATCGTTGCAGTTGCCCTGGATATCAGAAAATATCTCAGCAAGAAATAAAATACTGACAGATTTATCCGTATCAGAAAAACATTTGTCAGCCATGCAACATCTTTCTATAGGAGGGGCCCCGCGAAAAGCGGGGCTTTTCCCATCTTCGTTTTTTTATTTCATAAAAAGGGCGTCCTATGAAACAAAAACACTCCGTGAGGATCGCAGGGGCTGCCCCAGCGAAACGAGGATACTGCGGCGGTAAGGGATCTGTGTTTTCTGAAATTGGAGAAAATCGAAAAATCCATTGGCAACCAGGGGCCTGGGAGATATACTGGAGGGGAAATAAGAAACTAAGAAAAGGATCGTGGGACGGATAACATGGACAGAGACGAGACAGAGAGAAAAGAGGCAGGAGAAAATAGAGCAGGTAGAACGTATATAGATAAAAACGGAAAGCAGAAAGAGGGAAGTCTGCTTCTGGTGGAGGATGACGAGGAGATTTGTCAGATGTTCGGCGGATTTCTGGAAGCAGAGCATTATGAAGTAACGTGCGCTGCCGATGGAGAGGAGGCTTTGAGGAAATTTGGAGAGGGAGACTGGGATCTGGTGCTTCTGGACTTGAGACTTCCAAAACGAAGTGGTCTGGAGGTACTGCAGTGTATTCGAAAGGTCAGCACAGTACCGGTGCTGATACTTTCTGCAAAGGATACGGACTCAGACAAAACGTTGGGCCTTTCCCTTGGGGCAGATGATTATGTGACAAAACCGTTTTCCGTCACAGAGGTGTTGGCACGGATTAAGGCGAATATTCGAAGGAGTACGGAATACATTGCCAGCCGGCCGTCCGATGTGGCTTCCAAGACTTCGACTGGAGATTCTGAGAGGATTTTCTCTGACAGAGAGTGGGAGGAGTCCCTCACATGGGGGACCCTTGTATTGGATCAGGAAACGTATTCTGTCAGAAAAGGCGGAGAGGTGATAAAGCTGACGGTAAAAGAATTTGAAATTCTGCGTCTGCTTTTAAAGAATCCGAAAAAGGTCTATACAAAAGCACAACTTTATGCACAGGTTTGGCAGGAGGAGTTTCTGGCCGACGAGAATGCGATTCAGGTTCATATCAGCAGGCTGAGAAATAAGATAGAGGACGACCCTAAAAATCCCAGATGTATTGTTACAGTCTGGGGAATCGGATATCGACTGGGAGCAGGACGGTGAAGCGGGCGGCGGAAATGGCCTTTGCCGGCCGGGAGCTTGCAAGGATTCTGGATGAAAAAAGCGAAGAGAAACTGATGATTTTCACAGAGCGGGAGGAAACAAAGGAACTCTGCGCTCAAATCAACCGACTTTTGGAAGAAAGACAGCAGCTTAAGGCAGAATTTAAACGGAAGGAAGCGCTCACAGCACAGATGCTTTCCAATGTCTCCCACGATATCCGAACTCCCATGACGGTCTTGCTTGGCTATCTGGAAATGCTCCGCCTGCAAAACGGCACAGGGAGCATGGCCGGGAAGGCAGAGAAAAAAGCCCTTCAGATCATGGAACTGATGGAGCAATTTTTTACCTTATCCAGACTGGAAGCTGGAGAAGAACAACTGGTATCGCAGCGCTTTGAGCTTGGCGAGGTCTGCCGGGAATGCGTGCTGGATTTCTATGAGATTCTGACAGGGAAACAGTTTCAGGTGGAAATCTCCATTCCAGAAGAACCTGTATTTCTTTTTGGGGACGAGGCGGCCCTCCGGCGGATTTTATGCAATCTGATTTCCAATGGAGTACGCTATGGCGGAGAAGGAAATTATCTTGGATTTTTTTTGAAAACGGAGTCGTCTTTTGCCCAGATTCAGGTGAAAGACAGAGGGAAGGGAATGGAGCAGGAAGCGCTTTCCCATGTATTTGACCGGCTTTTTCGAGCAGAGAGAGACAGTTCAGGGGATACTTATGGGACTGGACTGGGACTTTCGATTGCAAAGAGACTGGCCAGCCAGATGGGAGGGGAGCTTTCTGTTTCCAGCGAACCTTTTGTGGAAACCTGCTTTACTCTGAAATTTCCTCTGGCAGAAGAAAGAAATTCGTAAGGTTTGGTTCAGGACTTAGAAAGTTCTGTCTGCTAGAATGGTTTCAGAACGGGAGGAGACAACGATGACATATCTTTTGGAAACCCGCGGACTGGGAAAAGAGATCAGGAAGCAGAGAATTGTGACCGATTTATCAATGCACGTGAAGAAAGGGGAAATCTACGGATTTCTGGGGCCCAACGGAGCGGGAAAAACCACAGTATTAAAGCTGGTAACGGGCCTGCTGAAACCGACAGAAGGAGAAATTGTCCTTTTCGGAAAACGGACGGGAAGAAACGGCGGTACGGAAAAGGTTGACAGAAGAGAATATGGAAACAGAGCGGATCGGGATCTTTCCTATGCTTTGAAACGGATGGGGATCCTTCTGGAGTTTCCTGTGTTTTACGACTGGTTGACAGGGAGGGAAAACCTGGAACTTCACCGGGAGTATATGGGATATTACCGACATGGAAGTATCGAAGAGGTTCTTAGGCTGCTTCGACTGGAGGAAGTAGCAGACCGGCCGGTGAAAGATTATTCCCTGGGGACGAAGGAGCGACTGGGAATTGCCAGGGCGATGCTTTGCAGGCCAGAGCTTCTGATCCTTGACGAGCCCTTAAACGGATTAGATCCGGAGGGGATCCGGCAGGTTCGGGAACTTTTAAAAGGACTTTCTCTGGAATATGGAGTGACTGTTCTGATTTCCAGCCATATTTTGTCGGAGGTGGAAAGCATCGCAGATACGGTCGGTATTCTTTCAAAAGGAAGGCTTAAGGAAGAGATTTCCATGAAAGAACTTTTGGAAAAAAGCGTTTCCTTTGTTGAGGTTCTGGCAGCGGACAGGAAAAAGGCGGCTTTCCTGTTTGCAGAAGCGTTAAACCTTTCAGAGTTTCAAATGATGGAGGATGGAAAATTCCGCATTTATAAAGAGGGAATTTCCGTGGAGAGGCTGGCAAAGATCCTTACGGAAGGAGGGGCCGGGGTCCTGTCTATCGGCCGGAAAACGGAGACGCTGGAAGACTATTTTTTAAAACTTGTAGGGGAGGGACTGCAATGAGAAAACTGATCTGGCTGGAATGGAAAAAGAACCGTACCGGGCGGTATGTGAGAAACGCTTTTGTGCTGGCGACCCTTCTGGCTCTGCTTGTCTACGGAATGGCTTTTTTGGGGATTGCCGATGATCCGGTAACCGGTACGCTGGATATGGCTCCTGGAATGTCCGGCATTTCGGCTGTCGTAGAATTTTTGACAAACAGTGTTTCCTTCGTATTTACAGGGGTGATGCTGGCAGCTTTTGTCGTGAGCGCTTACAAAAATGGGACCATGGCCCTGATGTTTTCCTATCCCATAGGCCGCAGGAAGCTTTTTAGCGCCCAGCTTCTCGCCGTGTGGATCTTTAATTTTGGGACCTTGGTTCTTACCAAGCTGTTTCTCTATGGCTGCCTGGAACTGGGGAAAAGATTCCATGAGACTTCTTCGTTCCAGTTGGATTTTCAGATGGGAAGCCTTTCTTTTTACAGTGCGCTTTTTCTCTCCTCGGCCCTGGTTGTGACCATTGGTTTTCTTGCACTCTTTGTAGGGCTCTTCACAAAATCCTCCAAGGCAACGGTGATTGCTTCCTTTTTGGTGGTATTTCTGATTCAGGGGAGCCTGGGAGAAATCAGTCTGGCGGGGAATTATGGATTTCGCTTGGTTCTGGCGTTTCTTGCTCTCATCCTGATGGCAGAAAGTGTGGTTATGGTGGAAAAACGGGATATGTTATCTTAGAATTGTGAAAATTTTTGAAAGAATTGGATTTATCCGCCTGCCTGGGGGCCTTTATGTTACACTGTCTGTGCAATGACAGGAATCATAGTTGGCTCATAACAGGCAGGCGGATGGTTTTAGGTAGACATAAGGAACGGATGATTCATCTTCTGGCATCTGTTGGAATGCCGTCAAAATAACGGAAAATAACCTATTTTACACTTCTAAAATATAAAAGATATATAAAATCCCCCTATAAAACAAAAATAATTCTCCCTTTTCTAATCGATGGTCTTTGCTATACTTATAGCAAAGAAACGTGCAAAGTCGGTATGAAGGGGTGAGAGAATGCAGGATGTAATCGTTTCTATGGAAAACATCAGCAAAAGTTTTCCTGGAGTGAAGGCGCTGGATAACGTACAGTTTGAGCTTCGGGCCGGAGAGGTCATGGCTCTTCTGGGAGAGAACGGCGCAGGAAAATCGACCTTGATGAAAATCCTCAGCGGCGTCTACACGAGAGACGGCGGGACCGTACGCATTTTTGGACAGGAATATGGAGATATGACGCCTAAACAGGCCCAGGCGGCCGGAGTCGCGATCATTCATCAGGAATTAAATATGTGTAGGCATCTGTCTGTGGCGGAGAACATGTTCCTGGGCAGAGAGGTAAAAGGAAAGATTGCTCTGAATAATGCAAAGATGGAAGAGGAGGCGGGAAAGATTCTGGACGATCTGAAGATTGACATCAGTCCGAAACAGATTGTCGGAGATTTGCCCGTATCGAAGCAGCAGATGGTGGAGATTGCGAAAGCTCTTTCTATCAATGCGAAAGTTCTGATTATGGATGAGCCGACCTCGGCTCTGACAGCCAAGGAAATTGACGATTTGTTCCGGATTATCCATAAGCTTAAGAGCGAGGGCCATGGAATCGTCTATATTTCTCACCGGCTGGAGGAACTTCAGCATATCGTAGACCGGGTTACCATTATGCGGGACGGCCAGTATATCACCTGCCAGAACTTTGCAGAGATGAGCATGGACCAGATCATTGCGGGCATGGTAGGCCGGGAGATCAAAGAAAAGTTCCCTCACGTGGAATGTGAGAAGGGAAAGAAAATTTTTGAGGTGAAAAACCTGAATGCCGGGAAACTGGTCCGGGATATCAGCTTTTCCGTATACGAAGGAGAGATTGTGGGCTTTGCCGGGCTGATGGGCGCTGGGAGAACGGAGACGACCAGGGCAATTTTCGGTGCGGATCCGAAAGAAAGCGGAGAGATTTTTGTGGATGGGAAGGAAGTCCGGATCCACTGTCCCATGGACGCCATCAAAAACGGCGTGGTACTAGCACCGGAGGACAGAAAGAAAGACGGGCTTTGTACAAAGTTAAGCATCCGGCAGAATCTGGCGCTCCCCAATCTGGATCTGGTCTGCAGCAGTCTGGGAGTGGTGAACAGAGGAAAAGAACAGAAACTCTGTGACGAGGCTGTGGAGAATCTGAAGATTAAAACGCCCAACGTGGATATTGATTCCGGAAATCTTTCCGGCGGGAACCAGCAGAAAGTGGTCGTCGGAAAATGGCTGGCAAGAAATTCCAGAGTTGTGATTTTTGACGAACCTACCAGAGGTATCGACGTAGGCGCCAAGGTTGAGATCTACAACCTGATCAATGAATTGAAAAAGAAAGGGATTGCCGTGATCATTGTATCTTCGGAGATGCCGGAGGTCATGGGCGTCGCGGATCGGATTATCGTCATGTGCGACGGGCGCATTACCGGAGAGGTGATGGCCAAGGAGACCTCTCAGAATGAGATCCTAACGCTTGCTACCTCGTTTGAAAATAAAAACATTGCCAGTCATTGACAGGAGGGAGAGAAGTTATGAATACCAAAAAACAAAATCCCTGGAAGCGGCTGATGGGAATCCGCGGAATGGGAGCCGCACTGACGGCCTTCGCAGGTTTTATTATCCTCTATATTGCCTTCGGCCTGATTAATTCGGCCGTGTTTTCCGGGCAGAATGTTATGAATCTGTTACGTTCCATGTCCAAATACCTGCTGATTGGAATTGCACAGAGCTTTATTCTGATTACAGGCAACATTGATCTGTCCATCGGTTCTATGGTCGGTATGAGCGCCATGATCAGCGCGACAATGATGGCGAAGGCATTTCATCCCGTTATCGCAATCCTAATCGCTCTGATCAGTTGTCTGGCAGTAGGGCTGGTCAATGGCTTCCTGGTTGGAAAGTTCCGCCTGCCTCCTTTCATTGCCACTTTGGGAACCATGTTCGTGGCAAGAGGCATCGCCTATATGGTAAACGGAAACAGAAACACGGACGCCATTACCACAGGGATTGGAAAAGAAGCGGGCGACAGCTTCCAGAGCTTTTTCTACTACGGTTCTGTGTTTAAAATTTATAATGCATTCTGGATTGCCCTGATTGTCTTTATCATCATGTTTTTCATTTTGTCCAAGACCAGGACGGGGCGACACATCTATGCCATCGGTTCAAACATCGACGCGGCGAAGTTATCCGGCGTCAATATTGTGGCGACGACCACGAAAGTGTATCTGATCAGCGCCGTTTGCTCCTGGCTGGTCGGTTTGATTCTCTGTGCGCAGGCAGGTATGGGCAACATGGAAGCCGGTTTGAGCTATGAGATGTACGGCGTGGCGGCAGGCGTCATCGGAGGCGTCTCTCCTCTGGGAGGAACGGGACTCTTACTCGGGACTCTGGCAGGCTCGGCTGTATGGCAGACTTTGGAAAACGGTCTGAATATGATTGGCGCCCAGGTCGGTATTCAGCGTCTGGTGATCGGCATCATCGTGGTATGCGCCGTGCTCTTAGACGTAGTGGTACGCAACGGGCAGTTTGGAAGAAGGAAAAAAGCTTAAACAAAAAGCTGAACCGCAGAAAGCGGATAAGCAATATAAAAGAAGGAGGAATAAGATGAAAAGAAAGGTATTGGCAATGCTCTGTGCCCTCGTAATGGTGGTGACAGCTCTGGCAGGATGTGGCAGCGACAAAAAAGAAACTGCAGCTCCGGTAGAAGGTACAGAAAAGAAAGAAGAGAACAAAGAGAGTAAGGAGACCGAGGCTCCTGAGACACAGGGCGCTTCCGGCGACGTGAAGATTGCCTTGATTACCATGGATTCCGTGGATCAGCACTGGGTGAACTTAAATGAAGGCGCTCAGAAAGCGGCAGGAGAACTGGGCGTGGAGGTTACGCTTCTTGCTCCCAACATGAAAGACGACGCGCAGCAGATTGAGTGTGTAAACAACGCGGTGGCAGGGAAGTACAATGCCATTATGGTGGCGGCCAATGGTCCTGACGCTATCTCTTCTGCTCTGAAAGAAGCGCAGTCTGCTGGTATCAAGATTGTTTATGTAGATTCTCCGGCCAATGTGGATGCAGAAGCGACCTTCTCCACCGACAACAAGGCGGCGGGAAAGATTGCAGGAGAAGAGATGATCAAGGCTCTGGAAGCAGCAGGGATCACTTCCGGTGATATCGGTATTGTGAACGTCAACGCTTCCACAGAGACTGCAGTGGCCCGTGAAGAGGGTTTCCGTTCCGCATTTGAGGGCAAGGGATATACTCTTTTGGAGACTCAGTACGGCGAAGGCGACGCCGCGAAATCTCAGACGATTGCAGAAAATTACATCACTCAGGGTGTTGTGGGTATCTTCGGAACCAACGAAGGCTCCACTACCGGTACGGGAAATGCCATCAAGGCTTCTAGCTCCGACGTCATCGGCGTGGGCTTTGACAAGTCTGACGCCATTCAGAACCTGATTGCAGACGGCTACCTGCTCTGCACCATGGCTCAGAATCCGGATGTGATGGGATATGAAGGTGTGAAGGCCGCTGTTGCCGCTGTAAATGGCGAGAGCCTTGGCGGCAAGGTGACAGATACGGGCGTGTCTGTCCTTACCAAAGAAACTCTCGGGGGATCAAGCGAGGGAAGCACTGGCGGAAGCTCTGATGTGAAAGCCAGCAAAGAATGGAAAATTGCTCTGATTACTATGGATTCCGTGGATCAGCACTGGGTAAGCCTTCATGAAGGCGCTCAGGAAAAGGCAAAAGAGCTGGGGGTGGAAGTGACCTTCATGGCGCCCAACAGCAAAGACGACGCACAGCAGATTGAGTGTGTGAACAACGCTGTGGCCGGCAAGTATGACGCGATTATGGTAGCAGCCAACGGGCCTGACTCCATTACGTCCGCTCTGAAAGAAGCTCAGGCAGCAGGAATTAAGATCGTTTATGTAGATTCTCCTGCAAATCTGGAAGCGGAAGCCACCTTCTCCACCGACAACAAGGCGGCAGGAAAGACGGCAGGCGAGGAGATGCTGAAAGCTCTGGCAGAGGCAAATGTGACATCTGGAAACATCGGTATTGTCAACATCAATGCTTCTACTGATTCCACAGTGAACCGCGAGGCCGGATTCCGGGAAGCGTTTGAAGGAAAAGGATTTACTCTTCTGGAAACACAGTATGGGGAAGGTGACGCGGCCAAGTCCCAGACCATTGCCGAGAATTACATTACCCAGGGCGTGGTAGGTATTTTTGGTGCAAATGAAGGCGCTACCACTGGTGTTGGAAACGCCATCAAGGCCAACGGCTCAGGAATCATCGGAGTAGGATTCGATAAGTCGGACGCTATTTTGAACCTGATTGAGGACGGACATATTCTTTGTACGATGGCTCAGAATCCTGACGTGATGGGAGCTTTGGGCGTGGAAGCCTGCGTAAAGGCTCTTGAGGGAGAAAACCTCGGTGGTGCAGTGACAGATACGGGCGTTTCTGTTCTCACGAAATAAGAGACAGCAGCTATCCTGTTTTACAGGAAGAACACAGAGAAAGCCGCCGGGAGCATTTCCGGCGGTTTTCTTTGTGCACAGGGGCGCGGGAGGAAACTAGTTTGGACGGGCTTATATAGCAGTGAAGAGGAATACTTGTCAGGAAAGAGTTCTTTCGATTATAATAGAAAGAAGAACGTAGGGGAGAGGAGAGGCAATGTTACGAGTCATGATTGCGGATGATGAAGAACGAATCTGTAAGCTGATTACCGCTCTGGTGGATTGGAAGGCCCTGGATATGGAGATCCTGGGAATTGCCCATAACGGACCGGAAGCCATCGAATTGGCAGAGAAACTCAGACCGGATATCCTGATTACGGATATCCGTATGCCCGGGTGCAGCGGTCTGGATCTCATTGAACAGATCAAAAAGAGCAAACCGGAGCTGGAGATCGTGATCATCAGCGGTTATGCGCATTTTGAATATGCGCAGACGGCGATCAAGTTCGGCGTGGGAGATTACCTCTTAAAGCCGATCAACAAAGAAGAGCTGAATACCACCCTTCGGAAGTTTCAGGAGCGAATTTTTGCCAGACAGGCATTGCTGGAGAGTGGCGGGCGACTGTTTCAGAAAAGTGAACATGATTTAAAGCGGCTTCGGGAGGGGCTTATCAACCAGCTTCTTTCAAGAAAGGGAGAAAGGCTGTCTCTCGCTACTTTGAGAGAAGAATATTATCTTCAGGTGGAACCCGGTATCTTTCAGGGGGTCTGGCTGAAGCTGGATAGCAGGCCGGGAACTCTTACGGAAGCCGGCCTTTCTGCCCTGATGAAAAAGATCGAGAGCATTCTGGAGGGCGGTCTCCGCCCGAAATGTACAGAGATGGTTTTTGGTATCATCGGCGCTTCCTATGTGGGGTTCTTAAATTATAGGGACAGAAAAAAGGAAGAGCTTCGCCGGAGTCTGAAAGACTGTTTAAATCAGCTTAAATTCCAGCAAGCGCTTTATGGGCCTGTCCAGATTTCTCTTGCAGTGGGACAATCTTCCGCCAATCCGGCTGATTTGGAGACTTCTGTTTATGAAGCGTCTGTGATGATCAAAGAACGTCTGGTGAGAGGGAGTGGTCGGATCTTGGAGCGGATGCCGGAGCCTTCCGCTCTCCATGAACAGAGGCTGCTAGATCGGTATCTGAGAAGGATTACCCATGCGGTGGAGGTGATGAGTCTGGAGGAAGCAGACACCATTGTATCCGATCTTTCCGATGCAGTGAAGGCGGTGCGGGATGTACGAGGGTACGAAGTACTGGATTTGATTCATTCTTGTGCCAGCCTCTTTTTGAGCAGGATGGAGGTTGCCTGCCGTACAGAACTTTTGCAAAGATTTGACGAGCAGTGTGACTGGTGCGGCAGCATGGAGGAACTGTTTGAACTCCTGGGAGAGCTTTTAAGGACTCATATCGGAGCCCTTCGGGAGAAGCATGAAAATGATACGGATCGGCCAATCAGACAGGCAAAAGAATATATCCGGAAACATTTTCAGGAATCCATTACTCTGGAAGAGGTCAGCGGCCATGTGGGACTGAATCCGGCTTATTTCAGCGTCCTCTTTAAAAAGACAGAAGGAGAAGGGTTTGCAAAATATCTGATTCATCTAAGAATGGAACGGGCCAAACAGCTTCTCAGGGAGAGTAACGATCCGGTGGCGCTCATCTGCCGGAAGGTTGGTTACAATGATGTCAAGCATTTCACCAGAACTTTTGAAAAAGATACCGGGGTCAAACCGGCTACTTACCGGAAACTGTATGGATAAAGGAGAAACGCTTTGAAGAGATTATCTGGGTTGCACTATATTTCCAATCGCGTACTTCTCATGGGAGGAGTTGTTTTCGGACTTTTCCTGGCCCAGTCCATCCTTCTTTTAGTTCTTTTTTTTCAGGAAAAAGCAAGTTTTTGGCTACCTATTTTGCATCTGGCCTTGTTTTTCGGAGGAGTCGCCGCCTTTTTATTCTGGATCGTCCATCCTTATTTCCGCGCAGAACAACTCGCCAGGCGTTTTCTGGACGGTTATATTCTGGACAGCAAGCAAAATTTGCAGATGGCCCTTTTAACGCCTTCCTCAAAAGAGCAGTGGGAGGCGGTAGAGCGGGTGCTCCACTCCCCTCAGATTATGGAATTAAATAAACGGCAGGCCCAGTATCTGGCGCTCCAAAATCAGATCAATCCTCATTTTCTGTACAATACGCTGGAGAGCATCCGGGGGGAGGCTCTGATTGCCGGACTGGATGGCGTAGCGGATATGACGGAAGCTTTGGCGAAGTTTTTTCGTTATACGATTACCAAAGTGGAAAATCTGGTTTCCGTGGAAGAAGAACTGGACAACTGTGAGACGTATTTTCGTATTCAGAAATACCGGTTTGGCGACAGGCTGATGCTCCATGTGGAGTATGAGACGGAAGAGTTTGAGGAGATTATGAGCTGCCGCATTCCGAAGCTGACGCTTCAGCCCATTTTGGAGAACAGCATTATCCATGGAACGGAGCCAAAAGTGGGAACAGGGAATTTGAAAATCCGATTTGAGCGGACAGACAGCCGCCTGATTATTCGGATCTCCGACGACGGCATTGGGATGGACGACGAGACTCTGGCCAGACTGAACCGACGCCTAGGACGGGATGGAAAGACCCTGGAATATCACAGGGAGCCGGAAAAGGGCGGGATTGCTCTTGTCAATGTCAATAACCGGATCCACCTGATTTTTGGAGAAGAATACGGCATGCACGTCTATTCTATGGCTGGGGCAGGAACTGATGTGGAGATTACAGTGCCCACGGATTTGGATGAAGAAGAAATCAGACGGAGAGGGATTTTATAATGCGGCGGGAGATATTTCGGATGGAACGGGTCACCTGTATTGAGCAGGGGATCACCCAGCTTGAAGATTTCAATCTGCAGATCTATGAAGGGGAGATCATGGGGCTGCTTCTGATCAATGCTTACGGAGCGCAGGCATTTTTGAGACTGCTTGGGAGCAATCTGCCCCTTTATGACGGTTATATTTATTATGGCGGGACGATGATCAATTCCTGGCGAAGTTTTGGGAAGGGTTATAACCGGATCAGTATTGTTCAGACACAGAGCAGTCTGGCAGAAGGCTTGACGGTATCTGATAATGTATTTGTCATCCGCCGCGGATTTAGGCAGCGGATCATTCGCCCGGCTCTTTTGCAACGACAATTGGAGCCGTTTTTGGAAGAAATCGGTATGGAGATTTCGGCGGATATGTATGTGGAAAAACTGACGGCCTTTGAACGGGTAGTGGTAGAAATCCTTCGGGCAGTGATTTTGGGCCATCGCCTGATTGTCCTGTGTGAGATCAGTACTATTATCAATGGAGCAGAGTTGGAAAAACTTCATGAAATCATTCGCCACTACGCGTCCCAAGGAATTTCTTTTCTTTATATCAGCCTGCATTACGAAGAAGTCTTTCAGATTTGTGACAGAACCTCTCTTTTTGCCCATGGAAGGATTCAGAAGGTATCACGGAAACCAGAGATGGAAGCAGACGCCAGACGGTTTTATTGTGGAGAGTATCCTCAGATGGTGCAGGGACGTTTAGAGCAGATCCAGAAAGTTTCCAGAGAGAGAAAAGAGATCCTCTTTTTTGACGGGATTTCCTGCGACAGTCTAAAAAATCTGACCTTCGGTGTTCGGGAGGGGGAGTGTCTGGTAGTCCAGAGCCTCCGGGAGGGCGTATTTCAGAAATTGGTAGGACTTTTAGTGGGAGAGGAGGAAGTGACGGGGGGAAAGGTCCGCATGGAAGGGAGACAGGTGCGGTTTCGGAACAATAAGAAGATTGCCGTTCTCAGAGGAGAGCCTACGAAAACCATGCTTTTTCCAGAGTTAAACAATATGGATAATCTCTGTTTTGGACTTTCCAGGCGAATGCCCCGGGTGTGGAGCAGCAGGAAGCTCCGGGACAGTATCCGGCAGGAATACAGAAAGGAACTGGGGGAAGAATTTTTTTCCCTTTATCCGGACCAGCTCTCAGAGAGGCAGAAATGCCGACTGGTCTATACCAGGATTCTTTTACAGCGTCCCAGAGTAGTATTTTGTATTCAGCCATTCCGGGGGGCCGATCTGCCCCACCGGATGTTTATCTGGCAGATGTTAAAAATGCTTCTGGATAAGAATATTGCAGTGGTGATTTTGGCGGTGAATCTGGCCGATTCCATGTCTTTGGCAGAGCGGCTGCTTCGGGTCAGCGCTTCCGGCGTGGAAGAGGAAATCGACAGGAGTGCCTTTGGCATGCTTCCGCCGACGGTCCCCTGGAACTATCTGTATCAGGAAGAGGGGATACAGAACCTGGAGGAGGAGAAGGATCCGCCTTGGCCATCAGCCAGGTGATCAGGAAACCGGCGGCAGATAAAAAGAGACAAAACAGCAGTTTTTCTCCTGCAGGCAGAGAAGAAAGAGCGGCAAAAATATCCCAGAGAGAGGCCATAACAAAACCGAGGATCACCATATACGCCGCTTGGGGATGATGATTCATGGCTTTATCCAGAAAGCGGGTCAGGCCAAGGACGCCGAGGACTCCTCCGGCAAGGAACGGGAACAACAGAAAAATCTGCCCTGTACCCATGGCATTTAGGATAAATTCATAGACCCCCATGAGATAGAGCATGGAGGAGAAGGAGATGCCCGGAAGTACCAGAGCCAGGGCGCCTAGGACCCCTGTCACAAACTGGATAAGGATTCCGGAAGGGGTCGCAGCGCCGCCTTCAAAAAGATGGCTCGGGAGAAGCCGGAACAGAAAAACAATGGCTATTCCGGCGATAAGATATCCCGTGGAAGCTTTAGAGAGGCCCGGTTGTCCTGCAGATCGGTAGATAACCGGAACACCTCCGAGCATGACGCCCAGCACAAAAAAGGCCATTTCCTGCGGAAAACGCCTGTTTAAAGCCGCCATGGGGCCGGAAAGAAGGAGAAAGGCGGCGCCCGCGCCCAGAAGGAACCGAAGCAGGAAAAGCAGGTCCTCTTTTTTATGGGCACTGACTGCAGAAACCAGGCGGCCATAGATTCCGAAGATCATGGACATGGTACCGCCACTGACCCCGGGAATCAGCATAGATCCCCCGATCAGAAAGGCTTTTAGAGTAAGAAACCGATCCATTATTTTTCCTTATATGCGTGATATTTCCCATTGTATGCGGAAGAAAGGGGAAACTTTCCTCCTTGTTTTTGCAGCAAAAAATACGGAAATCTTAGGAAAAACCGGATTGTAATCTGAAAGCAGGTATGTTATACTATAGGAATGCCGGGAAAGCCGGATATAGATGCATCCTGTCGCAGGGATAAACTCCTGCGAAGCAGGTGTTTTTGCTTCAGAGAAAAATAAGATGGGAATGATGACAGATGGGGCTGGAACAGAGCGAAACAGCACAAAAAGCAAGATGTATATAATAAGGAAATACAGTGTGATTTATCGACTATGAAGGAATGATTTTTGCGACGGATACATAAGGAAATACGACAGAAGAATTATGGTGAGAGAGAAAGGACGATAAATCATGTTGAATTATAAGCGATATAAGAGAGTACCGGTGGTGGATTTTCCGGAGCGTACCTGGCCGGGAAAAGAGATTGAGAAGGCTCCCGCCTGGTGCAGCGTGGATCTTCGGGACGGCAATCAGGCATTGATTGAACCAATGGTTGTGGAAGAAAAGATTGAGATGTTTAATCTTTTGGTAAAACTGGGGTTCAAAGAGATTGAAATCGGATTTCCGGCGGCTTCTCAGATTGAATATGATTTTTTAAGGCAGCTTGTGGACAGAAAGCTGATTCCGGACGATGTGCTGGTTCAGGTGCTGGTTCAGTGTAGAGAGCACCTCATCGACAGGACCTTTGAATCTCTTCAGGGGATCAAACGGGCGGTGGTGCATATTTATAATTCCACGTCGACGTTACAGAGAGATGTGGTTTTCGGTATGGACCGGGAACAGATCAAACAGATTGCCATGGACGGGGCAAGGATGGTGAAGGAAAGGGCGGCTTCCTTTGACGGGGAGATTGTTCTGGAGTATTCCCCGGAGAGCTTTACCGGGACGGAACTTGATTACGCGCTGGAGGTTTGCACGGCTGTTCAGGAGGTATGGGAGCCGACAAAGGAGCGCCCGATGATCGTCAATCTTCCGGCCACTGTGGAGATGACGACGCCCAATGTATATGCAGATCAGATTGAATGGATGCATACACACTTTAAAAACAGGGAATCAATTATTTTAAGCGTACATCCGCACAATGACAGAGGAACCGGCGTGGCGGCTACGGAGCTGGCGCTTTTGGCAGGAGCGGACCGGGTGGAGGGAACCCTGTTCGGAAACGGCGAGCGGACGGGAAACGTAGATATTCTGACGGTCGCTTACAATATGTTTACGCAGGGAGTCAATCCGGAGTTAAATATTGAAAATATTCGTGAGATCGCGGACATCTATGAGCGGTGTACCAAGATGGATATTGACCCCAGACATCCGTACGCGGGAAAATTGGTATTTACTGCTTTTTCCGGTTCCCATCAGGATGCCATCAACAAGGGAGTCAAGGCGCTCAAGGCCAGAAACAATCCTTACTGGGAGGTTCCTTATCTTCCTGTGGATCCTTCTGATCTGGGAAGGGATTACGAACCCATTGTCCGTATCAACAGCCAGTCCGGCAAAGGCGGCGTGGCATTTGTGATGGATACTTTCTATGGATTCAAATTGCCCAAGGGCATGCACAAGGAGTTTGCCGACGTGGTTCAGCCGGTGGCCGAGGCCCATGGAGAGGTGGCGCCGGAGCAGATTATGGAACTTTTCAAAAGCGAGTATCTGTCTGCCAAAGAGCCCTTCAATTTCATCCGCTGCGAAACCAGCGATGTGGGGGAGACAGATACCAGGGCGAAACTTACCTTCAAACACGGAGGTTCCATTCTTTCCGCCCAGGGAGTCGGGAATGGTCCCATCGATGCAGTGCGGTCTGCGATTGAACAGACGGTGGATATTCATGTGAAGGTTCTGGATTACTCGGAACATGCACTTGGCGAAGGTTCTCATGCTCAGGCGGCAGCTTATATTAAGGTTATGGATGTAAATACCGGAAAGGTGACTCATGGTGTCGGCGTCAGCCCCAATATCACCAGAGCCTCTCACAGAGCGCTTTTCAGCGGATTAAACCGGCTGTTTAAGTAGCGGTTTGGCTTCCGGGAGAAAAAGAGAATAGATACGAAAGGGACTTCGGCTTTTGGGACCGGAGTCCTTGCATTACAAAGCCGACGGAAAGGAATCGTTTTTCAATGAAACAGTATGATTATGTGATTGTGGGCGGTGGGTTGTTTGGTGGAGTCATGGCTTTTTATGCCAGAAAAAATGGAAAGACCTGTCTGGTGGTGGAGCGCAGGGCGCATTTGGGAGGGAATATTTACTGTGAAGATGTGGGAGGGATTCCGGTTCACCGTTATGGCGCTCACATTTTTCATACTTCGGATAGAGAAGTATGGCAGTTTGTGAACAGCTTGGTGGAGTTTAACCGTTATACCAACTGTCCGGTGGCCAATTTCCGCGGAGAGATGTACAATATGCCCTTCAATATGAATACTTTCAGTAAACTGTGGGGAGTTTCCACGCCAGAAGAGGCAAAAGCGAAAATTGAGAGTCAGCGCGCGGGAATCACAGGAACCCCGGCCAATCTGGAGGAACAGGCAATTTCCCTGGTGGGAACGGATATTTATGAAAAGCTGATCAAAGGATATACGGAAAAGCAGTGGGGCAGGGACTGCAAAGATCTTCCAAGCTTTATCATCAGAAGGCTTCCAGTTCGCTATACGTATGATAATAATTATTTCAATGACCGGTATCAGGGGATTCCGATTGGCGGTTATAATGGACTGACAGAACGCCTGTTTGAGGGCTGTGACCTTGCGCTCGAGACAGACTACCTGGCAGATAAGGAACGCTTTGAGGCCCTGGGAGAGCGAATTGTCTACACAGGGACCATTGACGCTTATTTTGACTATTGCTTTGGAAAACTGGAGTATAGAAGCCTTCGGTTCGAGGATGATCTCTATGATACGGAGAATTATCAGGGCGTGGCTGTGGTGAATCATACAGCCGGAGAAGTACCTTATACGAGGACCATTGAGCATAAGCATTTTGATTGCACCAGAGATTATAAGGAGATACCGAAAACAGTAGTGACCAGGGAGTATCCGGTGGCCTGGGAAGAAGGAATGGAACCTTATTATCCGGTGAATGATGAAAAAAATCAAGCGCTTTATCAGAAGTATGCAGAGCTTGGGAAAAAAGAAAAGCATGTGATTTTCGGGGGGCGTCTGGCCGAATACAAATATTACGATATGGATAAGGTGATCCGTTCCGCCATGGAGGCGGCCGGACAGGAGTTTGGAAAGCAGCCGTTCTGAGCAGGGTTTTTGCAGGACGGGGGAGATTGTCAGGCTGATGAGAAGATGGAAGGCTCTGATCCTGGGAGACGGGAGCAATCAGGGAAGAAAAAATATAATCTGGAATATGGTAGGAAGCCTGATGTTTGCGCTGGCCAGTATTGTACTTTTTGCAGCGGCGGCGCGGGCGACGGGAGAATACTACGGTGGGATTTTCTCCATTGCCTTTACGACGGGACAACTGCTTTTGACGATCGGTTACTATGAAGTGAGGGCTTTTCAGGTGACGGATGTGGCAGGGCAGTATTCCTTTCAGGATTATTTTTCTGCCAGGATGATAACCAGCGCCGCCATGGCGGTTTCCGGAATTGTCTATGTAGGTATTTTGCGGCCTGGCCGTGTAAAGAGCATTGTCATCATATTGATGTGTTTTTACAAGTTGATGGACGGTGTGGCGGATGTGTTTGAGGGAGAGTTTCAGAGGCAGGGCCGGCTGGATGTGGCGGGAAAGTCTCTGGCTTTTCGCACGGCTTTTTCCGGAAGTGTCTTTATCCTTGTAGTACTTGCGACCAGAGATGTTGTGGTGGCCAGTGCCGCTGCTTTTGCGGCCGCAGTTTTCGCTTTTGCCGCGTTTGACCTGGCAGTGATTGGAGAATTTGGCCCTCTGGCCTTATCAAAGGCCTGGAAGAGTGTATTCCGTCTGCTTCGGGACTGCACTTCTTTGTTTGTGGGCGGTTTTTTATATTTATATATTTGCAACGCCGCTAAATATGCGGTCGACGCCTATATGAGCGAGGAGGCGGTTACTTATTATACTGATATTTATCTGCCGACTTCGACCATCAACCTTTTAAGTGGATTTATGTTTAAACCGCTCCTGACAACCATGGGGACAAGTTATAAGCAAGGAGAATGGAAACGATTCCGTTCGATTGTGGGAAAGCTGCTGCTTGGAATCGCAGGGCTGACGATTGTCTGTTGTCTGGGGGCTTTCCTTTTGGGGATTCCTGTACTGTCCTTTGTATTCGGCCACGATCTTTCAAACTATAGAGTAGCTTTGGTGATTCTGATTCTGGGCGGGGGGTTCAACGCAGCGGTGATGCTGCTTTATTATGTACTGACCACCATGCGCAAGCAGATATGGATATTACTGTGTTATGGGATATCTTTTTTCCTGTCCCTGGCTACAGCGCCTTTTCTGGTGAAAACCTATGGAGTATTCGGAGGGGCTCTTTGTTATACAGGAGTTATGGCAGTGCTGGCAGGACTGTTCTTCGTCTGCTGCCTTAGTCAGTACTGGAAATCACAGCAAAGGAAGAATGGTTATGATAAATAAGAAACCGAAAACTTTGGATGTCCTGATTCCGGTGTATTGTCCGGACGCGAAGCTTGGGCATTTGCTTCATATGCTGAACAGACAGAAGCTGCAGCCGGAAAAGATTGTCCTGATGGTGACAAAGGAGGAGGAAGAAAAGCCCTGCGCCATGATGGAACGCTGGATTTCGGAAAGTCAGATTCCGGTGGAGCGTCATGTGCTTTCCAAAGAGGAATTTGATCACGGAGGAACCAGGAACAGGGGAATGAGTTTCTGCGACAGCAGGTTTGTTCTGTGCATGACGCAGGATGCCATACCGGAAAACGAATGGATGACAGAGGAGCTTCTGAAGCCTTTTTCCGGAACCTTTTGCGGCGCCGAGGACGGATATCTGGGAAATACGGAGCTTTTGATTTCCTATGGCCGTCAGATACCGGCGAAGGGATGCAGGCTTATCGAACAGTATACGAGAGGTTTTAATTACCCGGAGGAGAGTAGGATTAAGACGAAGGCCGACATTCCAAAGCTTGGAATTAAGACCTTTTTTGCCTCCAATGTATGCGCCGTTTACAAGAGAGAGTTGTTTTTGCAGGCAGGAGGATTTCCGGAAAAAACAATTTTTAATGAGGACATGATTTTTGCGGGGAGAGCCGTGAAAGCCGGCTATGGAATCGCCTATGCGGCAGACGCAAGAGTCCTCCATTCCCATAATCTGTCGGGAAGAGAACAGTTTCACCGGAATTTTGATCTGGCGGTCTCACAGGCAGAGCATCCGGAGGTGTTTGGAGGGATTCGCTCTGAAGGAGAGGGAGTTCGATTGGTAAAGGCCACGGCGCTTTATTTGATAAACGGCGGGAATGGTTATCAGCTTCCCCTGCTGTTTTGGATGAGTGTCTGTAAATATACCGGCTATCTGTTGGGAAAACGTTATCGGAGACTGCCGGCGCGACTGATAAGGGCTTGTAGTATGAATAAACGCTATTGGAGGAACAAATGATGTCCGATGTGCTGGTGATTATACCTGCCTACAATGAAGAGGAAAACATTGAGCGGGTAGTCGGGAATCTTGCAGAACATTATCCGGAATTTGACTATGTGGTGGTCAACGACGGATCAAAGGATCAGACGGCGGAAATCTGCAGGAAAAACAATTACAACCTGCTGGATCTTCCTGTGAATCTGGGACTTGCGGGAGGGTTTCAGGCGGGACTTAAATACGCTTGGAAGAATCATTATCCCTATGCCGTTCAGTTTGACGGGGACGGCCAGCACAGGCCGGAGTATATCGGAGCCATGCGGGAAAAGATGGATGAGGGCTACGACATTGTCATCGGCTCCCGGTTTGTTGCAGAGAAAAAGCCCAGGAGTATGCGAATGCTGGGAAGTAACTTGATTGCCATGGCTATTCGCATGACCACTGGAGTGAAAATCAAGGATCCGACCTCCGGGATGCGGATGTTCAGCCGGAAAATGATCGAGGAATTTGCTCTGAGTTTAAATTATGGACCGGAGCCGGATACGGTTTCTTATCTTATCAAGCAGGGAGCAAAAGTGGCGGAGGTACAGGTGGTTATGGACGAGCGGATTGCAGGTGTCAGTTATTTAAATCCTGTAAACGCTGCGAAATACATGAGCAAGATGCTGTTTTCCATTCTGCTCATCCAGAATTTCAGAAAACGGGATAAACGTTTTAAAAGAAAAGCCGGAGGAAATGAAGGATGACTACTGTGCTGCGTGTGGTATTGATTTTGATGTCCCTGTTGGTTGGGGTAGTGATGCTGCGGAAAATCCGCCATTCAAAAGCGCAGATTGAGGATGCGATGTTTTGGATGTTTTTTTCTCTGCTTTTGATTTTGTTCAGTGTTTTTCCGAAAGCGGCGACTTGGCTGTCAAAACTTGTGGGAACCATGTCCACGGCCAATTTTATTTTTCTGCTGATTATATTTCTTCTGTTGGTGAAGAGTTTTTCCATGTCTATGCGGATTTCTCAACTGGAGACAAGAGTCAAAGAGCTGGTACAGAGAATCGCCATGGAGGATCATGAACTGAAAAAACGGGTTTCTTTTGAGGAAAAAGAAGAGACGGATCAAAGGATTGAGAAGAGAGATGAAGAATAAAAAAGATATCCTGGAAAACTGGAAGAAAATACAGGAGAGACTGAAGGAAAACGGGAAATGGATCGCTTTGGCGGCGGGTATCCTGCTTGTGGCAGTATTCTGGTTCATCGGCTATAAAACGGATATCCGGCTGATCCTTCATGGCTTTAGCAACCGTACGCTGACGGCTTACTGTATTCTTACCCTTCTGTTGCTGCTTTTTGCCGCTTTGCTGGCTGCTTTTTTTATAAAGGGGAGGCAGGCAAAGCCAGAAAAGTTGTTTCTAGTCTGTGCCCTGGTTTTGGGGACTGTCTGGATGTTCCTAATGCCTCCTTTAAGTGCGCCGGATGAGATTGTTCACTATTCCACTGCCTATCAGTGGTCTAATCGGATGCTCTTGATAGAACCGGTAGACGAGGACGGTCTGATTCGGATGCGGGCCGAGGATGCCGGCGCTCCGTTCACAATCTTAAATTCCCATACAAAAGAAAATTATCAGGTGTTTTTTGATGCTCTTTCGGAACCCTGTCAGGATTCTTCAATGGTAAGCTTTACCTATGAACCGGTGAAAATGGGGATTTTCCCTTACTTCCCTCAGGCTGTTGGGATTACGATCGGACGGCTTCTTCATCTGGGTTGGGCCGGGACCATGCTTCTTGGCCGTCTGGGAAATCTTCTGTTTTTTGTGTTCTGCATGTATCAGGCCATCAAGCGGGCGCCCTTTGGAAAAATGATTTTTTTTGTGGTCTCCATGTTGCCGATGACTCAGGAGCTGGTATCTTCTTTTTCCTATGATGTGGTCCCCTTTTCCCTGGCCGCCCTTTTTACGGCCATATGTTTCGAGGACGCCTATGTAAAGGCGCGAATCGGCAGACGGGAGGTAGCCGTCCTGGCGGTGATTCTGATGGTGATGGTCCCCTGCAAGCTGGTCTACGTTCTGTTGGCCGGACTGTGTCTGCTCATACCCAAAGAAAAATTTGGATCCAATCGGTTCTATGTGGCCTCTGCGGCGGCAGTGGTTTTGCTTGCGGCGGCCTCTCTAATTATCAGCAATATGAGCACTTTAAATGAATATGCAGGAGGCAGTGGAAATTATATTGAGTGGGCCGATTCGCCGGGATATACCTTAGATATGCTGCTTTCCAACCCGCTTCACACAGCATTCCTTCTGTTAAATACCATCCGTACCCAGACGGGTTATTACTGGGGAACCATGATTGGCAAAAAGCTTGGCTGGCTGGATGTACCTATCAACGACTTGTATATTTTGGGATTTTCAGCCCTGTTGTTTCTGGCTGCACTGAAAGAAGAGAAGGAGGCCCCTGCTATTTCCAGAGGGAAAAAGGCCTGGTGCCTGGTTTTATGCGCCGGGATCTCCTTCCTGGTTTTATTATCGATGTTTCTGGGCTGGACGCCGGTGGGGCAGATTTATATCAGAGGCGTTCAGGGCAGATATTTTCTCCCGATCCTTCCGTTGTTTCTCCTAATGCTCCGGAACAGAAAGCTGACCCTTGGCGGAAGCTTTGTCACAGAAGGCGGTTTGGACAGAGGAATCGTACTGACGGCGATTCTTATGAATGCTTTTGCGATACAAGGAGCGGTAACGGTGATGCTCTGGGGAGGAAAACCGTAGGAAGGCCGTGCTTTCTTTGAAAAACGTAAGGTTGTAACTGTTTCTTAAAGATGTTATAATGTATGGAGTTTTGAGACTGATTTTTGTGACAATGCAGTAAGGAGTGGCTGTATGAAAGAATATATCGGAAGTGTCTGCCTGGATCTGACAGATTATGAGGGGGTGGACCGGTATTCGGACGGGGCTGTGGAAGATGAACTTTTGGAGATTGTAAAGTCGGCGTCAGACGCCGGGACATTGAACAAAATCATAGAAGAGCGGAAAAGCTGGCCGCTTCTTTATCATCTCTCTCCTCTGCGATACAATATTATAGAAAGCATTCCCATCCGTCAGGGGGAAAAGGTGTTGGAGATTGGCGCGGGCTGTGGAGCCATCACAGGAATCCTGGCGGAGAAAGCAGGAAAAGTAACCTGCATTGAGCTGTCAAAAAAGCGAAGTATGATCAATGCCTACCGTAACCAGGGAAAAAACATTGAAATCAAAGTGGGAAACTTTGAGACTGTGCATAAAAAACTTCAGGAAACCTATGATGTGATTACCTTGATAGGCGTTTTTGAGTATGCGCAAAGCTATATTGACAGTCCGGATCCTTTTGTGGATTTTCTGAAAATGATAGAAGGGCACCTGTCTGAACAGGGACGGGTGATTTTGGCCATTGAGAATCAATACGGGTTAAAATACTGGGCAGGGTGCAGAGAAGATCATGTCAATCAGTTTTTTTCAGGCCTGGAGGGGTATCCGGGAACGGACAGAGCGAGGACATTTGGCAGAGACGGACTTTGCCGTCTGCTTAAAAAGGCGGGACTTTCAGCGGCCAAGGTTTACTATCCCTATCCGGACTATAAATTTGCCATGAAGATTTATTCCGATGATTATCTTCCTAAAAAGGGAGAACTGATCAACAATATCCGGAATTATGACAATGACAGAATGTATTTGTTTAATGAAGAACTGGTATACGACAGTCTGATTGAGGACGGAATGTTTCCCTTTTTCTCAAATTCGTATTTGATTGTAGCAGGACGAAAGGAATAGAACCGGACATGCCGAATGTGATATTTACCAAATATTCAAACGACAGAGAAGAAAGATTTAATATAGTCACAGAAATTGTAAAGGAAAAATCTGGGGAGCAGTGGGTGATAAAACGGCCCTTTACGGAGGCGGCAAAAAGACATGTGAGAAACATGGCGGAAAACTGCGGGATTTTGAAGCAGAACTATCAGGGTACGGCAGTGGAGATCGCGGAGACGGAGCTTTCCGGAGATTCTGTGAAGATTGCATGGGCGAAGGGAGAGGCGTTTTCTTCCTGTCTGGACAGGCTTTTGAAAGAGGGCGCTGTAAAACAGTGGAAAGAACGGATAGAAGAATATTTTAAACAGATGTTTCCACATAAAAGAAGCGGATTTGTCGGGACAAAGGAGTTTGAAGAGGTTTTTGGAGACGTCTGGATACCGACGGGGGAAGAGTCCGTGTCGGGGGTGGATGTCGATATCCTGTTTTCCAATGTTCTTTACGATGGAAACAAATGGACGATTTATGATTATGAGTGGTTTATGGCTTTCGCGATACCGGTGAAATTTCTTATTTATCGGTGCCTGCATTATTATATCAGCACACAGACGCACCAGACGATGCCTCTCGGACAGGTCTGCGCGGAGTTTGGCATCACAAGGGAGCAGTGCGAGTGCTACAGACAGATGGAGGACCATTTTCAGAAATACATTGAAGGAAGTCATATACCCATGTGGAGGCTTTATCAGGGGATCCACGGAGAAGTGGTGGACATGCGGACGGTGCAGGAACGATTGATAGCCAGACATCGTGCGCAGGTATTTTTTGATAAGGGGGAAGGATTTTCTGAGAAAGACTCTAGGGAACTTCTGATTGAACGGGAAGAGGACGGATATTATCGTCTTCAGTTGGAGGTTTCGCCCGAGACGCTCAGAGTGCGTCTGGATCCCATGTCCGGCGCCTGTATCGTGACGGTAAAGCGCATGACAGACGAGACTGGAAACCGGCTGACTTACCGGGCGAACGGATATCAGATGGAGGAAAACGTCCATATTTTCTTCCATAAAGATCCTCAGATTATCATAGAGAAAACAGACTCTTCGGCAGTCATGGATATCGTCTACGCCCTGCAGACGCTGGAAGGAGAGGAAGAGACGGCGCTGTCGCAGGTGAAGCAACTCTTTTCGGGGCTTTTGCGGGAAAAGAATGAATCGATGCTGCAAATGAAAGAAAAAGAAAGAGAAGTGGAAGAGGGACGGCAGCTTCTTAAGGAGATGGAGCAGACTCTTTCCTGGAAGATTACAAAACCGCTTCGCTTGACGAAGGGAAAGCTGGCCGCATGGAAGAGGCGGCTTAAGGAGGGAGGAAATCGTCAGGAGGAGGCCGGGGAGGCAGATTCCAAGGCGATGGGATTGGAAGAAGAACGGCAAAATCCCTATGAAGCCTGGATCGAAGAGGTAGAAAAAGATTATGAAAAAATCAACATAAAGGCTCTGGACTACCAGCCGAAAATCTCCATTTTGGTTCCGGTGTACAATGTGCTTGATCGACATTTGATTCCCTGCATTGAGTCAGTGATCGGACAGGATTACCCAAATTGGGAGCTTTGTCTGGCAGACGACGCCTCCACCTGGCCAAATGTAAGAAAGACCCTGGAGAATTATGAATCTCACGACAGGATTCAGGTGGTATACAGAGAGGAAAACGGACACATTTCGGAATGTACCAATTCGGCGTTAAAGATAGCGACAGGGGAGTTTGTCGCGCTTTTGGACTGCGACGACGTGCTGGCCCCCAATGCCCTGAGTGAAGTGGTAAAACTGTTAAATGAGGACAGGACTCTGGATTTTATCTACAGCGACGAGGATAAGATTGACGACGATGGAAAAAATCGCCATATGCCGCACTTTAAGTCAGACTGGGCACCGGATACACTGATGTCTCATATGTATACCTGTCATTTTGGAGTTTACAGGAGAAGTCTTGCACTGGAGATTGGAGGAGAGCGGAAGGGTTACGAGGGCGCCCAGGACTATGATTTTGTGCTTCGCTTTACGGAAAAAACAGACAGAATTGCCCATATATCCAAAATATTGTATCACTGGAGAGAAAGAGAAGAATCCACGGCGGCGACCCAGGAGGCGAAGCCTTATGTGGTGGAAGCCGCGAGGAAGAGCAAAGAGGACGCCCTAAACAGGAGGGGACTGAAGGCAAACCTGGAATATATCGATGGGATTCATCAGTTTAACGCCAACTACTTATGGGACAGCTACCCGAAAGTTAGCGTGATCATTCCGTCTAAAGACAATTACGAGATTTTGGCCAGGTGTCTGTCGACCTTCAGGGAGCTTACGGAATACGAAAACTACGAGTTTATTCTGGTTGACAACGGCAGCAGAGAGGAAAACGCCAGAAAATACGAAAAGTTGGCGGAAACTTATCACGCAAAGTATCTGTATGAAAAAAAAGAATTTAATTTCTCCCATATGTGCAATCTGGGGGCGAGGAATGCCGAAGGCGAATATCTCTTATTCCTGAACGACGATATCGAAGTCATCGAGTCCGGCTGGCTGTTGCGTATGGTCGGACAGGCGATGGTCGGACATACGGGGGCAGTGGGAGCAAAGCTGTTATATCCGGACGGAAAAACCATACAACATGATGGAGTGATCCTCATCAAATCCGGTCCAGTACATGTCCTTACCGGCTGCAGTGATGAAACCATTCATTATTTTGGAAGAAATGTACTTAATTACAATCAGTTGGCAGTGACTGGGGCCTGTCTTTTAGTAGAACGGAAGAAGTTTGAAGAGGTACGGGGGTTTGACGAGGATCTGGCAGTGACCTATAACGATGTGGATCTTTGTCTGAAGCTCGTAGAGCAGGGATATTATAACCTTGTACGAAACGATGCGAGACTTCTTCACCACGAATCGATCAGCAGGGGAAACGATGTGCTCAGTGAAAAAAAGATGGAGCGGCTGGAGAGAGAGCGGGAGCGGCTGTACGCCAGACATCCCAGGTTCCGGGATTCCGATCCATTCTATAATTGTAATCTGACCCAGAGCGGGGTGGATTTCAGTTATATTTTTGAGACTTACCAGGATGTGTACAGCAAACTGGAAGTGACGGATGTCGAAATCGGGGACTCGGAGAATGTGATGTACGCCATCGATGAGATCAGCGGGTACGGAGTGGAGGACAATCTGTGTATCCGAGGCTGGGCCCTGGTAGTGGGAGAAACCTCCCCGCAAAACCATCCGATTGCGATTTTGCTGGAGAACGAGACCGGGACCAAATGGGAGTGCACGGCTTCCAGAAGAGAGAGGAAAGATGTGGACGAGGCCCTTCAGGGGAACGGTAGATACGGGTTTTCCGGGTTCTACTGCAAGATAAGGGGAATGGAACTGCCTTTCGGAAGCTATACCATCGGGATAAAAATGGATGGGAAAGGAACCATGACAGATCGGAAAGTGGAGCACTGGTAAAAAAGAAGTCTCGTTTTTATGAAGAAAATCTTAAAAAAGGGGAAGTCTGCCTGGAAAAATCTTGCAAACGTGGACAGAACTTTGTACTTTGTGCTATACTGGGCGTAAGAATGTGCCAGAATATTCAAGAGAGGGAACGGAAAATGGGAAAGATTACGGTAGAAACATGTGAGATTGAGGGCCTGAAGGTGATTACCCCGGCGGTATTTGGCGATGAGCGGGGATATTTTATGGAAACTTACAATTATAATGACTATAAAGAGGCTGGGATTGATCTGGAGTTTGTGCAGGATAATCAGTCCAGCTCTAGAAAGGGAGTCCTCCGGGGACTTCACTTTCAGATTCACTACCCGCAGGATAAGCTGGTGAGAGTTGTAAGTGGAGAGGTGTTTGATGTGGCTGTGGATCTGAGGCCGGGATCGAAAACCTTTGGAAAATGGTACGGAGTACGCCTCTCAGCGGAGAATAAAAAACAGTTTTTCATTCCCAAGAACTTTGCCCATGGATTCATTGTTCTGTCAGAGTCAGCGGAATTTGCCTATAAATGTACGGATTTTTATCACCCCAATGACGAGGGCGGACTGAAATGGAACGATCCGCAGATCGGTGTGGAATGGCCGATGCCGGAGGGGATGGAGACGGCAGATTTGATTATTTCCGAGAAGGATCAGAAGTGGGACGGCATTGCAGCATATGCTGCAGCTATGGCGGCCAGTAGAGGTGAGTAATTCATGTCAGAGGGAAAGAAGGGGGCTTCTCTGCCCAGGGAAATGATAGAAAACAGGAGACTGATTTGGTCCTTGGCCAAAAATGATTTCCGGACGAAATATGCCGGTTCTTATTTTGGAACCGTCTGGGCCTTTATTCAGCCGATTGTGACCGTGCTGGTATACTGGTTTGTATTTCAGAAGGGACTCAAGGCAAGCGATATTTCTCTGTCGCCGGGTGTGGATGTGCCCTTTGTTCTCTGGCTGATCGCCGGTCTTGTGCCCTGGTTTTTTTTCTCCGATGCCTGGGGGGCCGGAACCAATACTCTGAACGAATATGCATATCTGGTAAAGAAAGTAGTCTTTAACGTCAGTATTCTGCCGATTGTCAAAATTTTTTCCGCCTTATTTGTGCATGTGGCGTTTCTGATTCTGGCGATTGTGATCTACTGCTGCTACGGGAAATTTCCGGATCTGTACTATCTGCAGCTCATTTATTACTCTTTCTGTACGTTTATGCTGGTTCTCGGAATCTCCTATGCAACTTCAGCTATCGTTGTGTTTTTCAAAGACCTGACTCAGATTGTGGGTATTATCCTTCAGGTAGGCATCTGGATGACGCCGATTATGTGGGATTTGGAGACTATGGAGATTTCCCCGGCAATTAAGGGGATTTTCAAGCTGAATCCTCTGTATTACATTACATCCGGGTACAGGAATGTATTCATATATAAAGTAAATTTTTGGGAACAGCCGGGGCTCACTCTCTATTTTTGGGGGGTTACGCTGGTGATGTTCGGAATCGGAATGATAATCTTCAAGCGCTTGAAGGTGCATTTTGCGGATGTATTATGATGGAGTGTGAAGGATGAGTGAAACAGCGATTGGCGTAGATAACGTCAGCAAGATGTATAAGTTATACGAAAAGCCGGGAGATCGGCTGAAAGAAGCGCTGGGGCTGACCAGAGAAAAAAGGTACGTGGAACATTATGCCTTAAACGGAGTCTCCTTTGAGGTGAAAAAGGGAGAGACCGTGGGGTTAATTGGCACGAATGGTTCCGGAAAATCTACAATGCTAAAGGTGATTACCGGAATATTAAACCCGACCGGAGGCTCGGTTGAGATAGAGGGGCGGATATCCGCCCTTTTGGAGCTGGGCGCTGGTTTTAATATGGAATACAGCGGACTGGAAAATGTATACCTGAACGGTACGATGATTGGCTTTAAACGGGAAGAGATTGACGCGCGCCTGGAGGAAATTCTAAAATTTGCGGACATCGGAGACTTTGTGTATCAACCGGTCAAAACTTATTCCAGCGGTATGTTTGTCCGGCTGGCGTTTGCGGTGGCCATCAACATTGATCCGGAAATTCTCATTGTAGATGAGGCGCTGTCTGTGGGGGACGTATTTTTTCAGGCCAAATGCTATAAGAAATTTGAAGAGTTTAAAGAGCAGGGGAAGACGATTCTTTTTGTCAGCCATGATCTGGGAAGCGTTTCCAAATACTGTGATCGCGTGATCCTATTAAATAAAGGAGAGAAAGTCATGGAGGGGGAACCGAAGCCGGTCATCGATACGTACAAACGGCTTCTGGTACATCAGTTTGGCGGTTCTTCCGAAGCGCAGGAAAAGCAGGGAACTGAAAAAGTAAAGGCAGGGTGGAAAGAAAATCTGAATAACAATCCCAATTGCTTGGAGTACGGGAACGGAGAGGCCCATATTGTGGATTATGCCGTGTTGGATTCGAGCGGCATGGTGACGAACAGTATCTCCAAGGGAGAGAACTTTACTGTAAAATTCCGGGTGATTTTTCAGAATGATATAGTCAATCCAATTTTTGCATTTACCATAAAAGACCTGAAAGGAACGGAGATCACCGGGACAAATACGATGTTTGAGCATGTCTATGTGGATCATACGGCGGCCGGAGACAGCAAAATCGTTTCTTTCACTCAGGAAATGAATCTTCAGGGTGGAGAGTATCTGCTGTCTTTGGGGTGTACCGGTTACAGCGGGGATGAATTTCAAGTCTATCATCGTCTATACGACGTGTGCAACATTACGGTGATATCGGATAAAAATTCTGTGGGGTATTATGATATGAATTCACAGATAGAAATATCCGGGTCGTAGTGTAGGTCCAAACAGCAGATTTCTTGCTGTCTGGAGGCAGAAGGAAACCGCAAAAGGGCGGCGCAGAAGGATAAAAAGGAGACAAAATGAAACCGTTGGTGAGTGTATGTATTCCGGCTTATAACAGTGCGAGGTATATTGAGGATACTGTGACATCCGTACTAAACCAGAGTTACTCCCATGTGGAGGTAGTGATAGTGGATGATGGGTCCGTGGATAATACCTGTGAGATTGTCAGTTCCATTCAGGATGAGAGAGTTCGTCTGATAAGGAATGAGACGAATCTGGGAATGACGGCGAACTGGAATAAATGTGTCAGGGAGACGAAAGGGAAGTATGTTAAGCTTCTCTGCGCCGATGATGTTCTGTATAGAGATAGTCTCCGCAAGGAGATGGCCGCCATGTTAAAGCATCCGGATGTGGCGTTGGTGGTAAGCGATACGGCGCTGATTGATGAGGATGGAAAGAAGAGAGGGCGTTTTAAGCGCTATCCTCGTCATGGGAAAGTGGATGGAAAAAAGGTGGCCAAGCGGTCCTTGATGTTAAAAAGCTACTTTGGGGCGCCCTGTAATACGCTGTTTTCCCGGGAAGCCTATGAAAAGGCCGGGGGATTTGACGTGGATTTTCCCTATATCCTGGATTTTGATTTGTGGATTCGCATTGCCTGTATGGGGAGTGTTTATGTCATCCATGAGGAATTAAATGGTTTCCGGGTGAGGAATGATTCCAACACCGGAAGGCTGATTCGCGGAGGAAGGCCTGTCTACAATGATGAACATAGAAGGCTTGTGGAGAAACATAATGCAATTGGCATCGTCCATTTAAATAGATTGGAACGTTTTATCGGAGTATGCTCCAGGAAAATCAGAAATGAACTGATAGCTGTTTATCTGAGGGTAAATGCAAGACATCTGGGGTAATGCGAAAGAGAGCAGCAAAGGGTAAAGAACGAAGGAGTGACAGAATGATGAAAAGACTTAAGAGACGGGCGGCCTCATGGCTGGCGATGGTACTTGTGATGTCCCTGATTGGGGGAAATCTTGTCGTCGGGGCAGCTCCGTCCGAAACATCTTCCGACGCTTTCCGGGAAGAGACGGAAAACTCTGTGGAGACGGAAGCGGAAAGTACGAAAAGCGGAGCGGAGGCTGGCGCCTCGGAGGAAGAGAAACGTCCAGATGAAGAAGGGGATGTGACGGAGGAGTCGCAGACCGTGGAAGATACAACAGAAGAAAAAGAGACAGAGGAGAAAACGACAGAAGAAAAGACAACAGAAGAAAGTTTCACAGAAGATACAAAAGAAGAGTCTATGGAAGAAACAGAAGAGTCAGGCGAGACGGACGAATCAGAGGGAGAATCCTCAGGGGAGGAGACTGGTTCAGAGGATACAAAGGAGACGGATCCGGAATCGTCAAAAGAGCGTGAGACAGAATCTTCTGGAGAGGAGACAGAATCAGAATCTTCAGAGGAAGTGAGCGAAGAACTGATTGGTCAGTATTTCGCCGAGGAAAATCCGGCAGAATGGCTTTTCTATAATACCTATATTCAGGGAGAAGGATGGCAGGGAGCGGATGCCAAAGCCGGCGCTACCAGCGGAAGAGAAAATTCCGGGAAAAATATAGAGGCGCTTCGGATTGGATTAAAGCAGGATCTCTATCCTGCATCCGGTATCCGGTACCGGGTCCATATGCAAACCTACGGATGGCTGGATTATACCTCCGGTGACAGTAGTGGGAACATCGGATCTGGAAAAAGGACGGAAGCCGTTCAGATGACTCTATCTGGAAGCATTGCTTCCGTCTATGATATTTATTATCGGACCTATGTGCAGGATTACGGCTGGCTGGGCTGGGCGAAAAACGGGGATCAAGCTGGTTCCATGAGCTGCTCCAAGAGACTGGAGGCTATCCAGATTGTGCTGGTGAAAAAGGGAGGAGCGGCGCCTGGCTCCACAGAACGGCCTCTGGTGATTCCGCAGGGGGGAGCTACGCCTTCTTATCCCAACACTCATGTAAATACTGGAAATAACAAGGAAGATATTCTGGCAATTGCAAAGACTCAGGTAGGATACCAGATTGATTCCGAAGGTAAGACAAAATACGGAAGTTGGTACGGAAACTATATCAACGGTGATGAATCTTTTTACGCGTCAGCCGCCTGGTGCGCCATGTTTGTAAGCTGGTGCGCCGATCAGGCCGGGATATCTACGGACAATTTTCGCTTTCATTCCTATACGCCGACCATGAGGAGCTGGTACTTGAACCGGGGGCGTTGGTTTGAGCGGGACGATACCTCCTATACTCCTCAGAGAGGCGATCTGATCTTTTTCAAATACGCGGGAGGAAACGATAACATTGTAAACCATGTGGGGCTTGTCACGGGAGTTTCGAAAGACTATGTGGAAACCATCGAGGGGAATACCAGTGATTCCGTAAAAGAACGAAGGTATGCGCGTTCGGACTCCCATATCATCGGATATGCAGTGCCGGGATACAATAAAATCGGAGGCAGCGGCAATTTCGGAGACAGCGATGCGACAGGAAAGCTTATCGGCTATACTGCCTATGTGGAGGGAAAAGGCTGGGATTCCATACGGTATGACGAAGAGCAGAGCGGCTCTGTGGGAAGCTCGAAACGGATGCAGGCCTTAAAGGTACAGCTTACGAATCCGGTTGCTTCCGGCAGCGTTACCTACCGAGTACATATGCAGACCTACGGCTGGCAGGACTGGGTAAAGGACGGAGCAGTTGCTGGAATTACCAATGAGCTAAAACGGATGGAGGCTGTCCAGATTAAGCTGACAGGCGAGATGGCCAACCGCTACGATATCTACTACAGGACTCATGTTCAGACCTATGGCTGGCTGGACTGGGCAAAGAATGGGGAGAGCGCCGGTTCGGAAGGATGCAGCAAACGGGTGGAGGCGATTCAGATTGTTCTGGTGCCCAAAGGCGGAAAGGCGCCTGGAAGTACACAGACTCCTTACCGGGTAAAATTAAATATCGCTTATACTTCTCATGTCCAGACCTATGGCTGGCAAGACTGGGTTTACAATGGCGGGACCAGTGGGACCAGCGGAAAGTCTAAACGCCTGGAGGGAATCAAGATTCGGCTTGACAATCCGACATCTCTGAGTGCCGGGGTAGAATATCAGACCCATGTCCAGACCTATGGCTGGGAAAATACGTGGAAGAAAAACGGGGAATTGAGTGGAACCAGCGGAAAATCCAAACGTCTGGAGGCTATCCGGATTCGTCTGACCGGGGAGATGGCGTCCAAGTACGATGTGTATTACCGGGTTCATGCGCAGACCTATGGCTGGCTCGGCTGGGCGAAGAACGGAGAAGAAGCAGGAACAGAAGGGTACAGCAAACGGCTGGAAGCCATCGAGATTGTCCTGGTTCTGAAGGGGCAGGCGGCGCCTGGGAGTACAGCAAACCGTTATATAAAAAGGGGGTAGAGGTAAGAGATGAGAAAAGGCAGAAAGATAGTTAAGAAAGTCATCGCGATGGGGGTGGCGGCATCTTTGTTCTTCTGTACGGGGGTGTCAGCATTTGCAAAACAGCCGCAGAGCGCCGGTGAAGCTGGGGCAGAGTCGGAATCCCTTCGCCTGGAAACAGGGCTGCAGCCAGAGGCCGGGGCGGAGACAGAAGTACGGCCGGAATCTGCGGAGGATACGACAGTTGCTCCGGAAGCAGAAATTACTGAGACAGAAAGAAAGCCGGAATCTACGCAGGCAGAAGAGACGAAGATAGAAGAGACATCTGCTTCAGAGGCAGAGACAAGGGAGACAGAGGAGACGACCCTTTCAGAGGCCGAAGAGGATGAGACGGAAGATGCGGAAACGACTGCTCCGGAAGTTGAAGAGCAGGAAACAAAAGAAACAGTCCCCCCGGAAACAGAGATACTGGAAGGGGTAAAGACACAGCAAGAAAGCCTGTCTTTGGCGGCAGAGGCACAACAGGAGCCTTACTATACGCAGGAAGAACATATAAGCCTGTACCAGTTTGGTGAGTTTCCCCAGGAAAATAACATTCCCAGATATGCGGCTAGTTCGAACTGGCAGGGGGCGGAGCAGGCCATTTATAACAGTCTGAATGGGATTGAGCAGACTTTAGACCTGTCCCGCTGGACGCTTTCAGTACCGGAAGTAAAGGTGATGGTGACGAATGTGATCAACCATTCGCCGGAACTCTTCTATGTGGGAAATTCTTACAGCGTCAGATACAATACTTCGGGAACTGTCTTTGACGTAACGTGGAACTATCTGGAATCGGACAAAACAAAGGTTCGTGAGATGAAAGGGGCGATGGAACGGCGTCGGGCAGAAATCCTTAGCAGAGTGGAATCGGGAATGACAGATGTTGAAAAACTGATGGTAATCCACGATGCTCTGGTTATGAATACGACTTATTCCATGAAAACAACCTGGCAGCCGGCTGGAACTTCAGGCGGAGGAGGATGCTACACTGCTTACTGTGTCCTGGTGGAAGGCTTGGGGGTGTGTCATGGATACGCGCTGGCTTTTTCCTATCTGGCATCAGAAGTCGGGATCGATACGCGGTTTGTGGCCGGAAGCAGAATCAATCATGCCTGGAACTTGGTTCTGGTAGACGGGAACTGGTATCATCTGGACTGTACCTGGGACGATCCGGTACTTGGACGAAGCGTTACGGAGACGGTGCGTCATAACAATTTTTTGCTGAGCGACGCGGCGATTCGAAGAACGGGACACAGTGTCTGGGACGATTCGTCTCTGAGCAGTACTTCCACCAGGTTTGATAATTATTACTGGAGAGAACTGGAAGGACCGATCATAAAAGGAAAGGGAGGCTGGCTCAATCTTTCTCCTGATCTGACCGGGTACGAAACGATTACGGAAGCATATGCCCAAAACGGGACCGTCTACTATGTGGTAAGAAATGCTTCCGGAGCCAAGACGACGAAAACTCTTCCGGAAGCGGGAGTACCGGTGGTGGCAAAACGGCTGGTCACTCCAATTACTGATTTTTCTCTGAATCACAGCTCCTGTCATCTGGAAATTGGGGAAAGTATACAGCTTACAGTGGGAAATTTGACGCCTTCCGATGCGACAGATACCCTTGCGGCCATTGCCTGGAGCAGCTCCAATGAGTCAGTAGCCCAGGTACATGAGGGAAGAGTTGTGGCAGTAGGAAACGGAGCGGCGGAGATTACGGCGACTGCCGGAAATCTGAAGAAAACCTGTAAAGTAACAGTGGGAGCAGGAAGTGTCCGTTACCAGACCCATGTACAGAGTATCGGATGGCAGGACTGGAAGTCAGACGGGGCGCTCAGTGGTACGATCGATTCCTCCAAACGCCTAGAATCGATCCAGATCTGCCTGGATGGTCAGGGATATTCCGGAGGAATCCGTTACCAGACCCATGTACAAAGTATCGGATGGCAGGGCTGGAAAGCAAATGGAGAACTCAGCGGTACGACCAACCAGTCGAAACGGCTGGAAGCCATCCAAATTGAATTAACTGGAGAGATGGCGGCCCGTTATGATGTTTATTACAGAGTCCATGCTCAGACCTTCGGTTGGCTGGACTGGGCGAAAAACGGCGAGAGTGCGGGTACAGAGGGACTGAGCAAGCGCCTGGAAGCCATTGAGATCCGGCTGGTAGCGAAAAACGCCAAGGCTCCTGGCAATACGGAAATGCCCTATGTGAAAATTAACAATATTTATTATCAGACGCATGTGCAGACTTATGGGTGGCAGGATTATGTAGCCAATGGTACCGTATCTGGAACGGAAGGAAAGTCCAAACGCCTGGAAGGAATCCGGATTATCCTGGGACAGCATGAGGCGGGAAGTCTGGAATACAGTACGCATGTGCAGACCTATGGCTGGCAGGATTACGTGTCAGAAGGAAAACTCTCCGGAACGGAAGGAAAGTCCAAACGTCTGGAGGCTATTAAGCTTCGGCTGACCGGGATGATGGCCAGACAGTATGACGTCTATTACAGAGTCCATGTGCAGACCTATGGTTGGCTGGACTGGGCGAAGAACGGTGAGGCAGCCGGCACAGAAGGCATGAGTAAGCGCCTGGAGGGAATCCAGATTATGCTGGTACCGAAGGGAGGCGCAGCTCCCGGTTCTACGGCAAGGGCTTATCTGAAACGATAATCACCCAGATAGTTTGTTGTGAAAAAATTAAGATGTATTTTAGAGACAGGTATGGTAAAATAAAAGGCAAAATAGATGCGAAAGGAGAGGAAAATGAAACGAAGAGGGAAATGGCTGAAAACCATGTTGGTGACAGCCGGGGTATTCAGTATGGCAGTACTGCCGCCTGCACAGGCATTGGCAGCAGGGACCGGAGAAACACTGCTGGAAAGCGAAGCTTTGACAGAGAGCAGTGCAGAGAATGGGATTTCGGAAGAGTCGGAGAAGGAGACTACGACAGAAGAGAGCAGTCAGGAAACGACGGCTTCTGAAACGGAAGAATCTTCCTCAGAAGTTCGGGAAGAGGAGACCAAAGCTCCGGCAGAGACAGAACCTGTCGAGACGGAAACTGCCAAAGAGACGGAAGCAGTAAAAGAAACAGAAAAAGAAACCGTCAAGGAGAGCGAGACGGAAACCGTCAAAGAAACAGAAAAAGAAACTGTCGGGGAAACTGCCAAAGAGACAGAAGAAGGGACAGACACGGAGACGGTAGAAAACTATGAAGCAGAAACACAGCCGGAAGAAGATCAGGCAGTGATCAAATACCGTACGCATGTCCAGACTTTTGGATGGCTGGATTGGAGCGATGGCGGAAAACGCAATGGAACAGAAGGGAAGTCCAAGCGTCTGGAAGGTATTGAAATTAAGATTGAAAATACCAAGCTGGAAGGTGACATAGAGTACCAGACTCACGTACAGGGAATCGGCTGGATGGACTGGGTGAAAAACGGAGCCATGAGCGGAACGGAGCGGCAGTCCAAGCGTCTGGAAGCTATTCGCATCCGCCTGCAAGGAGAGTTGGCAGAGGCCTATGATGTATATTACCGGGTCCATGTACAGTCCATCGGCTGGCTGGATTGGGCGAAAAACGGGGAAGAAGCGGGAACTTCCGGCCTTTCCAGACGTCTGGAGAGTATCGAGATTCAGCTGGTAAAGAAGGGCGGAGAGGCCCCCGGCTCTACTGCGAGATATTTTGCTTCCAGACCGGGCATTAACTATATGACTCATATGCAGACATTCGGGGATCAGCCCTGGACCGTGAACGGTACAGAATCCGGCGTCATCGGAAAGTCCAGAAGAATGGAAGGGTTTGCGATTCGTATAACAGGGAATCACCAGTTAAGCGGATCCATTGAGTATCGTTCCCATGTACAGTCTTACGGTTGGATGGACTGGGTATCAGACGGAGCTTACTGTGGAACTACCAGGGAATCCAAACGAATGGAAGCGCTTCAGCTCAGACTGACCGGCGAACTGGGAAAAGCCTGCGATATCTATTATCGGGTTCATGCTCAGAGCATTGGCTGGATGGGCTGGGTGAAGAATGGAGACAAGGCGGGAACCGAGGGCCTTGGACTCAGAATTGAAGCCATTCAGATCGTCATCGGACCAAAGGATACTGTGCCCTATGAAATCGGCGGCGGCTATATGGAATATACTGGTCCCGGCTATTATAATTTAGGCGGTACAAAAGTCTATTTCTCCGGAAGGGCTACCAGAAGAGGGGGCACCGGCTGGGAGAGAATTGACGGTGAAAGATATTATCTGGTAAATGGTAAACCTGTGACTGGCTGGCAGTATATTGGCGCCTATAAGTATTATTTTTATGAGGACGGACGGCTTTGCCAGAATATAGACAGTATCATCGGACCTCAGAGCAGTTATCAGATCAGGGTGAATAAGCTGATGAACTGTGTGACAGTTTATGCTTACGATGCAGGAAACGGATACATCATTCCGGTGAAGGCAATGTTGTGTTCCACCGGCGATGACACCCCACTGGGGACCTTCCGTACTCCGGCGAAATATCGCTGGCAACCGATGTTTAATGGAACCTATGTACAGTTTGCAACCAGACTGACGGCAGGGGAAAATTTCCTGTTCCACTCCGTTACCTATGAGGTGAATGGAAATAACCGTACGCTGAATACAGAGGGCTATAACGGTTTGGGTGTGATCCGGTCGGCCGGATGTATCCGTCTGGTATGTGGGGAAGCATACTGGGTATATACCAGATGTCCGATTGGAACCACGGTAATTGTTTATAATGATGAGAATGCAGGACCTTTTGATCGTCCTGTGGTGGCTCCGATTCCGGCAAATCAGCGCTGGGATCCGACAGATCCGTTCCTTTAAAACGGACAGCCATATTGATATGTAAAAGATCCGGAAAGCAGACGTTACGCTGCTTTCCGGATTCTATGAAGGAGACGGATAAATGAAAAAGAAAACCAGGGTCCAAAGAGCGATTATAATCGGAAGCTGTCTGGCTCTTTTTGTTTTTTTGGCATTCCTGGGGTTTTATTATGCAGTTTTAAAAGGACAGATCGCTTCCGGATATCGGAGGCATATACAAGAAACTTATATCGGAGGCTATGAGAAAGCGGCAAAAGGTTATGAGCTGAAAGGACATGTGTTAAGTCAGGAATTTCTCAGCCGAAAAGAAATCATAAGTGGGGTCCGGTTCTATCGGGGCCATGCTGCGTTACTGGAAGGCCGGCTTAAAGTACGCCTGTATCAGCAAGACGGAGAACTATTGAGAGAAGAGCAGGTGTCTGTAAAAGAGGGAGAGTCTCAGGAGACAGAGTTTTTCTTCTCAGAAGCAGTCCCTGTAAAAAAAGGAGAGAGATACAGAATTGAATTTTCCATGGAAGGAGAGGGGGAACTGTATGTTTCTTCCGGCGATGTCTATGGAGATGGAGAAGCCTGTTACAATGGAGAGACTTTGGCAGGCGATGTGGCAATGTCTGTTCTTCAGGCGAAGCCTTTTCATAAACTTGGCTATTGGCTGCTTTGCATTTTCTGCATGAGCGTTACCTTTGGAATCGGCATGCGGGCAGCCATGGGCGAAAAACTTTCAAAAAAGGAAAAAACCGTGATAAAATGGGGCGTAGGTAGCCTTGTTTTTGTTGCGTTTAGCATAAGTATATTTCTGTCGGCCATAGGCCCTTTGTATACAACTGGTTATCGGTTTATCCATTCGGACGAACAGAGCCAGTATGCGATGGCGCCTCTTGGAGTTGGAGGCGAGGTCAGACAGGATTTTGTGGTGGACCGGGGGATTTTGGCGATTGAATTTGCAGTGGGAACCTATGGAGAGCGCTATGAAGAAGGATATCTGCAGGTTGGGATTTGTGAGAAAGGTTCTGAGGCGTATGTCTATTGGAGGCAGGTGCCCTTGTCAGAGTTTTCTGATTGCCAGTTATACAGAATCGTTTTAGATCGACCGGTTCTGACGGACCGGGAAATAGAATATGAATTGGTAATTCGTGGAACCGGCCTTACGGAAGAAACCCCAGTTGCCCTGATTGGAGCAGACAGAGGAGAAAATCAGGGAGAATGTCGATTAAACGGCGGGGTAGTTCTCGGCGGAATGCGGATGAATGTGTATATTCAGTCTAAATTGTCGCTGCTTCTTACGATTGTGTTTTGGGGGCTTTCGTTTTTGATGTTTGCATCACTCTGCCGGCTTTGGCACAGGAAGGGGAAAGCGCTTAAAGAACACAGAATCTATCTTTTTCTGGCAGTGGTTCTGGGGATTGGTTATCTGTTGGTTTTCCCTCCGGGAACTGTTCCGGATGAATTTGCCCATTACTATACAGCAAGTTACTATTCCGACCGTTTGATGGGAGTGGAAAAAGTCAACGGAGGAATTTTCCGGGATGAGGAGGGGAGTCTGGCGGCTTATATTACGAAACGGCAGGGAGACAGGGAGTTTCAGTATGTTGCCCGGATACCGAGTATGGAGGCCTATGGTTGGCAGTATTCCGGAAATCTCCTTTTTTGTTCGGATACTTCTGTAGTCTGGAGAGAAGAGCCGGTTCCAGTGACGAATGCGTTTCCCGGTTTATATATGGGAACGGCTGTGGGAATCACAATGGCCAGGTTGCTTGGACTCAGTGATGTGGCCTTGTTTTATATGGGACGCTTGTTTAACTATGGGTTGGCTGTTTTGCTCGTATACTTTGCAATCAGACTTTTGCCACGATGGAAAAAGATTTTTTTTGTAGTCGCGCTTCTGCCCATGACGGAGCATTTGTTTGCCTCCTGCTCCTATGACGGCATTGTCATTGCTCTTGCCATGTTTTTTATAGCACTGTGTATGAATTTAGCCTGTTCAGGAGAGACGATCACTTGGAAAAAGACAGCTCTTCTTGTGGCGGCGGGAGCCTTGCTGGCGCCGGGAAAGGTAGTTTACCTGCCCCTTTGCTTTTTCTGCCTGGCGATTCCTTCGTCGAATTTTAAAGACAGGAAAGCAGCGTGGATGGTAAAGAGCGGAGTACTGGCGGCCTCTTTCCTTATGTTTTGCATCTTTTGTATGGGGAGCGTGGCGCGATATACGAATCCGGAAGGGATTGTCAGTACAAAATATTCGATTATGAATGCTTTTACTGACTTTCCAGGTTTTCTTCAATTGATTTTGAATACCCTATGGAATAACCTGGATTTCTACTTCACAACAATGATAGGCGGAAAACTGGGGTATGTGAATCAGGAAGTGCCGTTTGTGATTGTTATGTTGTTTGTATTGCTTCTGGTGTGGGCAGTTTGCGGGGAAGAGAGACAGAAAGAGAGCGGAAGATACACCAGATTTTCTGTAGCAGGATTTAGCATTGTTGCAGTGGTGACGCTTCTGATTGTGGCGACAGGATATACCTGGACCGATATTGGCGAGACGGTCTTGGCAGGACTGCAGGGACGCTACTGGCTTCCTGTGTTGCCTTTGTTTTTGATTTCCTTCCGAGTGGAAACCGGTTTTGGTGCAGCGCTGGATAGCCGTACTGCGGCAGGAGGAATCCTGGTACTGCATACCATGATTTTGTTTCTCAGTATGGCAACCATTTTGGGTAGATGATGCTTTCAGGCAGATACTTGTGGTGAGTGGTGATTTATGGAAAAGAAGATTTCAGTCATTATGTCAAGCTACAGAGAAAATGAATACTGTCTGCGCCAGGCCATTGAATCTGTGCTGGCTCAGACATACCGGAATTTTGAGTTTATTATTGTACTTGACGATCCCTTCAATGAGCTTCACAAAAAGATTGTCCGGGAGTATTTGGAGCGGGATTCCAGAATTGCTTTTTATGTAAACAAAACCAACATGGGCTTGGTGAAGAGTCTGAATCGGGCGCTTCGTTATGCAAAAGGAGAGTATGTCATCCGGATGGATGCGGACGATATCTGTGTTCCCAAACGTTTTGAGTGGCAACTGTCGGAAGCGCAGGAAAAGGGACTGGATCTTCTGGGAAGTTATCTGAAATCAGTGGATGAAGAAGGAAATACGATTTTTATTTATGACAATCTTCCATTAACTCCGGAAGAAATTCGTGACAAAATTGTATATAATAACTGTATTCCCCATCCTTCCTGGCTGGTAAGAAAAGAGGTATATGAACAGTTAAAGGGATACCGGGACATCCCTCTGTGTGAAGATTATGATTTTATTCTTCGGGCCATACAGGCTGGATACCAGGTGGGAAATTTGAACCGGGTAGCGCTTTTTTATCGGATGACAAGCCAGAGTCTTTCGAGAAGTAGTCTGTTAAAGCAATATCTGATATCCCGGTATTTGATTCAGTGTTATCAGAAAAAGCAGCCTTATGACAAAGGGAGGGCGGCGCGGATGCTGAAAAAGAGCTGTACAGACAGAAATAGCCGGGCCTATTGCCGAAGTAACGACTTTTTTAATCAGGGGCTTTCCGAGATTGAGAAGGGACATAAGGGACGGGCAACCATATACATGGTCCGGGCTTTTGTTGGTTCCCGGTTTTTTGCAAAAAAAATGTTGGGCTTTTTTCGGGCGGCGCTTTGATACCGGAAATGATTTCAGAAAGGAAACGAAGATATGGTTAAGAAAATAGTGGGGTTTTTGAAACGAACAGGACTTTATTATACCAGACCCATGTACTGGCTTAAGAACCGGGCTTTGCAGTTTATGGGGCGGAGTATGCAGAAAAATGGAATGGCCTGCCTCACGGAAATTCATCGGGCCATGGGAGAGGCCGGATGTGAGTATTGGGTGGATTTTGGTACGCTGCTCGGCCTCCACAGAGAGGGCAGGCTGTTGAAACACGATTTTGATATTGATTTTTCCATTATGGGAGAGAATTATTCGGATCAGGTGAAAAAAAGCCTGAAGAAAAGAGGGTTTCAGCTTCATAAGGAATACTTTGCCTTTGGAAAGGTGGTAGAACAGTCCTGGCGATGGAAGGGTGTGTTTGTGGATCTGTTTATGTACCAGAGAAAAGGGGATAAAATGTTCCACTATGAGTTTTATACAGACAAGGAAGTGGAAGAAACGAAGGTTTCGGAAAAAGTTTACCGGTTTTCCGGACTGGATGCGAGAACGGTGCTGGTGCCGCCGGTGGTTCCTGTTGTAAAAAAACTCGGCGGAATTTCCGTGATGGTACCGAAGGACAGGGAGGATCATCTCCGGAGAATGTACGGAAAAAATTATATGGTACCGGACAAATCTTGGCAGCCTTTGAAACGTCCCAATGTGTTTCAGATTGAAAATCTGGAAATGTATGCATATCGGTATGTGATTAAGTAGACGGAGCTTTGCGGCGGGGAATGAGACGGCAATTGAAAATTGAGGAAAAAATCACCAGAAGCAGTACAATGAAAAAGCAAGTCTTTTGGAATACCCTTGGAAGCACAGTGTATTCTTTTATTTCAATGTTGTTTACGATTTTTGTGACCAGAGTCTTGGGAGATACGGAGAACGGAATTTTCACCATTGCCTTGACTACTTCCCAGGTATTGATTGCAGTAGGATATTTTGAGGTGAGAACCTTTCAAGTATCAGACAGCAGAAATCTTTATTGCTTTCAGGATTATCTTTCTCTCCGGGCGATTACCTGCGCGCTTATGCTTCTAGTGAGCCTTGGATATGCGGCTTTACATCTGGAACAAATTCATGTGGCGACTGTCATGTTCGCCATGTGCCTGGTAAAGGTTCTGGAAGCCTTCGGGGATGTTTACGAAGCGATGTACCAGAAAAAAGAGCGACTGGACTTATCAGGAAAAATTATCTGTTTCCGGACGCTTTTTGCGGCGGCAGCGTTTGTAATGGTGCTCTGGACAGTGAAGTCCTTGGAAGCGGCGGCAGCGGCTATGGTTTTAGCCACCGGTCTTGGAGTTTTTTTCCTGGATATGTTTCCAATGCGGTATTTTGAAACAGACAGACGACCTTTTAAGTGGGACAGACTTCCTTCTCTTATAAAAAGCTGTTTTCCCCTGTTTGTCAGTTCTTTTATGAGCATGTATATCATCAATGCTTCTAGATATGCCATCAAAGGAACCATGGATTATCGGTATCAGACCTACTATGGGGCAGTGTTTATGCCGGTAGCCGCCATTAATCTGATGACAGGGTTTGTTCTCAAACCGCTTTTGACCAGACAGGCCGCCTGCTGGAACGGAAAACAGATTCCGGAATTTATTTGTATTCTGAGAAGAATTGTTCTGGCAGTTGTATGTTGTCTTTTTGTAGCGCTATCTGCTGCCTGGTTTCTCGGGATTCCGGTTTTGGAGATGCTATATGGAATCGAGTTATCCAGTTATAAGACGGAGCTTCTGATCCTGACAGCCGGAGGCGGAGCGTTTGCCATCAGTACTGCGTTGTATTATTCTCTGACAGTCATGCGGAAACAGCGCCACATCTTTTTTTCCTATGGAATTGTTTTTGTGGAAACCTGGTTGCTCTCTCACTGGATGACTGTGCAGTGGGGGATCCGCGGAGCTTCTTTGAGCTATATTCTTTCGATGGCGCTGTTGGATCTTTTCTTTTATATAGGAGTTCGGAAAGGAATCGGAGAACATTCAGATGAAAACTAAAAAAGCGATTATTCTTTTGTCAACGTACAATGGAGAAGCCTATATCGGAGAACAACTGGAAAGTCTGTTGGAGCAGACCCATAGCAATTTGGAGATCTGGATCCGGGACGATGGTTCCACAGATAAAACGGTGGAAGTGATTGAACGTTTCCAGGACGACAGAATCCATTTGGAGCGTGGAAGAAATATAGGGTATCCAGAGGGTTTTTTCCGTCTGCTGTCCGGGCGACAGAAGGGGGACTATTTTTTTTTCTGTGATCAGGATGACCGCTGGCATGCCGATAAGGTGGAGCGGGCCGTAGCTATGCTGGAACGGGAGGAAAGCAACCGGCCCGTTTTATATGCATCAGCCTTTGACTACTGTGACGAGAATTTAAAGATTCTTAGAAAATCTGATCCGGTGAAAAAAAACTGGAAGTTAAAAGATGTATGTTATCAGTGCCTGACCTGGGGATTTACCATGGCAATGAATCGCTGTGCCAGAGATTTTCTGGCGGACAATCTTCCGCCGGGAAGGAGTGCGAAAGACAGTTGGTTGCTTTTAATCTGCACGGCATTTGGAAAAATTGTTTATGATGAAACATCGACGGCTTTTTACCGAAGGCATGGGAGTACCACTTCCTTTGGAGGAAGTGGGCGGCTTGCACTTGCCAGGTATCGAATCCAGCATTTTCTGAAAGGTGATTCTCTGGAGAAAAGCTGGAGACTTTTGGAGGATTTTGACAGTCTTTTTGGAAAAAAGCTGCCTGTTCCAGATCAGAGAATGCTTCGGATGTTTGTAAACCGTGAAAAGAAAATTCTTATACAGATAAAAAAAGTTTTTTATCCTCACAGGCTGAGAAGCAGGCCGGGGGATGAGATTCAGCTTCGTCTGTTGTTTCTTTTGGGAAAACTATAAGAAAAAGGACAGAAATCAGGGACGGGTTTCCTCTCTTGCAATCGGGGAAACGATATGAGGGGAAATAATTGACACTGGACGGTATGACAGAATTATGATATGCTGTAGAACGTGACACGAAAGGCATAGGTGAAACTGGAGGAATTTTAATGAAAAAAAAGCACACAAGAAAATGGCTTCCTGTGATGCTGGCTGCAGGTCTGTTTCTTCAGCAGGTGATGGCTGTCAGCGCGGCAGGAGTGAAAGAAGAACCGGAAGGACTTCCGCAGGAAAGCCGTCTGGCGGCTGAAACGGTTCCTGGGGGTTCCACGGAAGAATCTTCTTTGGCCAAGGAAACAGAAAGGGAAGAATCGTCTATAGATCCGGAGACTTCTTTGGAAGAAGAAACCATCGTAGAAGAAAGTACGACGGAAGAGGAAACGACTGCAAAAGAGGAGACTGTAGAAGAGGAGACTACGAAAGAGGAAAAAACGACGGCAGCAGTAGAGACTACTACGGGGAAAGAAACAACTGCGGCGGTGGAAACGACGCCGGAGGAGTCTGATACAGAGACAGAAACGACGTTGGAGGAAGAGACAACCTCAGAGGAGGAAACGGCTGCAGAGACAGAGGATGTTTTTGCACGTTACGGAGACGCGTCCAGGCTTGTTTACAGTACCCATGTGCAGACTTTTGGCTGGCAGGATCCGGTTCCGGAAGGGTCTTTAAGCGGAACGGTCGATAAATCCAAGCGTCTGGAAGGGATTAAAATCTGGCTGAACAATCCGAAGGGAATCGACGGCAGCATTCAGTACCGGACCCATGTGCAGACCTTCGGGTGGCAGGATTGGGTAGGGAACGGAGAGCTGAGCGGAACGGTCAACAAATCCAAACGTCTGGAAGCCATCGAAATCCGCCTGACCGGCCAGATGGCAGAAACTTATGATATTTACTACAGAGTCCACAGCCAGACCTTTGGGTGGCTGGACTGGGCCAAAAACGGAGAGGTGGCAGGAACTTCCGGTTACAGCAAGCGTCTGGAGGCCATCGAGATTGTCCTTGTGGACAAGGGCGGAAAGGCGCCGGGCCCTACGGAAGATCCGTTTCTGGAACATATTCTTTTAAAGTATACGACTCATGTGCAGACTTTTGGATGGCAGGACTGGGTTGTAAACGGGGCCATGAGCGGGACTTCCGGAAAGTCCAAGCGTCTGGAGGGGATCAAAATTGTCCTGGACAATCTGACTCATACCCAGGGCGGTATCCGGTATCGGACCCATGTGCAGACCTTCGGATGGCAGGACTGGGTGGAAAACGGAGCGTTAAGCGGTACGACCGGAAAATCCAAGCGTCTGGAGGCCATTGAAATTGAGCTGACCGGAGAGATGGCGACTGTATACGACGTTTATTACCGGACCCATGTACAGACCTTCGGCTGGACCGGCTGGGCCAAAAACGGGGAGGCCTGCGGGAGTACAGAGTATTCCAAACGTCTGGAAGGCATTGAAATCCGGTTGGTCAAAAAGGGGAAGAATGTACCGGGCAGTACGGAGAATATTTTATTTACGCCGATGCGGTCTGTAAAATGGGGGATCGACGTTTCCAATTACCAGAGAGGGACCAACTGGAAACGGGCAAAAGAGGACGGGGTGGAATTTGCCATGTTCCGTCTGACTCAGAAGGACGAGGCAGGCCGTGAGATAGACGGAACGAAAATTTATATACAGAAAGACAAATCCCTGGATGATAATCTCATGGGAACCGCAGCCAACGGGATCCCCATTGGAGGCTATGTTTATAATTATGCTTCTACTCCGGAAGAGGCCAGAGCGGAAGCCCGGTATGCGGTCAGCCTTTTGAAAGGATATAAGGTTACGTATCCGATTGCCTTTGACCTGGAACGGAAAGAGCACATGAATACAGCGTCTAAGTTAAACAATATGGCGATGGCGAAGGCCTTCTGTGAGGAGATCCGGGCGGCGGGATATATTCCGGCCGTATACGGAAGCCCGAACAAACTCCGTACTTGTTTTGATTATACGGAGCTGGCCTCTCTTTACGATATCTGGCTGGCCAGATACCGCTGGAGCGATACGGTGATGGATTTCAGCGACCTTGCCACGAAGCAACAGGTATATGCGACCGGCTATGAGGGCGGGAATTATACCAACCTCTCACGGGTAACCATGTGGCAGTTTACGGAGAGGGGGCAGGTAGCTGGGGTCCCTGGATACTGTGATTTGGATATTTTGTATAAGGAGTATTAAAAGGAAGAAAAGAACGGAGGGTGAAAACCGTGAAGTATTATATCGATCATATCAAAACGGGAACTTCTGAGATGGTAGTTTCCGGGTGGGCGGTCAGCGACTCTCCGGAGGTCCCCGTGGGGATTGAGATTGTCGGAAAAAAGAGCGGGAGCATACCCTTTACCCGCACAGATGCGGGGCGTTTCGATGTAAACCGGGAGTTTTTCCTGGGAAAAAGCCAGTTGAAGCTGGGGTTTTGTATTTCTTTTCCCTACGATGCGGAAGATACGTATGAAATCGTCTTTCACGCAGAGGGGAAAACCATGAAAGGAAAACTGACGGCCGGAGGAACGAAGGCGCAGAAGGCCGCTCCCTTCCTCCGACTCCGTCTCCTGCTCCGGCCAGACACCATTGGCCGGGGCATGGCTATTTTAAGGCAATATGGCTGGAAGGCATTTTTTAAGAAACTGTCTGGAAAGCTGAAAAAAAGCAGGGATCAGTATCATGACTGGCGTATCCAGGTAGAGCCGTCTCCAGCAGAGCTTGCCAGCCAGCGAAAAGCCAGTTTTGCGGTTATGCCAAAGTTCAGTATTTTGGTTCCCCTTTACCGGACGCCGGAGCGCCTCTTTGCGGAAATGGTAAAATCTGTACAGAGACAGACCTATGGAAACTGGGAACTTTGTCTGGCGGACGGGAGCGGGACAGCGGAAGAGGATCGACTGTTTCGACAGGTGGAAACATATCAGAAGGCGGACAAAAGAGTGAAATATGTCCGTCTTTCGGAGAATCTGGGGATTGCCGGAAATACCAATGCCGCGCTTTCCATGGCGACGGGAGATTATTTTGTATTGTTAGATCATGACGATATGCTCTCGGAGGATGCGCTTTATGAGTGTGCGCTCCGGATCAACCAGGAGGCAGAAGCAGGAAAAAAGGCGCAGGTGCTCTATTCCGATGAAGATAAACTGACGATGAAGAAAGGAAGGGCTTTCTATTTCGACGCCCATTTTAAACCGGATTTTAATCCGGATCTGCTTCGCAGCATGAATTATATTTCTCATTTATTTGTGGTGGAACGATCTTTGGCAGAGAAAGTTGGCGGATTCCGGCAGGAGTTTGACGGTTCCCAGGACTATGATTTTATTTTCCGCTGTACGGAGCAGGCGGAAGTCATCTGTCATATTCCCAGGGTCTTATACCACTGGCGGGTAAGCGCCGGTTCTACGGCAGAGGATCCGGAAGCGAAGCGATATGCCTTTGAAGCAGGAGCGAGAGCCATCAAAGCGCACTGTGAGCGGACAGGAATCGGCCCGGTGGAAGTGGAGGAAAATGAAGTGCCGGGAACTTACCGGGTACGCTATCCGGTGAAAGGAGAACCGCTTGTCTCCGTTATTATTCCCAGTAAGGACCATACGGACGACCTGCGTGTGTGTGTGAAATCTTTGCTGGAAAAGGCTTCCTATAAAAAACTGGAAGTGTTGATTGTGGAAAATAATAGCACAGAGGAAGAGACCTTCCGGTGTTACCAGGAGCTGGAGGACCGTTATGAGAATCTCAGAGTCCTTCGGTGGAAAAAGAAAGGGTTCAATTTTTCAGCGATTAATAATTTCGCTCTTCCTCATGCGAAAGGGGAATATCTGCTGTTTTTGAATAACGATACGGAGTTCATCAATAAGAACTGCATTGAAGAGCTTCTGAGTTTTTGTCAGAGGGATGAAGTGGGAATAGTCGGGGCACAATTATTCTATGATGATGATACTATCCAGCATGCGGGAGTTGTGGTAGGCTATAAGGGAATTGCCGGACATACTTTTATTGGTTTTCACCGAGGAGAGAAAACGTATTTCCTACGTTCCATGTGTGCCCAGGACTACAGTGCGGTTACGGCTGCCTGCATGATGACGAAGCGGAGTGTGTTTGAGGAAATAGGCGGTTTTGATGAGGGAATGGCGGTAGCTTTTAATGATATTGATTATTGCCTGAAAGTACGGGCGCTTGGAAAACTGGTGGTCTATAATCCCTTCGCCCAGCTTTATCATTATGAATCCAAATCCAGAGGGATTGAGGATACACCGGAAAAAATTCTTCGCTTTGACAGCGAGGTGGAAACTTTCCGGAAACGATGGGCAGAGATTTTGGAGAAGGGGGATCCTTATTATAATCCAAATCTGACTTTGCTGGCGTCTGACTTTTCATTAAGGAATTTTACAAAAGAGCCTCTGACGGCAGGGGGAGGACTGCAATGAAACGGGTAATCACCTATGGAACCTTTGATTTACTGCATTATGGGCATATCCATCTTCTGAGAAGGGCCAGGGCTCTGGGAGATTATCTGGTTGTCGCTTTATCCACGGACGAATTTAATTGGAAAGAAAAGCGTAAAACCTGCTATTTTTCTTATGAACAGAGAAAGATATTATTGGAATCTATCCGTTACGTAGATCTGGTGATTCCGGAAACAGGCTGGGAACAGAAACGAACGGATGTATATGAATATCATATTAATATCTTTGCCATGGGGGATGACTGGAGAGGAAAGTTTGATTTCCTGAAGGAAGAAGGCGTGGAAGTGGTTTATTTGCCCAGGACGCCAGAAATCAGTACGACACAGATCAAAAGTGATTTACATGTAAAGAAGCCTGAATAATCTATTAAAATCAGCAGATTATTACAAAAAAATTAGGAAAACATTGCTTTTCCATTGCGGAAGTTCCGTTTTGTGGTATAATGGAAAAAATGTCGTTTTATAAAACGGCAGGATCATTGTTACCGGGGTGGAGTATGTACCGTAAGAAAAATCAGTTTATGGAACTTGTAGTCTGCCTGGCAGATATGCTGGCGGCCTTTTGTAGTCTTGCTATTGCTGGCGTACTGCGATATCAAAGTATTGTCATGTTTGTAAACTTCGTGGATTTTGACGTTCTTTTCAGCGTTATTGCAGTAATCCACGTAGCGGCGTTTTATTTTCTGAGAGTGTTTGATGGATTTTACCGGAGAAATCGCTATCAGGAGATTGTTCTGAGTGTGAAGTATAATCTGGTTTTGATTGCAGCGGCCCTGTTTGTAGGATTTTCTATCAAGAATGAGATGTTTATCTCCCGACTGGTTATGGGGTATTTTTTTGTGGTAAATACCTGTCTGATCTGGATGGTGCACATTTTTATCCGAAACTGGGAGCGGGTTTTTCATCTGAAGTTTAAGAGAAAGACGAGCCTTCTGATTGTGACTACGGAGGACAGGCTGGAAGAGATTTTGTTTCGCTTTCGGACTTCCAAAGAAGTTCACTGGGAGATTGTGGGAGTTTTACTCCTAGGAGAGCAAAACCGGGATAGAGAATCTTTTGGCGTTCCAATTATATCAAATGAGGGGGATGCCTATCTGGACTACGCGACTCAGCATGTAGTGGATGAAGTATTTATTCATGTGGAGGGGATCCAGAGACAGGAGGCTTTTCTGAAGAATCTAATTCTGGAGATGGAAAAAATGGGCGTGGTGGTAAGCCTGAGCCTAGATCTTTTCAATTTAGATCAACATGGAAAGAAACAGATTTATAATCTGGAGCAATATCATGTAGTAGCGTTTTCCAGCCGACTGTTTGACTATCGAATGGTGCTCATCAAACGTTTGATAGATATTGCCGGGGCCCTGGTAGGGCTCGCGATTACAATGGTTGTCGGGGTTATCCTTGCTCCATTTCTCCTTCTGGAATCTAAGGGTCCCTTGATTTTCTGTCAGAAGAGAGTTGGAGTCAACGGACGGATTTTTAAATTTTATAAATTTCGTTCCATGTATGCTGACGCAGAGGAGCGGAAAAAGGAACTGATGGCTCAGAATGAAGTCAATGGGTTGATGTTTAAGATGGAGAACGATCCACGGATTACAAAAGTAGGAGCGTTTATCCGCAAGACCAGTATCGACGAACTTCCTCAGTTTTGGAATGTGCTGAAGGGAGATATGAGCCTGGTGGGGACAAGACCGCCGACTGTGGATGAATATGAACAGTATAATTATCATCAAAAGAGGAGGATCAGTTTCCGTCCGGGTATTACGGGCCTCTGGCAGATCAGTGGCCGCAGCGATATCAAGGATTTTGACGAGGTTGTGAAATTGGATTTGGAATATATTGACAACTGGTCTTTGCGGCTGGATCTGAAAATTATTTTGAAAACAATTTTGATGGTGTTCCGTGGAAGCGGGGCAAGATAGAATAGAATGTGGAAAGGGAATCACTATGAATGAGCTGGATGAGATGACCATAAGCCTTAAAGATCTGCTGTATCGGATTTTGCTTCGCTGGAGACTGATTTTGGTATATCTGGTGCTTGGAGCCCTGATTTTTGGGGGAGTTGGATATATGAAAAATCTGGGGGCTGCCAAAAAGGCGACACAGGGTAAACCGCTTACGGCAAAGGAACAGGTTGAAAAGTATGAAGTGGTGTTGACGGAAAATGAAATTGCTGTGGTTCAGGCGGCTGTTAATACGTATTTTGATTATCAGAAGAATATGGAGCTGATAAAGGAGTATTATACAAATTCTATTCGGATGCAGCTAAATCCCAATGAGGTTCCGAACTTAAGACTTCAGTATTTGATTGATAATCATTACGAAGCGGTCTATCCGGTGGTGGAGGCAAAGGATTATACGGGTGATATCATCAATTCCTATACAATGATGCTCTCTGACGGGGATGTTTATGAAAAAGTAGCGGCGGTGTTGGGAGATGACATGAACGTCGCTTATGTGGGAGAACTGATAGGAACTGGTTCTTCTGCAGATATCTTGACTGTTTATGTTGCGGGACGTGATGAGGAAGAGTGCAAGGCGATTTCCAGAGTTCTTCAGGAAATTATTCAAGACGGCACTTCGAACTTGAAAAAGCTTTATGGGGAGTTTGACATTACTCTGATTCAGGAGTCATATTATGAGCGTGCAAATACAGATTTGCTGGCAGAGCAAAGAAAGCAGGAGAATGATTACAATAGTCTGCTTAACAATATGAATGGCCTTGTGAATAATATGACGGACAATCAGAAAAACTATTATTATGCTCTTCTGGAGGTAGAAGAAGGAGAGGCGGTTGTTGGAGAAAAGGATGCGGAGCATGCGCCCGAAGTAGGAGAAAATGTCCAGGTGGAGCTGTTCCATAAAAAATATATTCTGCTTGGAGCAGTTTTAGGGGTATTTCTGGTATGCTGTTATCTGGCCTGTCGGTATCTTCTGTCTGCAAGACTCCGTGTGAAAGAAGACCTGGAAGGGCCGTTTGGTATTGTCAATCTGGGAGTCCTTCCTCTTGGTCGCCCGAAACGAAAGTTTTTGGACTGTGTGGATCGCTGGATTTCTTCTGCTTTTGGAGAAAAAAATGGACGGTTTTCAGAAGAAGAGCGTATTCGTATGATTTGTGCTGGAATCCGAATTGGAGCGAAGAAATCGGATATGAAGTCTGTTTACTTGACTGGCGTATGCTCAGATGAGGCATGTGAGCAGGTAAAGGCCATGCTCTGTGAGCAGATAAAAAAAGATATAGAAATCGTCCGTTTCGGGAAATCTGTCGTTTATGATCCGGAAGCACTGGAGGCTATGGTTTCCTCAGATGGAGTGGTTTTCGTTGAACAGATTGACGGCTCCAGATATGATGAGCTGAAGAAGGAAATCGAAATCTGCAGACAGAATCAGGTTCCAGTGATAGGAAGTGTGATTTTGAGTTGAGTAGGACCTCAGAGGACGTAATATGTCAATAATAAACATTACTCTGGCAGTGTTGGTGCTTTGGATTGTACCATATCTGGCCGGAAATGGCTTGTGCGAAGCACTGAAGATAGAGAAAACTGTGCCGAAGTTATATTTGTTGGGGCTGGTAGCAATCTGGGCATTTTGCCAGTTGATTACTGTACCGCTTGTAGTGATGAAAATGTCTTTTCTGGTGGTAGTGGTTTTGCTTTCCGCGTGGATTCTTTTGTTATGTGGTTATGGATTCTATTGTCGGCGGTTTCCGGCTTTTATCCGAGGAGGGAAGAGTCCGGAGCAAAATGTGATGGCAGTGTTTACTGCAGTTTTAGTGATCGCTTTTTTTCTGACGATACTTTTGGGGCAGCATACCAATGCGGATGATTCTAGATTTGTGGTAAATGCGGTTGATATTGCTCGGACAAACCGGATGTTTCTGACGGATCCGAACACAGGGAATGAAATTGCACGTTGGTGGGGAGAGCTGAGTAAGGATGTTACGGCGCCCTGGGCAGTTTATTTTGCCTACTGTGGAAAGCTGACAGGGCTTTCTCCGACAGTAATTGCTCATACAGTCCTTCCAATGGCACTTTTAACAGCAATTTTTGGTGTGTGGTGGATGCTTTCCGGTGAACTTTTCAGGAAAGATTTCTTTCATCGTTGTGTATTTTTGATTGTGATGATGCTTTTGCATCTTTATGGATGTTTTTCCGTATACAGCGCGGAGACTTTTATGATGACCCGCCTGTGGCAGGGAAAGGCGGTCATTGCAGGGCTTGGAGTTCCGGCGATGATCCTTCTATGTATGTGGATTTACCGGTATAACAAAAGGCATGATTATATCTGCTTGTTGCTCTTAGATCTTTCTCTTTGCTTGATGTCTGGGATGGGAGTCATTATCGGAGCTCTTTTTCTTGGATGTTTTGGATTTTTGTATGGGATTTTTAAAAAGAGTTGGAAAACGACGCTGTATTTTTGGGCTATGATTCTCCCGAATGCGGTATATTACCTGGTATATGCGCTGATCAAATAGAAATTCAGAAAAAGATACGGGAGGAATGTTCATGAAGGATGCAATGTCTCAAATCACATACTGGTATGAACAGTATTACGGAGATGGTTTTTTTCTTGTTATGGCAATGGCGTCCTATTTATATCTCTTCGCTTATGAAAAGACGCTGAGAAAAAAACTGTTGTATCCGGTGGCGCTTCTGGTGTTTTGTATTGTAAATCCGCTCTTATATTTTTTGGTGTTCCATCAGATTGTTTACTGGCGCTTGTTTTGGGTAATCCCGGATGCACTGATTATCGCTTATGCGCTAACAAAGCTGGTTCAGGCTTGCCGGAAAACCGCAGATAAGCTGATTCTTATGTTTTTTGTATTTGTATTTGTCCTTTTTAAAGGGACAAACGTTTACCAAAATGGTGAATTTCCGCTGATCAAGAATGTGGAAAAGGTCTCAAAGCCGGTAGAAGAAGTCTGTGATTTTATGTTGGAATTGGAAGCGTCTCCTACTTGTATTCTTCCGGAGCCTTTTTTGTGTCAAGCGAGACAGTATTCTGGAGAGATCCGAAGCATGTATGGGAGAAACGTGCAGGGTTATATTATGGATGCTTCTGAAGAACAGTGGGGAACTTATCTGGAAATGGAGAGCGGAATGCCAGATTTTGAGCTGATTTTCAGGCGAGCTTCGGAGTTCGGATGCAAATTTGTTGTAACTTATGAGCGAAATGTGGTTGAAGAAAATGTATTAAGCATGTATAATTATCAAGAGGTAGGAAATGTATCAGGCTATCGAATTTATTATTCAGGAGACGGAGTAGTCAAAACGGCTGCGAAGGTTGAGTAAGAAGCAGAATAAAAATCATCCTGATCAGAACGCGGAAGGAAAGACATGCGTCATGTATTTATAATTGGTTCTAAAGGGATACCGGGTGCTTACGGAGGGTATGAGACCTTTGTAGATAAACTGACAGAGTATCACCAGAATCACCGGGAGCTTAAATATCATGTGGCCTGCAAGGCAGAGAAAAGTGGAGAATTTGAATATCATAATGCGAGATGCTTTCAGATTAAGGCTTTGGAACTAGGAGCAGCTCAGGCGATTTTTTATGATATTGCATCTTTGCAGGCCTGCTGTCGGTATATTCGAAAAAATCATATAGAAAATTCAGTTGTCTATATTCTTGCCTATCGGATTGGCCCTTTTATGAAACATTTTCAGCGGAAGATTCATAAGTTGGGGGGAGTTATATATACGAATCCGGACGGACATGAATATTTACGGCGAAAATGGAGTTGGTTGGTACGAAAGTATTGGCGATTTTCCGAACGCTTGACAGTGAAACATTCAGATTTGTTGATCTGTGATAGTCAGAATATAGAAAAGTATATGCGTGAGACCTATGCTTCTTATCATCCGGAAACCACTTTCATTGCCTATGGTTCCGAGACAGATTCTTCTTCATCACCGGAAACGGATGCCAAATATAGAAAATGGATGAAGGATAAAAATTTGAAATCGGACGGATACTATTTAGTAGTAGGACGGTTTGTACCGGAGAACAATTTTGAAATTATGCTCAGAGAGTTTATGAATTCAAAATCCGGAAAAGATTTGGTGATCATTACAACCATCAACGATCGGTTTATGGAAAAGCTGGAAAATCAACTTCATTTCCAAGCTGACCGGCGGATTAAATTTGTCGGTACAGTATATCACCAGGGACTTCTCAGAAAAATCAGAGAGAACGCCTATGGATATCTTCACGGACACGAGGTCGGAGGGACAAACCCCTCTCTTCTAGAAGCTCTCGGCAGTACGAACTTAAATCTGCTTTTAAAGGTTAGTTTCAATAAAGAAGTAGGACAGGATGCGGCCCTTTACTGGACAAAAGAAACGGGAAACCTGGCAGCCTTGATTGACAAGGCAGACAGAATAAGTAAAGAAAAGAGAGCTGAACTCGGCGGGCAGGCAAAGAAGAGAATTAGAGAAGCCTATAGCTGGGAACAAATAGCGAATAAGTATGAAAAGATATTTTTGGAGCACTAAGATTCCATTTTTTTAAAACAATCAGCCTGATAGTAGACCGTGTAGACTGGATTTAGACTGATGAGGTAAT